>NZ_JBITXS010000002.1:0-321438 GCF_044544825.1 Streptomyces sp. NPDC053493
GGAGGACACCGCCCTCGACGCCGCCCGGCTCGCCCGCGGCAAGGCGTACGCCCAGCGCGGTCACGTCGACGCGATCACCGTCACGCCCGGCCGGGGGGGGGGGGGCGGGCGCCCCCCCCCCCCCCCCCCCCCCCCCCCCCCCCCCCCGCCGGGTGTCCCGGGCCGCGCGTCACCGCTGGGGCGGCTCCTCCGGAGGCCTGGTCTGGTCCGGCCGGCCCATCTGGTCCTTGAGCCGGTCCTGGGCGGTGTCGACGTGGCGGCTGTACTTGCCCTGCGTCCTGTCGTCGACGTAGTCGCCGGCCTTGTCGACGCCGCGGCCCGCCTGGTCCTCGTGCCCCTTCAGCATCTGCTTGAGCTTGTCCATCATGGACATAGCGGCCCTCCTCAGGTGGCCCCCCTGACCCGTCCAGGATCCCGGACCCGGCCGCGTACCGCATCCGCAGACGTGAGCGACGGGTCGTACGCCTGTGGTGCCACGGGCCCGCGCCGAGGTCCGACCGTGGTCTGACGCGGTCCGGGCCGTGGCCGCCGTAGCGTCCTGAGGCATGATCACACCGATTCGGGCGGCCGCCGCCGCCCTCCTCGCCTGTGCCGTCGCCTTACCGGCCACCGCCCTGCCCGCGGCCGCCGCGACGCCGCCGTCTCCCGTCACCGGAGCGCTCTCCGCTCCCGCTGCTCCGGCCGCTCCCGCCGTTCCCGTGGGCGGCCCCGAACTGCCCGCGCCGACGGGCAAGTTCGGCGTGGGCAGCTCCGTCCTCCATCTCGTCGACCGGTCCCGCAAGGATCCGTGGGTGCCCGAGGCCGACGGCCGGGAACTCATGGTGACCGTGCACTACCCGGCGGCCCGCCGCGTGCACGGCCGGCCCGCCCCGTACGCCACCGAGGAGGAGGCCCGCAGGCTGCTCGAGGGCGTCGGCGTCACCGACCCGGCCTCGGTGCGTGCCCTGGCCGGCATGGGCACGTACAGCACGACGGACGCGCGTCCCGCGCCCGGACGGCATCCGCTGGTCCTGCTGTCGCCGGGCTTCGGCGTGCCGCGCTTCACCCTGACGAACCTCGCCACGGACCTCGCCTCGCGCGGCTATGTCGTCGCCTCCGTCGACCACGCCTACGAGACCTCGGGCACCGCCGTGCCCGACGGCCGGATCCTCAGCTGTGTGGCCTGCGCCGCGCTGGAGGACGGCCGGGTGAAGGGCAGTGACGTGACGGCCGCGCGGGCGGCGGACGTGCGCTTCGTCCTGGACCGGCTGACCGGCCCGCACGCCGCCTGGCCGTACGCGCGCACGATCGACCGGGCCCGGATCGGCATGGCCGGCCACTCGATCGGCGGCGCGAGCGCCGCCACCGCCATGGTCGCCGACCGGCGGATCGACGCCGGGGTGAACATGGACGGCGCCTTCTGGGACACGCTGCCGGCCGGCGGCCTCGGCGGGCGCCCGTTCCTGTTCCTGGGCACGGACGACGAGATGCACCGCCCGGGCGGCCAGGACCCCACGTGGGACACCACCTGGCGGGCGCTCGGCGGCTGGAAGCGCTGGCTGACGGTGTCCGGCGCCGACCACTTCACCTTCAGCGACGCCCCGGTGCTCCAGCGCCACTTCGGGCTTCCGGCCGGTCCCATCCCGGCCGACCGGGCGCTGGCCGTGACCCGCGCGTATCTCGCCGCGTTCTTCGACGAGCAGCTGCGGGGCGTCCCGCAGCCGTTGCTGGCGGGACCGAGCCCGGAGCACCCGGAGGTGCGCTTCCAGCAGCCGTAGCCGTCCGTTCCCGGCGTACGGGCTGCGGGGCGCGCCTTCTCGAGGGGGTCAGGCGCGTCCCGCGGCCTTCTGGCTGCGCCGGGACAGCGAGTCGACGACCACGGCGGCCAGCAGCACCGAACCGGTGATCATGAACTGGATGGCGTTGCTGACGCCCATGATGTTCATGCCCGACTGGATGGAGCCGATCACCAGGGCGCCGAGCAGCGCGGACCAGACCGAGCCCCGGCCGCCGAAGAGGCTGGTGCCGCCGATGACGGCCGCGGCGATGACGTTCATCAGGAGGTTGCCGCCGCCGGAGGTCTGGCTCGCGGACTGGATCTGGCCGGCGAGGAAGAGGCCGCCGACCGCGGCCATGGTGCCGGCGATGGTGAAGACGCTCATCCGGACGAACGGCACGCTGATGCCGGCCCTGCGGGCGCCCTCGATGTTGCCGCCGACCGCGAAGATCTGCCGCCCGTAGCGGGTGCGGCGCAGCACGAAGTCGAGCACCACCAGCACGATCAGGAAGATCAGCAGCGCCAGCGGCAGGCCCTGGTAGCGGTTGAGGATGTAGGCGGCGGCGAACGCGAGGGCCGCGATCACGGCCGTGCGCAGCGCGATCTCGGCGACGGGCCGGAACGGCACCCGGGCCGCCTGCCGTCGCTTGGCGTCCAGGAGCGAGGCCAGCAGGAAGAGTCCGACGCCGACGGCCGCCACGATGTAGGCGGTGGCAGGGCTGTGGAAGATGGTCGAGTAGAGCTCGGAGACGATGCTCTCGCTCGGGATGTTGACCGTGCCGGTGCTGCCGAGGACCTGGAGCATGAGTCCGTTCCAGGCCAGGTTGCCGGCCAGGGTGACGACGAAGGCGGGCACGCCGACCTTGGCGAAGAAGAAGCCGTGGATGAGGCCGACCGCCGCTCCGCCGGCGACGGCGACGAGCAGCGCCAGCCACTCGTTCATGCCGTTGAGGACGTTGAGCACCGCGAAGATGGCCGCGCACAGGCCGCTGACGGAGCCGACGGACAGGTCGATCTCGCCGAGCAGCAGCACGAAGACGATGCCGACGGCGATCATGCCGGTGCCGACGATCTGCTGGCTGAGGTCGGAGAGATTCTGGGCGGAGAGGAAGGTGCTGTCGAGGCTGCCGAAGACCGTCCAGATGATGACGACGGCGATGACGACGGGCAGGGAGCCCAGTTCGCCGCTGCGCAGCTTGCGCCGGAACTCGCCGACGTAACCGCGGAAGCCCTGCTCACGGACGATCAGACGGCTGTCGACCGCGGGCACGGACTGGGGCGCGGCCGCCTGGCTCGTGGCGTCCTCGGGGCGGCCCGGGCGTCCGCCCGTTCCGCCGGGTTCCCCGGAGCGTCTCATGGCTCCTCCTCGCCGAACGCCTCGCGCCGCTCGCGTTGGCGGGCCTGGCGGCGGGTGACGGCGCTGTCGCTGGCGCCGGTGATGGCGGAGATGATCTCCTCGGTGGTGGTGCTGCGCTTGTCGAAGACGCCGTTGTTGCGGCCGAGGCGCAGCACCGCGATGCGGTCCGCGACGGCCATCACGTCCACCATGTTGTGGCTGATCAGGATGGTGCCGAGGCCGTGGTCGCGGAGCCGTTCGACGAGGTCGAGGACCTCGGCGGTCTGCTCGACGCCCAGCGCGGCGGTGGGCTCGTCCAGCAGGACCACCTTGGGGTCGCCGATGAGGGACCGGGCGATCGCGACGGTCTGGCGCTGCCCGCCGGAGAGGGAGGCGACGGGGATGCGGACCGACGGGATGCGGATGGAGAGCGTCTCGAGCAGTTCACGCGAACGCTGTTCCATGCGGACCTCGTCGAGGACGCCGAAGCGGCGCAGTTCCCGCCCGAGGAAGAGGTTGCCGACCACGTCGAGGTTGTCGCACAGGGCGAGGTCCTGGTAGACGGTGGCGATGCCGAGGTTCTGGGCGTCGTGGGGCCGGTGGATCGAGACCTTCCGTCCCTGCCATTCGATGACGCCCTCGTCGGGCGGGTTCACCCCCGCGATCGCCTTGACGGCGGTCGACTTGCCGGCGCCGTTGTCGCCGACGAGGGCGACCACCTCGCCGGCCCGTACCTCCAGGTCGAAGCCCGACAGGGCCTGGACCGCGCCGAACCGTTTGGAGATCCCCCGCAGCGTCAGCACTGGTGCTTCCGGCACAGCGACCGCCTCCGACCACTCAGACCACCGCGACCACCAAGGCCGTCACCGGCCCCGCCCGGCCGGGACCGGCCCCAACCGACCACGCGGCCGGGGCCGTTGTTCCCGTCGGGCCTTCCTGTCGGGCCGTTACTCCAGTCCGGCCTTCTTGCAGGCATCGGCGTAGGCGGGTGTGCAGATCTCCTGGACCGTGTACAGCCCGTCCTTGACGACCGTGTCCTTGATGTTGTCCTTGTTCACCACGACCGGCGTCAGCAGCGTGGCCGGAACCTTCTGGCCGCTGCCGCTGGTGACGGTGACGGGAATCAGGTTCTTCGGGAGCGCCTTGCCCTGGGCGAGGTCGACGGCCATGGTGGCGGCGATGTCGGCCTCCGGCTTGTACGGCTTCTCCACGGTGATGGTCTGGGTGCCCTGCAGGATGCGCTGGACGGCGTCGAGTTGGGCGTCCTGACCGGTCAGCGGCACGCTCATGCCGGCGGCCTTGAGGGCGGTGGAGATGCCGGCCGCCAGGCCGTCGTTGGCCGAGTACACGCCGACGATCTTGTCCTTGCCGAGTGCGCTGATGGCGCCGGACATCTGCTGGTTGGCGTTGTTCGGGTCCCAGTTGGGAGTGTCGTACTCCTTGCCGATCTTCACCTTGCCGTCGAGGACGGAGTGGGCGCCGGCCTTGAACTCGGCCGCGTTGGGGTCGGTCGGCGATCCGTTGTGCATCACGATGACGCCGCTGCCCGCCTTGTCGCCCAGCGCGTCGAGGAGCGCCTTGCCCTGCAACTCGCCGACCTTGTGGTTGTCGTAGGAGACGTAGGCGTCGACCGGGCCCTGGGCCAGGCGGTCGTAGGCGACGACCTTGACGCCCGCCTTGTTGGCCTTGTCGACGGAGGACTGGATGGACTTGGCGTCCACGGCGTCCAGGATGAGCACCTTGTCGCCCTTGGCGAGCGCGGTGTTGACCTGCTGCTGCTGGGTGGTGGCGCTCTCGGCCGCGTTGTAGTAGTCGATCTGGGCGTTGGGCGCCAGCTCCTTGATCTTGGCCTCGATGTAGGGCCGGTCGAACTTCTCGTACCGCGTGGTCTTGCTCTCCGGCAGCAGCAGTCCGATCTTCACCTCGTCGGCGGCGGCCTTGCCGCCGACCGCGTCGGCCACTCCGCTGGTGGTGACCACGCCGAGGGACAGGACGGCCGTTCCGGCGACGGCGATCGCCGCGCGCACTGTACGGGTCAGGGTCATGGCAGGCTCCTTCCGCGCGCCCTCCATCCCTCCACCGCGGGACCTCTAGGCTGCGAAACCGCCTGACCGCGGGAGCGTCGGCGCACCTTATGGCCTATGTATCGACATTAGCTCCAACCCGTGGACGCGACCATTCGCGGCGCCGCGCCCCCCTCGGCGCGGCGCCGCGAACGGCGGTTCGGGGCTCGGTACGGGGCTCGGTCAGCCCGCGACGCGGGCCATCCACTCCTCGACCTCGGCCGAGGACCGGGGCAGGGGGGACGACAGGTTCTCGTGGCCGTCCTCGGTGACGAGGAGGTCGTCCTCGATGCGGACGCCGATGCCGCGCCATTCCTCGGGCACGGTGAGGTCGTCGGGCTGGAAGTACAGGCCGGGCTCGACGGTGAGCACCATGCCCGGCGCGAGGACGCCGTCGACGTACTCCTCGTTGCGGGCCTGCGCGCAGTCGTGGACGTCGAGGCCCAGCATGTGGCCGGTGCCGGCCATGGTGAAGCGGCGCTGGAGGCCCAGCTCGTACGCGCGCTCGGCGGGGCCCTCGACGAAGCCCCACTCGACGAGCTTCTCGGCGAGCGAGCGCTGGGCGGCCTCGTGGAAGTCGCGGTAGGCGGCGCCCGGCTTCACGGCGGCCATGCCGGCCTCCTGCGCCTCGTACACGGCGTCGTAGATCGTGCGCTGCACGTCGGTGAAGGTGCCGCTGATGGGAAGCGTGCGGGTGACGTCGGCGGTGTAGAGGGTGGTGGTCTCCACGCCGGCGTCGAAGAGGAGCAGCTCGCCGGGGCGGACGGGGCCGTCGTTGTCGGTCCAGTGCATGATCGTGGCGTGCTCGCCGGCGGCGCAGATCGAGCCGTAGCCGACGGAGTTGCCCTCCAGGCGGGCGCGGCGGAAGAAGGTGCCCTCGATCCAGCGCTCGGAGGTGTCGACGGCCCGGGAGAGCTCGGCGATCGCGTCGGTGAAGCCGCGCACGGTGGAGGCCACGGCCTTGCGCATCTCGCCGATCTCCCACGCGTCCTTGACCAGACGCAGTTCGCTGAGCGCCTCCTCCAGTTCGGCGTCGCGCTCCTCGTCGGTGCGGACGGCGGCCTCGAGGGCCGGGTCGACGCCGCGGACGACGCGGGTGGGCACGGTGGTGCCGGCGGCGAGGTCCGCGGCCGCGGTGCGGACGTCGCGGCAGGGCAGGCCGAGGACGCGCTCGGACTCGGCGAGGGAGCGGCGTCGGCCCATCCACAGCTCGGCGGTGTAGCCGAGCCAGAACTCGTCGGTGTCCCGGCCGTCGCGGGGCAGCTGGTAACAGTAGGCGTCGTGGCCGCCGTCCGGGCGGGGCTCGAGGACGAGGGCGCCGTCGCGGGCCTGGTCGCCGGTCATGTGGACGTAGCCCGAGTAGGGCCGGAACGGGTAGGTGTCGTCGTTGGAGCGGGCCTTGAGGTTCCCCGACGGGATCACGAGGCGCTCGCCGGGGAAGCGCGCGGAGAGCGCGGCCCGGCGGCGGGCGGCGTAGGGCGCCTGCTCGTCGGGCACGAGGTCGTGCCGTTCGGTGTCCGCCCAGCCGGTGCGCATCAGCGCGGACAGCTCCTGGGAGATCTCGGTGTACAGCCCGTTCTTTCGGCCCTTGGCCACGTCGTGCCCCTTCGTCCGGGTGGTCGGGTGAGCTTGTGGTTCCGGACGGTAGTCCTCGCCGCGGGCGTCCGGGGCCCAGGAGTGCCAGTGGCACTGATCGGACACGCCGGGCCGGGCGGCGCACGACAATGGGCGCATGACGAAGGCGCGATCGGGCGAGGCGAGACTGGGCGAGGCGTTGCGCCTCCTGGGCGTCACGGAGGTGGCCGGCCGGCTCTACGGGGCGCTGCTGGAGCGGGCGCCCGCGCCGCTGGGCGTGGTCGGGGCGGCGGCCGGGGTGGCGGGTGCGGAGCTGGCGGCGGCGTACGGGGAGCTGGTCGACGCGGGTCTGGCCAGTGCCGCGGAGGCGGACGGCGAGGTGGTGGCGCCGGTGCCGCCGGCGGCGGGTCTGGAGATCCTCGCCCGGCACCGGGCGGCGGAGCTGGAGGAGTCCCGGATCGCGGTGGGCGGTGCCTTCGAGCAGTTCCGGCGGCAGCGGCTGGCCTCGTACAACGACGGTCTCGTGGAGGTGGTGACCGGCGAGGCGATCGGCCGGCGGATGCGGCACGCCTGGGCGAGCGCCCGGGAGCAGATCCGGCAGTTCGAGTCGCCGCCGTACGTGCCGCTGGCCGGGGCCACCGAGGACGCGCTGGCCACGCTGGCGCGCGGGGTGCGGCAGCGGGTCGTGTACGCGCGGGAGTCGCTCGAGCACCCGGGGCATCTGGCGGAGGTCATCGAGCCGTGCATCGAGGCGGGTGAGCAGGCGCGGGTGCTCGAGTCGGTGCCGGTGAAGCTCCTGATCATCGACGACGCCTACGCGCTGGTGTCGTTGTCGATCCGGGAGGCGGACGTGGTGAACACGATGCTGGTGGTGCAGCCGTGCGGGCTGCTCTCGGCGCTCGTGGCGCTCTTCGAGCAGTCGTGGGGCGCCGCCCTGCCGTTCCACGGCCGCGCCGCCCGCCCGGCCGGGCTCGCGCCGGCCGACCGGCGTCTGCTGCGGCTGCTCGCGGGCGGTGCGAGCGACGAGGTCATCGCCCGGGAACTCGCCGTCAGCCGCCGCACGCTGTTCCGTCGGCTGCAGATCCTGATGGCCCGTCTGGGCGCGGCGAACCGGTTCCAGCTGGCGCTGCAGGCACAGCGCGCCGGATGGTTGTGAGCGATCCGCGACACTGCCGAGAACCTGCACATTGTGTACGTGACGCGGACCCGGCCTCCACGGCCGCGCCCCGAACCGGCACAGCCGACGGTCCGGAGTGTCGGATTCCGGAACGGTTCGTCCCGCCCGCGGCGCACACCCGGTGAATCCGTTACCCGTTCCTGCGAAGAAGCTGTCGCCGTTCCGTGAAACATGCTGCACGAGCGGTTGCCCGAGGTCCACGAAAGGCGCTGAGGAACCGTCAACGGAATTGGCTCGGGCACCCGTTCGCGTGCTTTGATCTGGCCCGCCGCGGCAATGGATTCCCCCCACTGAGACGAAAGGTGCGCACACATGCGTAACGACATCGAGACCCGTGTGATCGACGACGCCGACCTGGACGCCGTGTCCGGCGGTGTCATCAGCGTCAACGGCGGTCTCGCCGGCGCCGTGACCGGCGACGTCACCAACCTGCTCGGCACCGTCGGTTCCCTGCAGACCGTCCACGCCGTCGAGGGCATCGCCGGCGGCGTCCCCGGCCTGGCGCAGGGCCTCACCGGCGTGTCGGTGAACGCCGGCGTCGTGACCGGTCTCGCCGGTCTCTGAGCGAGCCGTGCCGTGAATCCCGGGGCCCGGGACTTTTCCCGCCCCGGGGTTCACGCCCCCCGGCCCGCCTTTGTGCCGCAGCGACGGAAATGCAGTCGAAGGAATAGTCCATGCAGTTTCGCCAAAAGGCTCTTTCCAAGCTGCAATCCCCCGAAGAACTCGATCTGCCGGTGCGTTTCGCCCGCCCTCAGGGGCGGCTCGTCCTCGCCGTGACCGTCCTCGTGATGGCCGCCGCCGGCTTCTGGGCGTTCACCGGCACGGTGACGTCCAAGCTGAGCGCGCCCGGGGTCCTCATCCACGCCGAGGGCCGCTATCTGCTGCAGAGCCCGGTCGCCGGACAGGTCACCGAGATCCTCGTCGCCGAGGGCCGCACGGTCGCCGCCGGCCAGCCGCTCGTCGTCGTCCGCACCGAGAACGGCGACCGGCCCGTCCGCGCCGTCACCGCCGGCCGGCTCACCGCGCTCTACGCCAGGACCGGCATGGTCGTGGCGACCGGCGCCGACGTGGCGACCGTCGAGCGCGCCACCGCCGCGCACGACCCGCTGCTCGCCGTCCTGTACATGCCGTCCGGCGACGCCGCCGCAATCCGCGCGGGCGTCCGCGTCGACCTGAGCCTGCCCACGGCCGCGGGCGACCGAGGCGGTGTGCTGCACGGCCGGGTGCGCGCCGTGGGCCGCGCGCCGCAGACCCGTTCGCAGCTCGCCGGATTCCTCGGCGACGACCGGCTCGCCGCCGCGTTCACCCGGCAGGGCGACCCGGTCGCGGTGCTCGTGGGCCTGGACTCCGCCGACGCAGCTCCCGGCGGCCGGGCCGGCGCCGCCGGCTCGGGAACGCCGGTCACCGGCGCCGTCCACCTCTCCTCGCAACGCCCCGTCGACTGGCTGCTCCCGTGAACTCCCGCAAGAAGACCGCCCGTCCCCGGCGCCGTCCCGCTCCCCTGCCCCGGGGCCGCCGGCCACGGACCGTCCGGACGCCCACCGTGCTCCAGATGGAGGCGGTGGAGTGCGGCGCGGCGGCGCTCGCCATGGTGCTCGGCCACTTCGGCCGCTTCGTGCCCCTGGAGGAGCTGCGGATCGCCTGCGGCGTGTCCCGCGACGGCTCGCGCGCCAGCAACCTGCTCAAGGCCGCGCGCGGTTACGGGCTCCAGGCCACGGGCATGCAGATGGACCTGGCGGCGCTCGCCGAGGTCGCGGCGCCCGCGGTGCTGTTCTGGGAGTTCAACCACTACGTCGTCTACGAGGGCATGACCCGGCGCCTCGGGCGGCTCGGCGCGTGGATCAACGACCCGGCCAAGGGACGCCGGTTCGTGCCCATGGACGAGTTCGACACCGCCTTCACCGGCATCGTCCTCGTCCTGGAGCCCGGCCCCGGCTTCCGCCGCGGCGGCCGCAGGCCGGGCGTCCTCGGGGCCGTGCCGGCCCGGCTGCGCGGCACGTCGGGCACGATGGCGGCCGCGATCGTCTCCAGCGCCCTGCTGGTGGCGGTCGGCGCGTGGGTGCCGGCGCTGAGCCGTACCTACATCGACACCTTCCTCATCGGCGGTCAGTCGTCGCTGCTCGGCGTGCTGTTCGCGGCGATGACGACCGCGCTGGTGCTCACGGCCGCGCTGACCGCGCTCCAGCAGACCAATCTGCTGCGCGGCCGGGTCGTCTCCTCGACCCTGGGCGGCGCCCGCTTCCTGCGGCACCTGCTGCGGCTGCCGGTCTCCTTCTACGCCCAGCGCAGCCCGGCCGACCTGGTGCAGCGGCTGCGGTCCAACGACGCGGTGGCCGAGACGCTGGCCCGCGACCTGTCGGCGGCGGGCGTCGACGCGGTCGTGGTACTGCTGTACGCGCTGCTGCTGTGGAGCTACGACCCGCAGCTCACCGTGGTCGGTGTCGGCGTGGCCCTGCTCAACGTGGTGGCCCTGCGGATCACGGTCCGGGTCCGGGCCACCGGCGCGCAGAAGCTGCGCGCCGAGAGCGCCCGGCTGACGAACACCTCGTACGGCGGGCTCCAGCTGATCGAGACGATCAAGGCGACCGGCGGCGAGGACGGCTTCTTCCGCCGCTGGGCCGGACAGCACGCGGTCACCCTCGACGTGCAGCAGCGCCTCGGCGTGCCCGGCGCGTGGCTGGCGATCGTCGCGCCCACGCTGGCCGCGTTCAACAGCGCCCTGATCCTGATGGTGGGCGGACTGCGGGCGGTGGAGGGCCATCTGACGGTCGGTCTGCTCGTCGCCTTCCAGACGCTGGTGGCCGGCTTCACCGCGCCGATCGCCCGCCTCGGCTCGGTCGCGGGCCGGATCCAGGACTTCGCCGCCGACCTCGCCCGGCTGAAGGACGTCGAGAACTTCCCCGTCGACCCGGTGCACACCCGGCGCGAGCCCGCGGGCGGCGCCCGCCGCCTCACCGGCCACCTGGAGCTGGAGGGCGTCACCTTCGGCTACAGCCCGCTGGACCCGGCCCTGCTCACCGACTTCTCGCTCAGGGTCGGGCCCGGGCAGCAGGTCGCGCTCGTCGGCGGCTCCGGCAGCGGCAAGTCGACCGTCTCCCGGCTGATCGCCGGCCTGTACGCGCCGTGGGAGGGCACCGTCCGCATCGACGGGATGCGGCTCGCGGACATCCCGCGCGGCGCGCTCGCCGCCTCCGTCGCCTTCGTCGACCAGGACGTGTTCCTCTTCGAGGGCACCGTGCGCGACAACGTGGCGCTGTGGGACCCGTCCGTGCCGGACGAGGCCGTGGTCGCCGCGCTCGCGGACGCCGCCGTCCTCGACGTCGTCTCCCGCCGCCCCGGCGGCATCCACAGCCGGGTCGAGCAGGACGGCCGGAACTTCTCCGGCGGCCAGCGCCAGCGGCTCGAACTCGCCCGGGCCCTGGTCCGCGACCCGAGCGTGCTGGTGCTCGACGAGGTGACGAGCGCCCTGGACGCGGTGACGGAGCGGGAGGTCATCGACAACCTGCGGCGCCGCGGCTGCGCCTGCGTGGTCATCGCGCACCGTCTGAGCACCGTGCGGGACAGCGACGAGATCCTCGTCCTGGACCGGGGCACGGTCGTCGAACGCGGGCGGCACGCCCACCTGGTGGCCGCGGGCGGCCCGTACGCCGAACTGGTCAAGGAGCATTGAGGTGACCTCGCCGTCCCCCGTCACACCCGGTCCCGCGTCGGTCGCCCAGGTCCAGGACCCGGTCCTCGCCGCCCTGGGCGGGCTCGGCACGCCCGTCGACTGCTCGGGCCTGCGCAGCCTGTCCCTGGAGGGCCCGCACGTGCTGTGGCTGGTGGTGCACGGCGCGCTGGACCTGTTCGCGGTCGACGCGGCGCACGCCGGCGCCTGGCACTTCCTCGGCCGGGTGGAGGCGGGCGCGCTGCTGCTCGGGCCCGCCGAGGGCCCGGACCACACCCTGGTCGGCCGGCCCACCGCGGAGTGCCTGCTGCGCCGGGTCGAGCTGCGCGAGCTGCACCGCCCCGAGTACGGCACGGCGCCCGGTTACGGCCAGGACGCCGGGTACGGCCAGGACCCCGGGACGTACGGGCCTTACGGGCAGGAGTCCGGGTCCGGCTACGGCTCCTGGGACGCGACCTGGCAGGGCGGCCAGGACTGGTACGGCACCGCCGCGCCGGCGACCAGCCCGCTGGAGGACGCCTTCGCGCTCGGCATCGGCCGCGGCCTGCGCGTGCTGTACGAGGCGCCGCTCGACGGCCGCACCGGCGACACCGGCGCCGTGGCGGACGACGAGATCGTGTGGATGCGGGTCACGCCCGGCAGCGTCGCGTACGGCGCCGTGTACGCGGCGGAGGCGGCCGGCACCCTGCTCGTGGACGCCGCGCTGTGGCAGGGCATGGTCGAGCAGCAGCACCGGCTCCTGTACGCCCTCGACCACTGGATCGAGCAGCGCGAGCGGGCGCAGGAGGACCGTACGGCCGCCGGTCTTGCGGCGGGCCGGGCGGCCGGCAGCGAGGCGGACCGGGCGCTGCTCGCGGCCCTCGGCCGTTCCGACGGGCGGGCGGGCCGCCGCGGTGGCGGCGGCGCGGACACCGCGCTCGCCGTGTGCCGGCTGGTCGCCGCCGACGCCCGCGTCGCGCTGCCGGAGACGGTCGCGACGGCGGAGGCGGGCGCCGGCGGCTCCGGCGAGCGGCTCGACCCGGTCGAGCGGATCGCGCTCGCCGCACGGGTGCGCACCCGGGAGGTCGGGCTGCGCGGGCGCTGGTGGCGGGAGAACTGCGGGCCGCTGGTCGGCCGGCGCGAGGCGGACGGCACACCGGTGGCGCTGCTGTGGCGGCGCGGCGGCTACGTGGCCGTCGACCGGCCCGGCGGCCGGCCGGAGCGGATCGACGCCGGGAACGCGGAGTCCTTCGAACCGCGGGGCGTGATGTTCTACCGGCCGCTGCCCGAGGGCCGGCTCGGGCTGCTGCGGCTGGTGCGGTTCAGCGTCCGCGGCACCCGCCAGGAGCTGCGGGACCTGATCGTCGGCGGGCTCGTGTCGGTGGTCCTCGGCGCGACGGTGCCCTTGGCGACCGGCCGGATCCTCGGCGCGTACGTACCCGCCGGCGAGACCGGCCTGATCGTGCGGACGGCGCTGGCGCTCGTGGCGGCCGCCGTGCTCTCGGCCGTCTTCATGCTGCTGCAGAACGTGGCCCTGCTGCGCACGGAAGGCAGGATCGAGGCCACCTTGCAGCCCGCCGTCTGGGACCGGCTGCTGCGGCTGCCGACCACCTTCTTCACCGACCGCTCGACGGGCGAACTGGCCAACGCGGCCCTGGGCATCGGCAGCATCCGGCGCACGCTCTCCGGCATCGCGCCCGTCTGCCTCCAGGCGGGCGCGGTCGGCACCGTCAACCTGGTGCTGCTGCTCGTGCACAGCGTGCCGCTGGCGCTCGTGGCGCTGGCCATGCTGCTCGTCGTCGCGACGGTCTTCCTCGGTCTCGGCCTGTGGCAGCTGCGCTACCAGCGGCGGCTCGTCGAGCTCGGCAACCGGCTCGACAACCAGGCCTTCCAGACCCTGCGCGGACTGCCCAAGCTGCGCGTCGCCGCCGCGGAGAGCTTCGCCTACGCCGCCTGGGCGCGGGAGTTCGCCCGCACCCGGGTGCTCCAGCAGCGGGCCGGCCGGATCCAGAACACGCTCGCCGTCCTCAACGCGGTGTGCCTGCCGCTGTGCACCCTGGTGATGTTCGCGCTGCTGGCCGGACCGGCCCGCGGCACGCTGTCCGCCGCCGAGTTCCTGACCTTCTCGACCGCGCTCACGATGATGCTGTCGTCGGTCACCCAGCTGACCGGCGCCCTGCTGTCGGTCGCCGCCGTGCTGCCGGTCTTCGAGCAGGTCGAGCCGATCCTGAAGGCGGCGCCCGAGGTGCCCGGCGGCGCCGCCCGCCCCGGCGTCCTCAGCGGCGCGGTCGAGGCCCGGCAGCTGTCGTACCGCTACACCGAGGACGGCCCGCTCGTCCTCGACGGCGTCGACCTGAGCGTGCGGGCCGGGGAGTTCGTGGCGGTCGTCGGGGCGAGCGGCTGCGGGAAGTCGACGCTGCTGCGGCTGCTCATCGGCTTCGACCGGCCCACCGAGGGCAGTGTGCTGTACGACGGCCAGGACCTGGCCGCGCTCGACCAGGCGGCGGTGCGCCGCCAGTGCGGCGTCGTGCTCCAACACGCCCGGCCGCTGACCGGCTCGATCCTGGACTGTCTGCGCGGCGAGGGCGCCTACACGCTGGAGGAGGCCTGGGAGGCGCTGGCGCTCGCGGGGCTCGCCGAGGACGTGAAGGCGATGCCGATGGGCCTGCACACCATGCTGTCCGACGGCGGCGGCACCGTCTCCGGCGGCCAGCGCCAGCGTCTGATGATCGCGCAGGCCCTCATCCGCAAGCCCAGGATCCTCTATCTGGACGAGGCGACCAGCGCCCTGGACAACGAGGCCCAGCGCGTGGTCATCGAGTCCACCCGCGCCCTGCGCGCCACCCGGGTCGTGATCGCGCACCGGCTCTCCACGGTGATGGGCGCGGACCGGGTGATCGCGATGGCGGACGGCCGGGTCGTCCAGCAGGGCACGCCGGCCGAGCTGCTCGCGGACCCGGACGGCCTGTTCCACGACCTGGTCCGGCGCCAGCTGCGCTGACGCCCTGGCCGGCCCTGGCCGGAAAACGAACGGCGTCCTGGGGCTTGCTCTTCGTTTCCGGTGCTGCGCTCGTCCCGGTGGGACTGGTGTCATGCGAGAGGCCGCTTTCCGTCGCGCTTGGTGAGCACCGGGCGTCCTGCGGCGGAAAGCGGCCACGGAAAGGGTCCTCATGCTCGTTCGGCCACACCGCCCTGCCCGATCCCGGCCGCGCGGCCGCCGGGAGGGACGATGACGCAGGATCTCCTCCAGGAGGTCCGGGCGGTTCTGGTGCGGGCCGGCTACGGCCGCGACAGCGGGCTGCGCGTGCTCCGGCACGGCGACGGCGTGATCGTGTCCTGGCACGCCGATCCGGTGATCCGCCCGACCATCGCCGTCCACGCGGCCGACCCGGACGTACGCAGGCGCGCCGGCATCCCCGGCATCCGCACCGCCCTGGACACCGCCCTGCTCGTGGTGCTGCACGGGGCCGGACTGCCCGCCGTGCACCACCCGGGCGGATTCATCCTGATCGGCCCGGACGGTGACGGCGCGGCGCCGCCCGACGCCCCGGACGCCTGACCCGCGCCGTCCGCCGCCCCGTCCCGGCCCGCCCGGCCGGGCCCGACCGGGCCGACAGGCCGGACGCGACCGACTCGACCGAAGCCCCCGCCCGTCCGGCCGGACGCGACCGAGCCGTCCCGGCCCGACCCGTCCCGGCCCGATTTCCCCCGCCCCCGCCGAAGACGTAGCGTGGACGCCGGGCCGCCCTTTCCCGGCGGCCTGCGGCCGCTGTGTCGGGAGGCGTGATGGTGGAGACGCTGTCCTTCGACAGCCAGGACCTGGCGGAGACCGAGGCGTTCCTGTCGGCGGCCTACACGCCGATGCGGATCGGCGGCCGGCCGGAGCACTCCCGGGCGCGGATCGCCCGCCGCTCCACGGGCGGCCTGACGGTGGACCGGCTCGCGTTCGACTACACGATGGCCTACGACGCCGGCTGCCTGAACCAGGTGTGCCTGGTGACCGTGCACCACGGCGGATTCCTGGACACCACGGGCGGCCGGGCGGAGCGCTTCGGACCGCGCGAGACCTTCCTGCTCTCCCAGCCGGACCTGCCGTACTCGGGCGAGGTGCGCTCGGCCCGCTACACCCTCACCCTGTTCGACCCGGCGCTGCTCGCTGAGGTCGCCGGGACCGGCGCGGGATTCCGCGGCAGGGTCGCGTTCACCGGGCAGCGCCCGGTGAGTCCCGCGGCCGCCCGGCGGCTGAACCGGACCGTCGCCTATCTGCGCGACCAGGTGCTCGCCGACCCGGTCGGGCGGGAGAGTCCGCTGGTGGTGTCGACCGCGTTGCGGCACCTCGCCGCGGTCACCTTGAGCAGCCTGCCGAACACCACGCTGGACGACCGGCCCGACCCGGTGGACGGCCGGGACGGTGACGCCCGGACGCTGCGGCGGGCGATGGCCTTCATCGAGGGCAACGCCCACCGGGACATCGGCCTCGCCGACATCGCCGCCTCGGTCCCGGTGACGCCGCGGGCCGTGCAGTACGCCTTCGCCCGGCACGCCGACACCACTCCGCTGCGGCACCTGCGCCAGGTCCGGCTGGCCCGCGCCCGCGCGGACCTGCGGGCCGCCGACCCGCGGACCACCACGGTGACCGAGGTGGCGGTGCGCTGGGGCTTCGCCCACCAGGGCCGGTTCGCCGCCGCGTACCGGCGCGCGTACGGCGAGGCGCCGTCCGAGACCCTGCGCCGCGGCTGACCGCGGCCCGCCCGCCGGCCGGTACGGTCGCGGCCGGGAGGTCAGCCCACGCCGCGCGGGCGGAACTGGACGCTGATGCGCGGGCCGACGGCGCGGGTGGTCTTGGGCACCGCGTGCTCCCAGGTGCGCTGGCAGGAGCCGCCCATGACGAGCAGGTCGCCGTGGCCGGACGGGAGGCGGAGCGCGACGGGGCCGCCGCCGCGCGGGCGGAAGGCCAGGTCGCGCGGGTCGCCGAGGGCGAGGATCGCGACCATCGTGTCGTGGGTGGCGGAGCGGCCGGTGCGGTCGCCGTGCCAGGCGACGCTGTCGCGGCCGTCGCGGTAGAGGCAGAGCCCGGCGGTGGCGAAGGGCTCGCCGAGCTCGGCGGCGTAGTGCGCGCCGAGGGCGTCGCGGGCCTCGGTGAGCGCGGGATGCGGCAGCGGGGCGCCCTCGCGGTAGTAGGCGAGCAGGCGCGGGACGGCGACCACGTTGTCGTACATCTTCCGCTCCTCGGCCTGCCAGGGCACCGTGGCGGCCAGCTCCTCGAAGAGCGCGTCGGCGCCGTGGAGCCAGCCGGGCAGATGGTCGACCCAGGCGCCGTCGCCGAGCCGTGTCCGCCGGATCCCGTCGAGGGGTCCGCAGCCGATGTCGGCGCCCTGGTCGAAGAGGGAGCCCTGGAGGCCGGGGATGTCGGGTCGTGCCGCAGTCATGGTGACCAGCCTAGACGATAAACCGAACGTTTGAGCGATTCACTGCGGCAGCAGGTGCCGATAGCTGCGCGGATGCGTCGCGAGGAAGTCGGCGAAGGACTGCGGCGGGTGTCCGGTGAGGGTGAGGACGTCGTCGGACACGTCGTCCATCTCGCCGTTCGCCACCGCCTCGTACGAAGTGATCCAGCCCTCCACCTCCCAGTCCGGGGCGTGATAGCCGGCCCGCGAGGCGTACGCCTCGTCGCGGGTCTCCGGCACGTACGTGACGGTGCGCCCGGCGGCCCGGCTCAGCGCGGCCGCGATCTCGTCGAAGCTCAGCGCCTCGGGACCGGTCATGTCGTAGGTGACGCCGTCGTGGCCCTCGCCCAGCAGCACCGCCGCGGCCGAGTCGGCGATGTCGTCGTGGGCGACGGCGCCGACCCGGCCGTCCCCGGCCGGCCCGCGCAGCACGCCGTCCGGGGACGTCATCGCGGCGAGGTCGGCCTGGTAGGTGCTGTCGCGCAGAAAGGTGAAGGCGAGACCGGTGGAGCGGATGTGCTGTTCGGTGTGCCAGTGGTCGCGGGCGTAGGTGAAGGTGGCGTGCGGAGCGGCGTTCAGGTACGAGAGGTAGACGATCCGGCGCACTCCGGCGGCCACCGCGGCGTCCACGGCCGTGGCGTGGGTCCTGACCCGGCCGGGCGCCTCGTGCGCGGAGACCAGGAAGAGCGCGCCGGCCCCGTCGAGCGCGGCCCGCATCGCACCGGCGTCGTCGTAGGACGCGGTCCGGACGTCCTCGGCGGGCAGCGCGGCCAGTTTCTCCCGGTCGCGTCCGAGCGCGCGTACCGCCGCGCCCGCCTCGGCGAGCCGCCGCACCACCCGGCGGCCGATCCGCCCGGTGGCTCCGGTGACCGCGATGACCTCGCTCATGTCCTGCCCTTCCGCCGCGTCCGTGTCCCGCTGCCGTACCGCTTCCCTCATTCGACCTCCTGCGCGCGGGCCGCGCACCCGGGCGTCACGAAGCCCGGGCGGGCGCCAGGGTGTAGGTGCGGGAGGAGGTGTAGAAGTCCAGGGCGGCGCGACCCTGTTCGCGCGGGCCGTAGCTGGAGGCCTTGGCTCCGCCGAACGGCAGGTGGAAGTCGACGCCGGTGGTCGGCGCGTTGATCCGGATCATGCCGGTGTCGAGCCGGTCGAGGCCGTGCAGGACGGCGTCGAGGCCGGCGGTGTGCACGGAGGTGACGAGGCCGTGCCGGGCGGCGTTGGTGATCCGTACGGCGTGGTCGAGGTCGCGCGCCGGCAGCAGGGCGGCGACCGGGCCGAACACCTCCTCGCGCAGCAGCCGGTGGCCGGGCGCGGCCTTCTCCACCAGGGTCGGCGCCGCGTACCAGCCGGGCCGGTCGGGCACGGTGCCGCCGGCGAGGACCGACAGGCCGTGCCAGGCGGAGGCGACGTCGTCCCGGGCGGCCTCGGTGATCAGCGGGCCGCACACGGTCCCGGGCTCGGCGGGATCACCGACGGGCACGGCGCGCAGCGCCTCGGCGAGGGCCTCGCGCAGCGGGTCGAGGGCGGCGCCGACCGCGACGACACGGCTGGCGGCGGTGCACTTCTGGCCGGCGTATCCGGCGACGGAGCCGGCGATGTGGGCGGCGGCCAGGGCGATGTCGGCGTCGGGCAGCACGATCGCCGCGTTGAGACCGCCCATCTCGGCCTGGACCGGGATGCCGCGCGCGGTGGCGGAGCGGACGACGGCGGCGCCGACACCCGACGAGCCGGTGAAGGAGACGGCGTCGGCGGCGGACACCAGCGCGCCGCCCTCGGTCGCGCCGCCGGGCACCACGGTGAACACGCCCTCGGGCAGGGCCTGTCGGACGAGTTCGGCGAGCCGCAGCGCGCAGGCGGTGGCCTCGGGCGCGGGCTTGAGGACGACGCAGTTGCCGGTGGCGAGGGCGGGCGCGGCCTTCCAGGCGGGGATGGCGAAGGGGAAGTTCCAGGGGGTGATGAGTCCGGCCACGCCGTGCGGGCGGCGGCGGGTGAGGAGCAGGCCGGGGCCGGTGGCGGTGTCGTGCACGGCGCCGGTGGGCTCGTAGGGCGCCTGGGCGTAATAGCGCCAGATGGCGACGGTGCGGGCGACCTCGGCGCGGGCCTCGGCGAGCGGCTTGCCGACCTCGCGTACGGCCAGCGCGGCGAGTTCGCCGGCCGCGGCCTCGACGGCGGTGGCCACCGCTCCGAGCGCGGCGGACCGGGCGGCGGCTCCGCCGTCCGCCCAGCCGGGCTGCGCGGCGCGGGCCCGTTCGACCGCGTCGGCGACGGCGAAGGCGCCGGGCGCGGGGGCCTGGTGGAGGACGTCGGCCGGGTCGGCGGGGTTGCGGGAGATGACGGTCATGCGGCGAACCTTCTCTGTCGTGTCCGAGGGCTTGCGCAGTACAATTTCACATTACTATGTTACGGGTCACATTTCTGGGCCGTGCCTGCCGCGACGCACCCCGCGACCGGCGCCCGGCCACCCGAACTCCCCGACTCGGAGTGACCCTTGATGGACAAGCACACCCGAACCGCCCTCGCCGCCGCCCTGTCGGCGGCCCTCGCCCTCGGCGCGGCCGGCTGCTCCGGCACCGGCGGCCCCGCCGCGGGCGGCGGGCACGGCGGCGTCAACCCGGCGACCGCGACCAACGGAAAGACCGTGGGCGGTACGCCGGTGAAGGGCGGCACCCTCACCGTGCTGTCCAACCAGGACTTCACCCACCTCGACCCGGCCCGCAACTGGGTGATGGGCGACATGGACTTCGGCACCCGGCTCCTCTACCGCACCCTGCTCACCTACAAGGCGGAGCCCGGCCCCAAGGGCGGCGAGTTGACGCCCGACCTCGCCGAGGACCTCGGCACCTCCTCCGACGGCGCAAGGACCTGGACCTTCCGCCTGAAGAAGGGCCTGAAGTTCGAGGACGGCTCACCGGTCACCGCGCGGGACGTCAAGTACAACGTGGAGCGGTCCTTCTCGCCCGACCTGCCCGGCGGCCCCGACTACGCCGCCCGCTACCTCGAAGGCGCCGAGGGCTACCAGGGCCCGGCCGGCGGCCGCCACCTCGACTCCGTCCGGACGCCCGACGACCGCACGATCGTCTTCCGTCTGCGCAAGCCCTTCGCCGAGTTCCCCTACGCGACCGTGCTGCCCACCTTCGCGCCGGTCCCGCGGGCCCGGGACAAGGGCCCTCAGTACGACAACCGGCCGTTCTCCTCGGGGCCGTACAAGATCGAGTCGTACGACCGCGACAAGCGGCTCGTCCTGGTCCGCAACCCGCACTGGGATCCCGCCACCGACGGCGTCCGCAAGGCGTACCCGGACCGGATCGTCGTCACCATGGGCCTGAAGGCCAACCAGATCGACGACCGGCTCGTCGCGGCCGACGGCGCCGACGCCTCCGCGGTGCCCTGGGACAAGCTCCGCCCCGAGAGCACCCCGAAGGTCCTCACCCGGCCCGCCGTCCGCGCCCGGCTGCTCGCCGAGTCCAGCAACTGCACCGAGATGGTGCAGATGCACACCGGCCGCGCGCCCTTCGACGACGTGCGGGTCCGGCGGGCCGTGCAGTACGCGCTCGACCGCGAGGCCGTGCTGACCGCCTCCGGCGGCCCGGCGCTCAACGACCCGGCCACCGCGCTCATGCCCGGCTCCCTCTTCACCGGCGGCAAGCAGCCCGACACCTTGCGGATCCCGCTCACCGGGGACGTCACCAAGGCCAGGCAGATGCTCAAGGAGGCGGGCAAGCCCGACGGCTTCTCCACCCGCATCACCGTCTCCAACGGCGACAAGCAGGTCGCCGAGGCGATCCAGCAGTCGCTCGGCCGCGCCGGGATCGAGGTGGTCATCGAGACCGTCGACCCGTCGGCCTTCTACGACACCATCGGCGACACGAAGAACCGCACCGACCTCGTCTACACCGGCTGGTGTCCCGACTATCCCTCCGGCTCCACCTTCCTGCCCTTCGTCTTCGACGGCCGCTTCATCAAGGAGAAGGGCAACTCCGGCAACCACTCGCTCTTCCGCGACCCGGCCACCATGCAGCGGATGGACGAGATCGCCGCGATGACCGACGCCGGGCAGGCGAACAAGGCCTGGCAGGAGCTCGACGGCCAGATCCTCGCCAAGGCGCCCACCGCACCCGTCGTCGTCGAGCGCCGGCCGCTGCTCGTCGGACCGAACATCGCCGGCGCCTTCGGGCACATCTCGTACGGCGGCCAGCTCGACTACGCCACGGTCGGCCTCAAGGACCCGTCCCAGAGCGGCCGTTGAGCAGCCCCGTGACGACCACGACCACGACCACCGTCCCCGGCCGGGCGCCGGCGGCCGCTCCGGCCGGCAGCGGCCCCTGGCGCCTCGCGCGCGCCGAGCTGCGCCGCCGTCCCGCCGCCCTCGCCTCGCTCGCCGTCGTCGCCCTCTTCGCCGTCATGGCGCTCGCCGCCCCGCTCGTCGGCGCGCTGGGCGGCTGGCGTCCCGACGAGTTCGACAAGAGCGCCGTCGACCCGTACCTGGGCGGCCTGCCGCTCGGGCCGCTCGGCGGGATGTCCGCCGAGCACTGGCTCGGCGTCGAACCCGTCACCGGCCGCGACCTGTTCGCCCGGGTCGTGCACGGCGCCCAGGTCTCGCTGCTGATCGCCTTCGCCGCGACCGCGATCGTCGTCGTGGCCGGCGTCGCGGCGGGCGTCGCCGCCGGCTACTTCGGCGGCCGCACCGACACCGTCCTGTCCCGGCTCATGGACCTCACCATGTCCTTCCCGTCCCTCATCTTCATGATCGCGGCGATGTCGGTGGCCCGCGACGTCAACCGCGTCCTGCTGATGACCCTGGTCATCGGCCTGTTCGGCTGGCCCGGCATCGCGCGGATCGTGCGCGGCCAGACGCTCTCGCTCAAGCACCGCGAGTACGTGGCCGCCGCGCGGGTCGCCGGCGCGTCGGACCGGCGCATCCTCACCCGCGAGATCCTGCCCGGCGTCGCCGGTCCCGTCATCGCGTACACCACGCTGATCGTCCCGGGCATGATCGCCACCGAGGCGGCCCTCAGCTATCTCGGCGTCGGCGTGCGCCCGCCGACGCCGTCCTGGGGCCAGATGATCGCCGAGAGCGTCGCCTTCTACGACACGGACCCGATGTACTTCGTGGTGCCGAGCCTCTGCCTCTTCCTCACCGTCCTCGCCTTCACCCTGCTCGGGGACGCGCTGCGGGACGTCTTCGACCCGCGCGGAGGCCGGCCGTGATCCTCTACCTCGGCCGCCGGCTGCTCGGCGTGCTCGGCGTCCTCCTCGCCGTCGCCGCCATCACCTTCGTCATCTTCTACGTGCTGCCGTCCGACCCGGCCGCCGCGGCCTGCGGCAAGTCCTGCAGCGCCGAGCGGCTCGCCGCGATCCGCGCCCACATGGGCCTGGACCAGCCGCTGTGGCGGCAGTTCGGCGACTTCGTGACCGGCGTCTTCACCGGCCGCACCGTGGGCAGCGGTTCCTACGCGCTGCGCTGCGACTTCCCGTGCCTGGGCTATTCCTACGAGAACAGCCAGCCCGTCTGGGACCTGCTCGTCGACCGGCTGCCGGTCTCCGCCTCGCTGGCCGTGGGCGCGGCCGTGATCTGGCTGGCGCTCGGCCTGGGCGCCGGCGTCACCGCCGCGCTGCGCAAGGACACCCTCACCGACCGGATCCTGATGGTCGGCGCGGTGGCCGCCGCCTCGCTGCCCGTCTACTTCACCTCGGTGATGCTGATCTACGGGCTGATCCGGGTGGCGGGTCTGCTGCCCTACCCGCAGTACGTGCCCATCGGCACCGACCCGCTCGGATGGGCGCGCAACCTGCTGCTGCCCTGGCTGGCGCTCGCCGTCCTGTACGCGGCGATGTACGCCCGGCAGAGCCGCGCCTCGATGATCGAGTCGATGGCGGAGCCGTACATCCGCACCGCCCGCGCCAAGGGCCTGCCGCGCCGCACCGTCGTCGTCAAGCACGGGCTGCGGGCCGGGATGACGCCGGTCCTCACCCTCTTCGGCATGGACCTCGGCGGGCTCCTCGCGGGCGCCGTCATCACCGAGTCCCTCTTCGGTCTGCCCGGCGTCGGACGGCTCTTCTACGGGGCGCTCTCCACCGGCGACCAGCCGGTGATCCTCGGCGTGACCCTGCTCGCCGCCGCCTTCATCGTCGTCGCGAACCTCTGCGTCGACCTGCTGTACGCCGTCGTCGACCCGCGAGTGAGGTACTGATGCCCGACACCACGACGAGCGGGCCCGAACCGCTGCTGTCGGTGCGTGATCTGACGGTTGTGTTCCCGACCCGGCGCGGTGCCGTACGGGCCGTGGACGGGCTCTCCTTCGACGTGCCGCGCGGCCGGACCCTCGGCATCGTCGGCGAGTCCGGCTCCGGCAAGTCCGTCACCTCGCTGGCGGTGATGGGCCTGCACACCGGCGCCGAGGTCACCGGCTCCGTCCGCCTCGACGGGCGCGAGCTGGTGGGGCTGCCGGAGCGCGAGCTGAACCGGCTGCGCGGCCGGCGGATGGCGATGATCTTCCAGGACCCGCTGTCCAGCCTCCATCCGTACTACACCGTCGGCGAGCAGATCGCCGAGCACCACCGGGCGCACTTCGGCTCCCGCCGTGCGGTCGCCCGGCGCCTGGCCGTGGACGCGCTCGCCGAGGTCGGCATTCCCGAGCCGCGGCGCCGGGCCGGCGCGTACCCGCACCAGTTCTCGGGCGGCATGCGGCAGCGCGTGATGATCGCGACGGCGCTGGTGTGCGAGCCGGAGCTGCTGATCGCGGACGAGCCGACCACCGCGCTCGACGTCACCGTGCAGGCGCAGATCCTGGAGCTGATCGCCCGGGTGCAGCAGGACCGCGGCCTCGCGGTCGTCATGATCACCCACGATCTGGGCGTGGTGGCGCGGGTGGCCCACGAGGTGCTGGTGATGTACGGCGGGCGGGCCGTCGAACGGGCCCCGGTGGACGGGCTGTTCCGCGCTCCCTCGCATCCGTACACCCGGGGTCTGCTCGACTCGCTGCCCCGGCTGGACGACCCGGACGACGGCCCGATGCGGGCGATCCCCGGCTCGCCGCCGTCCCTGCTCGAACCCGTGTCCGGCTGCGCCTTCGCCCCGCGCTGCCCGCGCGCCGCCGCCGGCACGGCGGCCGAGCGGGCCCGGTGCGAGGCCGAGCGCCCGGCGCTCACCGGTCCCGCCGGCCGGCCGGTGGCCTGTCACTTCCCCGCGTACGAAGGCGTCGTCTCATGAGCACACCTCCTCCCCTGCTGTCCGTGCGCGACCTGACGAAGACCTTCCCGGGCCGCGGCTTCCGCGCGGCCCCGGTGCGGGCCGTCGACGGCGTCTCCTTCGACCTCGCGCGCGGCGAGACGCTGGGCCTGGTCGGCGAGTCCGGCTGCGGGAAGTCGACGACCGGCCGGATGATCGTCCGGCTGCTCGAACCGACCGCCGGCACCGTGACGTACGACGGACGGGAGATCGGCCGGCTGCCGCAGCGCGCGTTCACACCGCTGCGGCGCGAGATCCAGATGGTCTTCCAGGACCCGCACTCCTCGCTCAACCCGCGCCGCACGGTGGCCCGGATCATCGCCGATCCGCTGCTGATCCAGGGCAGCTCGGCCGCCGAGGCGCGGGCGCGGGCGGCCGAGCTGATGGAGCTGGTGGGACTGATACCGGAGCACCTGGACCGCTATCCGCACGAGTTCTCCGGCGGCCAGGCGCAGCGGATCGGCATCGCCCGCGCCCTGGCGACCGGGCCGCGTCTGGTCGTGGCCGACGAGCCGGTCTCGGCGCTCGACGTGTCGGTGCAGGCGCAGATCGTCAACCTGATGGAGCGGCTGCGGTCCGAGCTGGGGCTCGCGTACCTCTTCATCGCCCACGACCTGTCGGTGGTCAAGCGGGTCTGCGACCGGGTCGCGGTGATGTACCTGGGCCGGATCGTGGAGATCGGACCGAAGCGGCGGGTGTACGAGGAGCCGGCGCACCCGTACACGCGGGCGCTGCTCTCGGCCGTCCCGCTGCCGGACCCGGCGGCCGAGCGGGCTCGGGAGCGGATCACGCTGCTCGGCGATCCGCCGAGCCCGGCCGCGCCGCCGCCGGGCTGCACCTTCCATCCGCGCTGTCCGAAGGCGCGGGAGGTGTGCCGCACGGAGGCTCCTCCGCTGCGGCGGACCGCGACGGAGGAGCCGAGGGAGGTGGCCTGTCACTTCCCGGAGACGGGCTGAGGACCCGTCACGGCGGCGTGGATCAGCCGGTGAATCCGGCGGTGATCTTCGTGAACTGCCATTCGGTCTGGCTGATGCCGGAGCAGTTCTCGGCGACGCCGCCGCCGGGGCACGGCCGGTCGCGGTTGACGGACCAGAAGGCGAGCCGGGCGATGTGGTTGCTGTTGGCCCAGTCGCGGATCTGCGTCCAGGTCGCCGGGCTGGTGGTCTCCTGCTGGTCGGAGAGGCCGTTCATGCCGGAGATGCCGACGTGGGCGTACGCGGTGGCGTCGTCCCAGCCGTAGACCGCCTTCAGCTTGTTCTTCAGGCCGTTGGCGGCGTTGACGGTGTTGCCGTACATGTCGGCGCCGCCGCCGAAGTCGAAGGGCATGAGGGTGAAGACGTCGATGTTCGCGCCCAGCGCCTTCGACTGCTCGATGAGCCGGTTGCCCCAGGAGGTGGGTCCGGTGGTCGAGGTGCCGAAGGTGAGGATGGTGCGCAGGCCGGGGTTGTTGGCCTTGACGATCTTCAGGGCGTTCAGGATCCGGTCCTGGACGACGGCGTTCTCGAACTCGTCGGTGTTCTCGATGTCGACGTCGATCGACTTCAGGCCGTGGGCGTCGATGACCTTCTGGTAGGCGCCGGCCAGGGCCTCGGGTGTGGCGCAGTTGGGGCCGAGCTTGTTGCCCTGCCAGCCGCCGATGGACGGGACGACGTCGCCGCCGGCCGCCTTGACGGCGTTGATCGTGGACTGGTCGACGCCGCCGGTGAGCGGACGCTGGCCGTCCCAGGCCGGGTTGCAGCCGCCGGAGGACAGGATGAAGGCCATGGTGAAGGTCTTGATGCCGGTGGCGTTCATGACCGAGGTGGCGGACGGCGGCTCGCCCCAGCCGAGGTAGAGGTAGGGCGCGGCCTGCTTGAAGCCGGTGCCGCCGCCTCCGCCGGCGTCGGTGGTGACGCTGACGGCGTTGGAGGCCGGGGAGACGTTGCCGGCCGCGTCGCGGGCCTTGACGGTGAAGGTGTAGGCGGTGCTCGCGGAGAGTCCGGTCACGGTGGTGCCGGTGCCGGTCGCCGTGGCGACCCTGGTGGCGCCCTGGTAGACGTCGTAGCCGGTGACGCCGGTGTTGTCGGTGGCGGCGCCCCAGGACAGCGTCACGCTGGTCGAGGTCTTGGCGGTGGAGCGCAGGTTGGTCGGCGCGGTGGGCGCCTGGGTGTCGCCGCCGCCTCCGCCGCCGGGGCCGTCGAGGCTGATGTCGTCGGCGTAGTAGGTGCCCTGGCCGTACCAGCCGTGGGTGTAGACGGTCGCGCTGGTCTGCGTGTCGCCGGTGGTGAAGGTGAGCGACAGCTGCTGGTACGAGGGCGCGGACGCGGTCCAGGTCGAGGCGCCGCCGTCGACGCCGAGGTAGACGTAGGAGCCGCGGACCCAGCCGGAGAGGGTGTAGGTGGTCCGGGGCTGGACGGGCACGGTCTGGGAGCACCGGGCGTTGTCGGACGCGCTCGCCGCGCCGGCGAGGGCCTTGGCGCCGCTGTGCACGGGGCTGGACACGACCGAGCCGAGGCCGCCGGAGCAGCTCCAGCCGGACAGGGCTCCGGACTCGAAGCCGGGGTCGGTGAGCAGGTTGGCTGCCTGGGCCGGAGTGGGAACGGCGGCCAGGACACCCGCGCCGAGCAGCGCCGCGCCGAGCGACGCCACCAGGCGGTTGCGGATAGGCACCATGCCTCCAGTGGGGGTTGAGGAGGGGAAGCGGTCACAGATTGGACTGGACCAATGCCCGCGTCAAGCCCCCTGGCACAAAGCTCAGTTGGTGGCGGGCCGCAGCCGGTCCACCGGATGGGTGTCGAGATAGCCGGCGAGCCCGTCGTCCTTGAACGCCTGCCACAGCTCCGCGCACCGGGCCCGGTCGAGGTAGACCACCGACTGACCCCGCTCCGCCCCGGTGCCCTTCACCGGCGCGTTCATGAAGGTCATGTCCCCTGCCCTGACCTCGCGCATGTTCCAGACCAGTCGGCGCATCTCGTCGTCGCCGAAGCGCTCGTCGACGCTGACGGTCTCGGTGAACAGGTCGAGCGTCTTCTTCAGCTGGAACGGGTCCTTGAGGGACGTGGAGGACATGACCTTCTCCAGGAGCGTGCGCAGGTAGTTCTGCTGCCGGTGGGTGCGGTCGAAGTCGCCGTTGGGCAGGTTCTTGCGCTCCTGGACGTAGGACAGGGCCTGTTCGCCGTTCATGTGCCGCCGCTCGCCGTCGGCCATGAGGATGTCGACGCCGCCGACCGCGTCGGTGAGCTTGCGGAAGCCGCTCCAGTCGATGACGGCGAAGTGGTCCACGCGCACGTCGGTCAGCCGCTGGACCGTGTCGATGAGCAGCGGCGGCCCGCCCCAGGAGAAGGCGGCGTTGAGCTTGGCCCGGCCGTGCCCCGGGATGTCGACCCAGGAGTCGCGCGGCAGCGAGACCACGTAGGCGGCGGAGTGGTCGTCGGGGATGTGCACCAGCATCATCGCGTCGCTGCGCTGGTCGCCGTACTCCCACAGCTCGCCCTTGGCGTCGCTGCCGGTGATGGGGACCTCGGAGCGGGAGTCGAGCCCCATGAGGAGGAAGTTCTGGCCACCCTTGGAGGCGGCGGGCACCGGCGCATTGGTGGGGAAGGTCCCAGGGATCCGCTGGACGCGGCCGGTGTAGTGCTCGTACGCCCAGTAGCCGGCGCCCGCGGTGAGCAGCACCGCGGCGACGAGCAGGCAGAGGGCGGACAGCAGAACGGTGCGCGCCTTGGGCCGCCGCCGGCGCCCGCGTCCCTTGCCGTCAGCCGGGGGCGCCCCGGTGCACTGGTCCTCGGCGGGCTTGTCGGCGGCCGGTCCGTCTTCGGCCCGCTCGTCGTCGGCCCGTCCCTCCTCGGCCGGTCCGTCGGCGGCCGCTTCGCGCGCGCTCATCCGTTTCGCTTCCCTCCTGCGCTGCCCGCCCCGGCACGCCCGACGAGGGCGTGATTCAAGCCACCAGGATGCCGAAGATCGGCGGGCAGCGCGACGGATCGGAGGGAACCGGCGCCGGGTGTCGCCGGGTGTCGCCGGTACGGGCCGGTGACGGCCGGTGCTAGCCGGTGACGGTGATCTGCTGGGCCGGGTCGGTGGTGTCGGTGATCTGGTAGGTGGCGCTGAAGGTGCCGGACTGGTTGCCGGTCGGGCACAGGAAGCCGCCGGTGACGGTGGCCGCGACCGGAGCGCCGGAGATGGCGAGGGTGGACGGGGCGCCGTTGGTCCAGCTGCCGTTGACGGCGGTGGGGCCGCTCGGCGAGGCGGTGATGGTGCAGGAGGCGAAGCCGCTGGTCTTCATGACGACGCCGCCCTTGGGGATGGTGAAGCCGCCGGTGGCGGGGGCGCCGTTCTGGGCGGAGAGCGACCAGGCGCCGTTGGTGGCGTTGGCCGTGACGGTGACGCTCACGCCGGCGATGCTGGTGCTGCAGCCGCTGAAGGTGGGCGGGTTGACGGTGACGGCGACCGGTCCCGCGTCGTTGTGGTTGGCCGGGGCGGCGGGGATCTTGTTGTTGGCTCCGGTCGTCGCTACGGAGGCGGAGACCGTACAGGTCATCGTGGTGGAGCCGGCGACGAAGGTGGCCTTGCCGGTGAGTTTGGCGGCGAAGGAGTGACCGGCCGGGAGCAGCGTGGTCGAGGCGGCCTGGGTGCCGGCGCCGGCGAAGGTGAGCGCGGCGGCCGCGGCGAGGCCGGTCGCGGAGACGAGCAGCTTGGACATGGGGATCTCCTCGGTGTCGGAGTGTGGGGAGCGAGGAGGTGCGGATGCGCGTGGGGTGGGGGGTACGCGCAAAGTGACTTGAGAGTAGAACCGGCCGGTAGGGGTGTCCAGGCATGAATTCCGCCACTGCTGACACTATGTCAGGAAGCTTGGCGTGTCCCGGCGCTTGACGCGACACGACGGCTTTCCCTCTGGTGGACGGTGGCCGCACCCGACCAGACTGGGCCCATGGAAACCATGGTGCCGGTCGACGGCGGCGAACTCTGGGCGGACGACTCGGGCGGCGAGGGACTGCCTCTCGTCCTGGTCCATCCCGGCGTCGGTGACTCCACGATCTGGGACCCGGTCCTGCCCGCGCTCGCGCCGGACCGCCGGGTGATCCGTTACGACGCCCGGGGCTACGGCCGCTCGCCCGCACCGCTCACGGCGTACTCCCCCACCGCCGACCTCGCCGCGGTCCTCGACCACTTCGGACTCGACCGGGCGCTCCTCGTGGGCTCCAGCATGGGCGGCGCCGCCGCCCTGAGCCTCGCGGTCGACGCACCGGAGCGCGTGGCGGGCCTCGTGCTCCTGGTGCCGGGCGTCACCGGCTACGACCTCGACGAGGCCGAGGTGGGCGCGGAGATCGCCCGACTCGCCCAGGACGGCGACACGGAGGGGATCGTCCGGCTCGGGCTCGGCCTGTGGGGCCGGGCCGCCGGAGGGAGCCCGGAGACCGACCCGGTCGCGGCGGCCCACTTCCGGGCCGTGCTGCCGGCCTGGTTCGCCAACGTCGGCCACCAGCAGGTCGACCCGCCGGTCTTCGACCGGCTCGGCGAGATCACCGCGCCCACCGTGCTCGCCCTCGGCGAGCTGGACCGCCCGAACGTGATCCGCTGCAACGAGGAGGCCGCCGCCCGCATCCCCCACTGCCGCCTCGTCCGCCTCACCGACTCCGACCACTACCCGACCCTCCGCGAGCCGAAGACGGTCGCCCGACTGGTGGAGGACCTGTACGCCGAGGCCCGGTAGGCAGGGTCATCCTGGTCGATGGGCCAGGTCCGGTCGCCTGATTTCCGTGCTGCGGTCAGGGACCGGCCGGCAGCCGACAGCGGAATGATCTCGCCCGTGGCCCGGCTGAGCCGGCGCGCCTTCCGGAAGCGGGCGTGCTGCGTCGCACAGGTGCGGACGCGGTCCGCAAGGGACAGCCCTGAGCCCACCGCTGCGTGGGCTCCACGCGCATTCGGCCGTCTCGTGGCCGGGCGCGCACGCCGACCGCCCCCGGAGCGGAGCCTCGTCCCGGGGGCGGCGTGAGCGGCGATGTCGGCGCACGACGCTCGGTGCGGGATCCGGGAGCCCCCACGACTCCCGTTCGACAGCGATCCCGGCCCTTCGATCCTGCCGTGTCCCGCGCCGGGTTCCTCGATCTGCGGGCCCGTGCCACACGAATCGGCGAAGCGCGGCGCACCGCCTTGACGATCCGTGCGCCCCCCGTGCTCCCGACGGGCCCATTCCGTCACCCACCGTTCCCCGCACGGTGGTTGACGGCCGGCGCGGCCCGCTGGGAGTGTCTGCCCGCTCCCTGCCCCACCACCCAAGGAGTTGGCATGCACCTGATATCCACGGCACGGCGGCGGGTCTCGGCACTCGCCGCCGTCCTGTGCGCGCTGTTCCTCGTCATCGGCGTCGCGGCCACCGCCCACGCCGCCGTGCTCCAGGCGCTGCCGCAGAACGCGGACGGCATGGACCAGACCTTCGCTCCCGCGTACGACTTCGACACCGACGGCTGCTACATGACCGCGGCCATCGGCGCGGACGGCACCCTCAACCCCGGTCTCAAGCTCGGCGGCGCCGTCAACGGCCACTGCCACGATCCCGCCCAGCTCGCCGCGGCCAACGCCTACTCCCGCTCCAAGTGCAACAACGGCTGGTGCGCCGTCGTCTACGGCGGCTACTACGAGAAGGACCAGGCCACGATCGGCCCGGCCGCCATCGGCCACACCCACGACTGGGAGCACGTGGTGGTCTGGATCAGCGGGAACCAGGTCCAGTACGTGTCGGTGTCGCAGCACAGCGGCTACCAGGTGGCCGCCCGCTCGGCGGTGCGCTTCGACGGCACCCACCCCAAGATCGTCTACCACAAGGACGGTCTGTCCACCCACTGCTACCGCTTCGCGAACACCTCCGACGACGCCATCGAGAACGCGACCGGCTCCTGGTTCTACCCGCGCCTGGTCGGCTGGAACGGCTACCCGGCGGGTCTGCGCGAGCGGCTGACGGGCGCGGACTTCGGCTCGGCGACGCTCAAGATCAGGGACTCCGACTTCGCGGGCGCGCTGGCCCGCTCCAAGCCGTCGGGCATCCCGTTCGACCCGTACGCCTGAGGCGTCCGGTTCCGGCCCGGACCCACGGGGTTCCGGCCCTCTTCCGGCTTCTGGAGGGTTCCGACAAAGGCCTGGCGGGAGGGGACGGGGATACTGGAAGGTCCACGGAACAGAGTGACAGGGAGGGCCGGGTGGAGTTCCGCCTGCTCGGGACGGTGTCCATCGCGGCCGAGGCAGGTGAGCTGCCGCTCGGCCCTGCCAAGCGGCGCAGCGTACTCGCGGCGCTGCTGCTGCGCGTCAACGCCGCCGTACCCGTCGACCGGCTGATCGACGCGGTCTGGGACGACGATCCGCCGGCGCGGGCCCGCACGGTCGTGCAGGGGCATGTCTCCCGGCTGCGCGCGCTGTTCGACCAGGGCGGCGCGGAGGACTACGGCGTGGAGCTGGCCACCCACGGCCAGGCGTACGAGCTGCGCATGCCCGAGCAGCTCCTCGACACCCACCGCTTCGAGGAGCTGGTCCAGCTCGCCGGCCACCAGAAGCACCCGGCGGACTCCGTCCTGATGCTCCGTGAGGCGCTGGCCCTGTGGCGCGGGCCCGCCCTCACGGGTACGGCGGCGAGCGAACCGCTGCTGGTGGCGGCCCGGGCCCTGGAGGAGACCCGGCTCGTCACCGTCGAACAGCTCGCGGCGGCGTACGGCCGGCTCGGCGAGCACGTCAAGGCGGCGGCCCTGCTGCGCGCGGAGGCCGCCGCGAACCCGCTGCGCGAGTCGCTGGTGGCGGCCCTGATGCTGTCCCTGTACCGCGCCGGCCACCAGTCCGACGCCCTGGACTGCTACCACCGCACCCGCACGCTGCTCGCCGAGGACCTGGGCGTCGACCCGGGCCCGGCCCTCCGCGCCGCCTACGAAGCCGTCCTCCGCGGCCTCCCGCCCACGGGCCAGACGGTGCCCTGGCCCCCGACCGCCGCCCACCTCACCACAGGACCTGGCGCCGCCCGTCCGGAGAGCGCCCTGCCCGGCGGAGCCGCGCGGGGCGGTGCGGCCGCCCCGCCCGGCCCGCCGGTACGACCCGACGGAGGCGTCCCGGGTGGGGCACCCGGCGGCGCCTTGGCCGCGTGGGGGCCCACGGCCGGCGCGGCGGAGACCCCGACTCCTGCCTGGGGTCCCTCGAGCGGGGCCGCGGACTTCCCGCCGGCCCCGGCCGGCGGTCCGTGGGCCGGCGCTCACGGACTCGGTGCGGCCGCCGGCCCGCCGGACGCAGTCGTTCCGGCCGGCGCCGGGCCTGCCGACGCCACAACGCCGGCCGGAAGCCAGGCCGCTGGCTCCGGGCCGCACGAGGTGCGCCCCGGCGCAGGTGCGCCGACCGGCGATGCTCCGACAGCCGCCGCGCCGCACGGGACGACCACCGCCGAAGGCGGAGCCCCGGCCCGCCCGGCCCACGCCGTGCCTGCCCGCGAGGGCCGCGGCGTCCCGACGGGCGCCCTGACGGCGACCGACGCGGCCCAGGGATCAACGCCCGCCGCAGGTCACACCTCGGTCGTGGTACGGCCCGGCAAGGGCGGCGGCATGCCGACGGAGGGCCTGCCGGCAGCCGCCACGTTCCACGGAGCGCAGCCCGCCGGTGCTGCTCCGACAGCCGCCGCGTCCCACGGCGCGACGCCCACCGAAGGCGGGGCAGCGGGCCACACCTCCGCCGGCGCGCGCTCGGGCGGAGAGCGCGGCACGCCGACCGACGCCCCGCCGACCGTCGGCGCGCCGCACGGGGCGGCGCCCTTCTCGCCGTCGGACGGCGTGGCCCACGCGGCGCGTCCCGGCAGCGGTGTCGCGAACGACGCCCTCCCGGCGACGAACGTCGGAGGCCAGGCCGCCGGCCGCACCAGCGAGGCTTGGGGCGCCCACGGTCGGCCGAGTGGTGCCGTACACCACGACTCCTCGCCCGGCGGGCAGCCGGCCGGTGGCCTGCACGGCGCCGGGCAGGACGGCGGGAACGGCCACGTACCGCCAGGTGGGGTGGCCGTGTTGCCCGCGCCGGACTTGTTGCCGCGGGCGCCGCGGGGGTTTCTGGGCCGGGAGCGGGAACTCGCGGGGCTGGACGTGGCCGTGGAGGCGGCGCGAGTGGCGTTGGTGACCGGGCCGGCCGGGGTCGGGAAGACGGCGCTGGCGCTGCACTGGGCGCACCGGCGGGCCGGGGACTTCCCGGACGGCGTGCTGTACGCCGACCTGCGCGGGTTCAGTCACGACGAGGGCCTCGACGCGATCGAGGTGCTGCGCGAGTTCCTGCCCGCGCTGGGCGTGCCGCCGCACCGCGTACCGGAGTCGCCGACCGCGGCCGCCGCGCTGTACCGCTCGCTCACCGAGGACCGCGCGCTGCTCGTCGTCCTGGACAACGTCCGCAGCGCCGACCGGGCCCGGCCGCTGCTGCCGGCCGGGACGCGCAGCGCGACCGTGGTGACGTCCCGGCTGCGGCTCGGCGGCCTGGTCGTGACCGATCTCGCCCGGCCGGTGCCGCTCGGGGTGCTCGGACTCGACGCGTCCGCCGCCCTGCTCGCGGCGGCGGTCGGCGCGGAGCGGGTCGACGCGGAACCGGCCGCCGCCCGGCGCCTCGCCGCGCTGTGCGACGGCCTGCCGCTCGCGCTCCGCGTCACGGCCGCTCAGCTCGCGGCCCGCCCGCACTGGCGGCTCGCCGACCTCGCCGCGGAACTCGCCGACGAGCAGCGCCGGCTGGCGCTGCTGACGGTCGGCGGTTCCGGTGAGGCCGACGGCCAGGGCGTGGCGGCCGCGCTGCGCCTCACCGTGCAGGACCTGCCGGAGGAGGCCGGCCGCCTCTTCCGGCAGCTCGGCGTGGTGCCGGGCCAGGACCTGGACCGGCTCGCCGCCGCGGCGCTGACGGACCGTCCGCCGGCGGTCGCCGCCGAGGCGCTCGACCGGCTCTGCGAGGCGCATCTGCTCACCGAGTTCGCGCCGGGCCGGCACACGCTGCACGATCTGGTGCGGCTCTACGCCCGCGGTCTGGACGCCGACGAGGACGCCCTGCTGCGGCTGCTCGACCACTACACGCTGACGGCGATGGCCGCCGCGCGGGCCGCCGAGCCGGACGACCAGCCGTGCTGTGCGGCGCCGCGGGGCGCCCGGGTGCCGCGTACCGCCCCGCACTTCGCGGGCCGGGACGCGGCGCTGCTCTGGTACGCGGCGGAGCGGGACAACCTCGCGGCCGCGGTCGCCGCCGCGCGGGCGGCGGGTCACCACGACCGGGCCTGGCGGCTGGCGATCCTGCAGTGGCCCTACATCCTGTGGCACAGCCACGACGGCTGGGTGCCGCTCCTGGAGGACGCCGTGGACTCGGCCGCCCAGGAGGACGACCCCGACGCCGAGTCACGGGCGCGGGCGTTGCTCGGCTGGCTGCTCACGCAGGACGGCCGGCTGCCGGAGGCGCTGGTGCACCTGCGGCTCGCGCCGGTGCTGGCCGCCCGCGCGGGCGAGCCGTCGAGCGAGGCGACGGCCCTGGTCAACCTGGCGGTGGCGCTGGACAGGACGGGTGTGACCGAGGAGTCCCTCGCGCACACCGCGCGGGCCGCCGCACTCGTCCACGGCACCGGTGACGTGATGACCGAGCTGCTGGCCCTGGAGCAGCGCTCCCGGCAGCTCCTGGAGGCGGGCGACCCGGAGGCGGCGCTCGCCTGTGCCCGGCAGGGGCTCGCGCTCGACGGGGACATCGTCAACGGCCTGGTGGGCGTACGGCACGGCATGCTGACCGCCACGGCGGGCGCGGCCCTGGTGGACCTGGGCCGCACCGCCGAGGCCGAGGCCACGCTCGCGCGGGCGCGCGAGCTGGGCCTGGCGCACGGCAATCAGGAGATCCTGCACCGGACCGACGAACAGCTGCGCCGGATCGGCGGCCTCACTTCCACGGGGCGGTGAACGGCCGGCCCGGCACCGGCTTGGCGACGAGCGCGACCGGCACGAAGAAGTTGACCTGGCCGATCGCGAACATCAGGGTGGCGAGCGCCTTGGGCTCGTAGTGCCCGGCCACCTCGGCGTACAGCGCGTCGGGGACCCGCTCGCCCTGCGCGGACGGCTGGAGGACCGCTTCGACGAGCGCGAGCGCGGCCCGTTCGGCGGCGCTGAAGTACGGCGAGTCCTGCCAGGACGCCACGGAGGTGATCTGCTCCTCCGAGGCGCCGGCCTTGCGCAGGAAGCCGGTGTGCAGGACGGTCAGATAGGTGCTGCCGACGATCTGGCCGGCGCGCAGCTGCACCAGGCTGATCGTGCTGCGCGGCACCGACCCGTTGCCGGTCACCTTGAACAGCGCCGCGGACACCTCCGCGACCTCGGGTACGAGCCGCGCGGGGTCCTCGTCCATGCGGGGCGCCATCGGGACCTCCGCCGTGATGCCGGTCGGGATGCCGGACGCCCCGCCCGCCGTGATGCCGTTCGGGATGCCGGTCGTGATCGCACGCTCTTCCATCGTCGTCTCCTCGTCCTCGGTGCGGTGACCTTGTCGTCAGCACACCGACGGAGCGGAGCGGAGAAGTGTGACAGGGAGGTGCGACGGGTTTCCTCACGCGCCCCACGCCGGGACCGACGGGTGCCCGGCCAGGTCCGGCGCCGGTGCGAAGTCCGTCTTGAGCGCGGCGCAGAGCCAGCCGTGCACGGCTCCCGCGGTGGGGCCCGCCGACGGGCCGGCGGCCTCACCGGCGAGCCGCCAGTAGCGGCCGATCAGCGGATCGGCGCTTCTCGTCATCAGCCCGGCGAGGCGACGCCGGAAGGCCCGGGTGTCACGGGCGCCGAGCGCGCCCGCGTAGGCCGCGACGAAGGAGTCGAGGGCCTCGCCGGCCGCGGGCGTCCGCCCGGCCCGTACCTCCGGCGCCGCCAGGTCGTACGCCTCGCCGAGGCCCGCGTAGAGAAGGCTCGGCCGGTGGTCGACGTCCGCCAGGTGGACGACGGGCGCGGGCGTCCCGGCGACCAGGGCGTGCAGCCGGGCGAAGGCCAACACCTGGGCCGGGCCCGGCTCGGCGGGCGGCTGCGGCACGGCGGCCGCCACGACGGCGTCGGCGAGCCGGGCCGGCAGCCGTACGGGCAGGGTGCGCCGCCAGAAGCGGGCGAGCGCCGTCGTGTCGGGCGGCACGGTCACCGCCCCGAGCAGCCGCAGCCGCTCCGCCCGCTCCCGGGGGCCGCAGTCGCGCAGCAGCCGCAGGGACGCCTCGCGCCACCGCAGCGCGGTGAGCCGGCCGGTCACCTCGTTCAACTGGCGGGCGACCACGTCCTCCAGGGCGTCGTCCAGCGCGCCGCCTACGCCGTTCGGGGCGCTGCCCGAAGCATCCTGCTCAGCGTCCTCGCGGTGCGGGACCGCGCCGACGACCCGGCCGACCTCGGACATCGGCAGGTCGAGCGTGCGCAGCGCGCGGATGAGCCGGAGCCGGTCGAGAGCGTCGGGGCCGTAGCGCCGGTGTCCGCCACCGCTGCGGCCGGCCTCGGGCAAGAGCCCACGGTCGGAGTAGAAGCGGACGGTCTTGACGGTGGCGCCGGCCCGTTCGGCGAGTTCGCCGATGCTCCAGAGCTCGTCGTCCGAGGCCACGCCGGGTCAGCTCCTGCGGAGGTACGGGAGGGTGAACTCGGGCCGGGCGTAGGCGCCGCCCTGGGGCGCGGCGGGATCGGGCGCCCGGTCGGCGCCGGGTATCGACGCGGCGTGCTCCTCGGCGTCGTCGACCGGCGCGTAGTCCAGTTCGGCGGGCCCGGGCAGGGTCCAGAAGCGGCGGGTGTTGGCGGAGACGGCGTACACCGCGGTGAATCCGGGGACGGGCGGCGCGGTCAGCGCGGCCCGGACGTAGCCGAGGGCGTCGCGCGGGCTGAGCCAGGTCGCCAGATGGCGGGGCTCGGTGGGTGCCGGTTCGAAGCTGCCGATGCGCAGACAGAGCACGGAGAGCCCGAACTTGTCGGCGTACAACTGGCCGAGGGCCTCGACGGCGGCCTTGCTCACTCCGTACAGACCGTCGGGCCGGACGGGTTCGCGCGGGCCGGTGGCGTGTCCGGCCGGATAGAAGCCGGTGATGCGGTTGCTGCCGGCGAGCACCACGCGGCGGATCCCGGTGCGGCGGGCGGCCTCCAGGACGTGGTGGGTGCCGAGGACGTTGGCGTCGAGGAGTTCGGGCAGCGGCGCCTCGTCCGGCACGCCGCCGAGGTGGAGCACGCGGTCGGAGCCCGCGAGCGCCGCCTCCACGGCGGCCGGGTCCCTCAGGTCCGCGGTGCGGACCTCCTCGTTGCCGGCCTCGGGCCGCAGCGGCGCGCGGTCGACCAGGATCAGCCGCGCCGCCTCCGCCCGCAGTCCTGCCCGTACGGCGCCGCCGATGGTCCCCGCGGCGCCCGTGACCGCCACCGTGCCCAGCCCCATGATGCCTCCCCGCCGGTCCTTCCCCATGCCCGTGAGCGTACCGAGCACGTCGGACAGCGGCGGCGCTTGAACCTCCCCCAGCGGGAGTTCCTATGGTCCCCGGGTCGTGATCGGTGCGAGCGAGGAGAGCTCCATGGTGGCGTTCGTGTTGGTGTCCGGGCCCTTCACCGGCGGATGGGTGTGGCAGGAGGTGGTCGGGCGGCTGCGGGAGGCCGGCGCCGAGGCGTACGGCGTGACGCTGACCGGCATGGGCGACGACGGGCCGGGCGGTCCCGGCGGCCACGACGATCCCGACCGGCCCGGCGGGCCTGATGGGCCCGACGGACCCGGCCGGTCCGGGCCGGTGGATCTGGAGACGCACATCGCGGACGTGCTGCGGGTGGTCGACGGGGCCGAGGCCGCCGAGGTGGTGCTCGTCGGGCACGACTACGGCATCCACCCGGTGCTGGGCGCCGCCGACCGGCGGCCGGAACGGTGTGCGCGGGTGGTGTACATGGACGCGGGAATGCCCGTCGACGGGGACGCGGCGAAGGCCCTCGTTCCCGACCGGGCCGCCGTCGAGCGGGCGGAACGGGCCGAACGGACCGGTGCGGACGCTCATCTCCCGGCGCCGGTGGGCGAGGAGTGGGAGCGGTGGGGCAGCACGGCGGGGCTGTCCGCCGAGGACCTGGCGCTGCTCGGCCGGCTGGCCCGGCCGCAGCCGGTGCGCACCCTCACCCAGCCGCTGCGGCTGACCCGCAGCCCCTTCGACCGGCCGACGACGGGTGTGCTGTGCACGGCGAACGGCTCCGGGATCTCGATGGTCGAGATGCTGGTGACCTCGGGTCCGCCGCAGTTCCGGGTGCTGGCCGATCCCAAGGTGGGCTTCTTCGAACTGGCCACGGGTCACTGGCCGATGCTGTCCGCGCCCGGCCCGCTCGCCGAGGTGCTGCTGCGCGCCGCGGCGGACGAGGGCCGGCGGCTGACCGCCCCGTGCACGGCTCCGGCCGCGCACGAGGGCACGTTCCTGCTGGATCCGCCGGAGCGGCCGCGCGAGCGCCGGGGCCGGGTCGACCTGCACCTGCCGGAGGGCCTGGACGCGCCGGGCTCCGAAGGGCCGCGCCCGGCCGTCCTGTTCGTGCACGGCGGACCGATCGCACCGGACCAGGTGCCCGGCCCGCGCGACACACCGACCTTCCTCGGTTACGGGCGTCTCGCGGCCGGGCTCGGCGTGATCGGCGCGACCGTGGAGCACCGGCTGCACGGTCCCGCGGACTTTCCCCGTTCGGCCGAGGACCTCAGCGAGGCGCTGGACCTCGTGCGGTCCGACCCCCGGGTCGACGCCGACCGGATCGCGCTGTGGTTCTTCTCCGCCGGCGGCCTGCTGTCGGCCGACTGGCTGGCCGCGCCGCCGCCGTGGCTGCGGTGCGTGGCACTGACCTATCCGGCCCTGGCGCCGCTGCCGGAGTGGCGGTCGGTGGACGCCCGTTTCCGCCCGGCGCGGACGGTCGGTGCGGCGAGCCCGCCGGTCGTCCTGACCCGGGCGGGCCGTGAGCATCCGGCGCTGCGGTCGACGGTCGACGCCTTCCTCGCCGCGGCCACGGCGGCGGGGGCCCCGGTCGAGCTCGTCGAAGCGCCGGGCGCCCGCCACGGCTTCGAGACCCTCGACCACACACCCGCCACCCGCGCCGCCGTCCGCCAGGCGGCCCGTTCCGTCGTCTCCCGCCTGATGACCTGACCAGGCGGGCGCTGAGACCGCCGGGTCCCGGAGACGGAGGCGTACGCCGGTACGAACGGGCGAGGGGCCGCCCCGGAACGGATCCGGGGCGGCCTCGGCGCCACGAGGACGGCGCGCTCGCGCGGAGGGCGCTCAGGTCACCTCGCGCCGGCCGGCGCGAGTTCGGCTCGGCCGAAGAGGAGGGCGTAGCCGCTGGGGAGCCGGTCCAGGATGCGGGTGATCAGGTCGGGGCCGGCGTAGGCGCTGACGGCGGAGAAGACGGAGCCGGTGTCCCAGCGGGTGGTGGCCGGAGAGCCGCCGCCGCGGGCGGCGAGGTCCTTGACGAAGGCCCAGCCGGTCAGGGGCTCGATGTCGGGGATCTGCGCGGTGAGGACGCGTGCGGCCTCGAGGGGCAGCCGGGCGGCGAGGTCGACACGTTCGTCGCCGGTCAGCTGGCGTCCGAGCCCGCCGAGGACCAGGCGGACGGCTTCGTCGGCTCGCTCACGGGTGGGGTAGGCGCCTTCGTAGCGGACCTTCTCCAGCATCTGCTCGTACGCCGACCCGTACGACTGCGGGCGCTCGAGAGGTACGCGCACGTCGGTGATCACTGCGATGCATGCCTTTCGTGGAGCCAGGGTGCCGGTGTGCGGCACCGGGAGGGATCAGACGGGCTGGGTGCGGCCGAAGAGGAGCTCGTATCCGGCGGGCAGTTGGAGCAGGATCTGCTCCAGCAGGTCGTCGCCGGCCGCGTCGGCGGCCGTGGACAGCACGGCGCTGACGTCCCACGTCGCGGTCTGCTCGGTGGCGCCCTCGATCCAGGCCGCGGTCGCCCGCACGAACCGCTCCGGCGACAGCGGCTCGGCGCTCTGCAGCGGGTTGAGCAGGATCAGGGCGAAGTCGTCGGGCAGGCGCGCCGCGAGCTGGGCGCGGACCTCGCCGACCAGGTGCGCGCCGAGCAGGGCGAGCACCACGCGCGCCGCGCGCTCGGCTTCCTCCACCGTGTCGTACGCGCCGCGTTCCCGGAGACGGTCGAGGAACGTCTCGCGTCGCAGAGTCATCTCGGCCACACCCCTTCTTCGTTCGGACGGCCCATGGGAGAGGCGGGTGCGGAGGGCGGGGAGGGGGAGAAGGATGCTCGTCCTCCGCACCCGCGCGTCGTCCGGCCGGTGTCAGCCGGAGATCTGCTTGCGGCCGGATCCGACGCCGATGGTGATCTTGCGTGGCTTGGCGCGCTCGGCGATCGGGATGCGCAGGGTGAGCACGCCCGCGTCGTAGTCGGCCTGGATGTGCTCGGTGTCGAGCGTGTCGGCGAGCACGATCTGGCGGGAGAAGACGCCCAGCGGCCGCTCGGACAGCTCCATGTGCACGTCGTCGGCCTTGGCCACCGGCCGGCGCTCGGCCTTGACCGTCAGCATGTTCCGCTCGACGTCGATGTCGATCGCGTCCGCGGTCACACCGGGAAGGTCGAAGGCCACGACGTACTCGTCGCCCTCGCGGTAGGCGTCCATCGGCATCGCCGACGGCCGCGACCAGGTACCCGGTCCCATCAGCTGCTGGGCCACGCGGTCCAGTTCACGGAAGGGGTCGGTGCGCATCAACATGGAAAACACCTCCAGAGGGGTCGGGCAGTTGCTGCCAATGCGCCTCACAGAAACCGTTGTAGCATGTCATCCAATGGATGACAAACACGATGTCGTCGACTGGATGACAAGCAGAGGGAGGTGTCCGTGACCCCGGCCGACCAGCCGTCCCCGTCCCGCACCGACGCCCGGAGCCCCGCGTCGTTCCTGGCCGCCTCGGCGGCCCTGCGCGCCATCGACGAGACCCTGCGCACCGCCCGGTCCGAGGCCCCCGACGCCCCCGGCACCGGGCCGGCCGCGGAACAGGCCCTCGCCTCGTTGATGCTGCTGCGGCAGGTCCGCGAGCAGCTCGCCGGCTGGGAGACCGGCCTGATCGAGACGGCCCGCGACGCGGGCGCCAGCTGGGCCGACCTCGCCCAGCCCCTCGGTGTCGCCAGCCGGCAGGCCGCCGAGCGCCGCTATCTGCGCGGCCGTCCGGGCGCCGCCGGGTCCACCGGCGAGCAGCGTGTGACGGCGACCCGGCAGGCCCGCGCCGCCGAGCGCACCACCGTCACCTGGGCCCGCCGCAACGCCGCCGACCTGCGCCGCCTCGCCGGCCAGATCACCGCCCTCACCGACCTGCCGCCCGCCGCCCGCCGCCCCCTCAGCGAGCTCCACACCGCCCTCGCCCACGACGACCCGGCCGCCCTGATCGGCCCGCTGGCCGCCACCCGCCGCCATCTGATCGCCGGCCATCCGGGCCTGGCCGCGCAGCTCGACGACCTCACGCCGCCGTAGGGGGCAACCCCGGGGGCCGATCGAGTGGTTCGCGGCGCGGTGCGGGGTGGTGAGGCCGTGGCGGCGGGCGAGGGCGGGTTGTGCTGGTTCGTGTCGATGCCCGGAGGTCGTCCTCGGACAGGTCGTCCTCGGACCACCGCGGGCGGGCCGAACTGAAGGGGGAGCCTCCTCGTGCGCAGACGCGGGACGTGCGCCGTCGTGCCGGCACTGCTGGCGGCGGCGCTCGGAGGAATGCCGCGGCCTGCCGCGGCGGACGTGCCCACTCCGGCCACGGCGCCGATGGTCCGGTTCCTGACGTACAACATCTGCGGGAACAGCAAGGTGAGCGGCTGCGCGGATCCCCGGACGGTGAAGCCTCGCCGTGAGGAGGTCGTGAGGCAGGCCAAGGAGTGGAAGGCCGACCTGGTCTTCCTCCAGGAGGTGTGCCGTCAGCAGTACAACGCGGTCGACGAGAGTCTGACGGCGGAGGGATACAGTCCCGGGCACTTCGCGCCCACGCACAAGGCGAGCGAGACCCGGGACGACTGTCTGATGGACGACCCGACCGATGGCACCGCCGGCGCGGTCAGGGGCGACTACGGCATCGCGGTGTTCGCCAAGGGTCCCATCTCCAGCAGGGTGACGCTCGACCCCTCCGTCGGCCCGTACGGGAACGTCGCGCAGGCGACGGCGCCGGAGGACTGGTACGCGGCGTGCGTCGAGGCCACGGTGCAGTCGGTCAGGACCCGCGCCTGTTCGGTCCACCTGTGGCCCAACAACCCGCCCCCGTACCCGCAGGACCTGACCCTCACCCAGGCGCGGAACCTGGCGGCCGACCCGTGGCTGCACGCCGGTACCGCCGTGGTGCTGGGCGGCGACTTCAACCCGGTCAACCGCGAGGGCGGCGAGCGGCCCCGTTCCGCGGACCTCGACCCGTTCTACCTCGGCGAGCCGTTCCACCTCGGGAAGGCGGGCTCCGTCCGCGCCGGCGGTCTGCGGTGGCGCGAGACGGACGAGACCGACACGGCGCACTTCGACGCCCCGTGTGAGGACGCGGCCGGAAAGCCCCTGGTGGAGCGCTGCCGCTCCGGGCAGCACACCCACGCGGCGAACGGCAAGCTCGACTACGTCTTCGTGGACGAGTCCCACTTCACCAACGTCGCGGCCGCGGTGGACGCACCCGCCCCGAGCCGCGAGGGCATCTCCGACCACCTCCCCTACCGCGGCGCGGCGACCTTCACGCACTGCGCCACCGAAGCCGACCGCTACGCCGATCTGTTGCGCGTGGACGCGGACGGGGACCTGTGGCGGCACGACGGCCGCGGTGACGGCACGATCGCGGCGGAGGCGTGCAAGATCGGCTTCGGCTGGAAGGACGCCCGGCTCGTCGCGCGTGCCGGGGACGTCGACCAGGACGGCGACGACGACCTGTACGCCCTCGACACCCGTGGTGTCCTGCGCTTCCACGAGGGCGACCGGTCCAGCGGCCTGTTCACCCGCGCGCCGCGCGAGGTCGCCCGGGGCCTCGGGTCCGTCGACCAGCTCGCGGTGAGCCCCGACATGGACGGCGACGGCAGCCCGGACCTCGTCCTGCGGACCGCCGACGGCACGCTCATGCGCGCCTCCACCCGGCCGGACGGCGGCGTCGGCCCCTCCGTGGTCCTGTCGTCCGCCTTCGGCGCGTACGACACGGTCCTGGCCCCCGGAGACCTCACCGGCGACGGCCGGCCGGACCTCCTCGCCCGCACACCGGCCGGCGAGCTGTACCGCTTCGCCGGCAGGACGGGCGGCGCGCTCCGCACCGGCGTGAGGGTCGGCTCCGGCTGGAACGTCTTCAGCCGGCTCCTGGCACCCGGCAACCTCGACGGCGACCCGGCCGGCCGCGGCGACCTCCTGGGCGTCAAGCCGCACAGTGCCACCGACCGCAGGAAGGACCTCTTCCTTCACCGCGGCACGGGCAATCCCGCCAACCCCTTCCCCAACCCGGCCCCGCCCCTCGCCGACGTCAACCGCAGCGGCTGGAACTTCCCTCCGGACGACCGGCTCTTCTGACCGGCCGGGCCGGTGACGGGCGGCCGACCTTTCCCGCCCCCACCGCCTGCAGGGGTTTCCAGCAGGCCAGGCATGCCTCCAGGACGGCCCACGGCCCCACCACCCCGAGCGCACGCACTACCCGCGATTGCACTTATAGCGCGTATGCAATTATTGTGGAGGCACATAAGAAGCCTCCTCAAGCAATCATGGAAGGGTTGAGCCATGCCGCTCGCACTTCTGGCCCTGGCCATCGGGGCCTTCGGGATCGGCACCACCGAGTTCGTGATCATGGGCGTGCTGCCCCAGGTCGCCGGCGACTTCGGTGTCTCCATCCCCACCGCCGGCTGGCTGGTGACCGGCTACGCCCTCGGCGTGGTGTTCGGCGCGCCGCTGCTCACCGTGCTCGGCACCAAGGTGTCCCGGAAGAAGATGCTCATGTTCCTCATGGGCCTGTTCGTCGTCGGGAACCTGGTCTCGGCCCTCGCACCCGCCTTCGGGATCATGCTCATCGGCCGCGTGGTGGCCTCCCTCGCGCACGGCGCGTTCTTCGGAATCGGGTCCGTCGTCGCCGCCGGGCTCGTCGCGCCCCAGAAGAAGGCCTCGGCGATCTCGCTGATGTTCATGGGACTCACCGTCGCCAACATCGTCGGCGTCCCCCTCGGCACCTACATCGGCCAGGCGGCGGGCTGGCGGATCACCTTCGGTCTCGTCGCCGCGCTCGGCGTCGTCGGCCTGCTCGGCGTCGCGCGCCTCGTGCCCGAGACCGGACGGCCGGAGTCCGTGAGCATCCGCGGCGAGTTCGCCGCGTTCAAGAACGCCCAGGTCTGGCTGGCCATGGCGATGACCGTGCTCGGTTACGGCGGTGTGTTCGCGGCCATCACCTACATCACGCCCATGATGACCGAGGTCGCGGGCTTCACCGAGGGCGCGGTCACCTGGCTGCTCGTGCTGTTCGGCGTCGGCATGTTCCTCGGCAACCTGCTCGGCGGCAGGTTCGCCGACCGGGCCCTGATGCCGCTGCTGTTCGTCTCGCTCGGCGCGCTCGCCCTGGTGCTGCTGCTCTTCACCGCGACCGCGCACGACAAGGTGCTCGCCGCGATCACCCTCACGCTGATCGGCGCCCTCGGCTTCGCGACCGTGCCGCCGCTGCAGAAGCGGGTCCTCGACCAGGCCTCGGCCGCGCCCACGCTCGCCTCCGCCGCCAACATCGGCGCCTTCAACCTGGGCAACGCGCTCGCCGCCTGGCTCGGCGGCACCGTCATCGGCGCGGGCCTCGGCTACACCTCTCCGAACTGGGTCGGCGCGCTCCTGTCCGGTACGGCGCTGCTGCTGGCCTTCCTGGCCGCGGGCCTGGACCGGCGCGCCCGGACCGCGAAGGCCGCCGCGTCGACGCCGGCCCAGGAGCCCGTCCGGGCCTCCGCCCCGGTCGCCGGTGCGCCCGCCGCCCGGGTGCCGGCCGCCCGCCACTGACCACCCGCTCCCCCGTATCCGTACACCCACCATCCGTACGCACATCACCCGTACGCACTCCGCACAAGGAACAGCACCATGAGCCTCACCACCCACGACGCCGAGATCCTGCTCACCGCCGCCCGCCGCGCCGCGGAGGCCGCCGGCGTCACGGTCAGCGTCACCGTCCTCGACGCCGGCGGGCACCTGCTCGCCTTCCGTCGCGACGACCGCGCGGTCCTCATCTCGGGCGAGACCAGCACCCGCAAGGCGTACACCGCGCTCCAGCTGAACGCCCCGACCGCCGACCTCGTCGACCTGGTCAAGCCCGACGGGCCCTTCCACTCGCTGCCGACCGCCCTCGACCGGCCGCTGCTCTTCATCGCCGGCGGCCTGCCGGTCCACCGCGAGGGCCGGCTGGTCGGCGCGATCGGCGTCGGCGGCGGCGCTCCGGAGCAGGACCACTCCTTCGCCACCGCCGCCGTCGCCGCCCTGGCCGCCTGAGGGCGAGGCTCGCCGAGCGCCCGGCCCCGCCTGGACCCGCGGGCCGGGCGCGCGGTGCGCGGGCAGGGGGCGCGGGCGGGGGCACGGGGTCGCGGGCGGGGGCACGGGGTCGGCGCTCAGGCGGTCACCCGTCCGCCGGTGAGGTCGAGGACGGCGCCGGTCACCCAGGAGGCAGCGTCGGAGGCGAGGTAGACCACGGCTTCGGCGACGTCTTCGGGACGGCCGATGCGGCCGAGCGGGAAGCTGTCGGCGAGGTCCGTGAGCTGCTCCTCGGTCATGAAGCGGCGCATGCGCTCGTTCAGGACGGCGGAGGGCGCGAGACAGTTGACGCGGACGCCGTGCCGGCCGACTTCCAGAGCCAGGTGCCGGGCGAGCATCACGACGCCCGCCTTGGCCACGGCGTAGGCGGCGTTCGCGCCGCTCGGGACGCGGCCGGCGGTGGACGACATCAGCACGACACTGCCGGAGCGCCGTTCGACCATGCCGGGCAGGAACGCGGAGACGGTCAGGAAGACCGAGGTCAGGTCGGAGTCGAGGACGGAGCGCCAGCGGTCGAGACCGAGAGCGACGGTGGGTACGGGCGCGCCCTGGCCGCCGGCGAACGGGGCGAGGATCTCGACCGGGCCGAGTTCGGACGCGACCAGGGTGCGGAGCCGGTCGACGGCGGCCGGGTCGGTGACGTCGGCGGGCGCCGCGAGCGCGACGCCGCCGGCCGCGGCGATCGCGGTGACGACCGCGTCCACGGCCGCCGTGTCGCGGCCGGTGACGGCGACCTTCGCGCCGTGGGCGGCGAGGGCGCGGCAGGTGGCGGCGCCGATGCCGCGGGAGCCGCCGGTGACGAGGGCGACCTTGCCGGCGATGCCGGTCACGGGACGGGAGTGGGGCCCGGGCGCCGCGTCGGGCGCGGGCGGGATCGGGGCGGGAGGTGCCACGGCCAGTCCATTCTCTCGGGAGAATGATTCACTGAACTGAATGATTCCGCCCTGCTGCGGATGATCGCGACCCGGCGCGGCGGCGACTCCCGCCGGGGCGTGCGTCCCTGTATCGGGCCATGGCGAAGGGGCGGCCGCGGTAGCCCTCCGGCTCCGAGGCCGCCCCGCCCGGGCGGGCCGGGTCAGCGGACGGTCACATCAGTTGACGAAGACCGCCGGGCTGCCGGCCTGGCTGGTGTCGAGCACCGGCCCGTACTTCGCCGTGAAGTAGCCGCTGCCCGGACAGGTGCTCGGGCCGCTGTACTTGGTGAACAACTGGTCGGTGAAGGTCAGCGAGTTGTCGGCGTTGGACGGCGTCGCCGTGAGGCTGGTGGCCCGGTAGACGCAGGTCGTCGTGCCGAGGATGGTGCTGATCTTCAGGGTGGTCTGGATCGGGCCCGCGGCGCCCGCGGTGACGGTGAGCGAACCGCCGGAGGCGACGGCCGCGTTGAACGGCAGGTTGTTGACGGTGATGCTCTGCACGCCCGTCGCGCCGGTGATGTTGGTGGTGCAGCTGCTGAGCGTGTGGCCGGTGACGGTCTCGGTGGCGGTGCCGGGCGCCGCCGGGTTGGTGTTCACGGTGGCGGTGAAGGCCGAGGTGTTGCAGGTGATGCCGGTGCTGCCGCCCGCGGTGGTGGCGATCCGCGCCTTGGTGCCGGTGACCAGGGAGGCGGACAGGGTGTCACCGGAGGCGACGGCGGTGCCGCCGGCGCTTCCGGTGGTCAGTACGTTGCCGGCGGAGGCGGTCGCGGAGGCGGAGGCGGTCACCGCGAGCACGGCGGCGACGGCGGCTCCGAAGGCAGCCGAGAGAGCACGCTTGTCCATGGGGGTTCCTTTCGCACGATGGCGGAGGGTGAGGAAAGGCGACGATCGGCGTGGGTGCGGGCGCACGACGAGGACGTACGCGCGCGGGGACGGTACGCGGGGGCGCGCCGCGCTGGGGATCACGCACCGGACGGGGACGCGAGGACACGACGGCCGCGGGCTGCGGCGTCGCGCGGACGCGGTGTCAGGTGACGTGGTGACGCGGCGGCGCCACGAGGCGACGGCCACCGCCGGGACGATCCGGCGCCACGGATCTCCGGCAGCGGTGTCGCGATACGGGGTGGAGCGTAATACTCGGTGTGCGGTGCGCGGCGGCGGCGCATCCCGTCCCACAGGGGTGCGGCTCCACCGGTTCGCCCGCGGCACCGAGAGGAAAACCCACGAGGGTTGTAATCCTGTCGAGTATGTGACGTCAACAACCGCCGGAGGATGTGGCCGATGACGAGCGTTCGCCGCGCCGAGGAGGATCTCGTCCTGCCCGGGGCCCGCACGGGCCGCGAGCCGGAGCGCTCGCTGCGCCCGGGACCGCGCCGGCTCACCCCCGAACAGGTGGCGTCCCGTCAGCGGGAGCGGCTGCTGGACGGTGTGGCCCGCACGGTCGCGGCCAACGGCTACACGGGCGCGCGGATCAGCGACATCTGCCGGGCCGCCGGAGTGACCCGCCCGGTCTTCTACGAGCTGTTCTCCGGCAAGGAGGACGCGGTGATCGCCGCGTTCCGGGGCGGCACGCAGACGGTCGTACGGGCGATGCAGCGGGCGTACGAGGAGGCCGGCGGCGCGGACGACTGGCCGGTCGCGGTACGGGCCGGGCTGCGGGTGCTGCTGAGCCTGCTCCAGCAGACGCCGGCCTTCGCCACGATGGCGGTGGAGATCGAGTCGGCGGGGCCGGCGGGGCGGCGGGCACGGGCGGAACTTCTGGCCGATTTTCGCCGGTTCTTCACCGACGCCCCGCCCGGCCCGGCGGGTGTGGCGCGGGCCGAGCTGGTGGACACGGTGGTCGGGGCCGTGCACGCGGCGGTGCACCGGGCGGTCGACGAGGACCGCTTCACGGCCGCGGACGGTCGGCTCCCGGAGCTCCTCGACGTGCTGGTGCACGTCGTCGTCACGCCCTTCACCCGCTGTGAGTGATCGTCAACAAGCTTTTGTTACCGACTAGTTGACGCGCTTTATAACCGCGCGTACGGTCCGTTTCGGTTCCCTGCGGCACGGCTGCCTCCGCACGAGTCCGGGAAGACCCAGGTGGATGGGGAACCGTCCGCGCCAGGACGTCGCCGCGCTCCGTCACCTCCTTCATGTCAGGAGCACCGCATGGCACTGTCCGAAGAGACCGCCGCACCCGGCCCCACGCCCTCCCCGGGCGACACGGAAAGACGAGGCGGAGTCCGCTACCGCCGCGCCGCCCTGATGGGCGTGCCCGCGTTCCTCGCCGCCTCGACGCTGGTCGTGCTCACCGCCCAGGGTGCGCTCGCCGCCCAGTTCGCCATCTCCGGCATGCCGTTCACCGTGACCGCCTCCACCCTGGAGGGCACCGGCTTCGGGCAGTTCGGCGCGCTGGACAACATGCCCGAGGGAAGCCCCAACGCGGGCGACACCGGCGGCCAGGTGCTGACCATCGTGACCGCGATCCGCGAGGCGAAGCTCACCAACCTCTGCCAGAGCGTGGAGCTGGGCGGCACGTATCTGCACATCACGGCCGGCAACAAGGGCACTCCGGTCAAGGCCTCCGGCCTGACCACCGACTCGACCGACATCACCGGCAAGCTCGCCGACTTCGACAACATCGAGATCGGCGGCGACGCCAGCACCTTCGACAAGCCTCCGGTCAAGGGCCCGCTCGGCTCCTTCGGCCAGCAGGCGGACACCGTCACCATCCGCGACGTGCGGCAGACCAACTACGCCACCACGGCGGTGCGGTTCACGCTCCCCGACCTCCACATGAACTTCGCCTCGGAGGGCTGCTGAGCATGGCGGCGGGCACGGACGGCGCCCTCGCGGACGTACCGGAGGTGCCGGGCCCGCCGGACGCGCCGGACACCGCGGGAGCGCCCGAGGCCGTACGTCCGGACGGCCGCAGGCACCCGTGGCGGGCGTTCCGGCGCTGGCGGCACCGGCGGCCCTTCGGAGCGGGCCTGGCGCTGGCACTCGGCGGCGCGGAGATCCTGCTGACCCAGCAGGCCAGCGTCTCGGTGATCCTCACCGCCGGCGCCGACAGCCTGGCGGGCTACGTCCTGCCGATCATGATGGTGGTCTGCGGGCTGCTCATCGTGGTCAACCCGCGCCAGCGGCTGTTCTACTCGGTGATCGGCGTGCTCGCCTCGCTGGCGAGCTGGGTGACGTCGAACCTCGGCGGGTTCTTCGTCGGCATGCTCCTCGGCCTGGTCGGGAGCTCGCTCGCCTTCGGCTGGCTGCCGGACCGGCCCCGGCGCCGCCGACTGCTGCGCCGTAACCGCCGTACCGAGCAGGGTGGTTCCGGCGCTTCCGGTGCTTCCGGCGTTCCCGGCGCCACCGGTTAGGGCGCGCCGCGCCGGTCCCGCCGGAAACCCGGCCTGACCGGCGCGGCGCGCCCTCCGAGCCCCCAAGCGCCCTCCGAGCCCTCAGGCGCCGTCCGTGACCGTCAGGCCCTCGCGGCCCTCGGCCGTCGTGGCCGTCCAGCCCTCGTGGCCGTCACGGCCATGGCCGTCATGCCGCCGCGGCCCTCAGGCCGGCGTGGCCGCCGGCTCCGCGTCGTGGTCGACGGTGACGACGATCTTGCCGATCTGGGCGCCGGCCTCCAGGTAGCGGTGCGCGTCGGCGATCTCCGCGAGCGGGAAGGTCCGGTCGACGACCGGCCGGAACGCGCCGGTCCGCAGACCGGAGGAGACGAACGCCGCGGCGCGCCGCAGCCGTTCGGCGTCGTGTGTCGTCTCGAAGAGCGTGTAGGTGCGCATGTTGAGGGCGGGCATGCCGAGGTCGAAGCCGGGATACGGGGTCGGCAGGCCGCTCAGCGCGCCGTACACGAACAGCGTGCCGCCGGGCGCGACGACGCGGCCGAGGTCGAGCACTCCGGGCCCGGCGACGGCGTCGAAGACGAATTCGGCGCCCCGGCCGCCGGTCGCCGCGCGCACCCGCTCGACCAGGTCCTTGTCCTCGTCGACGATCACCTCGGCGGCCCCGGCGGCCAGCAGCGCCGCCTTCTTGGCACCGGTGCGGGTGGTGGCGATCGGCACGGCGCCGACGCGCCGGGCGATCTGGATCGCGGCGAGACCGACGCTGCTGGACGCGGCGGTGACGACGACCGTGTCGCCCGCGGTCATGCCGCCGACCTGCACCAGTGCGCCGTAGGCGGTGAGGTACGGCATCCAGACCGCCGCGCCCGCCACCGCGTCGAGGCCCTCGGGGCGGTGCAGCACGGCCGTGGCGGGCACGATCGCGCGCTCCGCGTAGACCCCGTAGGCGTTCATGGAGAACGCGGGCACCACGCTGACCGGGTCGCCGGGCGCGAAGCCGGTGACGCCCGCACCGACGGCCTCGACGGCGCCGGCGGCCTCGGCGCCGAGCCGGGCGGGGAACTCCTTGACGTCCTCGATGTAGACGCCGGCGCGGAAGAGCACCTCGGCCCGGTTGAGGCCGATGGCGTCGATCCGTATCCGCAGCTCGCCGGGCCCGGGCTCGCCCACGGTCTCGTCCTCGATCCGCAGCACCTCGGGACCGCCGTACGCGTGGAATCTGACCGTCCTGCTCGTGGTCGCCATGACCCGCCCTCGCATCCTCTTCGCTTCGCCGTCGTCCGGCCTCGAAATACGACGATCATCGTACTTCTGTTCGCGGCGTCGACGCGCCATCCACCCACTTTTTTGTGGGTACTTGTCGCCGCACCGGCTCCGGGAGAGGCTGATGCCGACCGAGAGAGACGCAACGGGAAAGGAGTCTGACGGCACATCAGGACACGGCACGCTCCTCGGCGAGCCGGTCCAGCCGGCGGTGGCCCCAGTCGGACAGCGGAGCCAGCGCCTCGGAGAGCTCGCGGCCGAAGCCGGTCAGCGAATAGACGGTCTTCGGCGGCACCACGTCGTACACCTCGCGGTGCACCAGACCGTCGGTCTCCATCTCCCGCAGGGCCTGGGTCAGCACCTTCTCGCTGATCGCCGGGACCTTCCGGCGCAGTTCGCCGGGCCGGTGCGGGCCGGATTCCAGCAGCCACAGCAACAAGGTCTTCCACTTGCCGTCGATCACCGCGATCGCGGCGGTCACACCGCACACATCGGTGTCCTTGGCCCGGCTGCGCGTCATCGTCCTCTTCCCCGTTCTTCGGTGTTCTTCGGTCCGTTGCGTCACGCCCGCTCGCATTGTCCTCATGCACAAGGGAGTTCCCTCATGTCTTCTTCCGCCGTCACCGTGATCGGCCTCGGCCCGATGGGCCGCGCCCTGGCCGGGGCGTTCGTGGCCGCCGGCGTGCGCACCACCGTGTGGAACCGCACGCCGGGCCGCGACCGCGAACTGATCGAGCGGGGCGCGCTCGCGGCCGGCAGCGCCGCCGAGGCGGTCGCGGCGAGCCCGCTGACCGTGGTCTGCCTGGTCAACTACGACGCCACGGACGCCGTGCTGCGCACCGAGGCGGTCACGGCCGCGCTCAAGGGGCGCACGGTGGTGAACCTGACCGCCGACACGCCCGACCGGGCGCGGGACACCGGCCGCTGGGCCGCCGAGCACGGCATCTTCTATCTCGACGGGGCCGTCATGACGCCGACGCCGACCATCGGGACGCCGCACGCCGTCCTCATCCACAGCGGCCCGCAGGAGCTCTACCAGGAGCACCGGCCGGTGCTCGACGCGCTCGGCGGCACCCACACCCACCTCGGCGAGGACCTCGGCCGGGCGGCCGCGTACGACATCGCGCTGCTGGACATCTTCTGGACGACGATGGCCGGTTACGTGCACGCGCTGGCGGTCGCCGGCGCGGAGGGCGTCGCGCCGCGCGAACTGGCCCCGTTCGCCCAGGGCATCGCGGCGATCCTGCCGCCGCTGTTCCAGGAGTGGGCCGAGGACGTGGAGACCGGCTCGTACTCCGGCGAGGGCAATCCGCTGACCTCCGCGGTCTCCTCGATGGCCCACATCGTCCACGCCTCGGAGGCGCACGGCATCGAGGCGGGCGTGATGCGGGCGGCCGAGGGCCTGGCCCGCCGCGCCGTGGGCCTCGGCCACGGCGCGGACGGCTTCTCCCGCCTCGCGGAGGTCCTGGCGCGGCGGTGACCGTCGCAGGGAGAGCCGGGCCCCGCGGCTCAGACCACCCGGCGCAGGGCTCCCTCGGCCCGCAGGTCGGCGAGCGTCGGATAGCCGTCGACGGCCATGACCAGGTCGGCTTCGGCGAGCAGGGAGCGCAGGACGTGGACGATGCCGTCGGTGCCGTCGAGGGCCAGGCCGTAGGCGTACGGGCGGCCGACGGCGACGGCGGTGGCGCCGAGGGCGAGGGCCTTGACCACGTCGGCGCCGCTGCGGACGCCGGAGTCGAAGAGCACGGGCAGTCCGTCGGCGGCGGCCACCACCTCGGGCAGCGCGTCGAGGGCGGGCAGGCCGCCGTTGGCCTGGCGGCCGCCGTGGTTGGAGCAGTAGACGCCGTCCACTCCGCCGTCCCTGGCGCGGCGGACGTCCTCCGGGTGGCAGATGCCCTTGAGGAGGATCGGCAGGCTGGTCAGCGAGCGCAGCCAGGGCAGGTCGTTCCAGGTCAGCGGGTTGCCGAAGAGGGCGGTCCACTCCAGGACGGCGGCCCTCGGGTCCTCCTCCGGCGCCTTGGCGAGGCGGGCGCGGAAGACCGGGTCGGAGGTGTAGTTGGCGAGGCAGTGGCCGCGCAGCTGCGGGAAGTTGCCGGTGGCGAGGTCGCGGGGCCGCCAGCCGGTGATCCAGGTGTCGAGGGTGACGACGATGCCGCGGTAGCCGGCCGCCTCGGCGCGCTGCACCAGGCTCTCGGCGAGCTCGCGGTCGGTCGGCGTGTAGAGCTGGAAGAAGCCCGGGGTGTCGCCGAGGGCGCCGGCGACGTCCTCGAGCGGGTCGACGCTCAGCGTGGACGCGATCATCGGCACTCCGGTCCGGGCCGCCGCGCGGGCGGTGGCGAGGTCGCCGTGGCCGTCCTGGGCGCAGAGGCCGATGACGCCGACGGGCGCCAGGAGGAGTGGGGTCGGCAGGGTGAGGCCGAAGAGTTCGACGGAGAGGTCGCGCCGGGTGGCGCCGACCATCATCCGGGGTATCAGGCCCCAGCGGTGGAAGGCCTCGGCGTTGGCGCGCTGGGTGTGCTCGTCACCCGCGCCGCCTGCGACGTAGGACCAGAGGGAGGGCGGGAGCGCGGCCTCGGCCCGCCGCTCGAGTTCGGCGAAGCTCATCGGCAGCTTCGGCAGGGTGCCGAAGAGGCCGTTCAGATAGATCTCGTTCTGGTAGTCGCCGAACCGCTGGTTCATCGTCCGCCTCGCATGGTCCGTCTCGCCTTCGCCGGGAACCTCGTCGGGAACCTCGTCGGGAACCTCGTCGGCAGACGCTACCGTCGGGTAGCCCGGTCAGGCCATGGCCCGGGACGGCGGGCCTCGGCCGTGCGCGAGGAGGTCAGGCGGCGGCGACCGCGAGTTCCTGGCGGACGACGATCGCGTTGAGCCGGATCGCGAACGGGACGATGTCGGTCATCTGCAGAGCACCGACCCGCGCCTTGTCGAGACCGACGGTGACGTCGATGCAGAAGGCGATGGCGTACATGTACGCACCGGTCTCCTCGTCCTGGAGGGCGAAGAACAGGTCCCGGTAGTAGCGGGTGCGGTCCGCGGCCTCCTCGTAGTAGGCGAGGCCGGGCAGGCCCTCCTGGGCGGCGAGGCCCGTGAAGGCGCTGACGAGTTCGCGTTCGATGGTGTCCCAGAACGAGGCCTCGGCCGCCTCCGGCGGCAGGGCCTGGCGCACGGCCTCCTTGAGCGAGAGGACCATCACCAGGACCGGGGCCTGTTCCTGGAGTCCCCAGCCGCGGACCATCTTCACGATGGCGCTGTCGGGGACGGCGGCGGCCGCGTCGCGGATGTGGTCGAAGTCGTAGTTGACGGTGGCCGGTGCGATCGCCTCCTGGAAGGCGCGGCCGAGGGCCTCCGCCTGGGCCTGGTGGGCCGGGCCCACCTCGATGACCGTCTTGAAACTGGCGGCCAAGACTCCTCCTTCAGTCCTTAAACATTCTGTTGATCAAGGAGGCGTCAGTATGCCGTAGCGACGGCGGTGCGCGGGAGGAGGGTCCACGGCGGAAGACGAGTCCACGGCGAGAGGGGCCGGACACGCCGGACATGACAGTCCCCGGCCGTCCTCGTTCGGTTCGGTGTCGTCGGTCGTCGCCGACGGACTCCGTCGCCTACAGGTCGGCCGGGGGCCTGGCCAGAGCCGAGATCAGGGTCACGCGAGCCTTCGGACGTCTCCGTCGGCGGGTGCGGCTCCGTCTGGTTTTCCGGTGTAATGAAGAGTTTCCTCCCTCTTTTCGCGATGTCAATACTTTTCGCCCGGCTTGAAGGCATTCCTCCGGTCCTCGCCGCGTAGCCTGGAAGGACCATGTCCGTGATCCCCCGCGGGCCGGGCGCCACCGCCTGGTCGCCCGAGACGGTGACCACCGACCCGTACAACGCCGAGACGCCGACGGCCGCCCTGAGCGAGCCCCTCACTCCCGCCGGTGCCCTGTTCGTGCGCGACCACTTCGGGATCCCGAGAGCCGGCCCCGCCGCCTGGCGGCTGCGGATCGACGGGGCCGTGCGCACGCCGTACACCCTCGCCACCGACGAACTGGCCGCGCTCCCGCACCGCGAGCTCGACGTCGTCCTGGAGTGCGCCGGCAACGGACGGACCCTGATGACGCCGACACCGCCCGGACTGCCCTGGGGCCGGCGGGCGGTCGGCTGCGCGCGGTTCGCCGGCGTGCCGTTCCGGCTCGTCGCCGAACGGGCCGGGATCGCGCCGGAGGCCGTCGAGTTCGTCTTCACCGGAGCCGACTCCGGCCCCGTCCGCGGTCGGCCCACCGCCTTCGAGCGCAGCCTCCCGCTCTCCGCCGCCCTCCACCCCGACACCCTCCTCGCCACCCGCCTGGACGGCGCCCCGCTCACTCCCGAACACGGCGCCCCGGTGCGGCTGGTGGTGCCTGGACGGTACGCCGTGGCGGACGTGAAGTGGCTGGTCGGGGCGCGGGCGGTGACCTCGCCCTTCGAGGGCGTCTTCCAGAGCGAGGAGTACGTGTACGTGGACGCGCGCGGCACTGCCGAGGGACCGGTGACCGCGCTGCGGGTCACGTCGCTGATCACCGCGCCCGGGCCGGACGAGGACCTGCGGCGGCACCGCGAGACGGTGGTGCGGGGCCGGGCCTGGTCGGGCGCGGGCACGCCGGTCCGGCGGGTCGAGGTGCGGACCGTGCCCGAGGACGAGCCGGACCATGAGCAGGACGGGGAGCCCGGCGGGTGGCGGGAGGCGGAGCTGGAGGCGCCGTCGGGGCCGTACGCCTGGACGGGCTGGTCCTTCCGGTGGACCCCGCGCTCCCCCGGCCGCTACCGGGTGCTCGCCCGCGCCACCGACGCGCACGGCGAGACCCAGCCGGAGCGGCCCGTGTGGAACGCCCACGGCTACGGCTGCAACGCCGTCGCCGCGGTCGACGTGATGGTCGTGTGAGACCGGCGCGGCGGGCGGTGCGGAGGCGAGGACGTGCACGAGATCGAGGTCATGACCACCGCGTCGCTCGGCGACTCCAGCTATCTCCTGGTCAGCGGCGACGAGGCCGTGGTCGTCGATCCGCAGCGCGACAGCTGGGAGTTGGCCGAGCGCTGCGCCCGGCGCGGGGTGCGCATCCGGTACGTGCTGGAGACGCATGTGCACAACGACTACGTCTCCGGCGCCCTGGAGCTGCGGGCGGCGACCGGTGCGGTGGTGGCCGGCCCGGCCCGCGCCCCGTACGCCTTCGACCATCTGCCGCTGGCCGAGGACGACGAGATCACCGTCGGCGACGTCACCGTACGGGCGATGGAGACGCCCGGGCACACCGCCGAGCACACGGCCTACCTCGTCCTCGACGAGCCCGGTGGTCCGCCGGCCGCCGTGTCCGCCGTGTTCACCGGGGGCAGTCTGCTCGTCGGCAGCGCGGGCCGCACCGACCTGTCCGGTGCCGGGCACACGGAGGAACTGGCCCGCGCCCAGTACCGCTCGCTGCGGCGGCTGACGCTCCTGCCGGACGCGACCCGGGTGCTGCCGACGCACGGCGCGGGCAGCTCCTGCGCGGCCGGGCCGGTGTCGCGGGCCCGCGACCGTACGACGACCGTCGGGGCCGAGCGGCGCGGCAATCCGGCGCTCGCGCCGCCCGACGAGACCGCGTTCGTGGCGCGGCGCGCCACGGGACTGCCGCCGTATCCCGCGTACTACCGCCACATGGCGCGCCTCAACCGGTCCGGGCCCGCCGTCCTCGGCGGCCCGCCCGCGGCCCGGCCGCTGTCGCCCGCCGTGGTGGCCGGCCTCGCCGGTGAGGGCGCGCAGATCCTGGACGGGCGCGGGCGCGCGGCCTTCGCCGCGGGGCACGTGCCCGGGTCGCTGTGCGAGGAGCTGGACGACCGCTTCGCGAGCCTGGTCGCGGAGGTCGTCCCCTTCGGCACCCGGCTCGTCCTCGTCCTTCCCGAACCGGAGGAAGAGGCCGCGCGGGAAGCGCTGGTCCAGCTGCTGCGGATCGGCTACGAGAACGTGGCCGGAGTGCTCGCGGGCGGCACCGGGTCGTGGGAGGCGGCCGGCCGGCCGCTGCGGACGTTCCCCACCGCGGACGCCACCGAGCTGGCCGCACGGCTCGGCGAGGTCCTGGCCCTCGACGTGCGCCCGGACCGGCCGGAAGGCGGAGTGCCCGGCACGCTGGCCGTCCCGCTCGCCGAACTTCCCGCGCGGGTGGGCGCCTTGCGCCGCGACCGGGAGATCTGGCCCTTCTGCGGCAGCGGGCGCCGCGCGTCCGTCGCGGCCGGCCTGCTGGCCCGCGCGGGCATCCCGGTCCGCCCCGTGACGCACGGCGGCGCGGCGGACCTGATGGGAGGCAGAGGTTGACGGGGTCGGGCGCGGGCGCGGCCCTTTCGGCGGGCTGCCGGCGCCGGCGCGCATCTTGCGGCGTCCGGCCGAGCGCCGGGCGGACCGGGCCGGGCGCCGGGCGGTCGGGCGGCCCGGACCAGGCAACCGGGCGGGCCGGGCGGTCGCGCGGCCCGCCCGGCAGATCGGGCCGACCGGGTCGGCTCGCGGGTCGGCCAGGGTGGCGACGGGCGGGTCGGCCGATCGGCTGATCCCCGGCGGCGGAGACCGGCGGAGCATGGGAGACGGAGGCCGGCCGGGCAGGCGGGCCGTTCCTCGTCCCTTACGCGTCCGCCGGGAGTCCGCCGATGAACCGCACCCGTGTCCTCGCCGTGCTGTCCCTCTCCGTCGCGCTGCTCGCCGGGTGCGCGCAGGGCGGCGGCGAGCCCGCGCGGGCCGACGGCGGCGGCCGGCCGGCCGCGCCCACGGCGAAGGCTCCCGCCGGCGGCACACCGAAGGGCACGCTGCTCGTGGCGGACTTCGGCGCCGACACGGTCAGCTTCGTGGACCCGGCGCGCGGCGCGTTCGACTCCGTGCGGGTCGGGACGGCGCCGTACGGGCTCGTCGTCGGCGCCGACGGACGGGCCTGGGTGGCCACCGCCGAGGGCGTGGCCGTGGTGGACACCAGGAGCCGTACGCGCCTCGCCCTCGTCCCGTACCGGACCGCGACCGGTCCTGCGACCACCGGCGAGTACCGGGGCGGCGGCATGGGCATCGCCCTCGCGCCCGACGGCCGCCGGGTCTACGTCGGCGTCAACGTGCCCGGCGACAACGGCGTCCTGGAGGTGATCGACACCGGCTCGCTGCGCGTCACCGACCGGGTGCCGGTCGGCCGGCGGCCCTTCGACGTCGACGTCGCGCGGGACGGCTCCGAGGTGTACGCCACGGGCCACGACTCCTTCGACGTGACCGTGGTGCGCGCCGACACGCTGCGGACCCGGCGGATCGAGGTGGCTCCGTACGGTACGGAGGGCGGGCTCGGCTCCTGGCTGAAGCCGCACTACGCGGCGGTCCGGCCCTCGGACGGGCGGCTGCTCCTGCCGTTCGAGGGCGAACGGCTCGTCGTCCTCGACCCGCGCACCGGCCGCTCGGAGATCCTGCGGATGACGGCCGACACCCACCAGCACGGTGTCACGGTCACGCCCGACGGCACGCTGCTCGCCGTCGGCACCGGTCCGATCGACCCGGCCGTCGACCACGGGCCCTCGCTCACCGTGCGCGCGCCCGACGGCGCCGAGCGGGTCTTCCCGCTGGACGGCCCGCACGAGGACGTCGCCGTCTCGGCGGACGGCCGCACGGCCTACGTCACGGGCGGCTTCACCCGTGACGGTTCCTGGGACGGCCTGACGGTCGTCGACCTCACGCACGGCTCCTCGCGCCGGCTCGCGGCCGGGTCCCGGCCGCTGGGGATCGCCGTCCTCTGAGCCGTAGAGGGGCAGGGAGTGTCAGAGCCGTGGTGTTGGCTGGGAGCCGCAGCTGCCGACCCGCACCACCGCACGAGGAGACGCCATGACCGCACCCGCCCACCGCAACGCCCAGCCGCCCGCCGCCCAGGCCTCCCTCGGCGCCGGCGTCGTCGTGACGGACGACGCCGGCCGGGTCCTGCTCGGGCTGCACCGCTCGGGCGTGTGGGAGCTGCCGGGCGGCAAGGTGGACCCGGGCGAGTCCATCGAGCAGGCGGCGGTGCGCGAACTCGCCGAGGAGACCACGCTCGTCGCGGACGCGGCGGACGTGTCGGTGATCGGCCTGATCCTCGACACCGCGACCTCCGCGGAGCTGACCCGGCTGACCGCCGCGACCGTCGTCCACGCCCACACCGGCTCCCCGGCCGTCGCCGAACCGGACAAGATCGAGCGCTGGGAGTGGTTCCCCACCGACCGCCTTCCCGCCGGCCTGTTCCTTCCCTCCGCCCAGACCCTGAAGTTCTGGCGCCCCGAACTCCCGCTCCCGGAAGGCCCGTTCCACCGCTACGAGGTCGTGGGCCGACGCTAGGGGGTGTCTCGCCGAACACTGCGGGCAGAGATCGGGCGGGCTCGGGCGCGGTGGGAGCTGGTCGAGTGCGCCCTCGGGTGCGGGCATGACGACATCGGAAGCCGCCCGGACCTCCGACAGGTCGTGGCAGAGGCACTGACAGGAGCACGGAACCGCTGACATCATGACGGGACGGGGGGATGTGCCATGGGACAGCTCGACCGGGTGACGGTGCCTCCGCCGGACGAGGCGGCGACACGGGCGGCGCGGGACGCGGGGCTCGGCGTGTATCTGCGGGCGTTCCGGGCCCGCCACACGGGCGACGACGACGAGCGGCCGGCGCCGCGGCGGTCCTTATCGCCGCCGCTGGTGCTGCTGGCGGCCGCCGTGGCGCTCGCGCTGCCGGCGCTCGCCACCCGGCTGGTCGGGCCCGGACTCGGGATCCCGCTGCTCCTGGTGCCGTTCGGGCTCGCCGGCCGCTTCCTGTGGCGCTCGTTCCGCGCGCCCGCGGCCGCGCTGCGGCCCGGCGAGTACGTGTACCTCTACGAGCGGGGCCTCGTCTGCCCCGGTGAGGGCGGCGCGGCCCGCGCGGTGGCCTGGCGGGCGGTCACGGCCATGCACCAGGACGTCGTGCGGACCTCCGTCAACGGCGGCTACACCGGCACGTCGTACCTCTACCGGCTCCGCGTCGGCGAGCGGGCCGGCGTGAGCGTCGGCGGTTTCCTCAACGAGGAGACGGTGCCGCTGCCCACCGACTCGCAGATCCGTGAGCTGGCCCAGATCGTCCTGGACGAGACCGTGCGGCGCGCGCTGCCGCCGGCGCTGACGGCTCTGGAGTCGGGCGGGCGGGTCGCGTTCGGTGAGGTGGTGCTGCACGGGCAGGGCATCGGTCTGCCGTCGGGGACGGCGCCGTGGGAGCGGGTGCGGCGATGCGAGTGGCGCGGTGACGGTCTGGTCGTGGTGCGGACCGCGGGCGCGGGCCGCTGGGCGCGGCAGGCGAAGGAGATCCCGGATTTCCCGGTGTTCTGGGCGCTGGTGAAGGAGCTGTTCCCGCACGCGCGTGAATACCGTCGCTGAGCGGCCCCGTTCCGTGCCGGCCGTCCGGGCGCCGCGTCGACCGGGTCTGGAACGGGGAGATGTGACGGTACGCCAGGTGGGGTGTCAGGAGAGGCGGGGGAATGTCCGGGACGGGTTCGGGGACGCGGTCGCGCACGGTGGTGGTCTTACTGCTCGCCTGGTGCGTGCTGGCCGTCGGGCTCGCACCGGGCGCGGCCGGCGCGACGGGCCGGGCCGCGGAGGTCTGGCAGGAGCTGGCGCCGGGCGTGGCGTACCGCGCCTTGGACATGACGGCGGCGCACGGGCCGGTCCGGGTGCATCTGCTGGCGGTCGATCTGCGGGCCGACGGCGTCGACGTCGATCTGCTCCATCCGGGCGTGGTGGCCGCGCGGGCCCCGCTGTCCGGGCTCGCGGACGCGCGCGGGGCGCTCGCCGCGGTCAACGGCGACTTCTTCCATGTGTCGGAGACCCAGCACCCGGGCGTCGAGGCGACCGGCGCGCCGGTGGGCCCGGCGGTGGCGGGCGGGCGCGAGCTGAAGGCTGCGGTGCCGCGCGGGCAGCGCTTCGGGCCGGCGCTGCCGCCGGGGACGGGGACGCTCGAGGTGTTCGGCGTCGGGATGGACCACCGGGCGCGGACGGGCCGGCTCGTCCTGGACGGGTCGGTCACGGGCCGGGCCGGCTCGTTTCCGTTGGGCGGGCTGAACCAGTACGCGCTGCCGGTGGGCTCGGTCGGTGTGTTCACCGCCGCCTGGGGCGGGGCCTCGCGGGCCCGGGCCGTGTGCGGGACGGACACCGACCGGGCGGCGCCGTGCACGACGGAGGCGTACGAGGTGACCGTGCGGCGCGGCCGGGTGGTGGCGGTGGCGGACGCGCCGGGCCGCGGTCCGGTGGCGGCGGACACCGAGGTCCTGGTGGGCCGGGAGGAGGGGGCGCGGCGGCTGCGCGGCCTCGCGGTGGGCGACCGGGTGCGGGTGCGCCACCGGCTGGTCGCGGAGGGCTCCTCGGTGCCGTACCGCTTCGCCGTCGGCGGCTGTCCCCTGGTGCGCGACGGTGCGCCGCTGCCCGGCCTGGACGGGGTGACGCCGGCGGTGCGGACGGCGGTCGGGATCACGCACGGCGGTCGCGGGCTGCTCCTGATGGCCCTGGACGGTTCTCCCGGGCTACGGGTCGGGATGACGGTGGCCGAGGTGGCGGCGCTGCTCCGGGAGCAGGGCGCGCGGGAGGCTTTCGGGCTGGACGGCGGCGGTTCGTCCACGCTGGTCGGCCGGGCGGCGGGCGAAGGGTCGGTCACGGTGCGCAACCACCCGAGCGGAGGCGCGGAGCGGCCGGTCCCGAACGGCATCGGTGTGCTGGTGCGCCGATGAGTGGACGGCGGCGCGGCGGACACCGTGCGTCACCGCGCGGGGCGGGCCGGACGTGGCTAGCGTGGCCGTGAGACAACGACGTCATCGATCGCGAGATCGCAAGAGAGAGAGTCACCGTCATGGCCTCACGACCTGAAGGCACGCCGGTCTGGACCGACGCCATGTTCACCGACGTCGAGGGTGCGAAGTCGTTCTACGAGGACGTCCTCGGCTGGACCTTCGGCGAGTCCGCCTCGGAGTACGGCAACTACACGCAGGCCTACAAGGGCGACAAGGCGGTCGCGGCGGTCGTGCCGCCGATGCCGGGTCAGGACGGCGAGCCGCAGTCGGCCTGGTGTCTGTACTTCGCCTCGCCGGACGTCACCGCCACCGCCGAGAAGATCAAGGAGGCGGGCGGCTCGCTCCTGATGGAGCCGATGCAGGTGGGTGACTTCGGCTCCATGTGCATCGGGCAGGACCCGACGGGCGTGGTGTTCGGCGTGTGGCAGGCCGGCAGCCACGAGGGCTTCGAGGTCGAGGGCGAGTCGGGCAGCTATGTGTGGGCGGAGGTGTTCACCCGCGAGCCGGCGAAGTCCGACGACTTCTTCACGCGGGTCTTCGGCTACAACTCGAAGAAGATCCAGGACGAGCACGTGGACTACCGGGTGTTCGACCTCGGTTCCGGTCCGCTGCTCGGCCGGATGGTGATGACGGCCGAGGACTTCCCGGCCGAGATCCCGCCGTACATCCAGGTGTACTTCGCGGTCGACAACTGCGACAAGGCCGTCGAGAGGGCCGAGGGGGCCGGCGGCCGCAAGGTCTTCGGCCCGATGGACAGCCCCTTCGGCCGGTTCGCGGCGATCGTGGACCCGCAGGGTGCGGCGTTCGCCGTGATCGACGTGCGCACCACGGTCGGTGAGATGCCCGAGATGGCGTGAGCCCGCACGCGTGCCGGGTGCCCGGGGCCGCGTGCGGTCCCGGGCACCCGGTGCGTCGTGGCTCAGGCGCCGTCGTGGCTCAGGCGCCGTCGTGGCTCAGGCGCCGTCGTGGACGGCGACGATGCCGTTGAAGACGCCGACGTAGGCCGTCCCGTCGGGCCCGATGGTGATCGGGGCCCAGTTGTTGTCGTAGGCGGGGCCGGTGCCGGTGAACCGTGTCCAGGCGCGCTCGCCGGTGCGGAAGTCCACGGCCGTCAGGTACCAGGCGTCGATGCCGAGGCCGCTCGGCCGCTTCTCGTAGAAGTAGAGAAGCCCGTTGGCGGTGGAGAGCTTGGGCACGGTGGACGGCGAGCGGACGTCGCTCTCCCAGACGGTGTCGCAGCCGCTGCCGTCGGGGCGGACGTCGATCCGGGTGGCGCCGCCGACGACGCTGCGGCCGAAGGTGAGCGAGGTGGGGTTCTCGTAGCCGTAGTTGTTCTCGACGACGAGGCTGTCGCCCCAGCTGATCAGCGAGTTGTCGGTGGTGGAGGCGCCGGAGCCGAAGACCGGGACCTTGCAGACGAGGCGGTCGGCGTCGGGGACGTCGGTGCCGCGCCGGTAGACCAGGACGTTCATGCGGTCGTCGGCGTTGTCGGTGATGGCGACGTACTTCGCGCCCCGCTGCCCGAAGAGGTCGGGAGTGGTGCCCGAGCCCTGGTTCACGGAGCCGGGCTTGGTGCCGGTGCCGCGGTCGTAGGTCTGGCGCCACTGGACGCGCGGGGTGCCGTCGGGGTCGGCGCGGAAGCTGTAGAGGGCGTGGTCCGAGACGATGGAGACGCCGTCCTCGGCGACGGAGAAGGAGTTCTGGATCTCCTCGCCGTCGAGCCGGATCGCGCGCAGCGCGCCGGTGGCGGGGTCGACGGTGCCGACCCGGCCGAGGCGGGTGACCCACCAGATGCGGCCCTGCCAGTCGGGCATGACGGAGGTGACGGGGTCGCAGACGCCGCTGGGGAAGAGGTGGGTCCAGCTGACGCAGTCGTGCGGGACGAGGGAGGTCAGGTCCCAGTCGTCCTCGACGACGAACTCCCACGCGCCGTCGGCCTGTTGACGGTGCGCGAGGCGCAGGACGTGCTGGCGGGAGTCGGCGAGGACGACCCGGTCGCGGTGGTCCAGGTAGAAGTAGGCGCCGCCGGAGGTGTCCTTGAAGATCTTCTCGAAGTCGAGCCGGGTGATGGCCTCGACGGTCGAGGAGCGCTGCGGCAGCTTGTACTCGGCGAGGGTGGCGAGGGTGCGCGGGTCGAGCAGTTTGAGCAGGAAGCCGCTGAAGGTGCCGCAGACGGTGACGAGCCGGCCGCCGGCGTCGAAGGTGGCGGTGGCGCACTCGCCGCCGAGCGCGGCGATCTTCTCGCTGCGCACCTGCGGGTCCCGGCCGAGCGGCCCGGACCACGGGTGGGTGCCGCTGCCGGCGGCGTCGGCGTGCATGCCGCTGCGGCCGTTGGGCGCGAGGTACGGGTGCTGGGGCGGGGCCTCGCCGGGCACGGGCCGGGCGGTCGCCGGGGCTCCGTCGTAGTGCGCGACGAGCCGGTGCCCGGGGGCGAGCGGTATCTCGTCGGCGAGGGCGGCGGGAGTGGCGAGCGCGAGGGCGGTCGCGCTCACCGCGGCGATCAGCGCGAGTACGCGGGCTCGCCGGCGGGGCGGTCGGCCGGGCGGTCGGCCGGTTGGTCGGCTGGTCAAGGCGGCTCCTCGGGTCGTCCGTACGAAGGTCGTCGCGCCGGCGGCCGACGCTAGGCCCGAGTGCGTGAGATGTACATGGAAACAGCGGTCGTTTCACGGGCACTTCACGATCATGAAACGATCCGGCGGTGCGGGTCAGGGCCGCAGGCTGGAGACCACGTTGGCGGTGGCGGCGACTCCGTTCTGGATGGTCGGGGCCATGCTGGTGCTCGCGAGGAAGAAGCCGAGCAGGGCGCAGACGAGGGCGTGCGAGAACTTCAGGCCGCCGTTGCGGAGAAAGATCACGGCCAGGATCAGCAGAAGCAGCACCACGGACACGGAAATGGCCATCACGCTCACCTTCCTTGCACCGCACCGGAATTGCGGCGTTCGGCGGACAGTGTGACGGAAGGGAGGATCCGGACGGCGGTACGGCGTGGCGGCCATCCGGGTGACATTGAAGAGCGGGCCGTTCCTCGGACCCGTCCCCGCCTCTCGCCCGGCGAGAGGCGGGGGCCTCGTGAAGGTGTCCTAGCGGGGAGCGGGCAGGTCCGCCAGGGCGGCGACGGTGTCCTGGTGGCGGCCGGCCGAACCGAACGCGATCTGGGCGGACTTGGCCCGCTTGAGCGCCAGGTGCGCCGGGTGCTCCCAGGTCATTCCGATGCCGCCGTGCAGCTGGACGCACTCCTCGGCCGCGTGCACGGCGACCTTCGAGCAGTACGCCTGGGCCACGGCCACCGTCAGCGCGGTGTCGGCGGCGCCGGTCGCGAGCGCGTCGGCGGCGGCGCGGGCCGCCGCGCGGGCACCCACGACTTCCAGCCAGAGCTGGGCCATTCGGTGCTTCAGGGCCTGGAAGGAGCCGACCGGGCGGTTGAACTGGTGGCGCTGCCTGGTGTGCCGGACGGTCTCCTCCAGGCACCACTCGGCGATGCCGAGCTGCTCGGAGGCGAGCAGTCCCGCGCCCGCGAGCAGTCCGCGCCGTACGGCGGCCCGGCCGGCCTCGGCGTCGGCGAGCCGGGTGCCGGTGGCGCCGCTCGCGTCGACGGCGGCGAGCGGCCGGGTGAGGTCGAGCGGGACCTGGGCGGTGACCACCGCGTCCGCCGCCTCGACGGCGTACAGACCGTCGGCGCGCGGCACCAGGAACACGTCGGCGGCGGCCGCGTCCGCGACGGCGGGCACGAGCCCGTCGGTCCGCGGCGCGGCGTCCGGGGCGGTGGAGAGCGGGACGGCGAGGACGGCGACCCGTTCGCCGCTCGCGAGCGCGGTGAGCAGGCCGGCCACCGGGCCGTCGTCGGCGCCGAGGGCGAGCAGGGTCTCGGTCGCCACGACGGCGCCGGTGAGGTACGGCACGGGTGTCACCGCCCGGCCGAGCTCCTCCAGGACCACGGCCGCCTCGCGGTGGCTCGCGCCCTGGCCGCCCAGCTTCTCGGGCACGAGCAGCCCGGCGGCGCCGATCCCGCCGCCGAGCGCCTCCCACAGGCCGGGCAGGTAAGGGCTCGGGGTCTCGACGCGGCCGAGCAGGGTGGCGGCGTCGGCCCGGTCGGCGAGCAGCGAGCGCACCGCGGCCCGCAGGTCGTCCTCGGCCTCGGAGTAGAGGAGATCCGGCGCTTGCGTCATCGGGCGAGGTCCTTCCAGGCGACGTCCTTGTCGTTGCGGGGCTCGGGCGGCAGGCCGAGGACCCGCTCGGCGACGATGTTGAGCAGCACCTCGGTGGTGCCGCCCTCGATCGAGTTGCCCTTGGAGCGCAGATAGCGGTAGCCGGCGTCGCGCCCGGTGAAGTCGACCAGATCGGGCCTGACCATCGCCCACTCGCCGTACAACAGGCCCTCGTCGCCGAGGAGTTCGACCTCCAGGGCGCTGATGGCCTGGTTGAGCCGGGCGAAGCCGAGCTTCATGGCGCTGCCCTCGGGGCCCGGCTGGCCGGCCACGAGCTGCTGGCGCAGCCGCTCGCCGGTGAGCCGTGCCACCTCGGCGTCCACCCACAGGTCGAGGAGCCGCCGGTGCAGGTCGTGGGTGCGCAGTTCGGGGCGCGTCCGCCAGGTCTCGGCGGCCTTGCCGATCATGCCGCCCTCGCGCGGGATCCGGGCGCCGCCGATGGAGACCCGCTCGTTCATGAGCGTGGTCTGGGCGACCCGCCAGCCGTCGCCGGGCTCGCCGAGGCGGTGGGCGTCGGGGATGCGGACGTCGGTGAGGAAGACCTCGTTGAACTCGGCCTCGCCGGTGATCTGGCGCAGCGGCCTGACCTCGACGCCCGGGTCGGTCATGTCGCAGACGAAGTAGGTGATGCCCCGGTGCTTGGGCAGGTCGGGGTCGGTGCGGGCGATGAGGATCGCCCAGCGGGCCACATGGGCGCTGGAGGTCCACACCTTCTGCCCGTTGACCACCCAGGTGTCGCCGTCGCGCACCGCGCGGGTGCCGAGCGCGGCGAGGTCGGAGCCGGCGCCCGGCTCGCTGAAGAGCTGGCACCACACCTCCTCGCCGACCCACAGCGGCTTCAGGAAGCGTTCCTTGACCTCCTCGGAGCCGTAGGCGAGGAGGGTGGGGGCGGCCATGCCGAGGCCGATGCCGATCCGGCGCGGGTCGTTGTCGGGCGCTCCCGCGGCGGCGAGTTCGGTGTCGACGACGGCCTGGAGGGCGCGCGGCGCGTCGAGTCCGCCGAGGCCGACGGGATAGTGCACCCAGGCCAGGCCGGCGTCGAAGCGGGCGCGCAGGAAGTCCAGACGGCCGGTGGTGGCGGGCGGGTGCTCGGCGAGCAGACGGCGAGTGCGGTCGACGAGTGCGGCGGCGTCGGTGCCGGTCCCGGTCGTCATGCGCGGGCTCCTTCCGGGAGGACGACGAGCCGGCCGGTGGTCACGCCTTCGGAGAGCCGCTGCACGGCGTCGGCGGCGCCGTCGAAGGCGACGCGCTCGCTCACGTACGGCTTGATCAGGCCCTTGGCGGCGAGTTCGGTGAGGGTCTCGTGGCAGCGCAGGACGGCGGCCGGGTCCTTGAGGTTGTAGAGGCCCCAGTGGAGTCCCACGATCGAGTAGTTCTTGATGAGGGCGTGGTTGAGCGTGGGCGCGGGGACGGTGCCGCTGGCGAAGCCGACGATCACGATCCGGCCCTCGAAGGCGACGACCTTGGCGGACTGCTGGTAGGCGGCGCCGCCGACGGGGTCGTAGATCACGTCGGCGCCGCGGCCGCCGGTGGCCTCCTTGACGGCGGCGACGACGTCCTCGGCGTGCCGGTCGACCACCACGTCGCAGCCGAGTCCGCGGGCGACGGCGGCCTTGTCCGCGCCGCCGACGACACCGATGACGGTGGCGCCGGCCGCCTTGCCGAGCTGGACGGCGGCGCTGCCGACACCGCCCGCGGCGGCGTGCACGAGCAGTGTCTCGCCCTCCTTCAGGCCGGCCCTGCGGTGCAGGCCGAACCAGCCGGTCTGGTAGCCGATGTGGAGGGCGGCGGCCTCGGCGTCGTCCAGCGCCTCGGGTGCGGGGAGCAGGGCGGCCGCGTCGGCGACCGCGTACTCGGCGAGTCCGCCGTACGGCAGCGCCGGGGTGGCGATGACGCGGCGGCCGTCCTCGGTCTCGGCGCAGATCTCGACGCCGGGCGTGAAGGGCAGCGGGGGCCGCACCTGGTACTGGCCCCGGCACAGCAGCGCGTCGGGGAAGTTGAGGCCGGTGGCGCGGACCTTCAGCAGCACCTGGCCCTCGCCGGGCGTGGGCCGGTCGGTCTCGTCGCGCTGCATCACCTCGCCCGGTTCGCCGTTCTCGTGCACTCGCCATGCCTGCATCCGCATCCGGAGGCCTCCAGCCGCTGTCGTCGTTCCGTACTGCGCGGTCGGTCGCATACTAAGCGGTTGCTTGGATGTGAGGGAACAGGCGCTCAGGACTTCTTGGGGCGGGCCCGTACGTGTATCCGCTCGCCCTGCGGCCCGTACAGGCTCAGGAACTCCACGCGCCGCTCGTCCGCCGGCCCGAACCAGTGCGGCACCCTCGTGTCGAACTCGGCCGCCTCGCCCGGCCCGAGCACCACGTCGTGCTCGCCGAGGACGAGCCGCAGCCGCCCGGAGAGCACGTACAGCCACTCGTATCCCTCGTGCACCCGTGGATCGGGCACGTCGCCGCCGGGCTCCTGGACGATCTTGTACGCCTGGAGGCCGCCGGGCTGGCGGGTGAGCGGGAACATCGTCCGGCCGTGACGCACGATGGGCCGTGCCTTGATCCGGGGATCTCCGGCCGGCGGCGCGCCGACCAGCTCGTCCAGCGGGACCTGGTGGGCGCGGGCGATCGGCAGCAGCAGCTCCAGGCTCGGCTTGCGCCCGCCGGACTCCAGGCGGGAGAGGGTGCTCACCGAGATGCCGGTGGCGGTGGACAGCTCGGCCAGCGTGGCGCCGCGGTCGCGGCGGATGCGGCGCAGCCGTGGGCCGACCTCGCTCAGGACCTCCTCGATGCGTTCGTCGGCGCGTTCGTCCGAGCGCTCGTCGGAGCGCTCGTGTTGGCGCTCGTGGTGGCGCTCATGCCTCGCGGGTTTCTCTGCGCTCATGGGTCCATTGCAGAAACGGCAAGTTTGTTTGTCAACAGCGCGAGCGGCCGCGGGCGGCGGAGGCGACGGCCGGACGGTGGCGACGGCGGGCCGCGGGGCCCGGTGTCTTCCGTTCTCACGGGGCGCGCGCTATCGATGCGGCATGACCGACGACATGCGCGCGGGTCCTGGCGGCCCGCCCGGGCTGCCCGGACCTCCGCCGCTCGGGGCCAGCGCGCTGCCGGGCGGGACGTTCGCCGGGCAGGTGGTGATGGTGACCGGCGGAGGGTCGGGTCTGGGCAGGGCGATCGCCGCCGAGTTCGGGCGGCTGGGCGCGGACCTGGCGATCGTGGGGCGGAACGCCGGGCGGCTCGCGGCGGCGCGTGCGGAGCTTGCGGCGGCCGGCGGGACGCGGGTGGCGGAGCTGGTGTGCGACGTCCGGGACGCCGAGCGGGTGAGCGCCGTCTACGACGGCTGCGAGGCGGTCCTGGGCGCCCGGCCGGACGTCCTGGTGAACTGCGCCGCCGCCAACTTCCCCGTGCCGGCGGAGGATCTGTCGCCGAACGGCTGGCGCGCGGTCGTCGACATCACCCTCACCGGCACCTGGTTCACGACCCGGGAGTTCGCCCGGCGCCACCTGGCCGCCGGGACGCCCGGCTCGGTCGTCAACGTCGGCGCGTCGTACGCCTGGACGGGCGGCCCCGGCTACGCGCACTCGGCGGCGGCGAAGGCCGGGGTGAAGAACCTGACCGAGACGCTGGCCGTGGAGTGGGGACCGTACGGCATCCAGGTCAACGGCCTGGTCCCCGGCCTGATGCCGCACACGGACATGACGGACGGCATCCGGGCGAATCTGGAGCGGGCCGGCGCGTCGCTCGGCGACCGCCAGCCCGCCCTGCGGGTCGGTCTGCCGCGCGAGCTCGGCTGGGCCGCGACCTTCCTCGCCTCGCCGTACGCCCGGTTCGTCAGCGGGCACACGCTCGTCGTGGACGGCGCGAACTGGCAGCGGCGGGCCCTGGTGAACGAGCCGGTGGTGCCGGTGCGGGAGCAGCTGGGGCGCGGGCCGTTCGGATGAAACCCGGCGGACCGGGCCGCGGGGAGCCCGGGAGGGCCCGAGGATCGGCCATCGTGGCCGGAAGACCTCAGAGACCTCGCTCCACGGAAGGACGGGACCCTCCCTATGCTCGGTACGGACTTCACCTCGGGCTCACCCTGCTGGCTGGACCTCGGCAGCCCCGACACCGACGCCGCCGCGGCGTTCTACGGCCGGGTCTTCGGCTGGGACTTCGCCTCCGCCGGCCCCGAGGCCGGCGGTTACGGTTTCTTCCAGCAGGGCGGCCGTACGGTCGCGGCGCTCGGCCCGCTCACCGAGTCCGGTGCGAGCAGCGCCTGGACCGTGTACTTCCGGACCCCGGACGCCGAGGCCACCGCCCACGCGGCCGAGGAGAACGGCGGCACGGTGCGCCGCGAGGCCTTCGACGTGATGGACGCGGGCCGGATGGCCGCCCTGACCGACCGCGGCGGCGCCGAGTTCGCCGTGTGGGAGCCGGGCCGGGTCCAGGGTCTCGACCGGACCTCGGAGGTCAACGCGCTGCTCTGGGTCGAGCTGCACACCGGCGACCCGGAGGCGACGCTCGCCTTCTACGGCGCGCTGTTCGGCTGGCGCTGGGAGGAGATGAAGACACCGGGCATGACCTACCGGGTGATCTCCACGGCCGAGGGCGATCCGAAGGACGCCTCGTTCGGCGGGGTGGCGCCGCTGCAGGGCGGGGCCGACAAATCCCGCTGGATCCCCTACTTCATGGTGACGGACCCCGACATGACCGCCACCACGACGCAGGAGAACGGCGGTTCGGTGCTGATGCCGCCGGCGGACGTGCCCGACGTGGGCCGCATCGCCTGGCTGGCCGACCCGTTCGCCGCGCCCTTCGCGATCCTGCGGCCGGACCCCGCCATGTGACCCGGCCGGCTGCCCGGCGCGATGCCCGGCGGCCTCGCCGGTCTCGTCGGCCTCGCCGGTCTCGCCGGTCTCGTCGGCCTCGTCGGCTTCAGCGGCCTTCGAAGCGGGGCGGCCGGCGGGCCGCCTTCGCCGCGTAACCCTCGCGGACGTCGTCCGAGGTCAGGGTGAGCGCCGCGGCGAGCGCGGTGCGGTCGAGGGCTGCGTCGAGGCCCTGGTCGGCGTAGGCGTCGACGTTCCGCTTGACGGCCCGGACGGCGAGCGGGGCCGCGGCGGCGACGGCCGCGGCCGTCTCGTACGCCGTCGCCGTCAGCTCTTCCGGCGTCGTGACGCACTGGACCAGGCCGAGCCGTTCGGCGGTGGCGGCGTCGATCCGCCGGCCGGTGAGCGCCAGGTACTTGGCCCAGCCGGCGCCCGCCTCGCGGGCGATCCGCAGGTCGCCGCCGGCGTCGACGGCCACGCCGATGCCGGTCTCGGGCAGGGCGAAGACGGCGTCGTCGGCGGCGATACGGATGTCGGCCATCAGCGCCAGTTCGAAGCCGAAGCCGAGGCAGTAGCCCTGGACGGCGGCGACGACGGGCTGCGGCAGGCGGGCGAAAGCGGCGAACCTCTCGTGGGCCCAGCGGACGCCCTCGGCGTAGTGCGCGGCCCGTTCGGCGTCCGACCGTCCGGTGACGGCGCCGCCGGGCGCGGTGACGTCGATGCCCGCGCAGAAGGCCCGGCCCTCGGCGCGGAGCAGCACGGCCCTGATCCGCTCGTCGAAACGGATCCGGTCGGCGAACACGCCGAGCTGCCGGGTGGCCTCCCAGCTCCAGCCGTTGAGCTGGGCGGGCCGGCACAGGGTGAGCACGCCGATGCCGTCCTCGACGCGGAGGGCGAGGCGCTCCTCGCCCTCCGGTATCGCCTGGTCGAGCGTGTCGATCACCGTATGCCCTCCGCTTCCTGACGCTCCGTCAGTTCGGTTGAGGAGGCGGAGCCTACCCGGGCGCCGCTAGCGGGGGAACACCTCGAACGCGACCGCCGGGCGGCCGCCGAAGCGGGCGGTGGCGCGGCCGGTGGACTCGGCGACGAAGTCGCGGCAGTAGTCCTCGGCCGTGCGGTCGGTGAGGGCCTCGATGTACGTGCGGTGGGCGAGCAGCGAGCGGGTGGCGCGTTCCAGGCCGGGGCCCGCGTCGACGGCGTGGGTCGGCAGGGAGGAGCCGGCGACGGCGACCCAGCGGACGCCGTTCCAGGGCGCGAGGCCCTGCTCGGTGAGCTCGGGGAAGATCCAGCGGTTGCCCGCGTCGGCCGCCGCGTCCAGGGTCGCGCGGCCGACGGCGCGGTGGTCGGGCGTGTTCCAGTAGCCGCCGGGCTCCGGGCCCCAGGTGTCACGGTGGTTGAGGGTGATGACGAGTTCGGGCCGGTGCCGGCGGATCGCGGCGGCGATCTCGCGGCGCAGCCCGAGTCCGTACTCGATCACGCCGTCCCGGTGGTCGAGGAACTCCACGGTCCGCACGCCCACCACCGCCGCGCTGTCCCGCTGCTCGCGCTCGCGCAGCGGTCCGCAGGCGGCCGGGTCGAGCGTGTCGATGCCCGCCTCGCCACGGCTGACGAGCAGATACGCGACCTCCTTGCCCGCGTCGGTCCAGCCCGCGACGGCGGCGGCGCAGCCGTACTCCAGGTCGTCGGGGTGGGCGACGACGGCGAGCGCGCGCTGCCAGTCGGAGGGCATCTCGGCCAGCTGGGGCAGGTCCTGTCCGGTTTTCTCGATCATGGCCGCAGGATACGGGCCGGGCGGCACGGCCCCGATGGGCGCGGTGCCGACGGCGCGCGCTCAGCGGGCGCCGGCGAGGATGACGGACCGGGTGAGGTGGCGCGGGCGGTCGGGGTTGAGGCCACGGCGGCCGGCGAGGGCGACGGCGAGCCGCTGGGCGCGCACGAGCGCGGCGACCGGGTCGACGGCGTCGGCGACGAAGTGGGCTCCGGTGGCGGAGACTTCGTCGGACAGGCCGGGCGGCACGGGCCCGAAGCACCACACCAGGCTGCCGGGATCGCTGATGCTGATCGGGCCGTGCCGGTACTCCATCGCCGGGTAGGACTCCGTCCAGGCGCGGGCGGCCTCGCGGAGCTTGAGCGCGGCCTCGTCGGCGAGGCCGACGGTCCAGCCGGTGCCGAGGAAGGTGAACTGGTTCTGCCGCAGCCAGGCGGCGGGCAGCGGCTCGTACAGGGCGAGTTCGGCATCCGCGATCGACGGGTCGAGGTCGACGCCGAGTCCGGCGCGCAGCACCTGGAGCGCGGTGGTCGCGAACCGGGTCTGGACGACGGAGCGTTCTTCGGCGAAGGCGAGGTCGAGGACGGCGCCGGCCTGGTGTCCGGCGGGACTGTCGGGCACGCCGGTGAGCGCGAGCGTCGGGATCCGCCCGGCGGCGCGGGCGAGCAGGCCGGCCACCTCGGTCGTGGTGCCGGAGCGGGTGAGGGCGACGATCCGGTCGTAGCCGCGGCCGAGCGGCGTCGGGTCGGAGGCGGGGAAGGCGTCGGTCTCGCCGGCGCCGAGCGACTCGCGCAGGGCGGCGTAGGCGCGGGCGATGAAGTACGAGGTGCCGCAGCCGACGACGGCGATCCGCTCGCCCGTGCGCGGCAGCAGGTCGGCCCGCTCGGCGGCGGTCTCGGCGGCGCGCCGCCAGCAGTCGGGCTGGCTGGCGATCTCGGTGTCGACGTGGCTGGTCATGTCGTCCTCTCTCGGCGCGGGCAGCCCGCGAGGGGCTCGGACGGAGTTCTATCCCGCGCACCGGAAGCACACCATGAGCAATCAGTGAGCACCGCTTGGACTTTTGTGCGGCGCCTCCGCGCGGCCGGCCCCGCAGGAGCTGCGGACGACCAGACGGGGCCGCAGCTGCACCTGGTGGAGCGGGGAGGCGTCGCCCTCGGCGAGCCGGCGCAGCAGGATCTGCGCGGCGAGCCGGCCGAGCTGGAACTTGGGCGGCGACACGGCGGTCAGCGGCGTCTCGGCGACGTCCGCGAACTCGTTGTCGTAACTGACGAGGGCCAGGTCGTCGGGGACCGCGAGGCCGGCCCGGCGGGCGGCGGCGAGCACCAGCGCGGCCTCGCGGTCGCCGAAGCAGAGCGCGGCGGTGACCCGGGCGGCGCGCAGCGCGGCCACGGCGGCGTCGGCGCGCGGCGGGTTCCACTGCCGCATCACGTCGCTCTCGTGGCGGGGCGCGGGCAGGCCGAGGTCGGCGACCGCGCGGGCGAAGCCGGACTCGATGGGCGCGGTGGTGGGCGCGTCGGAGCGGACCACGAGCGCGAGCCGGCGGTGGCCGAGGCCGCTGAGGTGGCGTACGGCGTCGTAGGCGCCGCCCTCGTGGTCGGTGCACACGTGCTCGGTCGGGTCGCCGGGCCCGTGGGCGGCGAGCCGCCGCTCGACGAGCACGGCGGGCACGGGCAGGGCGAGGAGTTCGCGGGCGCGCCGGCCCGGGTCGCCGGCGGTGTGCAGGGTGGGCACGAGCAGCAGCCCGTGGACGCCCGCGGCCAGCAGCCGTTCGACGGCGGCGTCCTCGGCCTCGGGGTCGTAGTGGGAGCAGGCGAGGACGAGCCGGGCGCCCGCCGCGGTGAGTTCCTTCTCGATGCCGTGCAGCACGCGCGGGTAGTAGAAGGCGGTGTCGGGGACGAGGACGCCGACGACGGTGCGGCCGGCGCGTTCCTCCTCGGGGCGCTGGGCGGCGAAGGTGCCCGCGCCCTGGCGGCGTTCGACCAGGCCGAGGGCGACGAGGTCCTCGTACGCGCGGCGCACGGTGGTCACCGAGACGCCGGCGCCGGCGGCCAGGGCCCGTTCGGTGGGGAGTTTGCTGCCGGGCGGCCAGGTGCCGTCGAGCATGCCCTGGCGCAGCTGGGCCACGAGCGCCCGGAACTTCAGCTCGCGTCCGGCTGCCTGCGCGGGAATCCCGCCCTGTGCCATCGGGCCTCCTGATGCTCGGGCTTCCGGGTGCTCGGGCCGCCGGCCGCCGCGCGCGGTGCCGACCGCCGCGTGTCGACCGTCGCGTGCGCGGCACCGGTCGCCGGGTGCCGACCGCCACGCGCGCACCGATCGCCGGGTGCGGGGCGCCGATCGCGGGTGCGGGGCGCCGATCGCCGGGTGCGCGGTGTCGCGTGCTGATCGACTGCGCCGCGCATCCTATCCCCGCGCGGGGCGCCGGGCGCCCGCTCAGAGCTCGCCGCGTGCCAGGGCGAGGAGCCGGTCGAGGACCCGCGGTCCGCCGGCCCGTACGCCGTCGTGCTCGAACTCGTCGGTGACCCAGGTGCGCAGGCCCCGGATCGCCCGCGCCGTCTGCAGCGAGTGGGCGGTGTCCACGTACATGTCGTCGTGGTAGACGGCGGCGGCGACCGGCACCTCGTTGGCGGCCAGCCGCGCCGGGTCGTACAGCTCGGGCCAGTCGGTGCGGGCGGCGAGGTGCTCGGCGGTCTCGCGCAGCGGGCGCAGCGCCGGGTCGGTGGTGAAGTGCCAGGGGTGCACGGTCTCGCCGGTGAGGAGCACCGGGCCGTCGCCGGCGAGCGCCTTGGCGGCGTCGAACTCGGGGAACTCGGCGCGGACCCGTTCGGCGGCCCAGTCGGTCGGGCCGTGCCCGCGGCCCGGGCCCTGGGCGTAGATGGGCTCGTGGAGCACGGCGTAGAGCGGGTGGCCGGCGTAGGACAGCTGGGCCTGGACGTCTTCGAGGAAGGCGTCGGAGAGGGCGGGGCCGGCCGTGGTGGGGACGAACGGGTCCTCGAGCAGCAGATGGAGCTGGTGGGTGCCCGTGCCGCTGCCGAGGAGGATGCCGAGGGACTGGAAGGCCTCGGGAGTGAGGTGGCCGCCGCCGGGCAGGGTCACCCGGTGCTCGTGGAGGTGGGCGGTGATCCGGCGGACCCGCTCGACGTCCTCGGGATAGCGGTCGTAGTGGGCCTCGTTCTTGCGGCGCACGCGCGGGTAGGCGGCCCGGTAGACGTCGTCGGCGGTGGCGTCGAGGGAGGGCAGTCCGCCGGTGACGAGGACGGTCGCGAGGCCCTCGGGCGCGGCGGAGAGGTAGTGGGTGGCGCAGAATCCGCCGAAGCTCTGGCCGAGGACGGTCCACGGGGCGCCGCCGGTCAGCTCGCGGCGGACGCGTTCGCAGTCCTTGACGATGGAGTCGGCGCGGAAGTGGGCGAGGTAGTCGGCCTGTGCGCGCGGGGTGCCGCGCAGCGGCAGGGTCTGCCGGGTGGCGGGAGTGGAGCGGCCGGTGCCGCGCTGGTCGAGGAGGAGGACGCGGAACTCCTTGACGGCCCGGCCGAGCCAGGCCTGCGGGCCGACGGAGCGGCGGGCGCCGAAGCCGGGCCCGCCCTCCAGGTAGACCAGCCAGGGCAGGTCGGTCCGGTGCGCCTTGTCGCTCGCGACGGCCTCGCGCCCGTAGAGCTCGATCGTCTCGCCGCCCGGCCGGTCGTGGTCGAGCGGGACGGTGAAGCGGTGGTCCGTGAGGACGAGGCCGGGCTGGCGGTAGGTGGACAAGACTGCCTGCTCCTGTTCGTGTGCACCCGTCGCGTGTGCACGCCGGGCGTGACGCCCCCGCCGGGACAGTGCATCACAGGCCGGGGCGTCCGCGGAACCCGCTCAGCGCTGGAGCACCGCGAAGACGTTCTTCGCCGGGTCGGTGAACCAGGCGATGGCCGGGCCGCCGCCCTCCCCCTGGCGGCAGATGCCCTTGTCGTCGAACTCGAAGCCCGGGTAGCGCTGCGGTTCGACGCCCTTCGCCTTCAGCCCGTCGACGGCGGACTCGATGTCGTCGACCTGGAAGTTCAGGACGGTGAAGCTCGCCGGGGCGTGCTCGCCGCCCTTCGGGTAGACGAAGACCCTGCCGCCGCCGGAGAGGGTGAGGAACAGCACCCGCATGTCCTCCGCCTCCGCCGCCTCCTCGAACGTGGTCTCCAGACCGAGCGTCTCGCCGTAGAAGCGCCGGGCGGCGTCGAGGTCGTCGACCGAGAAGCTGCTGAATGCCGTGGTGTTCCCGAACACGGGCGGTTCTCCCTTCGATGGAACGTCTGCTGACGCCTTCTCAGGGCACACCACGCCGTGCCCGCCCGGCCGTCCCCGCCACGCGGAAACGGCCGGACGGCCCCCGCCCTGTCACTCTCGGGAGCCGACCGGGACACGCGTCGGTGCGGTCAGGACGGTCGGCTCGGTCCGGGCGGTCGGTGCGGTGGGGAGGGCAAGGGCGGTCGGTGCGGTCGGGAGGGTCAGGGCGCGATCGGCAGGCGGCGCTTGTGGTCGGTCAGCTCGTAGCGGCGCACGATCGACGCGAAGGCGGCCTCGCCGACCGGCTTGCCCTCGAGGAAGTCGTCGATGTCGTCGTACGTGACGCCGAGCGCGTCCTCGTCCGGCTTGCCCGGGTCCAGGGTCTCCAGGTCGGCCGTCGGCGTCTTCCAGACCAGCTCGGCCGGGGCGCCGAGCTCGGCCGCGACGGCGCGCACCCGGCGCTTGGTGAGGCCGGTGAGCGGGACGAGGTCGGCGGCGCCGTCGCCGTACTTGGTGAAGAAGCCGGAGACCGCCTCGGCGGCGTGGTCGGTGCCGACGACCAGACCGTTGTACGCGCCGGCGACCGCGTACTGGGCGATCATCCGCTGCCGGGCCTTGATGTTGCCGTGCACGAAGTCCTCGTGGGGGGCGTCACGGAAGACGACACCGGCGGCGCGGGCCGCCTCCAGGGCGGCGTCGGAGGCCGGCCGGACGTCGACGGTGAGGACCTCGTCGGCCTGGATGAAGCCGAGCGCGAGCTGGGCGTCGTGCTCGTCGGCCTGCGTGCCGTAGGGCAGGCGCATCGCGTAGAAGGTGGCGTCGTGGCCGACGGCGCGGGCCCGCTCGACGGCGAGCTGGCAGAGCCGTCCCGCGGTGGTGGAGTCGACTCCGCCGCTGATGCCGAGGACCAGGCAGCGCAGGCCGGTGGAGGTGAGGCGCTCGGCCAGGAAGGCCACCCGGCGCTCGATCTCCGCGCGCGGGTCGAAGGTCTCGGCGACCTCCAGCTCCCGGGCGATCTGCTGCTGCAGGGCGGTGGTCTCCGGGTCGGTCACGGAATGCTCCTCGGTCGTGCGGTGGTGTGCGGTGGACGTCCCACGCCGACTCTATCCCGGGCTCCCGGCGGGGCCCGGGTCCTCCGGCGTGAGGCACAGCACCTCGACCCGCTGGACCAGGTTGTTGCCGAAGCCGCCGCGGTTCCAGGGCGCGGTGAGCGGCTGGGCGCGGCCGGCGGCGTCGGTGGCGCGGACGGCCAGGCGGTACGCGCCCGGGCTCGCCGTCCAGGTGGTGCGCCAGGCGGCCCAGGCCCAGGGCCGGTCCGGGTCGGCGGTCACCTCGGCGTCCGTCCAGGTCTGCTCGCCGTCCGCGCTGAACTCCACCCGGACGACGGGTGCGCGCCCGGACCAGGCGCGGCCGGTGACGGGGACGGGGCCCGGCCGCACGACGCGGGTGCGGGACATGAAGTCGGGGAAGCCGGGCGGGATCATCAGGGCGCGGGGCGCGACGACGTCGACGGGCTCGCCGGGATCGTCGGGGCCCTGGCGGTAGCGGTAGGCGACGGTCTGCTGGAAGCCGGTGAACGGGGTGTCGGTGACGGTGATGTCGCGCAGCCACTTCACCGAGGCCATGCCGTACCAGCCTGGCACGACCAGGCGCAGCGGATGGCCGTGCTGGGGCGGCAGCGGCGCGCCGTTCATCGCGTACGCCACGAGCACGCCGCGGGCCGGGTCGGCGGCCACGTCCAGGGGCAGGCTGCGCCGGTAGTCCTGCTCGACGCCCCGCTCGACTCCGTGGTCGGCCCCGGTGAACACGGCCTCCACGGCTCCTTCGCGCACTCCGGCCTCGGCCAGCAGCCCGGCCAGCGGCACCCCGGTCCAGTCGGCGGTCCCGACCGCCTCCAGGAGCCAGGGCTGGCTGACGGGCCGGGGCTGGAGCCGGGCCCGCCCGTTGCCCGCGCACTCCAGGGTCACCCGGTGGGTGACGGCGGGCCGGGCCCGCAGGGCCGCCGGGTCGAGTACGAGCGGGCGGCGCACGAGCCCTCCGACGGTGAGCCGCCAGTGCGCGGCGGCGGCCTGGTCGACGGCCGGGATGTCGTAGTGGACGAGGACGTAGTGGAGGCCGGGCGGGGTGGTGTCGTAGCGCAGGGCTTCGAGCGGCAGTCCGTGGTTGCGCGCGGCGAGCGCCAGCTCCGCGGTGCTGATGCCCTCGTCCGCTCCGGCGACCCGCCCCGGTGCGCTGACGGAACCGAGGCCGGGCGTCTGCGTGGCGTCCATGTCTCCATGGTGCGCCGGTGGGCGGGAGGGCTCATCCCGGCCCGCGGCCCCGCGCCTCACGCGCCCCGGCCCGCGCCCGCCGTACGCCCACCGGATGCGGCGGCTCAGCCGTCGGCGGCGGACACGTTCACGCTGATCGTGTGCAGGCCGGTCGCGCCGTCCGGCATGGTGCCGGCGGTGCGGGCGGTCTGGACGGCGCCGGTGCCGTCGGTGGCGCGCACGGTGAGGTGGTGGCGGCCGGGAGCGGCCTGCCAGGTGTGAACCCACTGGCGCCAGGTGTCGGCGCTGTCCTCGGCCGCGAGCCGGGCGGTCTGCCAGGGCCCGTCGTCGACCCGTACCTCGACGCGGGAGATCCCGCGGTGCTGGGCCCAGGCGACGCCGGCGACGGCGACCGGCCCGGCGGTGATCCCGCCGCCGGAGCGCGGGGTGTCGATCCGCGACTGCGTCTTGACCGGCGCCTGGGCCGCCCAGCCGCGCGGCACCCAGTAGGCGTCGTACGCGGCGAAGGTGGTCAGCTCGATGGACGAGATCCACTTGCAGGCGGAGACGTAGCCGTACAGGCCGGGCACGACCATACGGACGGGGAAGCCGTGCGCGAAGGGCAGCGGTTCGCCGTTCATGCCGAAGGCGAGGAGGGCGTCCCGGCCGTCCATGACGGTCTCGACGGGCGTGCCGATGGTCATGCCGTCGACGGAGCGCGCGACGAGCTGGTCGGCCGGGCCGCCGGCCGACGGCGGCCGCACGCCGCACTCGCGCAGCAGGTCCGCGAGGCGGACGCCGAGCCAGCGGGCGTTGCCGACGAGGTCGCCGCCGACCTCGTTGGAGACGCAGGCGAGGGTGATGTCGCGCTCGACGACCTCACGGCGCAGCAGCTCGGGCAGGGTGACGGTGCGCTCCTGGCTGACGCCCGTGCCGTGGATGCGCAGGTGCCAGGTGTCGGCGTCGACGCGCGGGACGACGAGGGCGGTGTCGACGCGGTAGAAGTCGCGGTTGGGCGTGACGAAGGGGCCGATGCCCTCGACGGGGAGCTGGGCCCCGGGCGGAACGGCGGGCGCGGGTGAGGCGGGCCGGGGCAGGCGGAGGGCGGCGCGGGAGGCCGTGGCGTGCTCGGACCGGTGGGAGCCGACGCTCCGGCTCAGCACCAGCGCTCCGGTCGCGCCGACGGCCACGCCCGCGCCGGCCCGCAGGAAACCGCGCCGGCCGGCGGCGGGGTCCGCGGCGGGCGGCGCGGTGAGCCGTCGGACCAGCAGGGAGAGCAGGAGGGCCGCGGCCGCAGCGCCCACGAGGGACGGCAGCGCGTCGGCGGCCGAGTCCGAGTCGGGCCGGGTCAGCGCGGCGAGTGCGCCGACCACGCCGAGCGCCGCCACCCCGCCGAGCGCCGCGGGCCGGCTGCGCAGCGCGAGCCGCCCGAGGGCGGCGGCCAGCAGGGCGAGCAGCACCAGGATCCCGGCCTCCAGGACCGCCTTGTCGCTCGCGCCGAACGTCCTGATCGCCCAGCGTTCCACCGCCGCCGGCGTCCGGTCCACCACCGCGTCGGCCACCGCCGCCAGCGGCCCGGCCTCGGGCCGTACGAGAACGCCGGCCAGCGCGGCGACGGCGAGCCCGCCGTAGCCGGCGACGAGCCCGCCCAGCGCGGCGAGCAGACGATCGGTACGGGTGGGCGGCGCGGGCGCGTCGGGCGGCGCGGGCGAGGCGGCGGTCATGCCCTCGATTGTGGTGACGGGAACGCCCGCCGGGCCCCACCGGGCGGACCGGGCGTGTCACGGACGGAACCGGACCGGCCGGACCGGGCGCACCGGCCGGACCAGGCGGCCTGGCCGGACCGGTCGGACCAGGCGCACAGGCCGGACCGGGCGCACAGGCCGGACCGGGCGGCCCGGGCGCACCGGGTCACGCGCCCGGGACCAGGCCCCGCACCGGGCCCGCTCGCTCACGGACCCTTCCCGCCCGTCGGCGGGTGTTCGCCCGGAGCCGCCAGGTCCTCGACGGCCTCGGCGCCGACGACCGCGCCGGTCGACTTCTTGCCGCGGCGCAGCCGGGCCTCCAGCCGGGAGGCGAAGGTGGTGAGGGCGAAGTTGAGCAGGACGAAGACGACGGCGACGACGGTGAAGCAGGCGATCGTGTTGGCACCGTAGTTGGCGCTCATCGGGCGGACCGAGGCGAGGAGTTCGGCGAAGCCGAGCATCGCACCGCCCAGCGCCGTGTCCTTGACGATGACGACGAGCTGGCTGACCAGCGCCGGCAGCATCGCCGTGACCGACTGCGGCAGCAGCACGTACGTCATCGTCTGGCCCTTGCGCATGCCGATCGCCTTGGCCGCGTCGGTCTGGCCGGCCGGCAGGGCGAGGATGCCGGCCCGGACGACCTCGGCGAGGACGGAGGCGTTGTAGAGGACGAGGCCGGTGACGACGGCGTACAGCGGGCGGGTCTCGGGGCTGACGCCGGTGAACTCCGCGAAGGCGGCGTTGGCGAAGAGCATCAGGATGAGGACGGGGATGGCGCGGAAGAACTCCACGACCGTCCCGGCCACGCCGCGCACCCACCGGTGGTCGGAGAGCCGGGCGATGCCGAAGAAGGCGCCGAGGGGCAGCGCGATGACCATGGCGAGGGCGGCGGCGACGACGGTGTTCTTCAGGGCCGGCAGGACGTAGGTGGTCCAGACGCGCGAGTCGGTGAAGAAGGGCGCCCACTTGTCCCAGTCGAGCTGGTCCTTGTCGGCGAGGCTCTCCACCACCCACCACACCACGGCGGCGAGGGCCGCCAGGAACAGCACCGTGTACAGGACGTTGCGCCGGCGGGCACGCGGACCGGGCACGTCGTAGAGGACGGTGGGCTTCTCCTTCACCGTTTGACCGCCACCTTCTTGGCGAGCCAGCCGAGCAGCAGCCCGGTCGGCAGCGTCAGGCACAGGAAGCCGACGGCGAAGATGACCGAGATCAGGATGAGCTGCGCCTCGTTCTCGATCATCTCCCGCATCAGCAGGGCGGCTTCGGCGACGCCGATGGCGGCCGCGACCGTGGTGTTCTTGGTGAGGGCGATCAGGACGTTGGCGAGCGGGCCGACGACCGAGCGGAAGGCCTGCGGCAGCACGATCAGACGCAGTGTCTGGGTGAAGCCGAGGCCGATGGCGCGGGCCGCCTCGACCTGTCCGAGGGGCACGGTGTTGATTCCGGAGCGCAGCGCCTCGCACACGAACGCCGAGGTGTAGGCGGTGAGTCCGAGGACGGCGAGCCGGAAGTTGATGACGGTGAAGTCGCTCGCGCCGAGGCTGACGCCGAGGGTCTGGAAGAGGCCGAGCGAGGTGAAGACGATGATGACGGTCAGCGGGATGTTGCGGACGATGTTGACGTACACGGTGCCGAAGCCCCGCATCAGGGGGACGGGGCTGACGCGCATGGCGGCCAGCAGCGTCCCCCAGACGAGGGAGCCGATCGCGGAGTAGACGGTCAGCTGGACCGTCGTCCAGAAGGCTCCCAGCAGGTCGTAGCCTTCGAGGAAGTCGAACACGGTGCGGTCACCCGGCTCACTGGACGACGACGCCGATCTTCGGCGCGGGCTCGTTCTTGTAACCGGCGGGGCCGAAGTTCTTCTTCACGGCCGCGTCCCAGGATCCGTCGGCGACCATCTTCTCGAGCGCCTTGTTGATCTGGTTCTTGAGGTCGCTGCCCTTCTGGACGCCGATGCCGTAGTTCTCGTTGCTCAGCTTGAAGCCGCCGAGCTTGAACTTGCCCTTGAACTGCGGCTGGGAGGCGTATCCGGCGAGGATCGAGTCGTCGGTGGTGATGGCGTCGATGACGCCGTTCTCCAGCCCTGTCAGGCACTCGGAGTAGCCGCCGTACTCCTGGAGCTGGGCGTCGGGTGCGATCTTGGTCTTGACGTTCTGCGCGGAGGTGGAGCCGGTGACCGAGCAGAGCTTCTTGTTGTTGAGGTCGGAGGGCTTCTTGATGGAGTCGTCGTCGGCGCGGATCAGCACGTCCTGGTGGGCGAGCAGATAGGGACCGGCGAAGTCGACCTTCTCGGCCCGCTTGTCGTTGATGGAGTACGAGGCGGCGATGAAGTCGACGTCACCGCGCTGGAGCATGGTCTCGCGGTCGGCGCTCTTGGCCTCCTTCCACACGATGTCGCCGGGGTCGTGGCCGAGCTGCTTGGCCACGTACGTCGCGACGTCGACGTCGAAACCGGTGTACTTCCCGTCCGGCGTCTTGAGGCCGATGCCGGGCTGGTCGAACTTGATGCCGACGGTGATCTTCCCGTTGTCGTCGGCCGGCACCGACCCGGCCGACGCGTACGCGGAGCCGGTGAAGGAGAGCACGATCGCGGTGGCCGCGATCACGGTGAGCCTGCGGGTCCTGAGCGGGTTCATGCGATCACCCCTCGGTGATACGGGCCGTACGGCGCGGACGTGTCGTACGGGTCAGTGGTGGAGGATCTTCGACAGGAAGTCGCGGGCGCGCTCGCTGCGCGGGTTGCCGAAGAACTCGTCGGGTGTGGCCTCCTCGACGATCCGGCCGTCGGCCATGAACACCACACGGTTGGCGGCCGAGCGCGCGAAGCCCATCTCGTGGGTCACGACCACCATCGTCATGCCGTCCCGGGCCAGCTGCCGCATCACCTCCAGGACCTCGTTGATCATCTCCGGGTCGAGGGCGGAGGTGGGCTCGTCGAAGAGCATCACCTTCGGTTCCATCGCGAGCGCGCGGGCGATCGCCACGCGCTGCTGCTGGCCGCCGGAGAGCTGCGCCGGGTACTTGTCCGCCTGGGTGGCGACGCCGACCCGTTCCAGGAGCGTGCGGGCGCGCTGCTCGGCGGCCTTGCGGTCCTTCTTGCGGACCTTGATCTGGCCGAGGGTCACGTTGTCGAGCACGGTCTTGTGGGCGAAGAGGTTGAAAGACTGGAAGACCATGCCGACGTCGGCCCGGAGCGCGGCCAGTTCCCGCCCCTCGGCCGGCAACGGCCTGCCGTCGACGGCGATCTCGCCCGCGTCGATGGTCTCCAGACGGTTGATGGCGCGGCACAGCGTCGACTTGCCGGACCCGGAAGGCCCGATGACGACCACGACTTCGCCGCGGTGGATGGTGAGATCGACGGACTGGAGCACGTGGAGCGCGCCGAAGTGCTTGTCGACGCCGCTCAGTACGACGAGCGCGTCACCGCCGTTCGGGCCGGGCATGGCACCCTCCTGGGGTCACGGCCCCCCGCTTGCCGCTCCTGCTTCACGTTCATGCTCCGCCCTCGGCCGGGCGGGCGCGAGCCGGGCGGCCCGCGCCGGGCACGGAGGGCGGCCGGGACACCGCGTTCCGTGACCGGTGGCGGCATTTCGGCATGCGGGACGCGCGCCACGAGGCCTTGCATGCGCCCGGCGGCGGTTGCTTGGATCTCGTCTGCTGGTGCTGCGCAGGCCCACGGAAAGGCTCCTCACGCCGATGTACGCGAAAGCCGCCGTCGTCGTCCTCGACGACCTTGACCTCCGTGACGACCCAGACGTCCACGGCGACCTCGACGTCCACGACTACCTGCGGGCCGAGGCCGCCGTGCTCACGGACTCCCTCATCCCCCTGGTGAACCGCTTCCGCACCCGCCAGTCCGCCGACGGCACGGTTCCCGCGCCGGACGCCGCCGACCGGGCGCTGCTCCGGCGGATCCGGGAGGAGGGCGCCGCCTGGTACCGGCGGCACGCCCTCGACGGCCAGGCCGAGGCGCTGGAGGCCGACGTCGACGGCTGGCTGGCCGCGGGCCTGGACAGCCGCCCTCGCTTCGGACGGTCGCGGGAGGCCCTGCCGGTCCCGGCCGACGGCGAGACCGTGTTCTTCCTCGGCCCGGTCCCGACGACCGAGGCGAAGGCCGGCACGGCGACCGGCTCGACGGCCGACGGACCGGCCGGCTCGACTGCCGACGGACCGGCCGGCGCCGGGGCCGGTCCCGCCGCCGTCCTCGCCACACGTCTCGACTGCTTCTTCGCCCTGCGGGCGCGGGCCGCGGACAGGGACGGCGACGCCGAGCCCGGCCCGCAGGCAGGACCCGACGGCCGGCCGCTCGTCCTGATCACCGGCAGCGCGGGCTGCGCCGCGCCGAAGGGCCCCGGCCGGGCGGCTGGCGAGACCGACGGCGGCGCGGCCACCTGCCGCAGGGGGCGTACGGCGTCCGTGTGACGGAAGGCGTGCGGCGACTGCGGCCCGGGCGGTGGCGGCGGACACTGGATGCGGGACGCACCGCAGCCGCCGCTTCGAGGAGGCCCGCCATGAACAGCGCCGCACCCAAGGTCAGCACGCTGCCGCCCGAGCACCGGGAGCGGCTGATGGCCTTCGCCGACGACGTGTACTTCGAGGCCGGGCACCGGCTCTTCGAGGAACAGGACCGCGCCGAACGGTTCTGGATCGTCAAGACGGGCGCGATCACCCTGGACGCCAAGGTGCCGGGGCGCGGCAGGCCCGTGATCGAGACGCTGCGGCACGGCGAACTGGTGGGCCTGTCGTGGCTGTTCCCGCCCTATCTGTGCCAGTCGGGCGCGGAGGCGATGACGCCGGTCAGGGCGTACGAGTTCGACGCCACGGCCGTACGGTCGCTGATCCGCACGGACCCGGACTTCGGCTTCGCCGCGACGTACTGGGTCGGACAGATCCTCGCCCACCGCCTCCACGTCACCCGGGTCCGGCTGCTCGACCTGTACGCGCCGCACGGGAGCGGGATCCTGGCCTGAACCGTACGGCGCCGCCGGCGCGGGCACGGGCGACCGGGAGCGTGCCCGCGGCTCAGCCGGCCGTCAGCACCCGTACGTACCAGTCGAGGAGCGCGCCGCCCCGGTGGCTGATCTGGCCGCGGCGGGTGAAGCCGGCGCGGCGGGCGACCGCGGCGGCCGGCAGGTCGGCGGCCGGCGCGAGGATCACGGCCCGCCGGGCGCCCTCGCGGTGGGCGTGGTCGCAGGCGAGGAGCACCGCGCGGGTGGCGAGGCCACGGCCGCGGGCCTCGGGCTCGAGGGCGTAGGACACGTCGACGTCGCCGTGGGCGGGTCCGGCCTGGGCCGGGCGCAGTTCGACGGTGCCGACGAGCCGGCCGGCCCGGATGCCGAAGGTGCGCGCGGGGCCGTGGACGCGCCACGGCTCGCGGTGGGCGGGTCGGGCCGGAGCCCCGGTCACGGTCACGGTCTGCTCGCCCGGACGGGTCGCCTCGTCGGGGCCGAGCGGCGACAGGGTGACGACCCCGTCGCAGAGCTTCGCATCATCACGCACCCGAGCGATCTTGTCGCCAATCCGTCCGTGCCACAATCGGTATCCGGACGGATACGCGTGGGCCCGCCCCCACGGTCACCCGAACAGCCGCGTGGAGCGGTGACGGGTGCGGCGCGGCGGCAGGCTGGGCCCGTGGCATGGGGAGGCAGACGGTGAGCGGACACGCGGAGACACCGGACCCGCGGGTCCGGACGTCGGCCCAGGCGTGGGCGCGGGCACGGGCGTTCGCGCGGGCCGCGCTGCTGACCGCCGTGGCGTCGGTCGTCTCCCTCTTCGTCCCGTTCGGCGGCGGCGGCATCCTGGTCGTCGTCAGCGGGCTGGCCGGTCTCGCGCTGTGCGCGGCGGGCATGTGGTGGTTCCTGGCGCACCGCGGGCCGGTGCGGCTGGTGGGCGCGCTCGTCGCGGCCGGCACGCCGGTGGGCGTCCTGATCCTCTACATCGACAGCGGGCTGTGGCGGACGGCGCTGACGGCGCTCGTGCTGTGGACCGCGGCTCTGCTGTGCGCGCGTGCGGCGCTGCGCCATCCCGGCGGCCGGCGCCACAAGGCCCGTCCCGCGGTGCCGCCACGGCGGGCGGTCCTGCTGATGAACCCGAAGTCGGGCGGCGGGAAGGTCGGCGAGTTCGGGCTCGTGGAGAAGGCGCAGCGCCTGGGCGCGCGCGTCATCCTCCTCGGCGAGGCCTCGGGCGCGGAAGCGGACTCCCCCCAGCCTGACGCAGAGCCCGGCTCGCGGCCCGACTCCGGCACAGAGCCCGACTCCGGCTCGGGCCCGGGCTCCGAGTCCGGCTCCGGCTCCGGCTCCGGCTCCGGCTCCGGCTCCGGCTCCAAGGGATTCCATGACGTGGCCGAGCTGGCCCGCAAGGCCGTCGCCGACGGCGCGGATCTGCTGGGCGTGGCCGGAGGCGACGGCACGCAGGCGCTCGTGGCCGCGGTCGCGGCCGAGCACGACCTGCCGTTCCTGGTGATCAGCGCGGGCACCCGCAACCACTTCGCACTGGACCTCGGGCTCGACCGCGCCGACCCGGCCCGCTGCCTCGAAGCCCTCGTCGACGGCGAGGAGCTGCGGGTCGACCTGGGTGACGTCGCGGGCCGGCCGTTCGTGAACACGGTGTCCTTCGGTGTGTACGCGGACGTCGTGCAGCGCCCCGAGTACCGCGACGCCAAGGCGGAGACGGCGCTCACCGTGATGCCCGACCTGCTGGCCGGCGGGGCCGGACGCCGCTTCGACGCGACGGCGGACGACACCCGGCTGCCCGCCCAGCAGGCGCTGCTCGTCAGCAACAACCCGTACGCCTCGCCCGATCCGTTCGGCAGCGGCGGACACCGACCGCGCCTCGACCGCGGCGAACTCGGCGTCATCGCCGTCCGGGTGGACGGCGCGGCCCAGGCGGCCGAGCTCGCCGTGCGCGGATCGGGCTCCACCGCCCTGAACGTGCTCACGGCCCGCCGCGTCGAGGTCACCGCCGACACCGACACCCTGCCCGTCGCCGTCGACGGCGAGGCCCTGACCCTGCCCACCCCTGTCGTCTGCACCGTGCGCCCGCGCGCGCTGCGGGTCCTGGTCCCCCGCGACCGGCCCGGGCAGACGCCGCCCGCCCCATCCCTGAACTGGCACCGGATCGTCGTGCTGGCCTTCGGCCGGAACCACGGCCGGAGCCGGAACGACCGAGGAGAGTCCCATGGCTGAGCCGCCCGTCAACGGAACCGAGGCCGCGGCCGCGGCGGACGCACCGCCGCCCGCCCGCGGGCTGTGGCGCGGACCGTCCGCCGTGCGCGCGATGCTGTCCGATCTGCGCGCCGTGGACGGCGCCCTGTACGCGGCGGTCGCCGCGACGCCCACTCCGGCCCTCGACCACGGGCTGCGCCGGCTCTCCCACGCCGCCGACCACTCCAAGATCTCCTTCGCCGTCGCCGCGGCCCTCGCCCTCGTGCGCGGCCGTCCGCGCCGCGCGGCGGCGGTCGGGCTCGGCTCGATCGCGCTGGCCTCGGCCTCCGCGAACCTGCTCGGCAAGCGTCTCGTACGGCGTCCCCGCCCGGACCGGGAGGCGGCGCGGGTCACCGTGGACCGTCATGTGCGGATGCCGACCTCGGCGTCGTTCCCGTCCGGGCACACCGCGTCGGCGGTCGCGTTCGCCACGGCCGTGGGCGTGGTCCTGCCGCCGGCGGCGATCCCGCTCGGGATGCTCGCGAGCGCGGTGGGCTACTCCCGGGTCCACACCGGTGTGCACTACCCGGGTGACGTCGCCGCGGGCGCCGTCCTCGGCATGGCCAGCGCGGCCGCCGCGCTCACGGTCGCGGACTTCGTCCCGCGCTGGCGCGCCGCCCGCCCGTCCTGACCGGAACGGCCGCCTCTCGCCCGGTCCCGCCCCTCCGCCCGTCCCTACCACCGCCGTCGCCTCGGCCTTGACCTTGCCCCTGGGGCAGGGCTGAGGCTCGTGCCGCACCTGACGGACGGGCGAGGATGAGGCCGTGACACGTTTGACCATCGGAGAAATCGCGACGCGCTCGCGCCTCTCGCCCAAGGCCCTGCGCCTCTACGACCGGCTCGGTCTGCTCGCCCCGGCGACCGTGGACCCTGCCACCGGATACCGCGGTTACGCCGTCGAGCAGGTCGAGCGGGCGCGGCTGATCGCGCTGCTCCGCCGGATCAAGATGCCGCTCGCCGAGATCGGCGACCTGCTCGCCGTCGCCGAGCGCTCCGGGCGGGAGGCCGCCGAGGAACTCGCCCGCTACTGGGACGGCGTCGAGCGCGGGATCGCCGCGCGGCGCGGGGTGCGCGTGGAGCCCGCGTGGCGGCTCGCGGCCACCCGGCTGACGAAGGAGCGGATGACGTATCCGCGGATCCTGGGCGCCTACGCGGCGGTGGAGGACTGGCTGCGGCGCAACGGCGAGGTGATCGTCGCTCCCGCCCGCGAGGTGTATCCGGAGCCCGACTGGGACGGGGCCGCTGCGGCGGACGTGGTGGGCGAGGTGGCGTTCCCGTTCGCGAGCGCCTGAGCCGCGGGGAACAAAGCACGGATCCAAGGGACTTGAAGAGGGACATGACGACCACATCGTTCGACGCCCGCGCCCTCCTCGCCAAGAGCCGGCTCGGCGTCCTCGCCACCCTCAAGGCCGACGGGCGCCCTCAGCTCTCTCCCGTCATGCCCTTCTACGACCCCGCGGCCGACGCGCTCTACGTGTCGATGACCGAGGGCCGCGCCAAGACGGCGAACCTGCGCCGGGACCCGCGCGCGGCCCTGGAGGTGACCAGCGAGGACGGCTGGTCGTGGGCGACCGCCGAGGGCACCGTCACGCTGACCGGGCCCGGCACGGATCCGTACGGGCCGGAGGTGGAGGCGCTGGTGGAGTACTACCGGCTGGCCGCCGGTGAGCACCCGGACTGGGAGGAGTACCGGTCGGTGATGGTGGCCGACCGGCGGGTGCTCATGCGGATGTCCGTGGACCACGTGTACGGGCAGTCCGTGCGCTGACGCGTTCGCCGGCGGTCCGGTCCTCCGGCCGTACGGTCCTCAGGTGGCGCGGCTCGGGCCGGCCGAGCCCGGCCCGCCCGGGTCAGGCCTTGCGGACCGGGCCGAGGCGGCCCGCCGGGCGCTCGACCGGCTCGTCGCGGGCTTCGGCCCACAGCGAGCGGACGTGCCCGAGGTGCCGCAGCATGCAGGCCTCGGCGGCCGCCGCGTCACCGGAGATCATCAGATCGAGGAGCTCGATGTGCTCCTCCGCCGACGAGACCAGCTTGCCGGCCTCGTCGAGCCCGGTGAGCCCGTAGAGGCGGGACCGCTTGCGCAGGTCGCCGACCGTCTCCACCAGCCGGTCGTTGCCGGCCAGGCCGAGCAGGGTGAGGTGGAAGCGGCGGTCGGCCTCCAGGTAGCCGATGAGGTTGTGCTCACGCGCGTTGGTGACGATCTCCTCGGCGAGCGGGCGCAGCTCCTCCAGCTGCTCCCGGCCGGCCAGGAGCGTGACCCGGCCGACCGTCGGCACCTCGATCAGCATGCGCAGTTCGGTGCACTGGTCGAGTTCGCGCTCGCTGACCTCGGTGATCCTGAAGCCCTTGTTGCGGACGGGCTCGACGAGGCCCTCGCGGGCGAGGTCGAGCATGGCCTCGCGGACCGGGGTGGCCGACACACCGAGCTCGGCGGCGAGGCCGGGCGCGGAGTAGACGCTGCCCGGCCGGAGTTCGCCCGCTATCAGGGCGGCTCGCAGCGCGTGACCGACCTGGTCGCGCAGCCGTTCCTGGGCCTTGATGAGACTGTGCTGCTTCAGGTCACCCACGCTGATTCCTCCGAGAACTCGCAGGAGCACAGCGTACAATGTCACGTTTCGCGGCCGGACCCGTCGGTCGCCGCCCGGTGCACGGCCACCGCCACGGCCAGATCCTCCCAGGCCATGCCGACGCTCTTGAAGAGACGCGGGGCCGTCGGGTCCGCCGGTCCGCGGCCCGCGACCAGGTCCGCCAGGGTGCCCGCGACGTGTCGCGGGCCGATGGCGCCCTCGGCTCGCGGGATCAGCAGGTCGCCGGCCTCCCGCAGCGCCGCCGACCGCGCCTCCACGTACACCGCGGCCCGCCGGACCAGTGCCGTGTCGGTCTCGCGCGCGTCCGGTTCGTGCGAGCCGACGGCCACGACGGTGGCGCCGGGCGCGACGAGCCGCCCGTCGAAGAGCGGCGTGCGGGCGGTGGTGCAGCACAGGACGAGGTCGGCATCGGCCACGTCCTCGGCCGTGCCGGTACGGGCCTCCGGCACGCCGAGCGCGCGGGCGTGCGCGGCGAGCCGCCGGGCCCGCTCCGGGTCGCGGCCGACCACCACCGCCCCGGCCACCTCGCGTACCGCGAGCGCGGCCTCGATGTGGCCGTACGCCTGCGGTCCCGAGCCGAACAGCACGAGGCGCAGCGGCCGCCCGTCCGGCGTGAGGTGACGGATCGCCAGGGCGGAGACGGCCGGCGTGCGCAGCGCGGTGAGCGCGGCGCCGTCGAGCAGGGCGACCGGCCGCAGGGTCGGGCCGTCCAGGAGCAGATAGCTGCCGGTGATGCGGGGCAGGCCGAGGGCGGGGTTGCCGGGCGCCACACCGGCGATCTTCACTCCCGCCCAGGAGCCGGAGGCGGCGGGCATGAGCAGCAGTTCGCCGGCGGGCACGGGCACCGCGGTGCGCGGCGGGCACCGCTCCGGGTCGAGGCCCGCGCGCAGTACCTCGGCGAGCGCGTCGGCGGCCTCGGCCGGACCGATCAGCCGGGCGACGTCCCGGCCGCCGAGGTACGACGGCCCCGCGCCGGACAGCGCTTCGCCCGCGTCGCCACGGGGGCCGGGCCCGGCGCCGTACGCCGGGCCGGCGTCGTCGGCCGGTCCCTCGCCGCGCTCTCGCCCGGCGCCGCGGTCGCGTGCCGCGCTCACAGCGGGAATCCCGTGCCGAGGGCGTCGTACGGGTCGCGGGTGAAGAGGTGTTCGCCGGTGCGGTGGGCGGTGCCGGTCACCTCGGTGACCAGGCCGTCCGCCGCCGCCGTGGCCGTCGCCGTGGCGGGCGGCACGCGGCCGGTGAAGACGGTGCCGACGACCGACTCGTGCGTCAGTTCCCGGCCCTCGGCGAGCCGGCCCTCGTCGGCGAGCAGGGCCAGCCGGGCGGACGTGCCGGAGCCGCAGGGCGAGCGGTCGGTCTGGCCGTCGGCGAAGACGGTGACGTTGCGCTGGTGCGGCCCCGTCGGGGTGTCGGGAAGCTCCTCGTACAGGATCACGCCGTAGACGCCGGACAGCAGCGGCCCGTCCGGGTGCCGGGTGGCCGGGTGGCCGGCGAGCGCGGTTCCGATCTCGCGGCCGGCGCGGACCAGTTCGTGCAGACGGGCCCGGTCGACGTTGAGGCCGAGGGCGCGGGCGTCGAGCGAGGCGTAGCAGGCTCCGGCGTACGCGAGGTCGACGGTGGCGGTCCCGAAGGAGGTGGTGACGGGGACCGCCCGGCCGGTGACCCGGGCCGGGACGTTGCGGAAGGTGACGCCGGTGGTGCGGCCGCCGGCGCGGTGCACGACGGCCGTGACGCGGCCGGACGGGACGTCGACGCGGACGTGGGCGTCGCCGTCGGCGGGGGCGGCGACGAGGCCGGAGTCGACGGCCCAGGCGCCGAGCGCGATGGTGCCGTGGCCGCAGGCGGTCGACCAGCCGTCCTTGTGCCAGAACAGCACGCCCAGGTGGGCGCCGTCGTCGTCCGGCGGCACGACGAAGCCGCCGTACATGCCGGCGTGACCGCGCGGCTCCTGGACGAGCAGCCGGCGCAGTTCGTCCAGGGGGCCGGGACGCGGGGCGGTGCCGGAGCCTCCCGGGCCGAGGAGCGTCGCCCGGCGTTCGGCGACGGTGTCGCCGGGAGCGGGCGGCAGTCCGGCGGCCGCGCCGGCGGTCAGGTCGACGATGCGGAAGGGTTCTCCGGCCGTGTGGTAGTCGGTGGCCCGCACGCCGGCCACCGGTCCGGCGGCCACCGGACCGCCGGCGGCCGGCGTACCGGTGGCCCGCATGGGGGTGGACGTCACAGCAGGAAACCTCCGGGGAAGGGGTCGGCCGGGTCGAGAAAGTACTGCGCGGTGCCGGTGATCCAGGCGCGCCCGGTGACAGTCGGCACGACGGCCGGCCGGCCCGCGACCGTGGTCTCGGCGACGAGCCGTCCGGTGAACTCCGTACCGATGAAGGACTCGTTGACGAAATCGGTGTCGAGCGCCAGCAGTCCGCGGGCGTGCAGCTGCGCCATGCGCGCGCTGGTGCCGGTCCCGCACGGGGAGCGGTCGAACCAGCCGGGGTGGATGGCCATCGCGTGCCGGGAGCGGCGGGCGTCGGAGCCGGGAGCGGCGAGGTAGACGTGTTTGACTCCGGCGACGGCGGGATCCTCCGGGTGGACCGGGCGGTCCGGGCCCGCGTTGATGACGTCCATGAGGGCCAGGCCGGCCGCCAGCAGGTCCTCCTTGCGGGCCCGGTCGAAGGGCAGGCCGAGGTCGTCGAGCTCCACGAAGGCGTAGAAGTTGCCGCCGTAGGCGAGGTCGTAGGTGACCGTGCCGTGGCCGGGAACCTCGGCCTTCAGGTCGAGGCCGACGCTGAAGGCGGGCACGTTGGTGAGGGTGACGGCGGTGGCGGCGCCGTCCTCGACGCGGACGTCCACGCTCACCAGGCCGGCCGGGGTGTCGAGGCGGACGGTGGTGACGGGCTCCGTGACCGGGACCATTCCGGTCTCGACGAGGACGGTGGCGACGCCGATGGTGCCGTGACCGCACATCGGGAGCAGGCCGGAGACCTCGATGAACAGCACGCCGTAGTCGGCGTCGGGACGGGTGGGCGGCTGGAGGATCGCGCCGCTCATGGCGGAGTGGCCGCGCGGCTCGTACATGAGGAGCGTACGGAGGTGGTCGAGGTGCTCCACGAAGTGGAGCCGGCGCTCGGCCATGGTGGCGCCGGGGATCACTCCGACTCCCCCGGTGATCACCCGGGTCGGCATGCCCTCGGTGTGCGAGTCGACCGCGTGGTAGACGTGACGGGTGCGCATGGGTTCCCCCCGGGTGTCAGTGGTGGCCTTCGGCGAGGGCCTTCTCGGTCGCGGAACGTACGGCGGTCCCGGTGGCGCCGGTCAGCGGGTGGCGCGGCGGGCGGGTCGGGCCGCCGTGGCGTCCCGCCAGGTCCATGGAGAGCTTGATGGCCTGGACGAACTCGGTCTTGGAGTCCCAGCGCAGCAGCGGGTGCAGGGACTTGTAGAGCGGCAGGGCGGTGGCGAGGTCGCCGGCGACGGCGGCGTGGTAGAGCTCGGCGCAGGAGGCGGGCAGGGCGTTGGGGTAGCCGGCGATCCAGCCCACGGCCCCGGCGAGGGCGAGTTCGAGCAGGACGTCGTCGGCGCCGATCAACAGGTCGAGGTCAGGGGCGAGTTCGGCGATCTCGTAGGCGCGCCGGACGTCGCCGCTGAACTCCTTGACCGCCACGACGTGGCCGGCGGCGTGGAGCCGGGCGAGCAGCGCGGGAGTGAGGTCGACCTTGGTGTCGATGGGGTTGTTGTACGCGACGACGGGCAGTCCGGCGGCGGCGACCTCGGCGTAGTGGGCGAGGACGGCCTCCTCGTCGGCGCGGAAGGCGTTGGGCGGCAGCAGCAGGACGGAGCCCGCGCCGGCCTCGGCGGCCTGCTCCGCCCAGCGGCGGGACTCGGCGCTGCCGTAGGCGGCGACGCCGGGCATGACGCGGGCGCCGTCGCCGGCCGCCTCGACCGCCGTGCGGACGACGCGGGCCCGCTCCTCGTCGGTCAGCGTCTGGTACTCGCCGAGGGAGCCGTTGGGGACGACGCCGTCGCAGCCGTTGTCGAGCAGCCAGCGGACGTGCTCGGCGTAGGCGTCGTGGTCGACGGACAGGTCCTCGCGGAGCGGGAGGGCGGTGGCGACCATGATGCCGCGCCAGGGGCGGGCGGTGGTCCAGGCGGTGACGCTCATCAGCAACTCCTTTGTAGTGTGTGACATTTTACTGAAGCCCGTACGATGGCCACAAGACCGTGAGCAGGGCGAGTTGAGCGGAGATCGCGAGGGGGAGCGGGTGCGCGGGTGGCGGGCGCTCAGGACTCCCCCTAGGACTCCTCCGGCAGCCGGGCCAGGTGACGCAGCGGGACCGGGCACGCCAGCGGTCTGCGGTCGGGCGCCGCGCCGGCGCCGCAGAGCGCCGCCACGGCCGGTCCGCACATCCGGCCCTGGCACCAGCCCATGCCCGCACGGGTGAGGAGTTTGACGGTCCGTGCGTCGTGCGCGCCGAGTTCCCCGGCCGCCTCCCGTACGGCGCCCACGGACACCTCCTCGCACCGGCAGACGTCGGTGTCCGCGCGCAGCCAGTCCGTCCAGCCCTCGCCGGGACGGTGGGCGGCGGCCATGGCGGCGGCGAAGGCGCGCAGGCGGTCCCGGCGCCGGCCCAGGGAGGCGAGGGTGCCGGGCGCGGCGCCGGCGATCGCGCGGGCGGCCAGTTCGCCTTCCACGAGCGCCAGTTGGGCGCCGCCGATGCCGCCCGTCTCGCCCGCGGCCCAGATGCCGGGCACCGAGGTGCGCTGGTCGTCGGACAGGGCGAGGGCGACGGTGCCGTCGGGGCTCTGCCGGGTGGCGCAGCCGAGGGCCGTGGCGAGCGACAGCTCGGGCACCAGACCGTGGCCGACGGCCACCGCGTCGCAGGGGACGCGGCGGGCGGTGCCGGGAAGCGGGCGCCAGTCGCGGTCGAGCCGGGCGACGGTGACGGCCTCGACGCGGTCGGTGCCGTGCGCCGCGACGACGGCGTGCCGGGTGAGGAGCCGGGTGTGGTGGCGGGCCAGCGCGGCGCCGAAGCGGGCCGCTTCGAGCAGCTTGGCCGGGTTGCGCAGGAGGGTGGGCGCGTGGCCGCTGTACGCGGTGTAGGCGCCGGCCTCGACGACGGCGGGGACACGGGCTCCGGCGCTCGCGAGGGACGCGGCGACCGCGAGGAGCAGCGGGCCGCTGCCGGCGACGACGACGCGCCGGCCGGGCAGCACGAGGCCGCTCTTGAGCATGGCCTGGGCGCCGCCCGCGCCGAGCACGCCGGGCAGCGTCCAGCCGGGGAAGGGCAGTTGGCGCTCGTAGGCGCCGGTGGCGAGGAGGACGGCGCGGGCGGTGACGGTGGTGGCGGTGTCCTCGCCGTCCCGGGTGGTGCGGGCGTGAAGGGTCCAGCTCGCGCCGCCGACACCGCGTCGGTCTCCGCCTGCGGCTCCGGTTCCGTCACCGTCTCCTGGTCCGGTGCCGTGGTCGTGTCCGTGCCCGGGGAGCACGGTCCAGACGTGGGTGCCGGTGAGGCAGGTGACGCGGCGCGCGGCCTCGTGGTCGCGGAGGCGGCGAAGGCGGGTCGTGAAGGCCGTCCAGTCGTGGTGCAGGGCCTGCGGGCGCGCCGCGCCGAGACCGGCGGCCGGGCGGCGGTAGTACTGGCCGCCGGGGCCGGCTCCCGCGTCCAGCAGGACCACGCTCAGGCCGAGGTCGGCGGCGGTGACGGCGGCGGCCAGGCCCGCCGGTCCCGCGCCGACGACGGCGAGGTCGGCCCGAGCGGTCTCGGCAGCCCCGCCGGCGCGAGCGGTCCCGGCGGTCCCGGCGGTCTCAGCGTTCGAGTGCGGCACGGCCGGTTCCCTCCTGGGTGGTGACGGTGTCGCCCGGCCGGGCCGGGAGCAGGCAGGCGCGCTGGTTGGGGCGGCCGTTGACGGTGACCAGGCAGTCGAAGCACTGGCCGATCCCGCAGAACACGCCGCGCGGCGCGCCGGTGGTGCGGGTGGCGCGCCAGGCGAGGATGCCGGCCGACCAGAGCACGGCGGCGACGGTCTGGCCCTCCTGGGCGGTCAGTTCGCGGCCGTCGAAGGTGAGGGTGTACGTGGACCGGGGCGCGCCGCCCACGAGGTCGCGCGGGGTTCTCATCGCAGGGTCCTTCAGGGTGCGGGATGCTCGAAGGGTCGGTCCGGGCGGAAGGCGGCGCCGTCGAGCGGCGGCCGGGTGCCGGTGAGGGCCGCGGCGATCAGGGCGCCGGTCGCCGGGGCGAGCCCGATGCCCGCGCCTTCGTGGCCGCAGGCGTGGTAGAGGCCGGGGACGCGGGAGTCGGCGCCGATGGCCGGGAGGTGGTCGGGCAGATAGGGGCGGAAGCCGTGGTAGACGCGGATGACGTCCACGTCGGCGAGGACGGGGAAGAGCGCGGCGGCCTGGGCGGCGAGCCGGCGCAGGGCCTGCGGCGAGAGGGAGCGGTCGAAGCCGACGCGTTCGCGGGTGGCGCCGATGAGGACGGGCCCGGCCGGGGTGCCCTCGACGACGGCGGAGGACTGCAGGGCCGCGGAGCCGCTGGCCACGTCGGCGATGTAGTCGGCGGCGTACACCTTGTGCCGCACCACGCGGGGCAGCGGTTCGGTGACGAGGACGAAGCCGCGGCGGGGCAGGACGGGCAGGTGGGTGCCGGCGAGCCGGGCGACGTCGCCGCCCCAGGTGCCGGCCGCGTTCACGACGACGGGTGTGCGCAGTTCGCGGCGGGAGGTGCGCAGGCCGCGGACGGCGCCGTCGGGTGTGCGCAGGACGTCGGTGACCTCTTCGCCGAGGTAGGTGGTCACCCCGGCGGCGGCGAGCAGCCGGGCGGCGGCCTTGGCGGGCTGGACCTGGGCGTCCTGCGGGTAGTGGAAGGCGCCGGCGGTGCCGGGCGCGAGGTGGGGTTCGAGGGCGGGCAGGTCGTCGGGCGGGATCTCCACGGCCTGGACGCCGGCGGCGCGTTGGCCTTCGGCGAAGGCGCGCAGCGCCTTGAGGGTGGTCTCGTCGGGCGCCACGACGAGACCACCCTTGGGCTCGTACTCGATGTCCGGTGGGAGTGCGCCGGACAGTTCGCGCCAGAGTCTCGTGGACAGCAGCGCGAGGTCGAGCTCCGGGCCCGCCTCCTTGTCGGAGACGAGCAGATTGCCTTCCCCGGCACCGGTGGTGCCGCCCGCGACGGGACCGCGGTCGACGACGGCGACGGAGAGGCCGGAGCGGGCGGCGTAGTACGCGCACGCGGCTCCGACGACGCCGGCACCGATGATCACGGCGTCCAGGGAGTGTCTGTTGGGCACGGCAGTAATATGTCACATTCTTCAGTCGGTGCCCAGGCCCTTGGCGGGCCTGGGCGTTGACGGGCGGTCAGCTGCGCAGCGGGCCCTCGCAGCGGTAGCCGGAGGTGCCGGCGGTCCGGTTGGACCAGATCTCGACCGGTCCGAAGGAGCAGTTCATGTCGGCGAGGTTGTTCAGCGCGGCGCCCGCGCGGTCGAGGAGGAAGTAGTCGACCGTCTCGGACATGTCCTTGAAGACCTGGTCCTCGCTGCCGGCGTTCGTCAGGTTCGCGGTGATGCGACCCGTGCAGATGAAGCGCCGCTTGCCGCTGTCGCCGTTCTCGACGCAGTCCGGGTTGCTGTACGTGGCCCCGGCGAAGGCGGTCCGGACTCCCGCCACGGTGGAGTACGTGAGCTGGTCGTTGGGCGTGAAGGTGGTGTTCGGCACGTACAGACGGTCGACCTGGGCGATCTGGGCGTCCAGGAAGCGGTCGTAGGCGGCCTGGAGGGCCGGGTCGGCGCCGAGGCGGTCGCGCCAGGCGTCGAAACCGGCGACGTCGTCGGCGCGCAGGCGCCCGTACATCTCGCGGAGCAGCCCGGGACGCTCGGTCCACAGGAACTCGAAGAAGGTGCCCGCGTAGTTGTAGAAGCGGAAGCCGTCGCCGTCGTAGGTGGCGTGCAGCAGCTGGCGCACGCTCATCCGGGGGCCGCCGCCGGCCGTGTCGTTGATGATGCCGCGGACCAGGGACTTGCGGACGGCGATGCCGTTGTCACGGGTGGCGCCGTCGAAGAACTCGGCGGTGCCCTCGTCCATGCCGGTGGTCCGGTCGCCCTGGTACCAGGGCCCTTCGCCGAAGAAGCCGGGGACGGCGAAGCGGCCGTTGAGGTAGTGCGTGTACTCGTGCCGGAAGAGCTCCTCGAGGGTGAGGGTGGAGTCCTGCGGGACGCGCCGCTGGTAGGTGTAGAAGGTGGCGCCGTTCTCGATGTAGATGCCGCCGTTGTTGGTGGAGTAGCCGGTGAGCAGCGGGTGGTAGTTCTCGTAGTCGGCGCGGGAGGCGTAGAGGACGATGTTCAGGGTGGTGTTGGGGTCGCCGGCGAGCGGGGTCTCGGTGCCGAGCACCCGGTGGTACTGCGCCTTGACCTGCTTGCTCGCGTAGTAGAGCTGGTCGACGGTGGCCCGGTCGAGGGCGGTGCGGACCTTGATGCCGCCGTTGTCGTAGCTGTAGGCGAAGGGGAAGAGTCTCTTCTCGATGTCGGCCTTGCAGACGCCGTAGGGCGCGCAGGCGTTGTAGAAGTTGAGCCAGGTGACGACCTTCGCCCACTGCTCGCTGCCGTAGCCGAAGCCGGACTCGACCGGGCGGAGCAGGGCGCCGAGGTCGGCGACGATCCCGTCCTGGAGGCCCGAGATCTGGCCGAAGCGGCCGTATTCGGAGAGCGCGTCGCGGACGACCCAGGCGTTGGCGGTGCCCTTGAGGTGGGTGTGTCCGGCGAAGGCCTTGAAGGCGGCGCGGTAGGCGGGGTCGGCCTTGGCGGCGGCGTGGAAGGCGGTGTCCTGGTTGCCCGGGTAGACGCCGAGGTAGTTGACGGAGAGCGCGGCGAGGGCGGCGCCGGCCCAGGTGGGGTCCTGGCTGGTCGCCGGGTGGGCGCCGTCCATGGTGGCGAGCACCTTGACGATCAGGCCGAGCTGGTGCTGGCGCAGGCCGGGGGCGCTGCCGGCGTAGAGGGCCTCGCGGAGGGTGCGGGCGTTGGCGGCGGTGACGTCGAAGGTGCGGGCGGCGGCGCCGAAGTCGGCGATCGCCCGGCGCATCGCGTCGACGGTGGGCGCGTCGGTGACGTCGATCTCGGAGCGGGAGTAGTCGTGGTAGGCCACGGCGTGGAGGTAGGTGAACATCTCCTCCAGGTGGGTGGAGTTCCGGCCGTCGTGGGCGGCGGCCAGGCTGGATATCCGGCGGGAGACGGCCTGCACGTGGGCGTCCGACATGACCGGGGCGAGCCGGGCGTCCCAGGTCCAGATGAGCCCGCGCAGACAGCCGTCGGCGGTGACGGCGGGATCGGCGAGGAAGTCGGCGAAGCGTTCGGGCGAGAGGCCGGTGACGCCGTCGAGGGTGCAGGGGACGCCGGCGGCGGTGGTGGTGCGGGCGGTGGCCGCGGCCTTGGCCTTGACCGGCCCGGGCACGCGGGCCTGCGTGCCGGCGCCGCCGGGCGCGGGCGCCGGGGCGGGCTTGGCGGCGCGCGGGTTGGCGAGGTGCTCGACCTCGTCGAACGGGTTCGCCGCGAAGGCGGCGGGCACCTGGGCGCGCGCCGGCGCCGAGGCCGGTGCCTCGGCCGGTGCGGGGCGCTCGGTGGCCTGGGCCGTGGTCTGGCCGGCGGAGGCGAGGAGGGTCACCGCGACGGCGGTGGCGAGGAGGGAGGTTCGCACGGCTGTGGGTCTCCTTGTGGGGGATGCGCGCGGCGGACTCCCTTGGCTCACACGGGAGTTGACGGCCTGTGGGCCGTCGGCGCGTGAGCGGTAACATAGTAATGTGAAATTGCACTGACAAGACCCCTGCGGCCACCAGCCGTTCACGCCACCCCCGGCCCCGTCCCGAAGGGGCTTCGGATCCCGGCCGCCTGGTGGCCCGTCAGGCCCTCGTTAACCTGGCCGGATGACCGCCGACCGCCTCCGCTCCCTCGCCCTCGACGACCTCGACGACCCGCCCCTGCGCCCGCTCCCGCACCCGGTCGCCGACCTCCTTGCGGCGCTCGCCGCCCCACCACGCCTCGTCGCGCACCTGCGCGCCGTCCACGACGTCGCCGCGCAGCTCGTCGAGTGGACCGGCCAGCGGCATCCGGCACTCCAGTTCGACCGCGCCGCCGTCCTCTTCGGCGCCGCCACTCACGACATCGGCAAGACGCTTCACCGAGGCGAACTGTCCGGCCCCGGCTCGGACCACGAGGCCGCGGGGCGGGATCTGCTGCTCGCCCACGGCGTGGACGCGCGGCTCGCCCGCTTCGCCGCGAGCCACGCGTCCTGGGACGCACCGGACGTCGGCTTCGAGGACCTGCTGGTCAGCCTCGCCGACAAGGTGTGGAAGAACAAGCGGGTCCCCGGTCTCGAGGACCTCGTCGTGGGGCAGCTCGCACAGGCCGGTGGGCGGGAGCGGTGGGAGGTGTTCCTGGAGCTGGACGACGAGCTCGGGCGGATCGGGGACGAGGCTGGGGCGCGGTTGGGGTTTCAGGCGGCACAGGCGGTGTGACGCGGGCGGTGCGGGGCGGGCGGTTACCCTGGCGCCGGGAGCGAGGAGGAAGCATGGCGCGGATGCCGTCGGCCGAGCGACGCCGGCAGTTGGTCGAGGCCGCGGTCCGGGTCATGGCCAGGGACGGCGTGGCGCGGACGACCACGCGGTCGATCTGCGCCGAGGCCGGGGTGTCGCTGAGCGTCTTCCACTACTGCTTCGACTCCAAGCAGGAGCTCCTCGAGGCCGCGATCGGCGCGATCACCGGCAACTACGTGTCCCGCGTGATGTCCGCCGTCGAGCCGAGGGCGACGCTGCGCGAGACGGTGCGGGCCGCGCTCGGCTCGTACTGGGACCATGTGGTGGCCCACCCCGCCGAGCACATGCTCACCTACGAGCTCACCCAGTACGCGCTGCGCGAGGCCGGCTTCGAGCACCTCGCGCGGGCGCAGTACGAGCAGTACGTGGCCTCCGCCGCCGTCCTGGTCGAGCAGGTGTGCGCGGTGCGCGCGGTGACGCCTGCGGTGCCGGTGGGACTGCTCGCGCGGGTGCTCGCGGCGACGATCGACGGGCTGACGCTGCAGTTCCTGGTCCTGGGCGACGAGGAGGCCGCCGCGGCCCTGCTGGACACCACCGCGGACCAGCTCGTGACGCTGATCGAGGGCTGACAGCACTCGGGCGAGGGGCACGACCGGGTACCCGTGCGCCGGGGCCGGGCAGCTGACGATCATTCAACAGGTCGTTTGACCCGGACTCTTGACTCACTCCGCGATCCTCGCGATCCTCGGCCCGAGCCGGTGTTACCGCGAGAAACCCCCACGGACGGCTCACAGCCCGGTATCCCCCTTGACCGAAGGCGTGGCTGACCACATGAAACGACCCTCTACGCGCGCGACGGGCGGCCGCGGCCGGCTCGCTCTCGCGTCCCTGTTCATCGCGCTGGCCACCGTCGTCTTCGGCGCCGGGCCCGTGCCCGCCGCCGACACCGGCGGTTCCTGGTGGGAGCCGACCGCCCGCCCGTCGACCGACTCCCAGATCAACGTCACCGGCGCCCCGTTCAAGGGCACCGACGCCCAGGGCAAGGTGCGCGGCTTCGTCGACGCGCACAACCACCTGATGTCCAACGAGGGCTTCGGCGGCCGGATGATCTGCGGCCAGACCTTCGCCGAGGGCGGCGCCGCCGAGGCGCTCAAGGACTGTCCCGAGCACTACCCGGACGGCTCGGGCGCCCTCTTCGAGCACCTCACCGGCGGTGACGACGGGCACCACGACCCGGTCGGCTGGCCCACCTTCAAGGACTGGCCCGCCCACGACTCGCTGAGCCACCAGCAGAACTACTACGCCTGGGTCGAGCGGGCCTGGCGCGGCGGCCAGCGCGTGCTGGTCAACGACCTGGTGACCAACGGTCTGATCTGCTCGATCCTGCCCCGCGACCGCGGCTGCGACGAGATGGACGCCATCCGCCTGGAGGCGCGCAAGACCTACGAACTCCAGGACTACGTCGACCGGATGTACGGCGGCCCCGGCAAGGGCTGGTTCCGCATCGTCACCGACTCCGCGCAGGCCCGCTCGGTGATCCAGCAGGGCAAGCTGGCGGTCGTGCTCGGCGTGGAGACCTCCGAGCCGTTCGGCTGCAAGCAGATCCTCGACGTCGCCCAGTGCGGTCAGGCGGACATCGACAAGGGCCTGGACGAGCTGTACGGGCTCGGCGTGCGCAGCATGTTCCTGTGCCACAAGTTCGACAACGCCCTGTGCGGCGTCCGCTTCGACAGCGGCACCACGGGCGTCGCCGTCAACATCGGCCAGTTCCTGTCCACAGGCACCTTCTGGGCCACGGAGAAGTGCGCCGGCCCGCAGGCCGACAACCCGATCGGCCTGGTGGCACCGGCCGCGATGGCCGCGAAGCTGCCGCCCGGCGTGAGCGTCCCCTCGTACGCCTCCGACGCCCGCTGCAACACCCGCGGCCTGACCCGGCTCGGCGAGTACGCCCTGAAGGGCATGATCAAGCGCGGGATGATGCTGGAGCTCGACCACATGAGCGTGAAGGCGGCCGGCCGGGCGCTGGACATCCTGGAGGCCGAGGAGTACCCGGGCGTCATCTCCAGCCACAGCTGGATGGACCTGGACTGGACGGAGCGGGTCTACCGCCTCGGCGGCTTCGTCGCCGAGTACATGCACGGCGCCCAGGGCTTCATCGGCGAGGCCGGCCAGAAGGCCGAGCTGCGCCGGAAGTACGGCGTCGGCCTCGGCTACGGCACCGACATGAACGGCGTCGGCGGCTGGCCGGGACCGGTCGGCGCGGGCGCCCCGAACGCCGTCACGTACCCGTTCAGGAGCTTCGACGGCGGATCGGTGCTCGACCGGCAGGTGACGGGGCAGCGGACCTGGGACCTGAACACCGACGGCGCCGCGCACAACGGTCTCGTCCCGGACTGGATCGAGCAGATCCGGCTCACGCCGGGCGGGCCGGGCGTCGTGGACGAACTGGCGAAGGGCGCGGAGTCGTACCTGACGACCTGGAAGGCCACCGAGACCCACGAGCCGGGCGTCAACCTCGCCCAGGGCGCGCCGACGGCCGCCTCCTCCACCCAGTGGTGGAACCCGTTCGTCGACTACTCCCCCGGCCTCGCCGTCGACGACAACACCGGCACCCGCTGGGCGAGCGAGTGGTCCGACGACCAGTGGTGGCAGGCCGACCTCGGCTCGGTGCGGCGGGTCGGCCGGGTGACGCTCGACTGGGAGCGGGCCTACGCGCGGGCGTACCGGATCGAGCTGTCGGACGACGGCGCGAACTGGCGCTCCGTGTGGTCCACGGACTCGGGTGACGGCGGCTACGACACGGCGGAGTTCGCCTCGCAGCAGGCCCGCTACGTACGGATCCACGGCGAGCGCCGGGCCACCGGCTGGGGCTACTCGCTGTACGAGGTGAAGGTGACCAGGTCCTGACCTGCCGCCGCTCCTGACCTGACGAAGAGGGCCCGCCGGACCGATGTCCGGCGGGCCCCTTTCTCGTACGCGTGCGCCTTCCAGGTACGGGTCTAGAGGGTGCGGCACAGCAGGGCGTCGGGTGTCTTGCCCTTGGCCCAGGCGCCGGTGAAGGCGATCCCGGCCGCGTACTCGCCGGTGGCGCACTGGCCCTTGTAGTTGCCCAGGGCGAACTCGCCGCCGGGCGCGCCGGCCGGGCGGTTGTCGCCGCGGTCGAACCAGACGGTGCGGCCGGCCGTGGGCAGCGCGCGGGCCGCGGGCGCGCACAGGGCGGCCGAGACGGCCTGGCCGCGGACGCTGTAGCCGGTCAGGAACTGCCCGCGGGGGCACTGGAGCTTGGTGTAGCCGGTGGCCCAGTCGCCGTCGGTGACATGGCGCTCGTCGGTGACGACGGTGAGGGCGCCGGCGGGCGCGGCGAGCCCGGGCGCGCCGGCGTCGGTGCACAGGCCGCGGCCGTCGCGGTGCGCCAGGCCGACGAGACGCTGCCCGTCCGGGCAGACGCCCTTGCGGGCGCCGCTGTCCCAGTCGCCGCCGGCCCGGGCGCGCAGCGACGCGACGGCGTCGTCGTGGTCGAGGTTCAGCATGTCCCAGGTGTCGGTGACGGGGATCTGGCCGGACCTGCCGGGTGCGGTGACGAGCCGGATCCAGTCGGTGGCGCGCCAGTCGGAGCCGTCGAGGATGCCGGAGCGGCGGCCGGCGGAGTCGTAGTCGAGGAGTTTCCAGCGGCCGTGGCCGGTGAAGCCCAGCAGCGGCCAGTAGGCGAAGTCGGTGTCGTGGGCGATCAGGTGGTCGACGAGGTGGCCGAACCAGGCGCGCGCCCGCGGATCGGTCTCGTCGGCGCCGATGCCGAACTCGCTGATCCAGACGGGTGCGGTGTAGTGCCGGCCGGTGTCCTCGGCGACGAAGAAGGCCTGCCGGTCGAGGGTGGCGAAGAGCTCGTCGCGGGAGAGTTCCTGATAGCGCGGGTCGTGGGTCTCGCCGGTGCCGGTGGCGCCGGTGTGGTTCGGCCCGGTGTAACCGTAGAAGTGGGCCGAGTAGACGAGCTTGTTCGCGGCGACGAGGGTGTGGGAGAGGGTGCGGGCGGGTTCGAGGGTGGGCCGTCCGTGCGGGAGGCCGTCGGCGGGGATGCCCTGCCAGTTGATGCCCTCGACGATGACGAGGAGGTCGGGGTTGGCCTCGGTGAGCAGCCGGTCGCCGAGCCGGCGGCTCGCGGTCCACCAGTCGTGGTCGTCGCCCCGGCCCCAGTTGGCGTCGTCCATGACGGTGCGGCGGACCTCGTTGTACAGGTCGGCGCCGACGACGCGCTTGTCGTCCTTGTAGCGGCGGGCGACGGCCAGCCAGTCGGCCTCCCACTGGGCGGTGGACTGGCTGGTGTTCCAGCGTTCGTTGCCGTCGAGGCCGCAGCACCAGCGGGAGGTGTTGGTGTGGTTGTTGAGGACGACGGCGAAGCCCTCGGCGGTCGTCGCGGCGATCACGGCGTCGAACACCTGGAGCGGGGTGCGGCCGCGCAGCTGCGGGTTGGCGGCGACGGCGGCGTCGGGGACGGGCCGCCGGTCGTGGAGCATCTCGTTGGAGAACGGCAGCCGGACGCTGTTGATGCCCAGGGCGTGGAAGTCGGCGAGGATCGTGGCGAGCGGGGCCCGGTCGAGGCCGAGGGGCAGCTGGTCGGACTTCTCGGCGTCGTGGTGGCTCGCGGGATCGGTGATGTCGCCGGATCCGTTCCAGGAGCCCTGGGCGCCGGACCAGTTGGCGGACCTCAGCTTGAAGCGGTCGCCGTCGGCGTCGACGAGGTAGCGGCCGCGGGTGCTGAGCGGAGGCCGCCAGCTGTCGGCGAGGGCGGTGGCCCCGAGCGGCTCCGCGCCGGTGCCGGCGGCGGAGCTGGCCGCCGGCACGGTCACGGTCGCCGAGACGGACGCGGGTGCGGATGCGGAGAGGGGCGCGGTCACGGAGACGGACGCGGATGCGTGGGCCGACGGTGTTCCGGCAGCCAGAAGGGCCGCGGCGAGCGCGGCCCCCAGGAGGGTTCTGTTCACGATGTCCTTCGCGGGAGGGTGAGGGGCGCGGGTCAGCGGGCCGCGGGGCCCGTCCAGTCGGCGGGCACGTGCGCCAGCCGTACGCGCTGCGGGTGGTCGCCGACGTCGACGGTGGCGACGCGCTGCCCGGTGGCGAAGTCGATGGCGGTCACCCGGTCGGCGCCGCTCTCGGAGATGACGCAGGACTTCCCGTCGCCGCTGACGGTCGCCCAGTAGGGCTTGCTCGCCTCGACCAGCGGCCCTTCCTTGAGGCTGTCGCGGTCGACGACGGTCGCGTAGTCGTCCATGGTGCCCGCGACGCACAGCCGGGTGCCGTCGGGGCTCATCGAGAGCCCGTGGTGGCGCGAGTCGTTGACCCAGGTGGTGCGGTCCGGGTCGGTCTTCGGGTTGCCGGGCAGGGTCTTGAGGCGGGTGATGCGGTCGGTGGCGACGTCGTACTCGAGGAAGCCGTTGAAGAAGGAGACCTGGAAGTAGAGCTTCTTCTCGTCGGGAGTGAAGACGAGCGGGCGCACGGCGTCGGAGAGGTCGCCGCGGCCGAAGGCGTCGAGGCGGTCGCGCATGTCGATGACGCGTACGGTCCTGAAGGTGTTCGCGTCGACGACGGTGATCTTCCGGTCGCCCTTGGTCCAGTCGAGCCAGGGCGCGTCGAGGGCGGTGGTGACCTCGCCGATGGACATGTTCCACAGCAGTCCGTCGGCGGTGAAGACGTTCTCGTGGGGCTTGCTGCCGGTCTTGAAGGAGCCGAGCTGCCGGCCGGTGGCGATGTCGAGGACGTGGACGGTGTCGGCGGTGGAGGCGGAGACGGCGACGCGGGTGCCGTCGGGCGAGACGGCCATGTGGTCGGAGCGGTAACCGGCCACGGCGAAGCGCCAGTTGATCCGGCCGGTGCGCAGGTCGACGGAGACCACGTCGGCGAAGCTGGGCCGGGAGACGACCATCGCGGAGCCGTCGGGAGTGGCGTACATGTCGTCGACGAACTGGTCGTGCCCCTCGCCCGGTCCGCTGCGGACGCCGAGGAAGAAGGCCAGCCTGATCGGGTCGAGGTGGATCTCCCGCATGCGTTCGTCGCGGTCGGGGATCACGTTCACGCGGGCCAGGCGGCGGAAGTCGCCGCGGGACTCGATGACGTCGGCGGTGCCGTCCCAGTTGTTCCCGACGAACATGACCTCGCGCAGGCCGGCCGCTCCGGCGGCGGCCGGCGCGTCCGTGGCGGCCGCGGTGGCGGCGGGTGCGGCCGCGGCTCCGCCGCTCACGGCGGCGAGGAGGGCGAGCGCGGCGGCGAGGGGGCCGGCGAGGCGCCGGCGGGGCAGGCGGGGAGAGGGCATGGGGGTTCCTTCTTCCGGCTCCAGGTGGGGACTTACCCGAGGTAACCACGGACACGCCGTACCCAACAAGCCCTTGGAGCCCGCCTGTTACCAGTGGGTACGCCCTGCCGCCACACCTCCCGCACACCGCCTTCACAGCCTCCACAAAACGGCTGGTAGCGGCCCTGTGCCCGGGTGTCTCGTGCGGGAGAATGCGGGCGGCGGGGGAACGCTGACGAACGATGGCGAAAGGGGAGGCGTGCTCGTGGCGGGCGGTTCCTTACCTGTGTGGCGATGGCGCGCACTACGGCGGACGGACGGCGTGGGCTCCGCGCTCCAGCGCGCCCAGTCCTTCATGATCCTCACCACCCTGCTCTACCGGGCGAGCCATCTCACCGTCGGCGTGCTCGCCGTCGCCCAGCGCCGCCCCGACCATCCCGCGCAGTACCTGGGGATCGCGGTCGCGCTCGGCCTCAGCCTGCTGCTGTACGGGACGGCGCTGCGGCGCGGCTGGTTCGACGGCCGGCTGGTGTGGGCGGACGTCCTGGTCACCGGCTGCCTCCTGCCGTTCGCGCTGTACGCGTGGGGCGGGGTGCGGGAGACGCCGGCCATCGGCTGGGCGATGCTGCTCGGCGGTTCGGCGAGCGCCGCCGCGGCCATCGCCCTCGCCCGCTACCAGGCCCTCACCGCGGTCGCCCTGCTCGTCGCGACCCATCTGGCGGGCTATCACCTGGTCGGCGCGAACCGCGCCGTCCTCGGCGGCCATCTCAACTCGCTGCTCTCCTCCGCCGTCATGGCCTGGGTCATGTGGTGGTACCTGCGCCGCCAGGGAAGGCTGCTGGACGAGGCCAACGCCCGCGCCGTCGCGGCCGAGGCCCAGAAGGCCCGCTACGCCGAGCGGCTCGACCACCACCGGGCGCTGCACGACACCGTTCTCGCCACCCTCACCACCCTCGCCGCCGGCGGCGTCGACGCCAACGCGCCCGCCGTACGCGAGCGGTGCGCCCGCGAGGCCGCGTATCTGCGCCGGCTGATCCAGCAGACGGCCGACGAGGTGCACCATCCCGAGCTCGGCGCCGCGCTGGAGGAGGCGGTCGAGTCGGCGGAGAGCCTGCGGCTGCGGGTCACCGCCCAGTACCACGAGCTGCCCGAGGTGCCGCCGGAGGTCGCCGCCGCGTTCGCCGACGCCGCCCGCGAGGCGCTCAACAACGTACGGCGCCACGCGGGCACCGGACACGCCTATCTCACCGCCACCGGCGCGCGCCACGCCCACCCGGACCAGGGCGCCATCGACGACGGCCACGGCACCGGCACCGGCACCGCGGGCTCCGGGGCCGGCGACGGCCGGAGGGCGGGCGCCGTCGTCACCGTCGTCGACCGCGGACCCGGCTTCGACCCCGACGACTACGTGCCCGGCTTCGGCCTGCGCGGCTCGGTGTACGCGCGGATGGCCGAGGTCGGCGGCCTCGCCGTCGTCGACACCGCACCCGGCGAGGGCGTACGGGTGGAGCTGAGATGGCCCGGATGATCGACGTCGCCGTGGTCGACGACGACCGGATGCTCCTGGACGGCATGCGGGCCTGGCTCGGCCAGGTGCCCGAACTGCGGCTCGTGGCGACCGCGGCCACCGTCGCCGAACTCCTGGCGACCGGCCCCGCCACGCCGCCCGACATCGTGCTGCTCGACCTGCTGCTACGCGACGGCTCGACGCCCGGCGACAACATCCGGCGGCTGCTGCGCACCGGCAGCCGGGTCCTGGTGATCAGCACCGTCCCCGACCGCACCCGCGTCATCGAGGCGCTGCGGGCCGGCGCAGACGGCTATCTCACCAAGGACAACGACCTGCCCACGCTGGTGGCCGCCGTCCAGGACGTCGTGGCCGGCCACGGCGCCCACTCCCCCGAGCTCGCCTTCGCCTGCGCGCACGACGACTCGCCCGCCGCGCCCCGGCTCTCGCCGCGCGAGCGGCAGATCCTGCTCGACTACGCGTCCGGGATGACGCTCAAGTCGGCCGCCCGGCGGGCCGGGATCACCGTCCACACGGCCAAGGACTACCTCGACCGGGTCAAGGCGAAGTACCAGCAGGCGGGGCGGCCGGCGTACACCAAGATCGACCTCGCCCGCCGGGTCCGGGAGGACAGCCTGGACGCCGGCTGAGGAGGGACCTGCGGCGGCCGGGCCGTCGCGGCGACCAGGCCGGGCTTCGCGCAAGCCCCCCAAACGGACGGCTGCAGGGGGCGTGGCCTGCTTCCTATCGTCGTCCACGGCGCCGCGGTCACACCCCCGTCGCCGCGGCGCCGTCCGGCCGGCCGGACTCCCTCTTCCCTCACCCACCAGGAGAGGCAGATGACGAAGCCGTACGCCCGTGCCACCGCGGTCCTCGCAGGTCCTCCCGTCGGGGGGCGGGAGGAACTCGTGGGCCGGCGTGAGGAGACGAGGCGCATCGGGGAAGTCCTGGCGGCCGCCCGCGGGGGGCGGGGCGGGGTGGTCGTCGTCACCGGCGAACCGGGTATGGGGAAGACCCGGCTCGCCGCCGAGGCGGTCCGGTCGGCCACGGGGGCCGGCATGACCGCGGTGCGGGGGCGGCCCGGCTCGGTGGGAGCCGCGGCCGCCGTCCCGTACCGGCCGCTGGTCGAGGCGCTCTACGGCCTGGCCCGGGCCGAGCGGCTGCCGGACGAGGCCAAACTCGGGCCGTACGCGAAGGTCCTGGCCCGGCTCCTCGACGACGGGGAGGGAGGCGGCACGGGAAGCACGGGGGTCTTCGCCGTGCCGCCTCTCGTGGCCGCCGAGGCGGTCCTGCGGCTGATCGGCGCCGTGGCCGGGCGGCGGCGCGGGTTCCTGCTCGTCCTCGAGGACCTGCACGAGGCCGACCCGGGAACCCTCGCCGTCGTCGACTACCTCGTCGACCACCTCGCACCGCTCCCGGCCGTGCTGCTGCTCACCACCGGCCCGGACGAGGCCCTCGTCGCCCAGGCACGCCGCTGCGAGAACGCGACGGTGCTGGACCTGGGTCCGCTCGGGCCCGCGGACGTCCGGCGGATGGCGGCGGGCGCGGTGAGCGGCGCGGTCGCGCGGCGGATCTGGGAGGAGTCGGCCGGCATTCCCTTCGTCGTACGGGAGTCGATACGGGAGCGGGCCCGCGGCTCGGATCGGGTGCCGGCCTCCGTCGCGGACGGCGTCACGCGCCGGGCGGAGCGGCTCGGGCCGGCGGCCGCGGAACTCCTGGGCACGGGCGCGCTGTTCGGGGCGCGCTTCCCGGTGCCGGTGCTGCGGGAGGCGACCGGCTGCCGCGCGGACGAGCTGGCCGCGTTGCTGCGGGCCGCGTCCGCCGCCGCCCTGATCGTGCCGGACCCGGCCGATCCCGACTGGTACGCCTTCCGCCATCCGCTGGCCGCGCGGGCGCTGCGGGAGGCGCTCGGGCCGTCCGAGAGGGCGGCGTCCGCCCGCCGGGCGGCGGCGGCCGTCGCCGCGCTGCATCCCGGCCTCCCGGACGAGTGGTGCGCCCGCGCCGCCGCACTGCACGCCCTCGCCGGTGACTGGAAGGAGGCCGTGCGCCACTACGTCGAGGCCGCCGGCCGCGCCACCTCGGCCGGACGTCCGGACCACGCGCTCGGACTGCTGGCCTCCGCGCACAGCGTCGCGCCCGCGCAGAGCCACGCCGAGGTCGTGGACCGTCTCCTGGACGTGGTGATCCGTACCGGCCGGCTGGACGCCCTGCCCGCCTGCGTCAGCGGCGAGGGCGCCCCGCTCACGCCCGGCGCACGGCCGGCCCGGGCGCCGGGCCGGACCGCCCTCGACGGTCCGCGGCGGCCCGGGCTGCACGCGCGGCTCGCGCAGGTGCACGTGCTCGCGGGCCGGCCCGGGGAGGCGGCGCGGGAGCTGGACCTGGCGCGGTGGGCGGCGGCAGCGGGGAGCGCCCGGGACGACGAGGACACGGCGGTGGTGGAGCTGGCGGCGGCGTACGTGGAGCCGGGGCGGGTGGCGCCGGAGCGGCTGACGACCGCCGCGGAGTCGGCCCGGCGGGCCGCGCGGGCGGCGTCGCGGGCCGGGCTGCCGGAGGCGGCCGGGCGGGCGCTGCTGGCGCTGGGCCGGCTGGTCCAGGACCGGGACGAGGAGGCCGCCGCGGCGTACTTCGCCCGGGCCCGGCAGCTCGCGGCGCCGGCCGCGCCGGCGCGGGAGCCGTCGCGCGGACCGGCGTGCGAATCGGCGTGCGAGCCGGCGCGGCCGTCGGGACCCGGGTCGGTGCCGTTGCGGATCGCAGCCGACGCCTGTCTGGCCCGGCTCGCGATGCGCCGCGACGGTCTGACGGCGGCGGTGGAGCAGGTGCGGCGGGAGGCGCTCGCCGCGGGACTTCGGCCGCTGGCGCACGAGACCGGCTTCGCGCTCGCGCTCGACCGGGTGCGGCGCGGGGCGTTCACGGCGGCCGGGGAGCTGGTCCAGGAGGGCGTGACGGACGCCGAACGCCACGGCCTGGGCCGGGCCGTGGCCCTGTGGCGGCTCGCGGACGCGGTGCGCGAGGCGCACCAGGGCCACCGGGCCGGGCTGCGCGAGGCGTTGGAACGGTTCGCTCCGCTGGCGGACGCGGCGCCCGGACTGCGGGCGATGGAGTACGGGCTCGCCCGGGCGTTCTGCTCGCTCCTGGAGGAGGACCACGAGGCCGCCGAGCGGGAGTTCGCCCAGGCCCTCGCGTACGACGCGGAGAACCCGGCGAGCGGTGACTTCGGCCGGCACGGCGTCGCCCTGCTCCTCGGTGTGCTGACCGGGCGTCTGGGGCGGCGGCACCACGACCGGGTCGCGGGCGTGAGCGCCGCGGCGGCGCGCTGGAACCGCCCGTTCGTGGGCCTCGCGCACGCCGTGCTGCTCGGCCGGGAGGGCCGGCCGGGCGAGGCGTCGGCGGCCGCCGACGCGGCCCTGGAGGCGGCGGCGCCGTATCCCGTGGCACGCCACCTGGGGCTGCGGCTTGCGGCGGGCATGGCCTACGAGGACGGCTGGGGCGCCCCGGTGGACTGGCTGCGCGAGGCGGAGGAGTACTTCCACGGCGCCGGGGTCGCGCCGGTCGCCGGGGCCTGCCGGGCGCTGCTGCGCGGGATGGGCGCGCCGGTCAGGCAGCGCCGCTCGGGCACGGAGCTGGTTCCGGCGGGTCTTCGCCGGTGCGGGATCACGGTGCGCGAGTTCGAGGTGGCGCGGCTCCTGGCGGAACGGTTCGGCAACCGGGACATCGCGGGCCGGCTGCACATCTCGCCCCGTACCGTCGAGAAGCACGTGGCGAGCGTCCTGCAGAAGACCGGCCTCCCGGACCGGGCGGCCTTCGCGTCGGCCGCCCGCGACCTCGGCGGCGTCCTGTCGGTCGGCCCGGACCAGCGGGCGGCCTCCGGCGCACGCGATCTGGCCAGGCCGGCGGGCGCGGAGGTCGTGTCCGGAAAGTAGCGCCGTCTGCCCGCAGGTCAGGCGGGACTTTGCGGACACGACCTAGGCGGTGGCTTGTCGATCAGGCCGGGCCCGCGACGCCCGGCGCGCTTCCTCCGTAGCCCTTCGGGCACGGGAAGCGCGCCCAGAACGCGCCGGACGCCGCTCGCCGGTCCGGCCTGATCGGCCCGGCACTTCCTCGGGCGCGGCCGGAACGGGGCGCCGTCCGCCGACGGATCGGCCGGACGCGTGGCTGCAAGACCTCCGTGCCCGCGCCGGGGAACGCCGGGCGCCGTACTCCGGCGCCGGTGACCGTGCGGGGCGGGGCCCGAGCGGGTCACCGGGCCACCTCGTCCAGGAGGAAGTCCGCGGTGCCGCCGGTGCGGGCCCGGTGGAGCACGCGCAGGACACCGGCCGAGCCCGTCAGGTAGTCGGTCGCGCAGCGCAGCAGTCCCTCGCCGGGCACGGCGAGCGGCGCGGGCCGGTCGTCCTCGCGCGGGACGCGCAGAATCCGGTCCGGCTGGAAGAGGAAGACCTTGCGCACGAAGTCGAGCCGGCGCAGGGCGGCGGCGCGGAAGGCGCGGTCGCCGGTGAACTCGGTGGCGTCCAGGAGCGCGTCGGCGACGCCGCTGATGCCCGACGCGTAACCGGGCAACGCCCGGTGACCGAGCGGAAGGCCGCGCAGCACGGTCCGGGCGGCGTCGAGGTCGCCGTAGCGCAGCAGGACCTGCGCCACGCCGGCGCAATCCGCCCCGGCGTACGGCTCGATCGCGCCCTCGGGCCCGGGCCCGCCGGCCGTGGACCCGCCCCGCCCGTCTCCGTCCCATGCCGCGGTCCAGGTCCCGGTCCCGTTCCCGTTCCCGTCCGCGTCGCCGTCCTCGGCCGGCCGGGCGCGGTCGATCTCCCAGGCGAGCGCGTCACGGCCGAGCCGCAGATAGCGCTCCTCGCCGGTGACCTGGTGCATCCGCAGCAGGAACAGGGCGACGCCCGCCTGGCCGAAGCCGAGTCCGGTGAGCGGCCGGCCGGCGACGAAGGCGTTGAGCCAGTACGCGAGTCCGCCCTCGCGCCGCACCGTGTCGCTCAGCGCGTCCGCGCACCGCCGGGCCGCGGCGAGGTGGTGCCGGTCGCGGCCGTGGAGGTGGAAGCGGAGGTTGGTCATGCCGAGCCCGGACAGGCCGTAGTAGAAGGTGTGGTCGGGGTTCAGGTCGGCGCAGGCGTGGGCGCGCCGGTTGGCGTGGTCGAGCAGTTCCTTCGCCTGCGTCCCGAGACCGAGGCGGTCGGCGGACCAGGCGAGTCCGGCGAGGCCGCTCATCAGCCCGTCGGGATACGCGCGCAGGTCGATGCCGTCGAGCCGCTCGCGCAGCCAGTCGTGCCACTCCCGGCGGACGGGCACGCCGGACGCGTGCAGCGCCCACAGCACTCCGCCGGCTCCGAAGCCGAGGCTGAGCGGGTTGGTGACGTGCGCGAACGGGTCGACCGGGAAGAGGGTGGCGCGGTCGGTGTCGGCGACCGCGGTGACGAACGCGGCCACGCCCGCCTCCGCCCGTGCGAGCGGTTCCGGGTCGACGGCACCGGTGTCGGAGCCGGCATCACGTACGGAACCGTGGACCGGCTGGAGCGCGGGCGCGCGGACCTGGTCGAGCAGGCCCCGCTCGTCCTCGTCGAGAGCTTCCTCGAGGGCTTCGTCGAGGGCCTCGTCGAGGGCCTCGACGAGGTCGGTGAGGCCGATGCGCGCCGTGGCGAGGCCGGTGAGGAGTTCGTGGACGCGGGGCGGCCAGCCCAGGCCGTCGAGGAGGATCCGGCTGGTGTCGAGGAGTTCGGCGCGGTGGTACGGCACGGCGGCGACCGGGAAGACGAGCTGCGCCATGGTGGTGGCGAGGTCGTGGAGGTCGCCCTCCACGCTCCCGGCGAGGCGGCAGGCCTCCAGGCCGACGACCGTCACCTCGTGGCTGTCCGGGTCGAGGAGCAGGTGGTCGGCGGTGAGGTCGCCGAGGACGACGCAGCGGTCGTGGGCCGCGCGGACGGCGAGGGCGAGGCTGCGGAAGACGGCCAGGAAGAGCCTGAGGAAGTCCCGCGAGCACGCGACGTCGAAGGCGGGTCGGGTGAGCGGGTTGCGGGCGAGCAGCACCGCGTGGACGTCGGCGCCCTCGACGAACTCCGCGGCCAGATAGTGGTGTTCCCCCTGGGTGAAGCGCGCGACGGGGAGCGGGAAGCGGCCGGTGCCGACGAGCAGGTTCAGGAAGGCCCACTCCTCGGCGAGCAGGCCGGCGGCGCCGGAGCCGGCATCGTGGCGGCCGTCCTCTTGGCCGGTGTGCGGGCAAGCCTCCTTGAGCACCACCGTACGGCCGCCGCGGGCGGTGTCCTCGGCGGTGTAGACGTCGCCGGCGCGGCAGGGACCGAGCTCGCCGGTCACCCGGAAGCGCCCGCCGAGCAGCCGGCCGCGCACCCGGCCGCCGTTCCGCGCGCCCGTGTCGGGCATCCCGTCCTCGGCCGGATCGAAGAACAGTGTGTCGTGCCCGGCCAGGAGGAACCGCTTCACCCGTCGTTCGTTCTGCATCTCTGCCTCTGCTCAGCCTCTGCGTTCGTCCGGAGGCCGCAGCGGACGGTGTCCGCCCCAGCCGGCCGGTCCGGCCCGCGCCAGTCAACGCCGTCCGCCGGTCCCGCACATGGGAGATCCGCCCCCATAATCCGGGCGCCGGGCCGCGCGGGAATGCGGGGGGTCAGGAGGCGCAGGTGTCCAGCATGCGACCGAGGGCGGTCTTCTCCGCCGCGGTCGCCGTCAGGCCGTACGTCGACTTCACGGACGTCCAGGCCCGTGCGTAGGAGCACCAGGCGGTGCGCGACGGCGGCTGCCACGCGTCGGGGCCCTGGTCGCCCTTGGAGCGGTTGGAGACGGCGGAGACGGAGAGGAGCTGGGGATGGGTGAGGTCGTTGGCGAAGGCCTTGCGCCTCTCCTGCGTCCAGCGGTTGGCGCCGGAGCGCCAGGCGTTGGCCAGCGGCACGGTGTGGTCGATGTCCACGCCGGACGCCTTGGTGAGCGTCTTGCCGTCGTACGCGCTGATCCAGGTGCCGGACACGGCGCGGCACTCGGCGTCGCGCCGGACGCCGGTGCCGTCGCGCTCGAGGACGGCCTCGCGGGTGTTGCAGCTGTCGCCCTGCTCGGTCCAGTGCGGGAACTTGTCGCGGCTGTACCCGGTCATCGAGCCGCGTGGTGCGACGGTGAGGCGCGCGAGCTGGGCGCGCGCCTCGGCGACGGTGGGCATGCCGGGCAGCTTTCCGTCGCCGCCGCGGCCGGCGCCGGCCGCGCCCGGCGAGGACGGGGCGGCCGGCGTCGTGCCGCCGCCCTTGCCGTCCGGGCCCGCGCCGAGGGGGCCGCCGGCCTGTCCGGAACAGCCCGTGAGCGTGACGGCGAGCAGCGCCGCCGCCGCGGTCGCACGTGCCGTCAGACCGGATGTCGAGCCCTGCTTCTGACGCCCCATGAGCCGAATCGTTCCCTCCGCTTGCCGCCGTTACGCGCGGCAGCGTATCCGGCGGCGGGCGGCGGGCCGTCTGCGGGTGCGGGGCGGCCTTGCGGGTGCGGGCCGCCTTGCGGAGTGCGGGGCGTCGGGCCGGGTCCTGGGCGTCAGGCCGGGTGCGGGGCGTCAGGCCGGGTACTTCACGTCCGGCGTGTAGGTCGGCCCGGCGAGGCAGTCGCGCATCTCGTGGCGCGGCGCGGCCGTTCCGGTCCACCGCAGGAAACCGTCGGTGCCGGCCGGCTTGCGCGCGTCGATGAAGCGGCAGCCGTCGTAGAGCAGTTTGCCCGAGGTGGTCGGCGTGCTTCCGGTCGTCACCCGGTGCGTGCCCATCAGGGCGCAGTCGAGGTAGCGGACCATCGGGCCGCTCGCGCCGTCCACGTCGAAGGCGTACGCGTGCGTCACGGCGCCCGGCGCCCAGTCCTGGAAGTGCTGCGCGGTGTCGTCGCAGGAGACGAAGGTGATGTTGCCGCGGGTCCAGCGGGAGTCGATCACCTTGTGGTTCGGGCCCTGCAGCTCGAAGCGGATGCCCTGCGCGAACAGGCGCAGGACGGAGTCGAACCGGGAGGCGGCGTCGGAGGTCAGCTGGAAGAAGGTGCCGGCCTTGGCGCCGTCGGTGAGGATGTAGGAGCCGCCGATGAAGTTCATCGAGCCGCCGCGGATGTTCTTCACGAACACGCCCGACTTGAACTCCACCTTGCAGTCTCGGAACCAGTAGTTGAGGAACTGGTCCTGCTGGGTGGCGGCCGTGTTCATGCCCGTGACGAGGAAGGCCTCGGAGTAGGTGCCGCCGATCTGGCAGTGGTCCCAGCCCATCTCGCTGTTGAGGTCGGACTGGGCCTGGCCCTGCTGCGTGGCGTCCACGGGGCCGTCCAGGCCGATGCCGCGCTTCCAGTCGCCCCGCCACTCCACGTCGGTGTACCAGGTGTCCTGGGCGCCGTAGCCGCCGTCCTCCGAGTAGGAGTAGCAGAAGCTGGAGGTGGGGTTGGTGCTGGTGAAGGTGAGGCCGGAGATCCGGATGTTCTTGTAGCGGCGGTAGTTGGTCCACAGCGTGGTGTCGTTCGCCGTCGGCGCGTACACGATCCGGGAGGTCCGCTTGCCGTAGCCGCTGATGGCGATGCCGTCGATGACACCGCCGCCGCCCCGGCCGTCGACGTGGGGCAGCAGCGAGTCGGGCTCGGTGAGCAGGTAGTTGCCCGGCGGGATCAGCAGGACCTTCTTCAGGATCGTGCCGGAGATCGGGTTCTTCTGCCAGTTGGCGGCCGAGAGCAGCTCGGTGGCGGCCGCGCGGAAGGCGGCGTCGCTCGGCGTGGCGCCGGTCGGGTCGGCGTTGTGGCTCATCACGTTGACCACGTACGGGTCGCCGCCGGCTCCCGCCGCGTAGGCGGTGCCGCCGCCGGCCGCCAGCGCTCCCGCCGCGACGCCCGCCCCGGCGGTGGCCACGCCGCGCATGACGGACCGTCTGTCCAGGTGCTGTCCGGTCATCACGTACCCCCATTGTCGTGATCTTGGAAAGGACAGGACATGGGACCACGCCGCCGTCGGGTGCGCAAGATCTCTACGAGAGGGACGACTTGTGGGCGTCCGTTCCGATGGGTCCGCTCCTGCACCCATTTGTTGCCTGGGTAAAGTAATTACCAAGACGCCCGCCCACGGGACGTCTCGCTTTCGTGTGCCCACTCCCAGGAGAGCCGTCGTGCCCGCTGCCCGCATGAGCCGTACCCCGCTGCCCGGAATCGGTGTCCGCTACGACCTGACGACCCGCGAGGACCGCCGGCTGTCCGTCGTCGCGAGCCGCGACGGGACACGGGTACTGAGCGCCTACCGCCGCGACGATCCCGACGAATGCAGCCTGTCGGTGCGGCTGAGCGCCGGCGAGTCCGAGGCCCTCATCGACGCGCTGATGCCCTCCCACCACAGCCCGAGCCTGCTCTCCACCACCGACCTCGGCCTCGTGGCCGAGCGGATCGAACTGTCCTCCGGCTCCCACTGGAACGGCCGCCTGCTCGGTGACACCCGGATGCGCACCGAGACCGGCGTCTCGATCGTGGCCGTGCTCCGCCGCGCCGACGCGATCCCCTCCCCCGGCCCCGACTTCCGCCTCGCCGGAGGCGACACGCTCATCGTCATCGGCACCCGCGAAGGGGTCGACGCCGCCGCCCTGATACTCGAAAGGGAGTGATCCATGCACTCGTCCGCCGTCTTCCTCGTCGAGTTCGGTGCGATCATCCTCGGCCTCGGCCTCCTCGGCCGGATCGCCGGACGACTCCGGTTCTCGCCCATACCCCTCTATCTGCTCGCCGGTCTCGCCTTCGGTGAGGGCGGACTGCTGCCGCTCGGCGCGAGCGAGGAGTTCGTGGCCATCGGCGCCGAGATCGGCGTCATCCTGCTGCTGTTGATGCTCGGCCTCGAGTACACCGCCACGGACCTGGTCACCAATCTCAAGACGCAGTATCCCGCCGGTCTCGTGGACGCCGCCCTCAACGCCCTGCCCGGCGCGGCCATGGCCCTGCTCCTCGGCTGGGGCCCGGTCGCCGCCGTCGTCCTCGCCGGCGTCACCTGGATCTCCTCCTCCGGCGTCATCGCCAAGGTCCTCGGCGACCTCGGCCGGCTGGGCAACCGCGAGACGCCGGTGGTGCTCAGCATCCTGGTCCTCGAAGACCTCGCGATGGCCGTCTACCTGCCGATCGTCACCGCCCTGCTCGCCGGCGCGGGCCCGGCCGCGGGCAGCGTGACGCTCGCCATCGCGCTCGGTGTCGCCGGCCTCGTCCTGTTCGTCGCGGTCCGCTACGGACGGCTGATCTCCCGCTTCGTCTCCAGCGACGACCCGGAGAAGCTGCTCCTCGTGGTCCTGGGACTGACGCTGCTGGTCGCGGGCGTGGCGCAGCAGCTCCAGGTGTCCGCGGCGGTCGGCGCGTTCCTGGTCGGCATCGCGCTGTCCGGCGAGGTCGCGGAGGGCGCGCACCATCTGCTCAGCCCGCTGCGGGACCTGTTCGCCGCGGTCTTCTTCGTCTTCTTCGGCCTGCACACCGACCCGGCCAGCATCCCGCCCGTCCTGCTGCCGGCACTCGCGCTCGCCGTCGTCACGGCCGGTACGAAGGTGGCGACGGGCTACTGGGCGGCGCGGCGGGCCGGGATCTCGGCCAAGGGCCGCTGGCGGGCCGGCGGCACGCTGGTGGCGCGCGGCGAGTTCTCCATCGTCATCGCGGGCCTCGCGGTCACGGCGGGCATCGAGCCCTCGCTGGGACCGCTGGCCACCGCGTACGTCCTCATCCTGGTCGTCCTCGGTCCGCTCACCGCCCGCTGGACCGAGCCCGTCGCCACCCGGCTGACCCGGCGCCGCCGAGGCACGGCCGCTCCGGCGGACGCATCGTCGGACCGGTCGGCGGACGGACCGGCGGACGCGGCTGCGGACGGGTCGCGGCAGTCGCGGGACGGGTTGCTCGACCCGGTGGGCGAGACGCACTGATGTCCGGATCTGCAACTCGCATGACATTGCCGCCATGCGGCGGTGGTTCGTAGCGTGGAAGCACGGTCACCCGGCCGCACTCCGGGCCCTTCGACCGCACCCGAACCACGACCCTGAGAAGGGGCATCAGCATGCCTGGCACCACTCCGTCGATCACGCCGGCGACCACCCTGCGCGAGCTCAGCGGCTTCGACCAGACCCCGGCCTCGCTGGCCGGCTCGACCCTGATCCTGATCGACTACCAGAACACCTACACCACGGGCGTGATGGAGCTGACCGGCTGGGAGGCCGCCCTCGACTCCGCCGCCGGGCTGCTCGCCCGTGCCCGGGCCGCCGGCGCCACGGTGATCCACGTGGTCAACGACGGCGGCGAGGGAACTCCGTACGACATCCGTGCCGAGATCGGGCAGATCCACCCGAAGGTGGCTCCGGTCGAGGGCGAGGCCGTCGTGGTGAAGACCGCGCCCGACGCGTTCGTCGGCACCGACCTGGCCGAGCACCTCGACGCCGCCGGCCACAAGGACGTCGTCGTCGCCGGGTTCATGACCCACATGTGCGTGGCGTTCACGGCCGCCGGCGCCTTCCTGCGCGGCAACCGTCCCACCGTCGTCGCCGATGCCTGCGCCACCCGCCCGCTGGGCACCGTGGGCACCGAGGTGTCCGCCGAGCAGCTCCACCAGGGCGCGCTGGCGACGATCGACGACCTGTACGGCGTCGTCGTGCCGAACGCCGCCGCGCTGAGCTGAGCCTGGCTCGGCCGAGCCGAGGAGGGGCCCGCGGGGCATCGCACGGACGCGGAGGGGGTCGCGCGGCGCGCCGCGGGCGTGCTCAGTCCAGCTGAAGCTGGAAGTGGGCCGTCTCGCGGTAGCCGGCGTCCGGCGGGGCGACCTCGACCGTGACCGGGATGCCCTTGCGGCTGGGCTCGATCCGTACGGGGACGGTACGGGTCTCGCCCTCGGCGAGGGGCGGCAGCAGGACCGAGGCGGCGCCCCGCCAGTCGGGCCAGTCCAGCGTGTAGTCGGCCGTGTGGTCGTCGAGGGAACGGCCCGCGCGGACGACGAGCGGCGCCTGGCCGTACGTGCTGACACTGCTGTCCAGGGACTCGCCGCCCGGGCGGATCGTTCCGTCGGTGTCGTTCTCGTACGTGACGGTGAAGCTGTACGTCCGGCCGCCGGCGTCGGCGTGCGGCGGGCTGACCGTGACCTTCAGACCGTCCTCGTAACGGGCGGTCATGCCGGCCGCGAAGGGGCTGGCGACGCTTCCGGACATGCCGGTCGAGCCGGACTGCTCCAGCTGCCCGTAGCCGTCGAGGCCCTTCTCGAACTCCTGCAGGGCCCACGCGCCGAGTCCGAGCAGCCCGAGGAGGACGAACATCGCGATGCCGCAGCCGAGCGGCCACCGCGAGGCGCGCTCGGCGGGCGCCTCGGCGGCGGCGCCGCCGGTCGTCGCGCCGAGGTCGCCCCCGGGCGCGCCGGCGTCGCGGCCGGTCGCGCTCTGGTCGCCGCCGGCCGCGCTGCTGTCGCTGTCGTCGGCGGAAGTCCCGGGCTGCGGCGTGTCCGTGTTCATGCGGTCAACCTACGAGAGGGCGTCACCCGGGCCATGAGCGTGGCTACTCAACCGGCCCTGAGTACGTTCAGAGGCGGCGCAGGACCGAGACGACCTTTCCCAGGACGACCGCGTCGTCGCCGGGGATCGGCTCGTAGCTCGGGTTGGCCGGGTTGAGCCAGACGTGCGGGCCGACGTGGGCGAGGCGCTTGACGGTGGCCTCGCCGTCCAGCATGGCGGCGACGATGTCGCCGTCGTCCGCGGTGTCCTGCGCCCGTACGACCACGACGTCGCCGTCCTCGATGTGGGCGTCGCGCATCGAGTCGCCGACGACGGTCACGGCGAAGAGCCGGCCCGCGCCCACGACCTGCGCGGGCAGCACGAGGGTGTCCTCGACGTGCTCCTCGGCGGTGATCGGCACACCGGCCGCGATGCGTCCGACGAGCGGGACGGTGACGGCCTGCCGCTCGCCCCGGCTCACCAGCTCGCTCTCGGCGCGTCGCTCCGGGCGGCCGTCGGGCCCGCCGTCGGCTCCGCCCTCGTGCAGGCCCTCGGCGAGCACATAGGCGCGCGGGCGCTGCGGATCCTGGCGCAGGACGCCCTTCTTCTCCAGGGCCCGGATCTGGTGGGACACGCTGGAGGTGCTGAGCAGTCCGGCCGCCGCGGCGATCTCCCGCATCGAGGGCGGGAATCCGTGCCGCCGGGTGTGGGAGCGGATGATGTCGAGGATCTGCTGCTGCCGCTGGGTGAGCCCGTCGTGGTTGGCCCGGGTGCCCGGCGGCCGGCCGGCACGGCTCCTGCCCATGGTCGGCCTCCGTTCTTCCGCTTCGTTCGTCCGCTTCGCCGATAGGGCACATTAACCCGGCCGACCGACATCCCAGCAGGTCGGGTACGCCCCGGTGCCGGTCCCGGCTGATAGCAATGGGTCATGATCAGCAGTGACGACACGGCAGCGACGGCCCGGGACCTCTCGGAGGCCGCCTGGCACCTCCGCTGGGACGACACCTCCGTGCGGGAGCTCGCCGACCGGCTCGGGCCGCCGGCCGAGGTCTCGGACGACCCGCCGCGGCTGGTGGTCCCGGTGAGCCGTCCGGAAGGCGAACCGCTCGCGCAGGCGCGGGAGTTCCGGCGGGTCGCGGACGCGCTGCGGGCGGCGCTCGGGGAGCCGGGTCTGCTCGGCGCGCACGGCCATCGCCGCCCGCCCGGCCGCCGGGCCGATCCCCGCTGGGGCCGGCCGTTCCTGCGCTGGCGGCGCGGCGGGACCACCCTGGAGCTGCGGGCCGGCGCCGCGGGTCCCGAGCTGGTCCTGGAGCCCAGCGAGACGTGGGAGTCCTGGTATCCGGACGCCGGCACCGGTTTCGTCGGAGTCGGGGAGGAATCGGGCCTTTCGGTCGACCACCCGCCGCACGAGCCGCCGGCCGACTGGGAGGACCTGGCTCTCACGCTGGCGGTCTTCCTGCGCACGCTGCCGGCGGAGACGTACGCGCTCGGGATCGCCCACTGCCTGCCGCTGTACGGGCGGATCGCCGGCAGCGGCGCACCGCTCCTCTTCGACATCGTCTCCGACGACCGGCTCTTCCTGGACTTCACCGAGTACGAGGTGGCCGAGGCGGCCCGCGGTGAGCGGGTCGCCGCGCTCGGCTGGACCCGTACGGACTCCCTGCCGCCGGGCCATCTGGATCCCGGCCTGGACGGCGGCGCGCCGTGGCGGGTGGACGCGGGCGGCCCGGGCGAGGTCGACGCGGGCGCCGCGGCCGCCCTGCTCGTCCGCACGGCCCGCGCCGCCGGCCTCGACCGCCCGACGGACCTGCTCCTCGGCGGCGAGGGCGAGTTCCGCCGGCCGTACCGGTTCGGCTTCCCGGGCCTGGGACTGCCCACGGTCTGACCGCCGCGACCCGGCGGCCGGCGGGGCCCGCGGGCCCGGTGCAGCCGCGCGGGCTACCGGCGCGGGGGCGCGGGTCTACTCGAAGCGCGCCGGGTCGCCCGCTCCGCGCCGTACGATCTCGGCTCCGCCGCCGGAGAAGTCGACGACCGTCGTCGGCTCCGTGCCGCAGTCGCCCGAGTCCACGACGGCGTCCAGCACGTGGTCGAGCCGCTCCTTGATCTCCCAGCCCTGCGTCAGCGGCTCGGCCTCGTCGGGCAGGAGCAGGGTGCTCGACACGAGCGGTTCGCCCAGCTCGGCGAGGAGGGCACGGGCGACCGGGTGGTCCGGGATCCGGACGCCGACGGTCTTCTTCTTGGGGTGCATGAGCCGGCGGGGCACCTCGCGGGTGGCCGGGAGGATGAAGGTGTAGCTGCCGGGCGTCGCCGACTTGACGGCGCGGAAGACGTCGTTGTCGACGTGGACGTACTGTCCGAGCTGGGCGAAGTTCTCGCAGACCAGGGTGAAGTGGTGCCGGTCGTCGAGGCGCCGGATGGACTTGATCCGCTCGAGCCCCTCGTGGTTGCCGATCCTGCAGCCGAGCGCGAAGCAGGAGTCGGTGGGATACGCGATCAGGGACCCGGCCCGCAGGCCGTCGACGACCGTGCCGATGGTGCGCGGCTGCGGGGACTGCGGGTGGACATCGAAGTACTTGGCCATTTTCCGACCCTACGGGATCGCGCGCGTCCCCCGCGCGCACCCGACGTCGGGGTTCCGCTCCGTTGACAGCGCCGCTCGCCGCTCTCGATACTGACTGATGGATCAGTCAGTAAGCCGTTGCCGCAACTGGAGGCACCATGTCCGACCTCCCGACCGAGCTGGTTCCGTTCACTCCCGAGCAGCGTGGCATCGTGGACCTCACCCGGGCCTTCGCCCGCGACGAGATCCGCCCGCGGGCGCGCGCCGTCGACGAGGCGGACGTCGAGACGCCGTGGGACCTGTGGCAGAAGGCCGCGAAGGTCGGGATCACCGGCTTCATGCTTCCCGAGGAGTACGGGGGCGGCGGCTTCACCGACGTCTTCACGCAGTGCCTGGTGCAGGAGGAGCTGTGCGTGGGCGACCTCGGCATCGGAAACCTGCTCTGCTCCAACGGCTTCTTCGCCGATCCGCTGCTCGAACTCGGCACCGAGGAGCAGAAGCGGATCTGGCTCACGCCGCTGACCGGCCCCGACACGCCGATGACCGCCCTCGCCACCACGGAGCCCGGCGCGGGCTCCGACGCCGCGTCCATCGTCACCACCGCCACCCGCACCGAGGGCGGCTATCTGCTGAACGGCCAGAAGGCCTGGATCTCCAACGCCGGCGAGGCCGAGCAGTACGTGGTCTTCGCCAAGACCGATCCGGCCGCCCGCTCGCGCGGCGTGAGCGCGTTCCTGCTGCGCAAGGACACGCCCGGCATGAGCTTCGGCGAGCCCATGCGGAAGATGGGACAGCGTGCGATCGTCTGCCGCGAGATCTTCCTCGCCGACGCCTTCGTGCCGGAGGAGAACCGGCTCGGCGCGGAAGGCCAGGGCTTCCACGGGCTGATGCGGACCTTCGACGTCTCGCGCACGGTGCTCGGCGCGGCGGCCACCGGTGTGGCGCGGGCGGCGTACGAGTACGCCCGCGACTACGCCCGCACGCGGCAGCAGTTCGGCAGGCCGATCGTCGAGCACCAGGCGGTCGCCTTCCGCCTCGCCGACATGCGCACCCGGATCGAGCAGGCGCGGCTGATGACCTGGCGCGCCGCCAAGCGCCTCGACGCGGGTCTGACCGCCACCACGGAGGCCGCCATGGCCAAGCTGACGGCCTCGGAGACGGCGGCGTACTGCACGTGGGCGGCGGTCCAGACCCTCGGCGGCTGGGGCTACTCGCGCGAGTACCCGGTGGAGCAGTGGATGCGGGACGCGAAGCTGGAGGAGATCGAGGAAGGCACCTCGGACATCATGCGGCTCGTGATCGCGCGGGGCCTGTGATGACCGGGCCCGCGCAAGCCCCGACCGGCAGCTCCACGACCGGCGCGTACACGACCGCCGAGTCCGTGAGCGACGCGCCCTCGTCCGGCGGGTCCCCGACCGGCGGGTCCCCGACCGGCGGCCCCGCGTCCGGCAGCTCCCTGAGCGGCGGCGAGGCGGTCGTGCGCGCGCTCGCCGCGCACGGCGTCACCGACGCGTTCGGCATTCCGGGCACCCACAACCTGGAGATCTACCGCCACCTCGAGCCGTACGGCATACGGCACGTGACGCCACGTCATGAACAGGGCGCGGGATACGCCGCCGACGCGTACGCACGGGTGTCCGGGCGGCCCGGCGTCGCGATCACCACCACCGGCCCGGCCCTGCTGAACATCGCCGCCGCGGTCGGCCAGGCCCACTCCGACAGCGTGCCCCTGCTCGTGGTCTCGCCCGGCATGCCGCTGCGCCATCCGCGCCAGTCCACCGGCCTGCTGCACGAGATGCGCAGCCAGTCCGAGGCGCTGCGCGGTGTCGCCGCGTTCAGCCACCGGGTGTCGTCCGTGGCCGAGATCGACGCGGCGGTCGCGCGGGCCTTCACCCTCTTCCGTACCGGACGGCCCCGGCCGGCCCACATCGAGGTGCCGCTGGACCTCCTGGAGGCGGTCGAACCGGCCGGCCCCGTACGGCTCGCGCCGCCCACCGGGCCGCCCGCGCCGGATCCGGCCGCGCTGGAGGCGGCGGCCGCGGCGCTGCGCGCGGCCCGACGCCCGGTGCTCGTCCTCGGCGGCGGCGCCCGGTCCGCGGCCGCGGAGTGCCGGGCCCTCGCCGCGGCGCTCGGCGCACCCGTGGTCACCACCGCCAACGGCAAGGGCGTCGTGGACGAGCGCCACCCGCTGTCGCTCGGCGTCGGTCTGCACAGCCCGGCCGTGCAGAAATGGCTGGCCGACCGCGACGCCGTCCTCGCGGTCGGCACCGAACTGGCCGAGTCCGACGTCTGGGGCCCGCTGCCGGCGCTGTCCGGCACGCTGATCCGGGTCGACGTCGACCCGGCGCAGATGTACGCGGGAATCGTGGCGGACGTCCCCGTCGTCGGCGACGCGCGCACCGTCCTCGCCGCGCTGCTGGCGGCGGTCGACGGGCCCGGCCGGACCGGGGCGGACCCGGCGCGAGCCGGCGACGGCGCCGATCTGGCCCTGCTCGTCGCCGACCTGCGCACCGTCCGTGACGACGAGACGCGGGGCCGGGACGCGCGCTGGCTGCCGTATCTGCGGGTGATGCGGCGGGTTCTCGCCGAGGACGCGGTCATCACCTCCGACAGCGCCCGGTGCTGCTACTACGGCGCGCTGCCGCATCTGCCGCTCGGACCCGAGGGCCGCTATCTGCATCCCACCGGCTTCGGCACGCTCGGCTACGCGCTGCCCGCCGCGATCGGCGCCCGGACGGCCTGTCCCGATCGGCAGGTGGTGGCCCTCAGCGGCGACGGCGGTCTGCAGTTCTCCGTGCAGGAGCTCGCGACCGCCGCGCAGCTGGGCGCGCCGCTGCCCGTCGTCGTCTTCGACAACGGCGGCTATGGCGAGATCCGCGAGGAGATGGCGGCCCGCGGCGACCGGCCCACGGCCGTCGACCTGCCGGCCGTCGACCTGCCCGCGCTGGCCCGTGCGTACGGCGGGCGGGGCACGGCGGTCCACTCGCCCGAGGAGTTCGCCGCGGCCCTCGCCGAAGCGCTGGTCACCCCAGGACCCACCGTCGTCACCGTCCCCGAGGAGCCCTCCCGATGACGTCCCCGAAGCCCCTTACGCCTCCTCTGGTCTCCGTCACCTGGACGGATCACGTCACCGGCCGCCAGGGACACCTGGTGATCGACCGGCTGGTGCGCGGCGTGTCCAGCGGCGGGCTGCGGATGCGGGCCGGCTGCACCCTCGACGAGGTCACCGGACTCGCCCGCGGCATGACGATGAAGGAGGCCCTCCACTACAACCCCGAGGGCCGTTACGTCCCGCTCGGCGGCGCCAAGGGTGGCATCGACTGCGATCCGCGCGACCCGGAGGCGTTCGGCGTGCTCGTCCGCTACCTGCGCGCGATGCGCCCGTACGTCGAGCGTTTCTGGACCACCGGCGAGGACCTCGGCCTCACCCAGGACCTGGTCGACCGGGCCGCCGCCGAGGCCGGTCTGGTCTCCTCCGTCCAGGCGGTCTATCCGCTGCTCGACGACGAGGCGGCGGCGCGGCGGCGGCTCGCGGACGCGTTCGCGGTGACGGTGGACGGCATCGGGCTCGACGAACTGGCCGGCGGCTGCGGCGTCGCGGAGTCCGTGCTGACCGCGCTCGACCGGGCCGGCGTGCCGCACGCGGGCACCCGGGTCGCGGTGCAGGGCTTCGGCACGATGGGCGGGGCGACGGCCCGCTTCCTGGCCCGCGCCGGGCTCAGGATCGTGGCCGTCGCCGACGTGAAGGGCACGATCGCCCATCCGGACGGCCTGGACGTCGAGGCGCTGCTGGCCGCGCGCGACGCGTACGGCACGGTGGACCGTGCGGCGCTCAGGCCGGCGGACACCGAACTGCCCGGCGACGCCTGGCTGTCCGTGCCCGCCGACGTCCTGGTCCCGGCGGCCGTCTCGTACGCGATCGACGCCGGCAACCAGGCCGCGATCACGGCGCGCTGGATCGTCGAGGCGGCCAACATGCCGGTCCTCGCCGACGCCGAGGAGCTGCTGGCGGCGCGCGGGGTCACGGTCCTGCCGGACGTCGTCGTCAACTCGGCGACGAACGCCTGGTGGTGGTGGACGCTGTTCGGCGACATCGGCGCCGACGCGGACGAGGCCTTCGCCCACATCCGGGGCGCCATGCGGGCCCTGGTCGGTCAGGTCCTGGACCGGGCCGAGCGGGACGGCACGACGCCGAGGGCCGCGGCGCACGGCGTGGTCGCGGACCGGCTGCCGGTGATCGCCGAGCGCTTCGGCTGGTACGCATGAGCCTGGACGCCCTGTTCGACCCGCGCTCCGTCGCGGTCGTCGGGGCCTCCGCCGATCCCGCCAAGTGGGGCTACTGGCTGGCCTCCGGCGCGCTCGCCGGCCGGTCCCGGCGCCAGGTCCACCTGGTCAACCAGCGCGGCGGCAGCCTCGACGGCGTCCCGTTCCTGCCGGATCTCGCCGCGCTGCCGGCCGTGGCCGAGCACGTGGTGGTCGCGGTGCCGCCGCGGCAGGTGCGGCCCGTGGTCGTGGCGGGCCTCGCGGCCGGCGCCCGCTGCTTCACGGTGATCACCTCCGGTGGCGCGGACCCGGCGGAGGAACGCGAGCTCGCCGCCCTCGTCACCGCTCACGGCGGCCGGCTGCTCGGCCCGAACTGCATGGGCGTCGTCGACACCACCACCGAACTGCGTCTCAGCTGGGGCGACTTCCCGGCCGGTTCGGTCGGTCTGGTGTCGCAGAGCGGCAACCTCGCCCTGGAGATCGGCCGGCTGCTCGGCCGGGCCGGCCAGGGCTTCTCCCGCTTCGTGTCGCTCGGCAACCAGCGGGACATCGACGCCGCCGACGCGCTGGAGTGCCTCGTCGCCCACGACGCGACCCGGGTCCTCGCCGCGTACGTCGAGGACTTCCGCGACGGCCGCCGCCTGGCCCGCACCCTGGCCGCCGCCCGCGCGGCCGGCAAGCCCGTCCTCCTGCTCACCCTCGGCCGCAGCGCCGCCTCCGGCCGTGCGGCGGCCTCCCACACGGGCGCCCTGGTGAGCGCCCGCGCGGTGGTGGAGGCGGTGTGCCGCGACGCGGGAGCGGTGCTGCTCGACTCGGCGGGCGAACTCGTCGACACGGCCGTGCTGTTGGCGGCGTCCCGGCCGGAGTCCGGACGCGCGGGGCGCCCGCTCGGTGCCGGCCGCGTCGCCGTCGTCGGTGACAGCGGCGGGCAGGGCGCGCTCGCCGCCGACGCGCTGGTGGCGCGAGGGCTCGACGTGCCGGTGCTCGAGCCCGGCACCCGGGCGGCCGTCGAAGCGCACCTGCGCGGCCGGACCGGCGGCTGCGCGAACCCGGTGGACCTGGCGGGCGCCGGCGAGGCGGACCTCCACAGCTACGCGCGGGTCGCGCGGGCGCTGCTCGACGGCGGCGACACCGACGCGACCCTGCTCACCGGCTACTTCGGCGACTACGCCACCGCCAATCCGGGCCAGGCGGCGCAGGAGTGCGAGGTCGCCCGGGAGCTGGGCGAGGCCGCGCGGGCGTCGGGCCGGCTGCTCGTCGTGCACACCATGGCCCGGGACACTCCCGCCCTGGCCGAGCTGCGCCGGCAGGGCGTGCCCGTCTACGAGCGCGTCGAGCAGGCGGCGACGGCGCTTGCGCACTTGGCCCGGCCGGAGCGGACGGCGGCCGGGCCGCCGCCCGCGCTGCCGGGCCGCCCGTCCGGCCCTCCTCTCACGGACGGCGGCTACGAGACCGTGCGCGCGCTGCTGTCCTCCCACGGCCTCGGCTTCCCGGCCGCCGCGTTCGTCACCACCGCGGACGAGGCGGCCGACGCGGCCCGGCGGCGCACCGGCTATCCGCTCGTCCTCAAGGCGATGGGTCTGGCCCACAAGACGGAGGCGGGCGGCGTGGCCCTGGGTATCGCCGACGAGCCGGCGCTGCGGGCCGCCTTCGCCCGGATGCGGGCGGCGACCGGCGCCGGCCGCTTCGCGGTGGAGGCGATGGCCGTCCACCCGCAGGCGGTGGAGCTGATCGCCGGGGTCCGTCACGACCCGGCGTTCGGTCCCGTCGCGATGGTCGGTCTCGGCGGTGTCACCGCCGAACTGCACGCCGACACCGCGCTCGCCCTCGCCCCGCTCACGCCGCCGCGGGCCCGCGCGCTGCTGCTCTCGCTGCGCCACGCGCCGCTGCTCACGGGCTGGCGGGGCGCGCCGCCGGTCGATCTGGAGGCCGCCGCGGAGGCGCTGTGCGCGCTGACGCGGGCCGCGGCCGGCCACCCGGAGCTCGCCGAGCTCGAAGTCAATCCCCTGCTCGTCCACCCGGGCGGCGCGCTCGCCCTCGACGCTCATGGAGTGCTGACCTGACCGGCTCCGACGACCGTGCGGGCTTCGACGGCCGGACGTAGCGCGTGACCGGCGGCGGCAGCGGCATCGGCCGCGCCGTCGCCCTGGCCCTGACCGCGGCGGGCGCGCGGGTCGCGGTCGCGGGCCGCACGCCGCAGCGGCCGGCCGAGACCGTGGCGCCGGCCCAGAAGGCCGGAGGCGAGGCGCTCGCCGTGCCGACGGACGTGCGGGACCCGGACGCCGTGGACGCGCTGGTCGCGGCGGCGGTGGAGCGGTTCTGCGGGCTCGACGGCCTGGTCGACGACGCGGCCGGCAACTTCGTCGTCCCCGGCGTCGACCTGTCGCCGGGCGGGCGGCGCGCCGTCGTCGACATCGTCCTGAACGGCTCCTCCTCCTGCACCCGCGCCGTCGCCCGCCGGCTGCGCGAGCAGGGTACGGGCGGCTCGATCCTGTCCGTCATCGCCACGTACGCCTGGCACGGCCATCCGGGCACGGTCCACTCGGCCGCCGCGCAGGTGGGTGCGCTCGCGACGACCCGCACCCTCGCCGGGGGAACTCGCCCCGCTGGGCATCCGCCTGAACTGTGTCGCTCCGGGGCCCACGGAGACGGCGGGCGCGGGCGCCGCGCCGTGGGCGACGCCGGAGGCCCGCGCCGAGGTCCTCGCCACGATCCCGGCGGGCCGGTTCGCCGACCGGCGGAGATCGCGGACGCCGCGCTCTTCCTGCTGGGCGACCGGGCCTCGTATCTGACCGGCGCATGCCTGACGGTGGACGGCGGCCAGTGGCTGGGCAAGCAGGTGTACGGGCGCGCCGCCGGATGGTCCGCGGCGCGGGAGTCGCGACGAGGAGGAGGCGGCCCGCGGCGGGCCGCCTCCTCCTTGTCCGTCCGCGCGTCAGCGTTTCGTACGGCGGGTCTTCGCGCCCAGGGCGTAGAAGACGAGCCCGATGGCCGCGATGACGAGCAGTGGCACGACCTGGCTGAGCGTGTACGCGGCGCGCTGGCCCGCGAAGGCGGCGGGCAGCGAGTCGGCCGGGGAGCCGTCCGTGCCGAACCAGCCGACGCCGAAGCCGGGCCAGATGAGCACGACGACGGTGAAGGCGACGAGACCGGTCGCGAGCGCGGTGACCGTCCGGGCGCCGGCCCGGCCGCCGGGGACGGCGTACGGGCGGGGCGTGTCGGGGTACTTGCGGCGCAGCACCAGGAGGCTGGGGAAGGTGATGACGTAGGAGATGAAGGTGGTGCAGATCGTCAGGCCGAGGCCGGCCGCGAAGTACTTCTCGCCGTCGCCGCCGGTGAGGCCGAGCGCCACGACGAGGAGGACGGAGGCGAGGACCGCGGAGAGCAGATTGACCCGGACCGGCGTGCCGTGCTTCTCGGAGATGGTGCCGAGCCAGGCGGGTCCCGCGCCGTCGGCGCAGGCGACGGCCTGGGCGCGGTGCGCGCCCATCGCCCAGGTGACGCCGGAGGTGAGCAGGCCGACGATGAGGCCGGCGGCGGCGATGCCGCCGAAGACGGCGCCGGCGCCGGTGAGCGTCACCGTGCCGTCGGCGGCGATGGAGCCGCCGTAGACGGTGAACACGGCCTTGCAGGCGTCGATGAAGCCGCCGAGGCTGCCGATGCGGTCGCCGGGGAGGACGAAGAGGATGCCGAGGATCGGGCCGCCGTAGAGCAGCAGGGAGGCGAGTCCGGAGCGGAGGATGGCGAGCGGGATGTCGCGGCGCGGGTTGCGCATCTCCTCGGCGGCGGAGCTGGGCAGTTCGAAGCCGACGTAGTTGAAGATGAGGACGGGCACGAGGGCGACGAAGCCGGCGTAGGTCGGGGTGAACTCGTGGGCGGGCAGGGTGTGCACGCCGTTCTCGACGGCATACACGACGACCGAGACGAGGAAGAAGCCGAGCAGCACGACGCGGGCGACGGCGCCGGCGATGGGCACCCACTTGCCGACCCGGACGGACTGGACGACGGCGAGCGCGCCGCCCCAGATGAAGACGAGCCCGGCGGCGTACTTCCACGGGCCGGGCAGCGGCGTGAAGAACTCCTCCCAGGTGGTGAGGGCGATGATGCAGAGGCTGCCGCCCACCCACACCGGGTTGGAGATCCAGTAGAGGATCTGGTTGAGGCCGGCGGTGAGCCGGCCGAAGGCGAGCCGGGTCCAGACGTACGGGCCGCCCTGGACGGGGAAGGCGGAGCCGAGTTCGGCGACGAGGAGTCCGTACGGGAGGAAGAACAGCACCGCGAGGACGGCCATCCAGGTCAGGCCCTGCGGTCCCTGCGCGGCGACCGAGCCGATGGTGTCGAGTCCGACGAGGGTGCAGATGAGGAAGAGGAGGACGTCGAAGCGGCGCAGTTCCTTGCGCAGGCGGCCGCGTTGTTCGCCCCAGCCCGCGGAGAGGTCGGGGGCTTCGGGGCTGCTTCCGGAGGCGGGGGTGGGTTCTTCTTCGGATCGGCCGGCGGCGACGGGTGCTTGGGTCACGGGGCGGGCTCCTACGGCGACACGGGGGAGGTTCTCGTACGGGAGCGGCATGGGTGACACGCCTTTTGACTGAACAGCCAGTCAGTAGCCTGCACTGTGAGCCCGGCCACACGGCACTGTCAAGAGCTGTGTAGGGTGGGACGCGTGGCCAGAGTGCGGTTGAGCGTGGAGGAACGGCGCGCGGACATCCTGCGCGTCGCCGTCGAGCAGATCGAGGCCCGGGGCGTCAGCAGTGTGCGCATCGCGGACGTCGCCTCGGCGCTCGGCGTCAGCAGCTCCCTGGTGCTCTACCACTTCTCCACCAAGGAACTCCTCGTCGCCGAGGCCTTCGCGCACGCCGCGCAGGGCGACCTGGCCCAGCTGCGCGAGATCCTGAACAAGCCCCGCACCAGCGCCACTCGGCGGCTGCGGTCCGCCGTGCGCTGGTACGCGCCGACCGGGCAGGCCAAGGGCTGGCGGCTGTGGATCGAGGGCTGGGCGGCGGCCCTGCGCGAGCCCGCCCTGCGGAAGGTCACCCACGACCTCGACCAGCAGTGGAAGGCCGCCATCGCCGAGGTCGTCACCGAGGGCGTCGCGGCCGGCGAGTTCACCTGCGAGCGTCCCACGGAAGCGGCCTGGCGCCTGACCGCGCTGCTCGACGGGCTGGCCGTGCAGACCACCTCGTACCGCGGGCCGGTCGGGCGCGCGACGATGCTGCGCTGGGTCGACGAGGCGCTGGTACGCGAACTGGGCATCGACCACGAGACGTTGACCACCGCGCACTGAGGTCCCACCGTCACTCCGCTCGCGGTCCGGTGGCGGTCGCGGTCCCGCGCCGCTCGCGGTCCGGTGCCTCGCGTCGCAACCATTGACGCCCGCGTCAGTGTTGCCGCATCCTCTCGGGCCATGGAGAGACAGAGCACACCGCGTCTGATCGAATCCGAGGTCGTCGTGGTCGGCGGCGGCTACGCCGGCCTGGCCGCGGCACTCCGACTCCACGACCACGCCGTCGACTTCACCCTGCTCGAGGCCGCCGACCGGGTCGGCGGACGGGTCCTGACCGAGACCCGGCCGGACGGCACGACGATCGACCACGGCGGCCAATGGGCCGGTCCGACCCAGACCCGGCTCCTCGAACTCGCCGCCCGCTTCTCCTGCCCCACCTTCCCGACCTGGGAGAAGGGCAGCCACATCGAGATCCGGCACGACGGCGCCCGGGTGCCCTACACCGGCGCCGCACCCGACCAGGGGCCGGGCATCGCCGCGTACACCCGGATCACCGAACTCCTCGACGGCCTCGCCCGCACCGTGGACACCGTCCGCCCGTGGCGCACGGCCCGGTTCGCGGAGTGGGACGCGCTCTCGGCCGGAGATTTCTTCCGCTCCGAGACGAACGAAACCGAGGCGCTGCGCCGGCTCGCCCTCGCCGTCCAGGGGCTGTGGTGCACGGAGCCCGACCGCGTCTCGCTCTTCCACGTGCTGTTCTACATCGCGGCGGCGGGCGGCTTCGAGCAGCTGATGGAGACCCGCGGCTGCGCGCAGGACAGCCGGTTCGCCGCCGGAGCGGCGGGCCCCGCACGCTCCGTCGCGGCGCTGCTCGGCCCCGGGCGGGTGCGGCTCGGCGAGCGGGTCACGGCGATCGCGTACGGCCCGGAGGGCGTGCGTGTGCGCGCCGGGAGCTGCGAGGTCCGGGCCGCGCGGGCGGTCGTCGCGCTGCCGCCGCACGCCGTACGCGCCGTGGAGTTCGCACCGCCGTTGCCGCCCGGCCGGGTGGCGTGGCTGGCGCACAGCCCGATGGGGCGGGTCGCCAAGATGCACGCCGTGTACGACACGCCGTTCTGGCGCGAGGCGGGACTGTCCGGGGTGGCGACGCTGTACGACGACGGGCCGGTCGGCGTCGTGTTCGACAACTCTCCCGAGGACGCGTCGTGCGGCGTCCTGGTCGGCTTCGTGTACGGCGACCGCCTGGACCGGTTCGCCGGGCTCGACGAGCCCGCCCGCCGTGCCGCCGTCCTGCGCGGTCTCGTCGCGGTGGCGGGCCCGTCGGCCGGCCGGCCGCGCGACTACACGGAGAAGATCTGGACCCTCGATCCCTTCGCCCGGGGCGGCTACGAGGCGTACGTGACGCCGGGCGGCTGGACCGCCGCCGGCGAGGACGGCTGGCGGACGCCGACCGGGCCCGTGCACTGGGCGGGCACGGAGACCGCGTCGGAGTGGAACGGCTACATCGACGGCGCGCTGTCCTCGGGCTACCGGGCCGCCGACGAAATCCTGGCGACGCTGCGGCCGGAGCCGGGGCGGGCGTCGTGAACCGGCCGGCCGTGGCGGACGAGGCGCGGGCCGTGGCGGAGCGGGCGCGTCAGGTGGTGCGGGCGGCGCCGGGCAGCCAGCGGGCGTTCGCGGCGAGCGTCGGCATGGACCCGACCGCGCTGTCCAAGGCGCTGCGCGGCACCCGGCGGCTCGCGGACCACGAACTCGCCGCCATCGCCCGGGAGGGCGGGGTGTCCCTGCGCTATCTGCGGACGGGGCGGGGCCGCCCGCCGGGCGGGGGCACGGGCGCGGGCACGGGTGACAGCAACGGCAGCGGCAGCGGCAGCGGCAGCGGCGACCGCGACGGCGTCCGCGGCGAGGAGGCCGGCTCGGCGCGGCGGCGCGCCGACGCGGTGGACGCGGAGGCGCGCAAGGAGCAGATCCTGCGGGCCACGGCGCGCCTCGTCGCCCGGCGCGGCTTCCACCGGGTCCGGGTCGCCGACATCGCCCGCGCCTGCGGCACCAGTACCGGCACCATCCACTACCACTTCCCCACCAAGGGCGACGCGCTGCGCGCCGCCCTGCTGCACTGCGCCGACCGGCTCCACCGGCGCCTGGACGCCGAGTTCCGGTCCGCGGACGGTCCGGCGGAGAAGCTGCGCCGGCTGATCGAGGTCCAGCTGATCAGCGGCGAGGAGGACCGCGAGGAGTGGTCGGTGTGGGTGCAGTCCTGGAACGAGGCGATCCTCGACCCGGACCTGCGCGAGGGCCAGCGCGCCGTCTACGCGCGCTGGCGCCGGACGGTGCGCGACCTGGTCCTCGCCTGCCAGGCCGAGGGCCTCGGCGCGGACGCCGACGCGGAGGCGCTGACCAGCCGGTTCACGGGGTTGGTCGACGGTCTGGCGATCCAGGTCCTGGCGGGCAACGCGGAGTTGCCGCCGGCGCGGATGCGGGACCTGCTGCTCGACGCCTTCGAACCGCACATCACCTTGCGACGACGCGACTGAGGGAGCCATGAGCCAGGACGAGACGTCGGCGGAGACCGAAGGCGCGGCCGAGCGGTTCGCGCACGCCGCCGACTGGCTGCGCCGGGAACTGCGCTCGGTCGCGGGCGCCGTCGCCGCGACCGGAGTCGAGCGGCGCGCCGAGCCGCGCGCCGAGGAGCGTACCGAAGACCGCCGCACGGTGTACGGCGCCGTGGGCAAGCGGTTCTCGTTGGTACTGACGCTGCCCGACACGCCCTTCGAACCGGCGGCGGCCGCGGCACGGGCCGTGTTCGAGGCGGCCGGCTGGGAGACGGCGCAGGGCGAGGGTTCCGGCGGGCTTGTGCTGCTGAAGGCGTGGCGTGACGGGTTCGAGGCGGGCGTCGGAATCGCGGGCGGCGCGCTGCGGATCACCGGCTCGACGCCCGTGGTCCGCTTCCACGCTCGCTGGGTCCGGCCTCCGCGGGTCGTCGGCCCGGACACCCTGTGGCCCGGCCACCGGCTGTGCGTGACGTGCGACGGCTGGGGCTCCTGCCGCACGTGCGAGGGCCTCGGCTTCGTGAACGGCCGGCGGTGCGCGGAGTGCGGCCTCGGCATGGACTGTCCCGACTGCCGGGGCACGGGTCAGGAGCCGGCCCCGGACCGCTCCTAGGAGATGTCCGCCCACGGCCCGGGCCGGGTGCGTCAGCCGGGCTGTCTGCCGGTGACGCGGATGCGCAGTTCGTACGGCGCTCCGCTGCTGATGGCCTCGGCCTGGTCGGCGAGGTCGGCCGGTGTGAAGCCGAGCAGGGCGCGCTCGGCCGCGGCCCGCAGGAGCGGCACGATCGTCGCGGCCGGCCGCCCGCGGTGGGAGGCGGCGAGCTCGGCGAACGCCTGCTGATAGGGGATGTCGTACGCGCTCGACGGGTCCGCGAGGAGATGGTCGAGGTGCCGCCGGTCCACACTGATCTCGCCCATGACCGCTCCCTTGCTCCGGTGGCCGGGCAGGTCCCGGCCCTGTCCTCCTGACGCTAAGGGGAGGGTCTGACAGTCGACCGATTCTGATCACTTCCTGCTCGATCGCCGACGGTCAATTTTCTTTGTTTTTCCTGTGCACGTTGGGGCCGCGGCCCTCGCTGTTACCTGTGGAGGCGGTCGCCTCCGGTGCCGCGAGAAGGGGGGCTGCAGGCGGTGCTCGGGTCCAACGGGAGGAAGACAGGTGCAGCACAGCACGACGGAGTGGCTGATCGGCGCCGCGGTGCTCATGCGGGTGTTCGGGGGAGACGCGGTCCGGTGCGGGCGGCGCCTGCTGGCCGCGGCGGTGCGCAGGGCGGTCTCGGACCTCGGTTCCGAGGCGCGGCGCCGTGCGGGAGCGGCGGACGACGTGCGGTGCGAGGTGCGCGGGTGAGCGAGGTCGGCACGGAGGAGGAGTCCGGTGGAGCGCTCGACCCGGCGGCGGTCGCGGGCGGGCACGTCGGCACCGGGCCCGGGCCCGAGCGGCCCGGGCAGCCGGGCCGGTCGGGACGGCCGCTGCCGCCGACGGCCGACTGGGGCCCCGGCCTCCACCACGCCTTCTGGTCGCTCCACGCCCAGTGCCACGACCGCTTCCTGCGCTACGCCCGCTACGACCTGCGGTGCGACGAGGCGGCGGAGGCGGCCGTGGACGCGACCTTCGTGGACCTGATGCGTCTGTGGCCCCGGGTGGCGGCCATGGACAGCCCGGTCGCGTACGCCTGGAAGGTGCTCAAGCACCGGATCGTCGACCAGGGTCGCCGCCGGCGGCGGACCGCGATACCGGTCGACGACGAGACCCTCCAGGGTCTGCTCGACGAGCGGGCGGGCGGGATCGACCCGTTCGACGCCCTGGCGGAGAAGATCGCCCTCCACGAGGCGCTCGCCCGGCTGCCCGAGCGTCAGCGGGAAGCGGTCACCCTCTGCTATCTCCTCGGCCAGACCACCGCCGAGGCCGCCGAGATGCTCGGCATCGACGCGGCCACCGTCCGCTCCCACCTGAGCCGGGCCCTGCAACGGCTCGGCCGCGCCCTTGGTATGCCGATCACACGCTCCGGAGACGGGAAGGCCAGCTCATGAGCGAGACCCACGAGGGCGGGGTCCTCCGGTCCGTGACGGACGTCCTCGCCACGGCCTCGGCCGGCACGCCCCGGCCGCGCTCCGACGCGGCGGCCTCCCGGGCCCGGCTGCTGGCCCGGATCGCCGGACCCGCACCGTACGCGGACGACGCGGCCGTCCCGTACGCCGACGAGAGCCTGGCCGAGGCTGAGGCGGCCGGACGGGAGCTCGCGGCCCTGTGCGCCGACGTCGTGCTCGCCCGGGACGCCGCCGCGCGGCTCGCGGTCTTCGCCGAGCACGCCGCCGCCGATCCCGAGGGCGCGCTGGTCTTCGGATGCGTCCTGCACCTGGCCGGCGACGGCGAGGGCGCCGCCTTCTGGTGGCAGCTGGCCGCCGGGGCCGAGGTGGAGCGGGCCGCGCGCTGCATGTTCCTCGACCACGCGCGGCGCGGCGAGTACGGCGACGCGGCGCTCTGGTTCCGCCGTCTCGACGGCGCCGTCCCACGGTCCTCCGCCACGGAGGCCGTCCTCACGCCGGACGCGCGACGGGTGATCGAGGAGGCGCCCCGCTGGGTGCGCCACCATGAGCACGAGGACCTCGGGCCGGTCCCGACGGCCGGCCCAGGCCTGGCCAAGGCGGTCTTCGGCATCTCCCCGCAGCCGGTCGTCCCGCGTCCCGGCGCCTGGATGGTGCCCCACCCGCCGGCCGTCACCCGGCCGGCCGCCCGCGCCCGGCCGGCCGAGTCCCCTGGCGCCACCGGGTCGGGGTCCTCGTCCGGGCGGCCCGCGCCGACGCCGCCCGGCCAAAGCACCGGCTACTCTCCCGCGCCGCTGCGGCACACCACCCTCACCGCGCTCGCCCGGCAGACCGCGGCCGCGCCGCACACGCCGGACCGGTGGGCGGCCGCGCTGCACGTCCTGGACGTGCTGCACGCCGTGCGCACGGCGGGGCGCCCGCTGAGCACGGCCGAGATCGCCGTCGCGGCCCACCTGGACCGGGTGCGCCTCGGCCCGCTGCTCGGCTGGCTCTGCCGGCACCTGCTGCTCGCCCGGCGGACCGACGGTGCCTTCACCGTCGGCCCGCTCTTCTCCCCCGCTCCCACGGGCGACCGCGTCCTGCGCCACGACGCGCTCACCCGACTGCTCGGCGACCTGCGCGACACCACCGGCGCCGCCATCTACGTCAGCCGCTACCGGCACGGGGAGGTCGAGATCCAGCACTGTGCCGACGGACCGGCGACGCCGGCCGTCAAGCCCTGGGTGGACTTCCGGCTCGCGGCGCACGCCAGCGCGGTCGGCAAGAGCCTGATGGCCCAGCTCGACTTCACCGGGCGCATGGACCATCTGGCCCGCCACCGGCCCGTACCGCTCACGGAACGCACCATCACCGACCCGGCCGCGCTCTTCCGCGCGCTGGACGGCCACGGCCCGCAGGCCAGCCAGTTCGACCTGCTCGAGTACTCGTACGACGAGGTCTGCGCGGCCGTCCCGCTCACCCTGGACGGCCTGCCGGCCTGTGTCGCCCTGTCCCTGCCCGCCCGCCACTTCCCGCGGCTGATCCACGCCGCCGACGTCCTGTCCAGCCGTTCGGGACTGCTGCTGCTCACCCTCCTCGCCGAACTCCCGGCGGCCGCGGTCCCCGAGGGCCCCGACGCCTCGGAGACCGCCCCGGCCGACCCGGCCGGCCCGCTGCGGACGGGGGCCCGGTGAGGCGCGCACGGCATGACTCGGCGAGACACCCTCTAGGGTGTGCGACGTGCGCGTACTGCTGGTCGAGGACGACGAGAACCTCCGGTTCGGGGTGGCCGCCGCGTTGCGGGCCGCCGGGCTCGCCGTGGACGAGGCGGCGGATCTGCCCCAGGCCGACGAGGCGCTGTTCGTCACCTCGTACGACTGCGCGGTCCTCGACCGGATGCTGCCGTCCGGCGACGCCGCCGCGTACGTGGAGGGTCTGCGGCGGGCCGGGCGTCAGGTGCCCGTGCTGTTCCTGACCGCCCGCGACACGGTGGCCGACCGGGTGGAGGGCTTCTCGAGCGGCGGCGACGACTATCTGGTCAAGCCGTTCGCGGTGCCCGAGCTGGTCGCCCGGGTGCACAGCCTGTGCCGCCGTTCAGCGGTGGTCCGGCCGCCGGTGCACCACGTCGGCGATCTGGAGGTCGACACGGCACGGCGGCAGGTGCGCCGCGCCGGGGTGCTGCTGACGCTTACGGGCCGGGAGTTCGCGGTCCTCGAGGTGCTCGCGACCCGGGCCGACCAGGCGGTGGCGCGCACGGAGCTGATCGAGCGCTGCTGGGACGAGATGGCCGAGCCGCAGTCCAACGTCCTGGAGGTGGTCGTCTCGCAGCTGCGCCGCAAGCTCGGCGAGCCGCCGCTGATCCACACCGTGCGCGGCGTCGGCTATCGGCTCGCTCCGGCCGGCGCGCCATGAGCACCGCCCGCCGTCCGTCGCTCCGTCGTTCCCGGCGTCCGCTCACACCGACCGCGCGGGTGCTCCGGCTGCGCCGCCGCATCACCCTGCTGTTCGCACTGACCAGCGCCCTGGGCCTGATCACGATGGCCGTGCTCGCCGTGCGCAGTGACAGTGCCCGCTGGCGGGAGCAGCTCGACCACGCGATGGACGCGGACACCAGCTGGGCGCTCGGCCTCCTGGAGACCGGGCCGGACGGGCGGCTCGACACCGACGTCCTCGCCGACAACGTCGACACCGCCTGCCCGCCGCTGAGCGTGCTGCTCGTGGACGACGCCGCACCGGACGGCCTGACGGTCCGCCACACGGCGGCGAGACCCTGCCTGTCCGTGAGCCGGGCCGTGGTGCTGGAGGCCGGCCGCGCCGCGGCGCGCGCCGGGGAGGTGACGGCCGTCGACCGGCACACGGCGGACGGCGCTCCGGTGCGGGTGTTCGCGCTGCCGTTCTACGAGGAGGACGCGGCGGACGACGACGCGCCGCAGGGCGTCCTGGTGACCGTGGCCGACGCGACCGCCCAGCGGGACGACCACCGGCGGCTGGTCTGGCTGGTGACCGGAGGCTGCGCGGTGCTCGTGCTGCTGTCGGCGGCGGTCGGCCACGTCCTGTCCGGGCGCGCGGTCCGTCCGGCGCTCACCGCGCTCGGCCGGCAGGAGGCGTTCCTCGCGGACGCGGCGCACGATCTGCGCACGCCGGCCGCCTCGCTGCGCACGCTCGCCGAGACGGCGCTGCGCGGCGAGACGGACAGCGCGGACGTCCACCGGCGCACCCTGCGGCTCGCGGAGGGCATGGGCCGGCTGGTCGACGGGCTGCTCACCCGGGCCCGGCTGATGTCGGGCACGGCCACGGTCGCACGCGAGCCGCTGCGGCTCGACCAGCTGGTGGAGGCGGTGGTCGACGAGGCTCCTACGGAAGGGCACCGGGTACGGGTCGAAGCCGAGGACACGGTCGTCGTCGCCGATCCCGACCTGGTGCGCCGCGCGGTCGGCAATCTGCTGGGCAACGCCCTCGCGCACGGCCACGCACCCGGCGAGCCGGCCCAGGTGCGGGTCACGGTCGCCCGCGACGGCACGCTGACCGTCGAGGACGCGGGGCCCGGGCTGCCGCCGAAGGTCGCGGGCGCGCTGTTCGAGAGGTTCCGCAGCGGATCGGGCTCCACCGGCCTCGGTCTGTCCATCGCCGCCTGGGTGGCCCACGCGCACGGCGGCTCACTGACGGCCGGGCCGGGCGCGGACGGCGGCGCCCGCTTCGTGCTGCGGCTGCCGACGCCACCGCACTGAGCCGACGACCGGTGGGCTCGACGGGGGCCCTCGCTTCAGCAAAACCTCAGGTTCGGTACGTGATCCTTGCGAGGTCCGACCACCAGGGGAGCACCTCGTGATACGCGCCACCGTCCGCCGCCCGGCCCTCGTCCTCGCCCTCGCCGTCCTCGGCGCCACCTCGCTGGCCGCCTGCACGGCCGGGCCCGCAGGGCCGGACGGGAAGAAGCCGGCAGCAGCCGCCGACCCGGCCGACCGGCCCGACCTTCGGCGCTTCTACACCCAGAAGCTCCACTGGCAGCCCTGCGGCGACTTCCGGTGCGCGACGCTCACCGTCCCCATGGACTACGCCCGCCCCGGCGACGGCAAGACCTTCGTGCTGCCGCTCGCGAAGGCCGCCACCGCGGTGCCGGGCAAGCGGCTCGGCTCGCTCGTCCTCAATCCCGGAGGGCCGGGCGAACGGGGCGTACGGCTGATCAAGGACGGCGTCGCCGACGACCTCGGCGAGGGCGTGCGCGAGCGGTTCGACATCGTCTCCTTCGACCCGCGCGGTGTCGGCGAAAGCAGGCCGGCCCTGACCTGCCGCGGCACGGACGAGCCCGGAGACGACGCGGCGGCCGGCACCGGCGCCGCGCTCCATCCCCGTACCGCCGCCGAGCGGGCCGCCGTCCTCGCGGACGCCCGGGCGACCGCCGACGCCTGCCGCAAGGCCAGCGGCCCGCTGCTCCCGCACGTCGGCACGGCGGACGCGGCCCGTGACCTGGACGTTCTGCGCGCGGCCCTCGGCGAGCGCCGGCTGACGTACGTCGGCTGGTCCTACGGCACCAGTCTGGGCACCTCGTACGCCGAGCAGTTCCCGCGCCGGGTGCGGGCGATGGTCCTGGACGGCGCGGTCGACCCGTCCCTGGACTGGCGACAGCGGATGATCGGGCAGGCCAAGGGCTTCCGGGACGCGGTGGAGGACTACGCCGGCTCCTGCGCGGACACGGTCGGCGACGGGTGCCCCGGCGCGACGCCCGAGGCGATCCGGGCACTGATCGACCGGCTCCTGGAGCGGACGCGGCGCGCGCCGCTGCCGGTGGACGGCTCGGAGGACGGTCTCGACGCGTCCGGCGTGATCTCGGCGCTGAGCCTGTCCATGTACACGCCGGAGGACCAGTGGAAGGACCTCTCCGCGGCGCTGCGGGCGGCGGACGGCGGGGACGGGACGAAGCTGGCGGCGCTGGCGTCGGGCGACGAGCAGACGGAAGAGGCGGAGGAAGAGGAAGCGGCCGGGCAGGAGGAACAGCAGCAGGAACAGGAGCAGGAGCAGGAGCAGGACTCGACCGCCGACGGGGTGCCCGAGGACAACTCCGAGGCGGCCCTGATCGCGGTCAACTGTCTGGACGTTCCTCATCCGCGTGACGCGCGGGCCTACTGGGAGGCGCTGGCGCCCGCCAACCGGGCCGCCGGTGTCTACGGCACCTCCCAGGTGGCGAGCGAACTGGTCTGCAAGGACTGGCCGGCAGGCTCCGAGCACCCGCACCGGGTGCGCGCCGAGGGCGTCCCGCCGGTCCTGGTCGTGGGTACGGCGGGCGATCCGGCCACACCCTACGACGAGGCGGTCGGCCTGGCGCGGCAGTTCCCCGGCGGCATGCTGCTGTCCTTCGAGGCGTCGGGCCACACCGGCTACGGCCGTGACGCCTGCGTCGACCGGAAGGTGGAGGCGTATCTCGTCTCCCTCACCAAGGTCGGCCCCGGCACCACCTGTTCGCCCTGACGGCCGCACCGCCTCCGGAAGCGGGTGTCAGTGGCCGGTGTCAGGCTGGGTCGTGGGGAATCTGCGAAAGGGAACGCCCATGATCACCACTGATTTCGCTCCCGGCTCTCCCTGTTGGCTCGACCTCGGCGCGCCCGACGTCCCGGCCGCCGCGGCCTTCTACGGTGCCGTGCTCGGCTGGGACTACGAGCCCATGGGCGACGGGACGGACGCAGAAGGCGGGGAAAGCAGGGAAAGCGGGGACAGCGACGACGGCGGGGCGGGCGGCGAAGGCGGCATGTTCCGTAAGGACGGCAAGATCGTCGCCGGGCTCGGGAAGCTCACCGAGGAGGGCGCGCGCCCCGCCTGGATGATCTATTACACGGTCACGGACGCGGACGCCACGACGAAGGCCGTGGAGCAGGGCGGCGGCACGGTGCGGGTGGCGCCGCGCGACTTCGGGCAGTGGGGTCGGATGGCGCAGTACAGCGATCCGCTGGGCGGCCAGTTCGCCGTCTGGCAGCCCGGCGAGACCAAGGGCTTCGACGTGGCGGACGCGCCGGGCTCGCTGTCCTGGACCGAGCTGTACACGACGGACGCGGGCGCCGCGAAGGACTTCTACGGCGGTGTGTTCGGCTGGACGTTCAGCGACATGGAGCTGCCGGGCGGCGGCACGTACAGCCTCGTCACGCCGGCCGGTCTGCCCGAGGAGCGGATGCACGGCGGCCTGATGGAGATGCCCGGCGAGCAGCTCGGCCTGGCGCACGGGAAGCCGTACTGGCACCCGGTGTTCGCGGTGGAGGACTGCGACGCGACCGTCGCCCGGGTCACCGAGAACGGCGGCGCGGTGCAGATGGGCCCTGAGGACGCCGAGGGCGTGGGCCGCCTGGCGGTGTGCCTCGACCCGTGGCGCGCGGACTTCGTCGTCCTGACGCCGACGTCGTCGCCTTCGCCGGGCTGAGGGGTACGGCGGCGGGCCCCCGGCACGGGGGAAGCCGGGGGCCCGTGAGCCGCACTGCCGCATGGGGTCGGCGGTGCCCTTTCATCGTAGCGCTGCGTTCTCGCTCGTACGCGATCGGTGACCGAGTCCGTCAGGTCCGTCGTCCAGGGCTACGGGCTCGGCCTTGCCGCGGCAGGGAACCGTCACCGACGGGCTGTGACCTCCGTGGACCACAAGTGGGGCAGGACCGCCGCCCAGGCCTGGCACGGGCACCACAGACGAAGGCCCGCTCCCGCAGGGCCCCCGGCTGCCCCACGGTCACATCTTCCGGCTGGGCTGTGCCTGGTGGAGAGCCGGCTGCCGCTCGGCGATGAGCTGAGGCAGCTGGCGCATGTCGTAGAAGACGACCGTGTCGTGGCCTTCGAGGCGTTCGGCTGGGGTGAGCCCGCCGGCATAGCCGAAGGCTCGCATGCCGGCCGCCCGGGCAGCGCTGACGCCGGGCCGGCTGTCCTCGACGACCACGCACGCTTCGGGATCGACGCCCATCTGCTGGGCGGCGTACAGGAACAGGTCGGGTGCGGGCTTGCCGAGGGAGACTTCGGTGGAACTGAAGATACGGCCCGCGAAGCGTTCATAGAGCCCGGTGCGGCCGAGGGTGTGCCGCATCTTGGCGTGCGAGCCGCTGGAGGCGACGCACGTCGGCAGAGTGAGCGCGTCGAGTGCCTCCGGCAAGCCGTCGACCGGGACAAGCTCGGCGTCCACCGCCTCCCGGTGGAGCTGCTCGAACCTCTCCGACCAGACCGCGGCCGTGTCCGGGCCGAGCTGAACGGCGACCTGCTCGTGGATGGCGGCGTGCGAGCGCCCAATGAACCGGTCCACGACCTCGTCCTCGGTCAGCGGCCAACCCAGCTCGGCTCCGAGCGCGACCTGGACACGCGCGGCGATGCGCTCGCTGTCGACCAGCACGCCGTCACAGTCGAATATGACAAGTTCAATGGCCTTGATCATTCCCGCAGCATAGGCCTTGCCTGCTCACGCTGCGCCGCCCAGCGGGGACGGCACGCCCGAGACGAGCTGGGCCGAAGCCGTGACCGACGAGCAGTACAACGGCCCACGCACCACCGCCCATTGACCACGGCGGCGATGACGGCGCATCCGTCCTACGGGCAGGCCGTGACGGTGTCGCCGAGGCTGGCGGGGCAGGTCTGACGACGCCTCACGGATGCGGCCGATCGGCAGCACCTGCGGGTGACCGGGCCGTGGAGCACCGTCGTGCGTGGAAGATGCCTGGAGAGGCATGGAAAGGCACGGAGGGCCCTAAGAACCCCGCAGTGGCCGGGAGAGGCCCGGAGAAACGGAGCGAAAGGCGAGGCATGGCACTGATCCTGGTGACGGGCGCGGCCGGCGGGCTCGGGTACGACACGGCGAGCGCGCTCGCCGGCGACGGGCACGACGTGGTCGTGCACGTCCGTCACCGGGCGCGTCTCGGCGACGCGGGGCATGACGCCGGCCGGTGGGCGGGCGTCGTCACCGGCGACCTCGCCCACCTCGACGAGATCCACGGCGTCGCCGCGCAGGCCGCCGCGTTCGGCCGCTTCGACGCCGTCGTCCACAACGCCGGCGTGCTCCACTCCCCCGACACGGCCACCGTCAACACGGTCGCGCCCTATGTGCTGACGGCCCTGATGGAGCGACCGGGCAGGCTCGTCTACGTCAGCAGCTCCATGCACCACGGCGGCTCCACCGACCTCGGACGGCTGGCCGCCGGCACCGCGTCGTACGCCGACAGCAAGCTGTGGGTCACCACGCTCGCCCTCGCCGTCGCCGCCCGGTGGGCGGGCACCGCGAGCCATGCCGTCGATCCCGGCTGGGTGCCCACCCGGATGGGCGGCCCCGGTGCCCCGGACGACCTGGCCGCCGGGCACCGGACTCAGGTCTGGCTCGCCACCGGTTCCGGCATCACCCCGCCCACCGGCGGCTACTGGTACCATCGGCGGACGCAGGCGCCGCACCCGGCGACGCGGGACGAGGACTTCAGGGCCCGGCTCCTCCAGACCCTGGCGGAGCACACGGGTGTTCCGCTCGCCTCAGGGTGACTGAAGCGCCAGCCGGACCGCGAAGCCGATCAGCAGGAGCCCGGTGACCTGTTCGACGCGGGCGCGGACGCGAGGGCGGCGCAGGACTCTGCCGAGGCGGTCGACGGTGATCACGTACAGGCTGAACCAGAGCAGGTACAGCGCCGCGAAGACCAGCGACAGGACCAGGGCTCTGGGGAAGACCTGGCCGTCGGGCGGCAGGAACTGCGGGAGGAAGGTCACGAAGAACAGCGCGACCTTCGGGTTGAGGGCGTTGGAGAGGAAGCCGTGGCGTACGTATCTGCCGCCGGCCCCGCCCTGGTCCGCCTCGTCCGCGTCGTCGGGCTTGTCTCCCTGCTCCGCCTGCTCGCGCAGGGTGCGGCGGGCGCCGCGCAGGGTCGCGATGCCCATCCACACCAGGTAGACCGCGCCCACGACCTTCAGGACGGTGAACGCGGTCGCGGAGGCGAGGAGGACCGCGGAGATGCCGAGGACGGCCGCCCCGACGTGAACGACCAGTCCGAGGACGCCGCCCACCATGGTGAGCAGGCCCGCCCGCCGGCCGCCGGCCAGGGCGCTGCGGGTGATCAGCGCCTGGTCGGGGCCGGGGATCATGATGAGGACCAGGGACGCGGCGGCGAAGGTCAGCACGTCGCGTTCCTCTCCGTCGCGTTCCTCTCCGCCCCGTCGTTCTCCTTCTCCGCCGCGTCCTTCTCCGCCCCGTGCGGGCCGGACGCCGGACGCGCGGCCGCCGAGGCGAGGGCTGCGGAGAGCGCCCGCAGGACCGGGGCCGGCCGGTCGCGCAGGTAGAAGTGGCCGCCTGGGAAGCGGCGTACGGTCACCTCCGCGTCCGTCAGCTCCCACCAGGCCTCGAGCTGGGCGTCGGTGATCCGGTCCTCCGTGCCGCACAGGACGGTGACGGGGAGGGACAGCGGCGCCTCGGGCCGATGGGCGTAGGTCTCGAGGATCTGGTAGTCGGCGCGCAGGGCCTGCGCCGCGAGGGTGACCAGGGTGTCGTCGGCCAGGACCTCGGGCGGAATGCCGCCGTGCAGCCCGGCGACGGTTTCGAGGAGTTCGCGGTCGCCGAGCAGGTGCAGCCGCGACGCGGCGCGCGGCAGGTGCGGGGCCGGGTAGCCGGAGACGACCAGGTGCGCGGGCTGCGGGCGACCGGCCGCCCGCAGCGCGCGGGTGAACTCGAACGCGACGAGCGAGCCGAAGCTGTGGCCGAAGAACACGAAGGGTTCGCGGTCCGGCCGGACACCGTCGAGGAGCGCGTCGACGAGCGCGTCCATCGACGTGATCACCGGCTCGCGGAGTCGCGAGCCGCGGCCGGGCAGCTGGACGGCGTTCGGCTCGCCGGCCTTCAGGTCGCGGGCCCAGCGCAGGTATTCGGCGGCGGAGCCGCCCCCGTGTGCGAAGCAGTAGAGCGCGGGGGCGGCCGGCCGCGGCGCCCCGCCGAGGATCCAGCGGGGCGACGTGGGGGTGCTCACGGGACTCTCACACTCCCGCGGGCATGGGTGCGGACAGGTGCCGGGCGAGGGCGCCCGCCGTGAAGTGGTCGAACACGTCCCGGGGCCGTACGGGCAGGGCGAACTCGTCGCCGAGACCCGCGCACATGACGAGCGTCGTGGCCGAGTCGACGCCGAGCTCGTCGAGCGGCGTGGCGGGATCGATGTCGTACGGCGGGACGTCGAGGATCTCGGCGAGGAAGCCGAGCACCCACGCCTCGATCTCGTCGGCGGAGGGTCGGCGCCCGGCGGACGCGGGCTCCCGGCCCGGCTGCGTCTCCGTCTCCCCGCTGTGCGGGTTCGGCCGGCTCCGCCGGGCCGGACCGGTCAGGTCGGTGGGATCGGTCAGGCCGGTCGGGTCCGTCGGGGCGGTCGGGTCCGTCGGGGCGGTCGGGTCGGTCAGGTCGGTCAGGTCGGTCGGGTCCGTCGGGTCGGTCGGGTCGGTCGGGTCGGTCGGGCGGTTGTCGTTCATCACTTCTCCCCGGGGATGAGCTCGGACGGGCCGAGGAGCTGCTCGAGGTAGCCGTCGAGCGCCTCCACCGTCGTGTACTGGAGGACCGTGCCGACCGGCACGGACACGTCGAACGCGGTCTGCAGGTGGGCGACGAGCCGCGCGGCGAGCAGCGAGTCTCCGCCCGCGTCGAGGAAGTCGTCGTCGAGGTCGACCCGGCTCAGTCCCAGGACCTCGCGCCAGATCTCGGCGAGCTTGCGCTGCCGGTCGGTGCGCGGCGGCTTGGCCGGCCGGCCGCGGGTCGCTCCGCGCGCCCCGGCCTTGGCGAGGGCGGCGCGGTCCACCTTGCCGGTGGCGTTCAGCGGCAGCTCCTCCAGGGCGAGGATCTGCGCGGGCACCATGTGCTTGGGCAGGCGCTCGGCCGCGAAGTCCCGCAGGGCGTCGGGTGCGAAGCGGCGGCGGGTGTCGGGCGCCTGGGCGACGATCACGTCGAAGCCGACCGAGCCGGGGCCGCCGGCGGTGGTGAGGACCTCGCTGCGCGCGAAGCCGGCGGCGGCGAGCTCGGCGGCCCACTGCTCGCGGTCGAGCAGGCAGTGGCGGGTGCGCAGTTCGGTGTCCTCGAAGTTGTCGAAGCCCTGCTGGAGGCCCATGACGAGGTCGAACCACGGGTGGAAGGTGGTCTGTTCGACCATGAGCAGGATGCCGCCGGGCGCGGTCATGGAGCGCAGGTTGCGCAGGGTGGGGCCGATCCGGCGCATGTCGTGGAGCACGCTGGCCGCGACGACGAGGTCGGCGGCCTGGTCGCCGAAGCCCTGGACGGCGGGCGGCAGGTCGAGGTCGAACAGGTCGAAGCGCAGGGCCGGGTGGTCGGCGAAGACCGTCCTGGCCCGGTCGGTGAAGTAGCGCGAGATGTCGGTGAAGAGGTACTCGGTGCGGTCCTCGGGCAGCAGCGGCAGCAGGTGCCGGGTGAGCGAGCCGTAGCCGGAGCCGACCTCCATGGCCTTGAGGGTGCGGTCGGCGGGCCACCGGGCGGCGAGCTCGCGGACGGCGTCGGCGGCGGCTTCGTACGTGGGGCCGAAGAGCCGGTCGTAGACGCCGGGTGTGCGGTCGGAGGCGTACAGCTCGGCGGAGTGGACGCTCTGGGTGAGGACGTCGGCGAGGCCGCCGGCGAGGGTGAGCATCCAGTCGGTGACGTCCTCCTCGATGCCGAGGACGTCCTTGAGGACGGTGCGGGCCCGGCCCTTCAGCTCCTCGGGCAGGGCGTCCGGGAGCGGGCGGGCGACGGTGGTCCCGTCGGGGCCGGCGGTCAGGTGTCCGGTGGTCTCCAGACGGGCGACGGCGCGGGCCAGCCAGCGCTCGTAGCGCGGGGCGACGCCGGCGCCGCGCAGCGCGGCCGGGTCGAAGACGGCGCCGGGCTCGTGCGGGAGGCCGAAGGAGCGGAAGGCGGCGGCGGTGGCGACCGTGTACACCTCGTCGAGCACGTCCCAGGCGGCGCGCAGCCGCTCGGGCGTGGGGCCGGTGCCGGGCTTGCCGGCCGTGGAGCCGAGGGCCTGCCAGAGCTCGCGGCTGGTGGCGGGCTCGGCGTGCTCCGTGACGAACAGCGTCTCGTCGCGGGGCGAGGGCACGACGTAGCCGTGGAGGCGGGCGGCGCCGGCGCCGTCGGCGGACTTCACGACGACCGAGGCGTCCACGCCGGGGTGCTGGGAGAGGGTGGCCTCGATCTCGCCGAGCTCGACGCGATGGCCGTTGATCTTGACCTGGCCGTCGCGGCGGCCGAGGAACTCGATGGTCCCGTCAGTGCGGTAGCGGCCGAAGTCGCCCGTGCGGTAGAGGCGTTCGCCGGTGCGCGGGTGGGTGACGAAGGCGGCGGCGGTGCGCTCCTCGTCGGCCCAGTAGCCGCGGGCGAGTCCGATGCCGCCGATGTAGAGCTGGCCGGCGGTCCACACCGGGCAGGGCTCCATGCGCTCGTCGAGCACGTGGAAGGTCTGGTTGCGCAGCGGTACGCCGTACGGAATGCTCTTCGCGCCCTGCGGGACCTCGTCGACCGGGTGGTGGACGGACCAGATGGAGGCCTCGGTCGCGCCGCCCAGGCTGATGACCTCGGCGTCCGGCCACAGGTCGTGGATGCGGCGGGGCAGGTCGACGGGGATCCAGTCGCCGCTGAGCAGGACGAGGCGCAGCTTCTCGGGGACCTCGCCGCCGGCTTCGAGGTGCTCGACGAGCATCTGCATCTGGGCCGGCACGGAGTTCCAGACGGTGACGCCGTGCTGGGACATGACCTTGGCCCAGTGGGCGGGTTCGGAGCGCATGTCGGGGTCCGGCAGGACGAGGGCGGCGCCGACGGCGAGGGTGCCGAAGAGGTCGTAGACGGACAGGTCGAAGCCGAGGTCGGCGAGGCCGAAGACGCGGTCGTCGGGGCCGACGCGGAAGCGCTCGTTGATGTCGTCGACGGTGTTGAGGACGGCGCCGTGCTCGATCATGACGCCCTTGGGCGTGCCGGTGGAGCCGGAGGTGTAGAGGACGTACGCGAGGTCGCCGGGCCGGGCGGGGCCGGCGGGCAGGCGGCCGGCGGGCGCGGCGGCGGGGCCGTCGACGAGGAGGCGCGGCACGCCGTCGGGCCATTCGAGGGCGGCGTCGAGGGCGCGGTCGGTGACGATCGCGGGGGCCTCGCCGTCGGCGAGGATGCGGGCGCGGCGCTGCGCGGGAAGGGCGGCGCCGACCGGCAGGTAGGCGGCGCCCGCCATCATCACGCCGTAGGCGGCGGCCACCTGCTCGGGGCCCTTGTCGAGGGTGATGCCGACGAGCCGGTCGCGCAGCTCGCCTTCTCCGGCGCCTTCTCCGGCGAGGGCGAGCACCTGGCGCCGTACGTTCTCGGCGCGGCCGGCGAGTTCGCCGTACGTGACCTCGCGTCCGGCGGTCAGCACGGCGGCGCGGTCGGGGTGGGCGGCGGCCCGCTCGAGGAACGGCTCGTGGAGCAGGCCGTCGGGGCGCGGGCCCTCGGTCGCGTTGGCCTGGGCGCGGCCGGTGAGCTGGTGCGCGGGGAGGGTGAGGGTCAGCTCCTGGTCCCACGGGGTGTCCTCGTGGGCGAGCCGGGCCACGGTCGCGCAGTAGGTGGCGAACATGTCGTCGAGGAGGCCTTCGGGGAAGAGCTCCTCCACGCAGTCCCAGGTCAGGTCGAGGGAGCCGGTGAAGTCGACGACCTGGTGGTCGAGCCAGACCTGCGGGGTCTGGCTGACCCGGTAGGAGATGTCGCCGAAGTAGCCCATGGCGTCGCTGACGTCGGCCGCGGTGCCGAGGCCGCTGGTGAAGACGACGGGCATCGTCTCGAAGCCGCTCTGCAGGCCGAGCCGGCGCCGTTCGCGCAGCGTCTGCAGCGCGCTGACCTGGCGGTGGCGCAGGTCCTTCTGGAGCTGGGTCTGGGTGGCCTCGGCGCGTTCGCCGAGGGTGCGGCCGGCCTGGGCGTCGACCTCGAGGAGGCAGATGGAGGTGAAGTCGCCGACCATGCGGCGCAGATGGGGATGGACGACGCGCTTGCCGGCCTCGTTGCGGTCGAGGAGCAGCGGCAGCCGGTTGAAGAGGGTGAGGTTGAGGGTGAAGCGCCGGGTGCCGCTCCAGACGGCGAGCACCTCCGAGAAGACCGCGGCGAGGACGGCGGTCGGCGTGAGGCCGCGGGCCTCGCAGCGCTCCTGCAGCCGCTTCCAGTCCGGCTCGGGCAGGTGGTACTCGCGGTGGGTGAAGCGGGGCTTGTGGACCGCGACCGGCGACTTGGCGAGCGGGAGGTCGGGCGGCGGGGCGAGCGAGGTGGCGCGCGAGGTCCAGTAGTCGAGGGCCTTCTGGTGGCGGGGCGCCTGGGAGCCCTGCTCGAGGGCCAGCGCGTAGTCGCGGAAGGTCACGTCGACCGGCGGCAGTTCGAGCGCGGGGTCCTGGCAGAGGGCGCTCCACTCGCTGAACAGCAGGGTGAGGCTGGCGAGGTCGACCATGAGGAGGTCGAGGCTGACGTGCAGCCGGTCGTGGTCGGGCAGCCGGGACAGGCGGATGTCGAACAGGGGCCAGTCGGCGGCGGTGTAGACGTGGTGGGACATCTCGTCGCGTATTCCGGTCAGCACGCGTTCCGCCTCCTCGGGCGGGGCCGACCGGAGGTCGGTACATCGGACCTCGAACTTCGGTACGGACGCGAGGACGCGCTGCTGTCCGTCCTCGCCCACGATCGCGCGCAGCATGTCGTGGCGCTCGATCAGCGTCCGCCAGGCCCGGGAGAGCACGTCGGGGTCGAGCCGTCGTCCTTCGAGTTCGAAGTACGCGTGCGGTGCGACGTTGCCGAGCACGAAATTGGATCCGCGGCCGACCCAGTAGGCGTACTGGATCTCCGTCAGCGGAAACTTCTCGAACCTGTCGTCGTTCCGGGGTGTCCGGATCGTACGACTGTTGTCCGTCATCGTTATTCCCTCTTCGTCTGTTTCGTCTTCCGCCGGATCGCGGCGGAAGCGTGCGGCCCGATACCATTTGTTGAAGACGGGAGAGTTGAAGGAGTAAGGAAAAGGATCCGGTGAAGGCCGGGGCCGTCCGGTGCGGTCTCACCGGAGGCATGCCGAAGGCGCCGCCCAGGGCGGCGCGCCTTCCCGATCGTCGACCTCCTCGCAAGCCCCCGTGATGCCCTTTCGGACAGCTCGTTCGAATGAGCCCGCCAATTAGAACCACGGCGGCCGTGAGGGTCCACCGTGAGGACGGTCACGTTTCGCATGAGCGGCCGGAATCAGACCCGCGAGAAGGTGTCGAAAACCCCGCTGTGCACGGACTTCTCCTCCGGTAAGGGAATTCCCGGATCATGACGGATGGCTCGAATGCGCCGGACCAAGACGGCGACCTGACACATAATTTGGCCGAAAAGCAATGAACCATCGGTCCATGCGCCGGTGAACGGAACGGGGCCGCGCCGCTCACCTCACGGCCGCTCACCTCCCGGCTGCTCACCTCACGGCCGCTCACCTCGCGGCCGGTGCCTCCCCGGCCGGGTGCGGGAGCGGTTCGCTGGAGCCGCGGACCACGAGACGGGTGGGGACCATGACGGTCCGGGCGCGGCTGCGGTCGCCGTCCAGGCGGGCGAGGGCGGTCCTGGCCGCCGCCTCGCCGATGGCCGCCGGGTCCTGCGCCACGACGGTCAGGGCCGGTTCGAGGACGTCGGCGAGCGGAAGGTCGTCGAAGGTGACCAGGGCGATGTCCTTGCGCCCCGCGCGGGTGAGCTGCGAGATGACACCGAGGGCCGTCATGTTGTTCGCCGCGAACAGGGCGGTGGGCGGGTTCGGCAGGCCGAGGAGCGCGGTGGTCTCGGCAGCGGCCCCGCCCTGGTCGTGGGCGCCGGTCACCAGGGTCCGGTCGTAGGGCAGGCCGGCCTCGGTGAGCGCCGAGCGGTAGCCGGCGAGCCGCTCGCGTCGGGTGTACAGCTTGGCGGGAAGGTCTCCGATGAAGCCGATCCGGCGGTGGCCGCGGGCGATGAGATGGGCGACGCCCTCGTGGACGCCGGCCTGGTTGGAGCTGACGACACAGTCGGCGGACAGTCCGACTCCCGGCCGGTCGACGAACACCACCGGGAGTCCGGCCGCGCGCGGTGCCTTGAGATGGCTGTGATCGGCCCCGAACGCGGGGACGACCATCAGCATGCTGACGCGCCGGGCGAGGAAGGTCTGGATCAGCGCCCGTTCCCGGTCCGGGTCCTCCGCCGACGAGCCCATGAGCAGGGTGAGTCCCCGGCTGCGTACGAGGTCCTCCACGCCTCCGGCGACTGTTCCGAAGAAGGGGTTGCCGAGGTCGGGCACGACCAGGCCGACGGTGGTGTCGGGGCCTCCGACCCGGATGTTGCGGGCCATCAGGTTCGGCTGGAAGCCGAGCTTCGCGACCGCGGCGAGCACGCGCTCGCGGGTCTCCGGGGAACTGGGCCCGTCCTCGTTGAGCACCCGGGAGACCGTCTTGGCGCTGACGCCCACTTCCCTGGCGACGTCGGCCAGCGTGGGGCGGCGGTTCGCGGCCATGTACCACCGTTCCTGTGCGTTCGTCGGGCCCGGCCCCTGCCCGGGGCCGGGCCCGCTGTCCTGACTGTGCGGCGACCCCGTCGTCCGCGCGGCGTTGCCCCGCGGCGACTCAGTGGGCGGACACGCCTGCCGCCTCGGCGGCATCCGCGTCGGCAACGACCGTACCTCCATCGTCGCTCACCCTGAGCGCCCCGGTCATGATGGCGACGACCTCCGCCATGGAGTGGTCGGACGGCTTGATCAGCGCCTCGCGACGGCCGAGCCGGTGGACGTGGATGCGGTCGGCGATCTCGAAGACGTGCGGCATGTTGTGGCTGATCAGGACCACGGGCATGCCCTTGTCACGGACCCGGCGGATCAGGTCCAGGACCTGGCCCGACTCCTTGACGCCCAGCGCGGCGGTGGGCTCGTCCATGACGACGACGCTCTTCGCCCAGGCGACGGACCGCGCGACCGCCACGGCCTGACGCTGACCGCCGGAGAGCGTCTCCACCGGCTGCGTCAAGGACCGCAGTCCGATCTTGAGATCGGCCATGTGGGCCGCCGCCTCCCGGCGCATGCGCTTCTTGTCGAGCATGCGCAGCGTGCTGCCGAGGAAGCCCGGCCGGCGCAGCTCGCGCCCGAGGAACATGTTGGAGGCGATGTCCATGGACGCGGCGACGGCCAGATCCTGGTAGACGGTCTCGATGCCGTGCTGCCGGGCGCTCTGCGGCCCGGTGAACCTGATGGGCTCGCCGTTCAGCCGGATCTCGCCCTCGTCCGGGGTGAGGGCACCGGTGAGCGCCTTGATCAGGCTCGTCTTGCCGGCGCCGTTGTCGCCGATGACGGCGAGGACCTCGCCGGGGAGCAGGTCGAAGTCGGCGCCGTCGATGGCGGTGACATGGCCGTACCGCTTGACCAGGCCGCGGGCCTGGAGCACGGGAGTGACATCGGCGGTGCTCATCGTGCCTTCCTCCGGGAGATCTGGTCGACGGTCACGGCCAGGATCACCAGCACGCCGGTGATCAGGGTCTGGTAGACGGAGGCGACGCCCATCAACTGGAGGCCGTTGCGGAACACACCGACGATGAGGACGCCGATGAAGGTGCCGAGGACGGAGCCGCGCCCGCCGAAGAGGCTGGTGCCGCCGAGGACGACGGCGGTGATGCTGTCCAGGTTGTCGGTCTGGCCGGCCTGCGGGTCGCCGACGCCGGTGCGGGAGATCAGGAGCAGTGCGGCGATCCCGTAGACGAGTCCGGCCAGGGTGTAGAGGCCGATGGTCAGCCGGGAGGTGCGGATGCCGTTGAGGCGGGCGGCCTCGGGGCTGTTGCCGAGCGCGTACACGTGCCGGCCCCAGGACGTGCCGCTCAGCGCGTAGGCGAAGAGCAGGAACAGGGCGATCGTCACGAGCGAGCCGTAGGTGATGTCGGTGTTGCCGAGCGGGAAGGTCTCACCGAGGGCGGTCAGCGGCGCCGGGAGGTCGGTGATCGTCTGCTCGGCCGAGTAGACGTGGGTCAGGGCGAAGGCCACGTTCAGCATGCCGAGGGTGACGATGAACGGCGGGAGCGGGATCAGCTGCACCAGCAGGCCGTTGACCAGGCCGAAGCCCGCGCTGACGGCCAGCCCGAGGGCGATCGCGGCGAGGGGCGGCAGACCGCCCTCGGCGGCCGTCTTGGCGATGACGATGCTGCCGAACGCCATGACGGCGCCGCAGGAGAGGTCGATGCCCGCGGTGAGGATGATCAGGGTCTGACCGATGGCGAGCGTGCCCACGACCATGACCTGCTGCACGATCAGCGAGAAGTTGCCGCCGGAGAGGAACTGTTCGGTCGTCAGGGAGAAGAAGACGCCGGCGAGCAGCAGCGCGACGAGTGGGCCGGTGGTCGGTGTGGCGAGCAGCCGGCGGACCGTGGTCGGTCCCTTCAGCTGGTCGTAGGGCAGGGGTGTGGCGGACATGGGGATTCCTTGCCGGTGGTCGGTGGTCGGCGGAGCGGGGTTCGTCAGGGGATACGGGCCGGAGGGCGGTGCGCCGAGGAGGTGCCGGGTCTCGGGGCGCGGGCCGGCCCTGGCGCCGCCGAGGCGGACCACGGCGGTGGCGAGCCCGCGCCGGCGCGCCCCGGTGCCCGGGGCTCGGCTCAGCCCCAGCACTTCTCCAGGCCGTACGCGGTGTCCTTGGCGTCGATGCCCGGCTTGGCGGCGTCGGTGATGAGCGTGACGCCGGTGTCGGTGTAGCCGGAGACCTTGCTGCCGCCCTTGGCGAAGCCGGCGACCGCCTTGACGCCCTGGGAGGCCATCTCGAGCGGGTACTGCTGCGAGGTCGCCGCGATCTTGCCTTCCTTGACCGCCTTCGTGCCGGTGCAGCCGCCGTCGACGGAGACGACCAGCACCTTCTTCTCCAGGCCCTTCGCCTTGAGCGCGGTGTAAGCGCCCAGTGCGGCCGGTTCGTTGATGGTGTACACGACGTTGACGTCCGGGGCCTTCTGCAGACAGTTCTCCATGGCCGTCTGGCCCTTGGCCTGGTCGCCGCCGGTGTCCTGCGTGCACACGACCGACGGGTCGCCCTCCGCGACGCCGAAGCCCTTGAGGAAGCCCTGGTGGCGCTGCACGCCCACCGCGACGCCGGGAGCGAGGTCCAGGGTGGCGATCTTCGCCTGCTTGCCGGCCATCGCGGCCTTGGCGTAGCGGCCGATGAGCTCGCCCGCCTTGACGTTGTCGGTGGCGAAGAGGGCGTCGGTGGCGTCCTGCGGCTCGGTCGGACTGTCGAGCGCGATGACCAGGACGCCCTTGGCGCGTGCCTTCTCGAGGGCGGGGACGATCGCCTTGGAGTCGTTGGGCGTGATGAGGATGCCCTTCACGCCGGAGTTGACCATGTTCTCGACGGCGGTGACCTGGCCCGCGTTGTCGCCGTCGAACTTGCCGGCCGCGCTGACGAGTTCGACGCCGTTGTCCTTGGCGGCCCGCTCCGCGCCCTCCTTCATCTTCACGAAGAACGGGTTCGTGTCCGTCTTGGTGATCAGCCCGACCTTGGTTCCGCCGCCGGATCCTCCCTGCGCGCCGGAGCCGCAGGCCGTCAGAGCCGGCGCCGAGACGGCGGTGAGGGCGGTGATTCCGACAAGGGCGCGGAGGGCGCGGTTTCTGCGAAGCATGCTGAACTCCTGCTGGACGAGGACGGAACGGCCGCGCGGACCGAAGGCCGCGGCGCAGAGGGACTGCTGCCGCCGAGCGCACGGGAGGCGATGTCATCGTTGACCTATGTCATCGTTGACACTGCTTGCGGAGGATGATGAACTCCATCACCCGGAAACGTCAATGCCTTCGCGCCGTCACGGATCGGCAACGTCGCCCGCACCGCCTCACACGGGGAGCAGCGCTCCCGGTGAGCTCCCTCAAGGCCCCTTGCCACCGCAGCCCTCCCGCGCTGCCCACCTGGAGAGAACGAGTCATGCGCCTGCCTCTGGTCACCGTCCTCGGAGAATGCGTCGCGGACGCCTTCACCGTCCCCGCGCCCGCGCCGGGCGAGCTCGCCCTGCGGGTCCTGCCGGGCGGCGGTCCGGCGAACACCGCCGTGGCGCTCGCCCGGCTGGGCACGCCCGCCCGCTTCCTGGGGCGGCTGTCCGGCGACGTCTTCGGCCGCCTGTTCCGCGCGCACCTGGAGGCCTCGGGTGTCGATCTCACGGCCGCCGTCCGCGCGTCCGAGCCCAGCACGCTGGCCGTCGCCGAGCTGGACGCCGAGGGCCGTGCGGCGTACTCCTTCCACGCCCGGGGCACCGCGGACTGGCAGTGGACGGCGGACGAACTCGCCGCGACGGACCTCGGCTCCACGGCCTGCCTGCACTCGGGCTCCCTGGCCCTGGTACGGGAGCCCGGCGGCGCGGTCGTCGAGGAGTTCCTCGCCCGCGCCGCCGCCACGGCCACGATCTGCGTCGATCCCAACGTCCGGCCGCTGCTCGTCGACGTGGAGGTCTACCGCGAACGCCTGCCGCGCTGGTGCGCGTTCGCGGACATCCTCCGGCTGAGCGAGGACGACCTGGAACTTTTGCTGCCCTCCGCCACCGTCGAGCGGGCCTGCGACGCCTGGCACGCGGCGGGCGTGCCGCTCGTCGTGATCACTCGCGGGGAGCGCGGCGCGGTCGCCTCGCTGCGCGGCGAGCGGGTCGCCGTACCGTCACCTCCGACCGACGTGGTCGACACCGTCGGAGCCGGCGACTCCTTCACCGCGGGGTTCCTGCACCATCTCGGCGCGAAGGGGCTCCTCGGCGGGCGCCTGACGGAGCTTCGGGCCGACGACGTCTTCGACGCCTGTGCTTTCGCCTCCCAGGTGGCGGCGCTGACCTGCGGCGTCGTCGGCCCGAACCCTCCGTGGGCCGGCCAGGTGCCGCTGCCGGCATCCGCGGCCGGACGCGCCGCCGGCTGAACCGGTCGCCGAACCGGCGGCGGAACGGCCGGATCGGCGAAGTCGGTCCGGGGCATTGACGCGCCGCCCGGGGCCCGCACATCATCTCTCCCCAGCGGATGTCATCGCTGTCACATGTCATCGTTGACATTCCGTCTCTCCGGGTCGCCCCCACCGCCCGGCACCGTGAATCCCCAGGCGTCGTACCAGCCCAGCGGACGCGGCCACGACGCCGCCGCCCCCGTGCAGGAGAAACCATGAGCCGAGCCCCCGCCCGCCGTCGTGTCCCGTTGCGCCTCCTCGCCGCCGCGGCCGCGACCTGCGCGCTCGCCGTCACCTCCGTCGCCCCGCAGGCGGCGGCGGACGCCGGCCGGCCGTACACGGAGACGTACCGTCCCCAGTTCCACTTCAGCCCCGCGAAGAACTGGATGAACGACCCCAACGGACTGGTCTGGTTCCAGGGCGAGTACCACCTCTTCTACCAGTACAACCCGAACGGGAACACCTGGGGCGACATGTCCTGGGGCCACGCCGTCAGCAGGGATCTGGTGCACTGGAAGGAGCTTGACCTCGCCCTCCCGCACGACGCCGAGGAGATGGTCTTCTCCGGCAGCGCCGTCGTCGACCACGACAACACCACGGGGTTCGGGACCAAGGAGAACCCCGCGATGGTGGCCGTCTACACCAGCCACTTCAAGAACGGCGGCAAGCAGGCCCAGTCCCTGGCCTACAGCACCGACCGCGGCCGCACCTGGACCAAGTACGCCGGGAACCCGGTCCTCGACATCGGGTCGACGGAATTCCGCGACCCCAAGGTCCAGTGGTACGCGCCCACCAGGAGCTGGCTGATGACGGTGTCGCTGTCCGCCGAGCACAAGGTCCGGTTCTACTCCTCCAAGGACCTCAAGAGCTGGACGCATCTGAGCGACTTCGGCCCGCGGAACGCGGTCGGCGGCGTCTGGGAGTGCCCGGACCTGTTCCCGCTGCCCGTCGACGGCGACCCCCAGCGCGTCAAGTGGGTGCTCGTCGTCAACATCAACCCCGGTGGGATCGCCGGTGGTTCGGCCGCCCAGTACTTCGTGGGCGACTTCGACGGCAGGCGCTTCACGGCCGACGACGACGGCTCCTACACGCCACCGCCCGGAGTGGTGACACAGGACTTCGAGGGAACCGACTACGGCGCGTGGCGGACGACCGGTACGGCCTTCGGCGACGGGCCGGTCCCGGCGCCGAAGCCCGGCACCTCGGGCACCAGCGGCTTCGAGGGCAAGGGACTCGTCGACAGCTTCCACGACTCCGACGCCGAGACCGGCACCCTCACCTCACCGCCCTTCACCGTCGAGACCCCCTACCTCAACTTCAAGGTGGCCGGCGGCCGCCACCCGCACGTCCCCGGCTCGGTGACGGGCGACTCCCCCGCGCCCGCGGGACAGGTGCTCGCCGACTTCGAGCAGGACGGCTACGGCTCCTGGACCGCCACCGGCACCGCCTTCGGCAACGGCCCCGCACACGGAACGCTGCCCGGACAGAACCCGGTCAGCGGCCACGACGGCGGCGGCCTGGTGAACAGCTTCCTCGACGGCGACGCGACCACGGGCACCCTCACCTCGCCCGAGTTCACCCTCACCGCGAAGCACATCAACTTCCTCGTCGGCGGCGGCCGTCACCCCTCCGGCTCCGACGCGCCCACCGCGGTCCGGCTCGTCGTCGACGGCACGACCGTGCGCAGCGCCACCGGCGCCGACTCGGAGGAGCTCAACTGGGCCTCCTGGGACGTCGGCGACCTCGCGGGCAAGACCGCGCACATCGAAGTCGTCGACCGGAACACCGGCGGCTGGGGACACATCCTGCTCGACCAGGTGATGCTGTCCGACACCCCGGCGCGGCCCCGCTCCACCGAGACGGCGGTCAACCTCCTCGTCGACGGCGAGGTCGTCCAGAGCGAGACCGGCGGGAACAGCGGCAGCCTGGACTGGGCGTCCTTCGACCTGCGCGCCCATCAGGGCAAGCAGGCCGTCGTCCAGATCGTCGACATGAACCGGGGCGGCTGGGGCCACGTCCTGGCCGACCACTTCGTCGCCGCCGACCAGCCGGCGATCCCGAGCGTCCGGCGGGCGTCCTGGATCGACCACGGCAAGGACTACTACGCGGCCGTGTCCTGGGAGGACGCCCCGGACGGCAGGCGCCGCATGATCGGCTGGATGAACAACTGGCAGTACGGCCAGGACGTTCCGACGTCTCCCTGGCGCAGCGCGCAGAGCATCCCCCGCGAGATGGCGCTGCGCACCGTGAACGGCCGGCTCCGGCTCACGCAGCGACCCGTCGCCGGCGTGGAGTCGCTCCACGGCCCCTCGGTCGGCGTGCGCGGCATCAGGGTCGCGGAGGGATCCGTACCGCTGGCGGCGGGCCGGGCCGACGGCAAGGCGCTCGACATCCGGGCCACGTTCTCCCCCGGTGACGCCGAGCGGTTCGGGTTCACGGTCCGCACGGGCGGGGGACAGAAGACGGTCATCGGCTACGACACCGAGACCCAGGAGCTGTACGTCGACCGCACCCGGTCGGGCGCAGTGGACTTCCACGACGACTTCCCCGGCGTCCAGCGCGCACCGCTGACCACCCGGAACGGCAAGGTCGAGCTGCGCATACTGGTCGACTGGTCCTCCGTCGAGGTCTTCGGCGGCGACGGCGAAGCCGTCATCACGGACCAGACCTTCCCCGGCCCGGACAGCGAGGGCATCCGGCTCTTCGCCGAAGGCGGCTCCGCCCGTCTGGACAGCGCCACGGTCCGGCAGATGGAGTCGTACCGGGACTGACCACACCCGGCGGGCGAGCGACCACGTCCGGTGCGGGGAGCGCCCGCCGTGGCAGGACCCCGCACCGGCCGGTGCGTCACCGGGAGGCGATACGAGCCCCTCCCGGTGGCGCCCGCCCTCAGCCACGGCGAGGAAACCCCAGGTCAGCGCACGCGTCCCCGGGCCTTCAGCTGGGTCGGCGGGACCTCGGGGGCGTCCAGGCGGGCGCCGTCGTAGCCCTTGACCTCGCCGAAGCGGTCGGACGTCATCCAGTCGTCCCGCGCCTTGCGGATCTCCTCGTCCGTGCGGCCCACGAAGTTCCACCACAACACACCTCATTACGGCGTCTCTGCAGGTGAAGCCACATCGACGCGGCCGAGGTCAGCAAAAGGTCAGCATCGTTCCCACTTCCGACCATCGCGGCGCTACACAGGGCGAGAGCCGGCCGGGTTTCCTATCAGCGCCTGACGGCCTCTACGGAGCTGGGGACCACACGCGTCTGCGACTGCGCTCGTCCAACGCCAGGTCCCCATGGCCCCGAGGACATCGATCGTGCACCGCGTCGTCGACGCCGACGACGATCGAGGTGTCCAGTTCGAGCGAGCCGCCTGCCGAACAGTCGACCGGTTCGCTCTTGAACTTCGAGGTGAACGGCACGATCACCTGCTCTCCGCCAGGGTCACCGGAAGCGGCGGCGTCTCGCGACCTTCGGGGGCGGGCTCGGCCAGCCGAGTCAGTGCTCTCGCAAAGTTCCGAGGAGGCTCATCCGGGTGACCTTGCCTCAGGTCCGGCGTGGACCCCTCACGCGTACGCGAACGTAGCGCTCGCCGAGGGAGGCTGCCCACGTTCACTCGTTTGGGGACTCCGTTGCCAGCGGGATACCGCACCGCCAGCAGTCGTTCGCGTGGTCGTCCTGGCAGACGTAGCCGATGGCACCATCCACGCACCATTCGGCGGCCTCCTCGGAAAGCAGGTCAGGCCCGGCAAGGAGCAGCCGACGAAATTCCGTGGTGTCCGCAATGTCGGGCGGCCGGTTGGTGAACCACTCGTCGAACCAAGGCTCGTCCCGGTGCATGCGCCAGTGCGCATTCTCCCGGTCGTCGACAGCCGTAAGGAACCGATCGACGATACGCCCCCAACTCGGTGCTCCGAACCAGCCGTTGTCGAACGCGCAGAAGAATTCGATCAGGGTTCGCAGGCCGAACTCCTTCTCGCGAAGGCGGTACGTTCGCCCCCAAGCGATCGCGTCCTGTGCCATCTCCGCGAGTTCTTCGCGCGGATCAACCTCGTGCGCCGGGTCGTCAGGGTTGTGGCAGGCCAGCCCGAGCTCGAGCACGGACTGCCCGGTCGGTAGAACCCGGGACGGGTTGACGATCGCGAGACCGAGACCGATCCAGTCGACATGGTCGAACGACAGCATCGAGCGCACGAGTCGGGTGGTTGCCGTGTTGATCCGCATCATCGTGCCGTCGTGCAGCGGACTCTTCCCGGCATGCCAGTTCTCGACGGGTGTGTTGCGCCACACGGCGAGCGTGATGCGGGTGGCAGCGAGCCACAACAGGGCGTCTTCGTCGAGGTGCCCGAAGCGCTTGGCACACTCCTGGGCGCCGTTGGTGATCAACTCTTCCGGTTTCGGCCACCTGTGGCTGTCGGGCCCTTCAGGCGCGTACTCGTAGTCGCCGGCGTACTCGTCGAGGATCGCGCTCAACTCGGCTGCACTGTAAGCCTCGCTGTACTCGGAGCCGTCCGGCCCCTCGACGGTGTACATGTCGTGGTCCCAGGAGACGTACACGTCGCCCCAGAGCACGACGTCATCGCACTCACCGGCGTTGTCCGTCACAACCGGCCTGATGGTGATCGGGGCAGTACGCCCGTCGGTTCGCTCGCCGTCCTTCTCGGCGGCCCATGCGGTGATGACCCCGAGCGGCTTCGGAAGGAGAGGACCGACCTCGGTGATGCTGAACGGCTCGTCGTCGTCATCGGTGTCGAACCGGCTATTGACGAACGCGACCGCCTCGGAGGGCGTGCTGACGATGGACTGGCTACCATTGTGGTTGTCAACTACTCGCCACAACGCCCTGTTCTTCACGGTGCTCTCCGATCGCGGTGAGTGCACCCGAGGCGGGTGCGGTGCGCCGGGTCGCTCGGCACTGACTCCAATTATGGGCTGATCAACCCGTCCCTAGTCCCGCAGGCGCTCGTCGGCGACGCTCAAGACGTTCGTGTGCAACCTGCTTTTCGCGACCGCAGCCGGCGTGCCGCCACTCCCAGCGCTACACCGCCAGGGCACCTGATGAACCGTCAGTAAAGTCAGCAAAAGGTCAGCATTCAGCTGACCAGACTGGCTCGCACCCGAGCACACTCTGGAAGTGCACCCACTGACTGCACGACTGCGGAAGGGGCTGCGATACGTGCCCTCCCGCAGTCGCGACGACAGCCCCGGCGGAGCCAAGCAGCCCTCGACCTTGAATCGACGCAGAAGCGAAACCCCAGGTCAGCGCACGCGTCCCCGGGCCTTCAGCTGGGTCGGCGGGACCTCGGGGGCGTCCAGCCGGTCGCCGTCGTAGCCCTTGACCTCGCCGAAGCGGTCGGAGGCCATCCAGTCGTCCCGCGCCTTGCGGATCTCCTCGTCCGTGCGGCCCACGAAGTTCCACCACATGACGATCTCCTCCTCGAACGGCTCGCCGCCCAGGAGCATCAGGCCGGCGTCGGAGGAGGCGCGGAGCGGGAGTTCGGTGCGGCCGCAGCCGAGGTAGAGCATGGAGCCGGGGAGGACCGGGACGTCGTCGACGTGGGCCTCGCCGGACATCGCGAGGACCGCGTACTCGAAGTCGGGGTCCAGCGGCAGGCGGGTCTCGGTGCCGGCGGCCAGGGCGAGGTCGGCGCCGACGATGGGTGTGTACGCGGTGCCCGGCGAGGTCGCGCCGTCGAGGGAGCCGAGGATGACCGTGGCGGTCAGGCCCGGCGCCGTGACGTGCGGGAGGTCGGCGTGGTGCTGGAAGTGGGGTTCGACGTGCCGGTGGGCGTCCGGCAGGGCGACCCAGAGCTGGGCGCCGTGCAGATAGCGGGCGTGGGACCTGGGGCTCTCCTCGGAGTGGGAGATCGCCCGCCCCGAGGTCATCAGGCCCAGTTCGCGCGGGCGGATGGTCTGGAGGCTGCCGGTGGAGTCCCGGTGCAGCACCTCGCCCTGGTGCAGCCAGCTGACGGTCTGCAGGCCCATGTGCGGGTGGGGCGGGACCTGCATGCCGGGCTCGTCGGCGATGTCGTCCGGCCCGTAGTGGTCGACGAAGGCCCACGCCCCGACCATGCGGCGGCCGAGGTTGGGCAGCAGACGGCGTACCTCGGTCGACTCGCCGAGCTGGACGTGACGGGGGCTGAGGAGTTCCCGTACCGGTTCGGCGACGACGAAGCCCCGGCCGCCGCAGACCTGAACGGCGGCCTGGCGATCAAGATTGCTCATGGCGCTCAACCTATTCCTCTCGGGGTGCCGTACGGAGTGCCCCCACACAGGAATGTTAGTGGAATGTTCAACGATGTTCCTGTGTTGCAGGCACCGAGACGATCCACCTCGAAGGAGAGCGAGCCAGCGGTGAGCGACGAGACGTACTACGAGTTCGGCACGGCCGCCGACCGGTGGGGCCGCGCGCAGCTGTTCTTCGAGGCCAAGGAGTACCTGACGGCCGCCCGCATCCTGCGGGGCCTGGTCGCCGAGCACCCGGAGCAGACGGCCCAGCGGCTGCTGCTCGCCCGGGCGTACTACCACTCGGCGCAGCTCGGCCGCGCCGAGGAGGAGCTGCGGGCCGTCCTGGAGCGCGACCCGGTCGAGCACTACGCCCGGCTGATGCTCGGCCGCACCCTGGAGCGGCAGGGGCGGACGGAGGAGGCCGCGCCCCATCTGCGGCTGGCCGCCGCCATGACGGGTGAGACGGCTCCGTAGCACGTCACGGCGTGGCGTCGCACGCGGCAGGACCGGAGGCCGGCGGGTGTACGCCGGTCGCGTGGCGGCGCGCCCTCCCGATGGCATACCGGTGAGGGGTATTCGGTAAGGTCGGCCGTGAGGAGGTCGGGAGCCCTGCACACGGAACGAGCGCGACGACGGAGGCGGCACGGCCGCACACGACCGGGAGGTGCCCTGGCGCACCTGCTGCTGGTCGTCGTGCTCGCGCTCGGCGTGTTCGTGATGCACACCCTGGGCCACCCGGACGGCTCCTCCGGCGACGGCGGTACGGGCGGGGCGCACGCCCAGGCCGGGGCGCACGCGCAGGCCGGGGCGCACGCCCAGGCCGGGGTGCACGCCCAGGCCGGGGCGCACGCGCACCGCTCGGCGCCGGCGGCCCACCACGACGCCGGCTCCGCGCCCGCGACCGGCTCGCCCGAGTCGTCCTCGCACCACTCCGGTACGGGGACGGGCATGGCCTCGCTCTGCGTGGCGGTGCTCGGGGCGTGGCTGATCGCGGGCCTCGTCCTGGCCGCCCTCGCCCGCCGTCCGGACGGGACGGCTCTGCTCCTGTCCCGGCTGCTGCGGACCGTGGGCCCGAACGCCCCGCCGCCCCGGCCTCCCGACCTCGCCCAGCTGTCGATCCTGCGGATCTAGGCCGTACCGCCGCCGCGGGCGCCTCGCGCTGCCCGCGCGCGCCCGCACCCACGCGTACGACCGATCCGAGAACGACAGCACACACGAGGTGTGACACCCATGCGCACGAACACCCACCGCACCACCCGCACGCTCGCCCTGACCGGAGTCACCGTCACCGCGGCGGCCCTACTGCTGACCGCCTGCGGCGGCTCGTCCGGCTCCGCCGGACCGGGCACCGAGGGCGGCGCCGCGGGCGCCGGAAAGCCCTCCGTCACGGCTTCGGCGACCGCTTCCGCGGCGCCCTTCAACGACGCGGACGTGATGTTCGCGCAGATGATGATCCCGCACCACGAGCAGGCCCTGGAGATGGCGCAGCTCGCCGACGGCCGCGCCGAGGACCCGGAGGTCAAGAAGCTCGTCGGCGCGATCGAGCGGGCCCAGGACCCCGAGATCCGCACGATGAGGTCCTGGCTCAAGGCCTGGGGCCGGCCGGAGTCCGCCGCGGGTCACGGCGGCCACGGCGGTCACGGCATGGCCGGGATGATGTCCGAGCAGGACATGAAGGAGCTGGCGGCGGTCAAGGGCAAGGCCTTCGACCGGAAGTTCGCCGAGCTGATGATCGCGCACCACGAGGGCGCGGTGGAGATGGCGAGGACCGAGCAGAAGGACGGCAGCGACCCGGCCGCGCGGAAGGTCGCCGACGACGTGGTGCGGACGCAGGCCGCCGAGATCGCCCAGCTGCGCAGGATCCTCGACCGCCTCTGACCGCCCGGTCCGCCGTCCGCGGGGTCCTGCGGACCCCCCGGCGGACCCCCCCGCGGACCCCGCGGACCCTGCGGACCCCACGAACCTGACGGAGCCGGAGAACCCGGCGGCCCCGCGCCGTGCGCGCGGGGCCGCCGGCGGCGGTCAGTAGCCGATCCGCACGCCCGTCACCGTGTGGCGGTCCGTCAGTCCGCCGGTCGCGCCGCTGAAGCCGACGAGGACGTTCTGCGGGAGGGCGACGGCGACGTCGATGACGCGGGTCCCGTCGACGGAGACCTGGAGCCGTCCGGTGGCGGTGACGACGGCGTCGACGGTGTGGCTTCCGCTGCGCAGGTTGGGCACGTTGGCCGCGGTGGCCACGTAGGTGAGGGTCGTGCCGCTGCCGCCGGTGGCCACCGCGACGAAGTTCGCCGACGGGTCGTGGGCGCCGTTGTCGTAGGTGTCGAGGGTGACGGCGACGCCCGGCAGGCCGGCGAAGCCGAGGCTGCCGCCGCCGTAGGCGGAGAGCGCCGTGGGCGTGGCCCTGCTCGCGTCCAGGAACAGCAGGGCGAGTCCGTCGGCACCGGTGCCCCCGCCGATGGTGGCGGTGAAGCGGGCCCTCAGGCGGGCGGAGGGGACGGCGGTGGCCTGGACGGCGGAGCCGCGCTGCCCGGTCTGGAGCGGGGTCAGCTGGAGGCTGGTGCCGGACAGGACGGCGCTGCCGTTGTACGTCCAGCCGTTGGGGCCGGGCGGCGCCACCGCGTACGAGGTGGCGGTGAAGCTCGCGTTGCGTACGGCGTGGATGTCGGTGAGGCCTCCGGTGGCGCCGGTGAAGGCGAGGAAGGCGGTGGGCGGGAGCGCGGCGACGCTCGTGCTCAGCCGCTGGGCGCCGTCGACGGAGACGGTCAGGGTGCTGCCGGTGACGGCGACGGTCACGGTGTGGCTGCCGGAGCGCAGGTTGGGCACGGCGGTGGTGGTGGAGGCGTAGGTGAGGGCGCTGTCGGTGCCGCCGGTGGCGATGCCGACGAAGTTGGCCGAGGGGTCGGCGGCGCCGTTGTCGTAGGTGTCGAAGGTGACGGCCACACCGGGCAGGCCGGCGTAGCCGAGGCCGCCGCCTCCGGTGCCGAGGGCGCTCGGGGTCGTCCTGGCCGGGTCGAGGAGGGCGAAGGAGAGTCCGTCGGCGCCGGTGCCGCCGCCGATGACGGTGGTGAAGGTGGCCCTGAGGCCGTCGGTGAGGACGGGGACCGGCCAGACGGCGGTGCCGCGCTGTCCGGCGGTGGCCTGGGTGAGCTGGAGGTCGGTGCCGGAGACCTGGGCGTTGCCGTTGAGTTTCCAGCCGCCGGCGTCGGGGCCCGGGACGGTGACTCCGGTGCCGGGGACGCCGGTGCCGGTGAGCGTCTCGTTCTGCGGGCCGCGGCCGTCGTCGGCGGTGAGCTCGTAGGCGGCGCTGACCGCGCCGAGCGCGGTGGGCGAGAAGGTGACGGCCTGGTGGACGACGTCCTCGGGGCCGATGACCTGGCCTTCGCTGAGCGGGTTGGTGACGGAGAACGGCGCCGCCGGCGCCTTGGCCTTGGTGATGGTGAGCGGGATGTTGCCGGTGTTGCTGATGTCGAAGGTCTTGGTGACGGACTGGCCGACCTTGACGGAGCCGAAGTCGGTGGAGGTCGGGGTGACGGTCAGCTGGGCCCGGCCGGTGACGGCGGTGCCCGTGAGGCCGACGGTGGCGGTGCCGTTCTGCCCGGTGACGGAGAGGCCTGCGGTGTGGTCGCCGGCGGCCGTGGGCGCGTAACGGACCTGGACGGAGACCGACTGCTGGGGCTGGACGACGATGCCGGCGGCGGGCAGTCCGGCGCTGCTGAACGGGGCGCCGGGCGCGGTGGCGCCCGAGACGGTCTCGGGCTCGGTGCCGGTGTTGGTGAAGGTGACGCCGAGGGACTTGGCGGTGCCGGTCGGCACGGTGCCGAAGTCGAGCTGGGCGGGCGCGGCGACCAGGCCGGGCCGGGTGCCGTAGCCGCTCAGGCCGACGGCGCTCCCGCCGAGGTCGGTGGCGAAGGTGAGGGCGGTGGAGTCCGGTCCGGGTGCGGCGGGCGAGAAGGAGACGGGCACGGAGTAGGTCTCGCCGGTGCGCAGGGTGCGCGGAAGGCCGGCCGGGTTCGCGGCGAAGGCGCCGCCGGCCGGAAGGGTGACGGCGTTGACGGTGACGTCCCGGGTGGCGGTGACGGTGACCGTCGTCGTGCCGGTGGAGCCGACGGCGACCTTGCCGAAGTCGACGGGGCTGCTGAGGAGGGCGGTGTTGGCGGGGCGGCCGAAGGCGAGGACGTGGCCGTCGCGGGTGCCGACGTAGACGCGTCCGCCGTCGGTGGCGGGCACGGAGAACTTGGCGGCGGTGCCGATCGGCGCGGACCAGCGCAGCTTGAGGGTGCCGCCGGTCGGGATCGCGTCGTAGGCGCGCAGCTGGCCGTTGGCGCCGCTGGCGCCGTCGGAGTAGACCGACCAGACGAGCGCGGAGCCGGCGTTGGTGCCGGTGGAGGTGATCACGGGCGAGCCGGAGGTGTAGCCGAACGTGCCGGTGCTCCGGCCGGTGTTGGTGAAGGCGGGCTTGCCGTCGCCGGTGAGGCCGTAGGCGAAGGCGCGCAGGGGCCCGCCGGTGCCGATGGTGTAGAGGTAGCCGCCCTGGCCGCCGTACACGGCCGGGTGGCCCCACACTCCCTCGTACGGCCCGAAGGTGCCGACGACCTTGTCGGTGCCGCCGGGGCCCTGGCCGCGTCCGCCGAGGTCGTCGCGGTCGAGGAGGAAAAGCCGGCCGTCCTTGCCGATCTGGACGAGCAGCCGTGGGTGGTCGCTGGTGCCGAAGGGCGGGGCGGGCAGGGCGACGGGGCCGCCGGAGCCGAGGTCGGTGTCGTTGAGGTCGAGCTGGTTGGCGTCGGTGGGGCTGAAGAAGTCCTGGGCGGACATGGTGCCGTCGCTGTTGACGCCGAGCCGGACGACCGATTCGGACAGCTGGCCGGGCGGCATGGTGCCGGGACCGGGCGCGGGTGCGAGGCCGTTGCCGGTGCTGGCGAAGATCCGGCCGGGGCCGTCGGAGACGAGTCCGCCGCCGCTCATCCAGATGCCGGCCATGCCGTTGGCGGAGGAGTTCTCGGTGGCCCACAGGGTCGTCTTGCGGGTGGTGGTGGAGACGCCGAGGACGTAGCCGACGTAGGGGCCGCGGTCGCAGTGGGAGGCGAAGGCGGCGTAGACGGAGCCGCCCATCAGGAGCAGGCCGGGGCGCTGGGCGGCGGTGTACGGGTTGAAGGAGCGGCCCGGGTCGTTCGTCGGGGCGCCGGCCACCTTGACGGGCCAGCCGGTGCGTTCGGCGCCGGTGGCCGGGTCGATGGCGTGCACGTACCAGCTGGGGTGCTGGGTGTCGGGGCCGTCGTTGACCTTGGAGGTCAGGTAGAGGGCCTGGCTCGCGGGGTCGTAGACGGGCGTGCCGGTGACGCCGATGTTAGGGACGAGGTCGCCGCAGCTGATGGCGGAGGCGGGCCAGGGGGCGCCCAGGTTCCTGGTCCAGTTGACGGCGCCGGAGGCGGCGTTGATCCCGTACACCTTGTTGTTCTCGGTGGCGACGACGAGGGTGCCGCCGACGACGAGGGGCTGGGCGTAGACCTGGCCGTCGACGGTCGTGGAGAACTGCTGGCCGAAGTCGGAGCTGGAGACCTGGTCCGGTGCGAGGCCGGGTTCGTTCCGGTCCCAGCCGGTGCGCAGGTCGTCGTGGGAGAGGGTGGTCTGGTCGGCGGCGGCCGCCGCGGCCCGTCCGTCCCGGGGCGGGGAGACGGAGGTGGGTGTCGGGGTGGGAATGGCGGGCGCGGCGGCCGTGGCGGGCGGCAACGCGCCGCCCGCCCCGAGGATCAGACACATCGTCAGCGCTCCGACGAGCGCCCTGCGACTGCCGGTCATCTGCTCCACCCTTGGGTTCGCGCACGGGGGCGGAGAATGGCAACGCCCCGCCGAGGCCATGGTGGAGCGAGCCTGCGGCTACCCGGCGGGTCCGCGTCACCGAAACGGCGTGCTTCACCTGGTCGGGCGTTGGGGAACCCCTGGACGGGGGCTCAGACGAGGTGGCGGACGCGGGCGGGGTTGACGGCGCCGGTCACCTGGCGGCTTCCAGGGCCGCCCGCCAGACGGGGCTGTCGACGTAGTGGTTGTCGAACTGCTCGGCCGTGTCGGCGATCTTCTTGAAGTCGGCCTCGCCGCGCATCACCCGGCCGAGCAGGCGCAGGTAGTCGAAGCGGCCCATGCCGGGCGTGAAGACGAAGAGCACGTCGGCCTCGCAGCCGGGAGCGGCGGCGAAGGCGTGCGGCGTGTGCGGTGGTACGGCGAGGAAGTCACCGGCCTCGAGGACGGTGATCTCCTCGCCGACGAGGACCTGGAGGGAGCCGCTGATGACGAAGAAGAGCTCGGTCGCCTTGGTGTGGAAGTGCGCGGGCGCGCCGACGGCTCCCTTGGCGAAGGTGGAGCGGTAGCTGGTGAAGCCGCCGGCGGTCTGGTCGGAGTCGGCGAGCAGCGTCATGACGCTGCTCGGGTCGGCGCAGGTCTCGGCCTCGGCGTGGCGGGTGAGGACGGGCGCGAAGGGTGCGCCCGGGGCAGCCGCGGCGGTGGGCCGGTCGTTCGTCCGTTCGGTCATGGCGCAGACCTTACGATCATGGAAACCGAGCCCACCATTCCGTTTCGCTCCGCCGCCGCCGGCCGGTGCGTACGTCTTAGGCGACGGTGTGGACGACCTCGCCGCCCACCACGACGGTCTCGGCGACGGTGCCGGGGATGTCGTCGGGGTCGACGGCCAGGATGTCGCGGGAGAGGACGACGAGGTCGGCGAGCTTGCCGACGGTGAGTGAACCGCGGTCGTGCTCCAGGAAGTTGGCGCGGGCCGAGCCCATGGTGTAGCCCTCGACGGCGGTGGTGACGTCGAGGGTCTCCTCCGGGGTCCAGGCCTCGCCGCCGCCGGGCGCGCGCCGGGCGACCGCGGCGTGGATGCCGATCATCGGGTCCATCTCGGCCACGTTCCAGTCGCTGGAGAGGGCGAGCAGGGCGCCGGCGCGGTGCAGGCTGCGCAGCGGCCAGGCCTTGTGCCAGCGCTCGGGGCCGATGTTCTCGGCCCAGTCCTGGCCGGGGCCCGCGATGTCGGGCGCGGCGTGCCGGGGCTGCATGCAGGCGGTGACGCCGAGTGCGGCGAAGCGCGGGGTGTCGGCGGGGTCGAGGCATTCGACGTGCACGATCTGGTGCCGGGCGTCGCGCGGTCCGTTGACGGCGCGGGCCCGCTCGACGGCGTCGAGGACGGTGCGGATGCCGCGGTCGCCGGTGGCGTGCACGAAGCACTGGAAGCCGCGGGCGTCGAGCCGGGTGAGCAGTTCGGCGAACTCCTCGGGCGGGTAGAAGGTGTCGCCGCGGTGGTGGCCGCAGCCCGCGTACGGTTCGAGGAGGGCGGCGGTGCGCGGTTCGACGACGTCGTCGATGTACAGCTTGAGCGGTCCCACGCGCAGCCGGTCGTCGGCGAAGGAGACGGCCGCCGCCGCGAACTCGTCGAGCTCGGCCTCGGTCGTGCCCCGCGGGTGGAAGAGCGCGGCGACGATCCGGGAGCGGAGCCGGCCCTCGGCGCGGGCGCGCTGGAAGAGGGCGAGGTCGTCGAGGGAGTTCTGGGGTTCGACGACGGTGGTGATGCCGTAGCGGACGGCGTCGTCCAGGCTCTTGGCGAGGCGCCCGTACTGCCGGTCGGCCGAGGCCCAGGGCACGCCGAGGTCCCGCAGGGCGCGGTGACCGTCGCGGGAGAGGCCCTTGACGGCGAAGTCCTTGACGAATCCGGTGGGTTCGCCGGTGGCGGGGTCGGTGACGGCGGTGCCGAAGGGCAGGTCCGTGCGGTCGGCGCGGACGTCGAGGCGGCGCAGGGCGGCGGTGTTGAGCCAGGCGGTGTGGACGTCGTAGCTGAGGACGAGGGCGGGCGTGTCGCCGGTGACGGGGTCGAGGTCGGCGGCGGTGGGCATCCGGCCGCCGGGGATCGCGGAGTAGTCGAAGGCCTCGGCCTCGATCCAGGGCGCGTCGGGGTGGGCGGCGCGCCAGGCGCGGATGCGGGCGTGGATCTCGTCGAGGTCGCGGGCTCCGGCGAGCTGGACGCAGGCGTCGTCCGAGCCGAGCCGCACGTGGTTGTGGGCGTCGACGAAGCCGGGCAGCACCAGCCGTCCGCCGGCGTCCAGGACGCGGGTGACGGGCCCGGTCCAGGCCTCGGCCCCGGCGGCGTCGCCGACCCAGACGATCCGGCCGTCGCGTACGGCGAGCGCCTCGGCCTCGGGACGGGCGGGATCGACGGTGTGCACGCGGGCGCGGGTGAGGACGAGGTCGGCCGGGGCGGGGCGGTTCATGCGGGTCTTTCTCCTGCGGTACGAAGAGGGATACGGGTGCGGGTACGGGTACGGGATGGCGCGGGCGGCCGGGCGGCCGGAGCGGGGCCGTACGGGCGGCGCGGCCGTCAGTCCGACGGGACGGGCGGGAGCGGCCGCGTGGTGCGGCGGGCGAGCAGGACGTGGACGGCGGCGGAGACGACCGCGCCGAGCAGGGACAGGTCGGCGCCGCCGAGCGGGGCCACCAGCGGTCCGGTCCAGAGTTCGGAGTCGCAGGTGAGCGCGGCGAAGAGCATTCCGGCGAGGAGGGCGACGAGGCCGGCCGGGTGCCAGCCGGCCCGGTACCAGTAGGCGCCGTCCGCGCCCGCGTGCAGTGCGGCGGAGTCGTAGGTGCAGCGGCGCAGCACCATGTCGGCGAGGAAGACGCCGCCCCACGGGGCGAACACGATGATCAGGAGGGAGAGGAAGGACAGCAGTGAGGTGGTGAAGTCGGCGAGGAACAGCGCGCCGAGGGAGCCGGCCGCGGTGACGGCGGCGCTGATGAGGATGGCGCGGACGCGGCTCCACGGGATGCCGAGGACCTGGAGGTTGAGGCTGGAGGAGTAGAGCGTGATGATCGAGTTGGTGACGGAGCCGCCGAGCACGAGCGCCAGGAACAGCGGCTGGAACCAGCCGGGCAGCAGGCCTTCGGTGCCGGCGACGGCGTCGGTCATGTCGGCCTGGGTCGCGGCGGCGACGCCCGCGATGCCGAGGGCCACGGAGGAGACCAGGCCGCCGAGGCCGCCGCTCCAGGTCAGCGCCTTGAGGGAGGTGGTGCGGGGCAGGTAGCGGGTGTAGTCGGCGGGCATCGGGACGTACGAGAACGGGCCGGCGAGCATGACGACGAGGGCCAGGCTCCAGCCGGAGGGGCCGGGCGCGGCGGCGGCCGGGGCGGCGGTGTCGGTGCCGGGCAGGACGAAGACGAGCAGGGCGGCGAAGCCGACGGCGAGGACGTAGGCCATCCAGCGCTCGGCCCACTGGACGGTGGCGTGGCCCCAGAGGGCGACGGCGAAGGTCAGGGCGAGGGTGACGGCGAGCGCGAGGGCGCGCGGGATCCGGCCGCCGCTCCAGCCGAGGTCGGCGAGGAAGGCTTCGAGGGCGAGTGTGCCGACCACGGTGTTGACGATGGTGTAGCCGATGCTGACGACCCAGTTGAGCAGGCCGGCGGGCCAGTTGCCGCGGACGCCGAAGGCGGCGCGGGAGATGACGAGGGTGGCGGTGCCGGTGCGGACGCCGCTGAGGCCGGCGGCGCTGATGACGAAGAAGGAGAGCCCGCCGAGCACGACGACGAGGGTGGCCTGCCAGAAGGCGAGGCCGAAGGAGACGGCGAGGGCGCCGTTGATGACGTAGGTGAAGGTGAGGTTCGAGCCGAACCAGAGCCAGAAGAGGTCCTTGGCGCCGCCGTGGCGTTCGGCGTCGGGGATCGGGTCGATGCCGTGGCCCTCGACCTGGAAGACCTCGTCGCGGCCCGCTGGGCCCGCTGCGCCCGCCGGACCCGCCGGGTCCCGCGCGCCCTCCGTGCCCGCCGTGTCGGTTCTGCCGGCTGTGCCCATGACGCTCCCCTCACCGACGCCGCTTCTTGAACGACGTTCTAAGTTCTTGAATGGCATTCAAGATGAGGGTTGGGATCCGGCCACGTCAAGACCCGGGGAAACTCCGGTTAGGGTCGACGTCGTGGGAACGGTCGAGACGAGGACGGCAGCGGTGGCAGGGGCGGCGCGGGCGACGGGGCGGCGGCGGGACGGGAGCGTCACGCGGGAGCGGATGCTGGAGGAGGCCATGGCCGCGATCGCCGAGGACGGTCTCGCCGCGCTCACCATGTCGGCGCTCGCCGAGCGGCTCGGGACGAGCGGCGGCCACATCCTCTACCACTTCGGCAGCAAGGACCTGCTGCTCCTCGCCGCCCTGCGCTGGAGCGAGGCGGCCCTGGCCGAGGAGCGGCGGCAGCTGCTGGCCCGCCGTCTCACCGCACCCCGCCGGCTCGACCTGTTCCTGGAGCTCTACCTGCCGCGCGGGCCGCGCGACCCGCGCTGGACCCTCTGGATCGAGCTGTGGGCCCGCATCCCGGGCAACGACGAACTGCGCGCCGCGCAGCAGGAGCTCGACCGCGCCTGGCAGGAGGACCTGGAGACGCTCCTCGCCAAGGGCGTGGCCCGCAGGCAGTTCGCGCCTCTGGACGTTTCCGCCCGCGCCTCCGAACTCCTCGCCCTCCTCGACGGCCTGAGCACCCGCGTGGTGCTCGCCGCCTCCTCGGACCGCGCCGCGGGCACGGCCCTGGACACGGCCCGCTCGGCGGCGTCACTGCTCGTGCCCCGCGCCTGAGCCGCGGGCTCAGCCGGAGGCTCGGCCGGAGGGCGGCGGCTCCCAGGGCAGCGGGTCCGCCGGCGTGAACGGCCAGTCCAGGGACCCGGGATGACGGGCCGTCTGTTCGGCGTGCCAGAGGATCTGGTCGGTGTGGAGCATCGGACGGGAGAGTTTCGCGAGGGACGGATGGGTCGCGCCGAGGGCCTGGGCGAGCAGCAGGGCCGCCTCGGCGTCCGAGGCCGGGTCGCCGGGGCGGAGGTGCGGGACGCCGTACCACTCGGCGACGGCGCGCAGGGAGCGGCTGCCGGGGCGGTAGCGGTCGGCGTGCCGGTCCAGGACGAGCGGGTCGCAGACCGGGGCGACGCCGGCCGGCAGCCGCTCGGTGAGCGGCGCGAGGCCGTGGCGGACGAGCTCCGCGTGCAGGGTCGTCAGGACGTACGGCGCGAACCAGACGACGAGGAGTTCGCCTGCCGCGAGATGGGCCGTCACGAGGGCGGCGATCTCGTCGAGGACGGGGGCAGCGCCGCTGCTGCCGGGCCCGGCATCGGATCCCGTATTCGAATATTGGATATCGGATCCAGGATCCAGGATCCAGTCGCGGGCCGTGCCGTCGCTGCCCCGCAGCGCCGCGGCCCGGACGCGGTCCACCGCCGGGCGGTTGCCGGTGGTGGCGATGTCCAGGGACAGCAGCGGGCGGCGGTGCCAGCCGGGATGGTCGCCCGGCGGTGGCGGGCCGGGAGGCGGAGCGTGGTCCGGGTGGTACACCTCCCACGCCTTGGGGCCGTGCCGCAGCAGCCCGGTGCCCGCCGGCACCGGGCGGCCGCAGGCGGCGCAGGTGGCGTCGTAGTCGTTGGCGCGCTCCCCTGGGCTCACGAGGAGCCGGCCCCGTCCCGGTACGCCTCCAGGAGCCGCAGCCACGCCTCGCTGAGGGTCGGGTAGGAGGGCACGGCGTGCCAGAGACGGGAGACCGGCACCTCGCCGGCGACGGCGACGGTCGCCGAGTGGAGGAGTTCGCCGATGCCCGGCCCGACGAACGTGACGCCGAGGACGGTCTCCCGTTCGAGGTCGACGACCATCCGCGCGTGGCCGCGGTATCCCTGCCCGTACAGTCCGGCGCCCGCCACCGACGTCAGGTCGAGGTCGACGGCACGCACCCGGTGGCCGGCGGCCTCGGCGGCCTCCAGCGTGAGCCCGACGGACGCCGCCTCCGGGTCGGTGAAGACGACCTGCGGCACGGCGGCGTGGTCGGCGGTGGCGCTGTGCGGGCCCCAGGGATCCGTGCCGAGGTCACCGGCGCCGTCGGCGCGCGCGGCGATCGCGGCGCCCGCGATCCGCGCCTGGTACTTGCCCTGATGGGTCAGCAGGGCCCGGTGGTTGACGTCTCCGACCGCGTAGAGCCAGTCGTGCCCGTCGACCCGCAGGCTGTCGTCCACGGAGAGCCACGAGCCGGGCTCCAGACCGATCGTCTCGAGCCCGATGTCCTCGGTGCGCGGCCGCCGGCCGGTGGCGAAGAGGACCTCGTCGCCCTCCACGTGGTCCCCGCCCTCCAGGACCACCGTCACCGGGCCGGTGCCGCCGTCCCGCACCACCGCGGAGACGTCGACGCCGGTACGGACGACCGCGCCGCGCTCCGTGAGGGCGGCGGCGACGTGCTCGCCCGCGAAAGGCTCCATCCGCGGCAGCAGGCCCTTGCCCCGTACGAGCATCGTGACCTGCGAACCGAGGGCCTGCCAGGCCGTCGCCATCTCCGTCCCGACCACTCCCCCGCCCACCACGACCAGACGCTCGGGCACCCGGCTGGAACTCGTCGCCTCGCGGCTGGTCCACGGCCGGGCGCCGGGCAGTCCCGGCAGGTCGGGCAGGACGGCGCGGCTGCCGGTGCAGACGGCGACCGCGTGCCGGGCGGTCAGGACGTGGCGCTCGCCCTCGGGGCTCCGCACGACGACCCGCCGGGGCCCGGCCAGCCGGCCGTGTCCGCGGTAGAGCTCGGCGCCGGTGGACTCGACCCACTCCACCTGGCCGTCGTCCTTCCAGTCGCCGACGACCCGGTCCCGGTGGGCGAGCACCTCCTGGGCGTCGAGCGGTCCGTAGACATGCGCGCGCAGGCCCGGCACCCTGCGTGCCTCGGCGCGGGCGATCGCCGGGCGCAGCAGCGACTTGCTGGGCATGCAGGCCCAGTACGAGCACTCGCCGCCGACCAGTTCGGCCTCCACCACCGCCGTGGTGAGGCCGGCCGCCCGGACCCGGTCCACCACGTTCTCGCCCACCGGTCCCGCGCCCAGGACCACCACGTCATAGGTGTGCTCGTGTCCGTGCGTCCGCTCGTGTTCCGCCGTCTGTGTCATGGGTTCCAGTCTGCGGGCGCGCACGCGGAATAGCGCGGCTCGACAGGCCGTTGTGCCGGACGAGTCCCCAGGGGGACCGTGGGGCGACCGCCAGGAGACGGAAGGTAGGAAGCATGAGCACCGTAGAGCTCACCAAGGACAACTTCGACCAGATCGTGAGTGAGAACGACTTCGTTCTGATCGACTTCTGGGCTTCCTGGTGCGGTCCGTGCCGTCAGTTCGGTCCGGTCTACGAGGCGGCGTCCGAGCGTCACGAGGACCTGGTCTTCGCCAAGGTGGACACCGAGGCGCAGCAGGAGCTGGCGGCGGCGTTCGAGATCCGCTCGATCCCGACCCTCATGATCGTCCGCGACAAGGTCGCGATCTTCGCGCAGCCCGGCGCCCTGCCCGAGGCCGCCCTGGAGGACGTCATCGGTCAGGCGCGCAAGCTGGACATGGACGAGGTCCGCAAGTCCATCACCGAGGCGCAGGCCCAGCAGGAGCAGTGACCGCCGCGTAGAGGGCGGCCCGGCAGGTGTCCGGGTCGCCCTTCGCGCGCTCGGGCCGCTCCGGGGCCGTCGTCCGCGGGACCCTCAGCGCTCCAGGACCAGCGCGAGGCCCTGCCCCACGCCGATGCACAGCGCGGCGAGACCGGTGCCCGAGCCCGCCGCCGCGAGCTGGTGGGCGACCGCGCCGGTGATCCGGGCGCCCGAGGCGCCGAGCGGATGACCGATGGCGATGGCGCCACCGCGCGGGTTGACCACCGCGGGGTCGAGTTCCGGCCATTCGGCGAGGCAGCCGAGGGCCTGCGCGGCGAAGGCCTCGTTCAGCTCGAAGGTGGTCAGGTCGGCGAAGTCCCGGCCGGCCTTGTCCAGGGCGCGCCGCACGGCCTCGACCGGGCCGAGCCCGAAGAGCTGCGGCTCGATGCCGGTGACCGCCGAGGCGCGGATGCGGGCCAGCGGCTCGCGGCCGGTCTCGCGCAGCCCCTCCTCGTCGACGAGCAGCAGGGCCGCGGCGCCGTCGTTGAGCGGCGAGGCGTTTCCGGCCGTGACGGTGCCTCCGTCGGTCCGGAAGGAGGGCTTGAGCTTGGCGAGCGCCTCGGGCGAGGTGCTGTCGCGGATGCACTCGTCCCGTACGAGCTCGACGCCCGGGTACGGGACGACCTCGCCGTCGTACAGACCCTTGGCCCAGGCCTCGGCCGCCTTGCGGTGGCTCGCGAGCGCGAAGGCGTCCTGCTGCTCGCGGCCGATGGCGTGCTTGTCGGCGACCTGCTCGGCGCCCTCGCCGAGGGCGACCGTCCACTCGGCCGGCATCCGCGGGTTGGTCATGCGCCAGCCGAGCGTGGTGGAGTACATCTGCTGGTGCCCGGCCGGGAAGGCGCGCTCCGGCTTCTGCAGCACCCAGGGCGCGCGGGACATCGACTCGACGCCGCCGGCGATCGCCACCGACGCGTCGCCGAGGGCGATGGCGCGGGCGGCCTGGATGACGGCCTCCATGCCCGAGCCGCACAGCCGGTTGACGGTCACGCCGGGCACGGAGGTCGGCAGCCCGGCCAGGAGCACGGCCATGCGGGCCACGTCGCGGTTGTCCTCGCCCGCGCCGTTGGCGTCGCCGAAGTAGACGTCGTCGACCCGGGCCGGGTCGAGGTCCGGGGTCCGGTCGACGAGGGCGCGCACGACATGGGCGGCGAGGTCGTCGGGCCGGACCGAGGAGAGCGCGCCGCCGAACTTGCCGATCGGGGTGCGGACGGCGTCGACGATGTAGACGTCGCGGTTGCTCATCGGTTCTCTCCCACATGACCTTCGCGTACGGGCAACGGATACGGGAAGGACACCGCTTCGGCTGTTCGCCTGGTGAAGTTATGTTCATCCCCGCGCGGCCGAGTCTCCGCCGCGTCCTCGGCTCCTGTCAACGCCGTCCTGAGCCTCCCGGAGCCGTCCGGAGCCCTCCAGCCGCACCCGGCGGCGCCCGGCGCGCTGCCCGACCGCCTCAGGCCGTCCGCGGACTCCTGGTCAGCGCCGTCAGGCCGTAGTCGAGTTCCCGGCCGTCGACGAGCAGGGCCTCCACCGTCCCGGTCTCGGGATCGATGTCGGCGACCAGGCCGTGCCCTTCGTAGATCGGATAGCCGGTCTCACCGGTGCGGCCGGTGACCTCCACGACCGCCGAGCGGACGGCGCTGTCGTCCACGGAGGCGCCGCCCCGGTCCTCCACGTGCGCGGGCACCAGCAGGATCTCGAAACGCTTCGGGTGAGTGCTCATGCACCGACGCTAAGCCGACCTCGACCCGGCCGCGTCCCGGCCGCCGCCCGGCCGGATCCGGCACCGAGCCCCCACCCTGCCCGGACTCGCGGCCGGGGCTCCGCCCCGGGCCTCCTCGAGCGTCGGGCGTCAGCTCGACTCGCGGTGCACGATCCGCGACTCGAGCAGTTCGCGCCGGGCCGGTGCCGACTCCGGGTCGCGCACGACCCGGTCGACGAGTTCGGCCAGCTCGCGGCCGATGACCATGTCGATGTGCACCGTGCTCAGCCGCGGGCGCAGCAGCCGCCCGAGGACCAGGTCGTCCGAGCCGACCACGGCCGTCTCGCCCGGCACGTCGATGCCGGCGTCCTGGAGGGCGCGCATGAGGAGCATGGCGTACTCGTCGTTGTAGGCGAAGACGCCGTCGAGGCCGAGTGCGCGCCAGCGCGCGGCGAGCTCGGCGGCCGGCTCCTCCTCGTAGCGCAGAGGCAGCGGTACGACCTCGGCGCCGGCCGCCTCGACCGCCGCGCGCACGCCCTCCAGGCGCGGCGCGGAGAACATCTCGAGTCCGGGCTCCTCGGGCGTCACGACACCGACCTTCCGGCAGCCGCGCTCGACGAGGTGGGAGCCCGCCACCCGGCCGACCCGGGTCTGGTCGATGACGAGGGCGTGGGCGCCGGTCACCTGCTGCGGACCGACGGTGATGACGGCCTTGGCGCCGGAGCGCTTGAGCAGTTCGACGCCGGAGGGCGTGAGCTCCACCTGCCCGAGCGAGACCACGGCGACCGGCCTCAGTTCGGCCCAGGCGCGGGCCGCCTCGTCCGCGTCGAGGCCGACGCTGCCGTACTGCACCACCGTGTAGTCGAGCCGCCGCAGCGCCCACTGGAGCTCGTTGAAGAAGCGGCTGTAGAGCGGGCCGATCGGCACGTGGGCGGTGGGGAGCAGGACCATCCGGCTGTGTCCGGCGCGCAGGCTGCGGGCCGCCGCGTGCGGCACGTAACCGAGCTCCTCGGCGGCCTCGCGGACCTTGCGGCGGGTGGGCTCGCTGATCCGCACGGCGGCGGTGTTGTTGAGGACGTAGCTCACGGTGGCCCGGGAGACGCCCGCGAGGCGGGCCACGTCGGCGCTGGTGGGAACGGAGCGTCCGGCGGACTGCTTGGGTGACTGGCTCATCGATCCGGCATCTTTCCAGAACGATCCGGCGCGAGGTCTGGCGGATGGCCGGATTCGAGTGCTACACAAGGTTTACACGCGTCACTGACACGTGTCACCACTCCTTCATCACCCTGTCATCCTTCCGCTCCCCGCCCCCGCATCGGGCGATCACTCAGGAGGGCACCGTGGCCCTTTCCTCTCCCGGCACGTCCCCCGGCTCCTCTCCCGGTCAGTCCGCCGGCTCCTCCTCCGGTACGTCTCCTGGTACGTCCCCTGGCGCGTCCGCCGACCCGTCCGCCGGCGCCGCACCGGACACCGCGGCCGCCGGCCCCGCCTCCCCCGCCGCCCCGCGGCCGACGCGCGGGCTGCTCCCCCTGCTGCTCGCCGGCAACACCGCCATGTACGCGTTGTACGTCGGCGTTCCCGGCATGCTCCTCGCGCTCCAGATCGAGGACATCGCCCCGGCGGACAAGGTGGCCAACTTCGGCCTGGTCTCGGGTGTCTCCGCGATCTTCGCGACGGTCTTCAACCCGGTGGCCGGCGCGCTCTCCGACCGTTCGGGGCGGCGCAATCCGTGGATCCTGGCGGGCGGCCTGCTCGCCCTGCCGGTGATGCTGCTGCTCGGCAGCGTGCACACGATCCTGCTGGTGATGATCGCCTGGTGCCTCGGCCAGGCCGTGATGAACGTCTACCAGGCGGCCCTCACCTCCGTCGTGCCCGACCGGGTCCCGCTCGCCGCGCGCGGCAAGGCCTCGGCGGCGGTCGGCCTCGGCCTCCCCGTCGGTTCCACCATCGGCGCCCTGGTCGGCGCCGCCTTCTCCGAGCACTACCGCACCGGCTATCTCGTCTTCGGCGCGATCGTCGCCGCCACCGCCGTGCTCTTCACCGCCTGCGCCCGCGAGGAGCGGATGCCGGCCAAGGCCCCGATGCCGGTCAAGGAGCAGCTCGTCGCGTTCGGCGGCGCCCTGCGCGACCACGACTTCCGCTGGGCGTTCATCGGCCGAGCGCTGCTCGTGCTCGGCTACTTCTCGGTGGCCGGATTCCAGCTCTACATCCTCAAGGACCACACCGCACTGCCCACCGGGCTCTCCGCCGAGGAGGCCGTCGCGCTGCTGATGCCGCTCAACTCGGTGGCCATGGTGGTCTCCACGGTGCTCGGCGGCTGGCTGTCCGACCGCCACGACCGCCGCAAGCTCTTCGTCGGCGCCTCCGCCGTGCTCGCCGCCGTCGCCCTGCTCATCCCGGCGGTCTCGTCGAGCTGGACGGCGATGCTCGCCTTCTCGGTGGTCAACGGCCTCGGATTCGGCTGCTACATGGCGGTGGACACCGCTCTGGTGACGATGGTGCTGCCGAAGGCGGAGGACGCGGCCCGGGACATGGGCGTGCTCAACATCGCCAACGCCGGCCCGCAGATCGTGGCGCCCTTCGTCGCGTCCCTGATCGTGTCGCTCAGCGGCGGCTACACGGCGCTGTTCCTGGTCGCCGCCGTGCTGTCGGTGCTCGGGGCGCTCGCCGTGCGCCCGATCCGTACGGTGCGCTGACCTTCACCGGCCGTCCGCGACCGCCCCGAACCGCCGTTCGTGCCGTACCTTTTGGTCATGGACGACGCTTCGATGGTGGGCCTTCTCGGCCGGGTCACCGGCACGGTCGGGCCCGGCCTCGTCGGTGAGGTGATCGTCCGGATCCGGGGCGGCGCCGAGCACTTCCTCGCCTACCCGGCCTCGGCGAAGGACCGGATCGAGACCGGGACGGTCGTGATGGTCGTGGAACATCTCCCTCCACGTACCGTGTACGTCACAGCCGCGTACGACGGTTGACCGATCCATTGAGCGACGGGCGCCCCGGGCGCACACTCCCTTCACCGGAACCGCACGGGTCCGGTGAAGGGGGACCAGCCCATGAGCCTCTGGATCCTGGCGGGCGCCGTCGCCGGCGCCGTCGTCGTCCTGATCGCTCTGTTCAAACTGATGTGGCGTGTCGCGGAACCCAACGAGGCGCTGATCATCTCGGGTTCGAACCACAAGACGGAGGGCCTCGGCGAGGGCATGGGGTTCCGGATCGTCACGGGACGGGGCACGCTCGTGCTGCCCGGCGTCCAGGCGGTGCGGAAGCTCTCGCTCGACCTCAACGAGACGCAGCTGTCGGTGGAGTGCGTCACGCACCAGGGCATTCCGCTGAAGGTGCGGGGTGTCGTGATCTTCAAGGTGGGCGACGACTTCGTGTCGATCGCCAACGCCGCCCGCCGTTTCCTCGACCAGCAGAAGCTGATGTCGGAGCGGGTGCACATCGTCTTCGCCGGTCATCTGCGCGCCATCGTGGGCGGGTTGACGGTGGAGGACATGATCCGTGACCGGGAGAAGCTGACGGGGCAGGCGCGTTCGGCCTGTGGCACGGAGATGGAGAAACTGGGTCTGATCGTGGACTCGCTGCAGATCCACGAGATCGAGGACCCGACGGGATACATCAAGAACCTGGCCGCGCCGCACGCGGCGGCGGTGCAGCGGGACGCGCGCATCGCGCAGGCGGAGGCCAACCGGCGGGCGACCGAGGCGGAGCAGCAGGCCGCGGCGCGCATGTCGGAGGCCACCAGGGACAGCGAGATCCTGCAGGCGGGCTATCAGGCCGAGCGGGACCAGGCGTCCGCCAAGGCCCGGCAGGCCGGTCCGCTGGCCGACGCGGCGGCGCGCCAGGAGGTGGTGGTCCAGGAGACCCGGGTCGCCGAGCTGGAGTCCCACTTCAAGGAGCAGCAGCTCCAGACGGAGGTCCGCAAGCCGGCCGACGCGATGGCGTACGAGACGAGGACGCTCGCGGAGGCCGAGCGTGACGCCCGGATCTCGGCGGCCGAGGCCAAGGCGAAGGAGACGGAGCTGGCGAGCACGGCGGCGGCGTCGGCGACCCGGGTGACGGGTGAGGCGGAGGCCGCGGCGGCCCACGCCAAGGGTCTGGCGGTGGCCGAGGCGACGCGGGCGAAGGGCCTCGCGGAGGCCGAGGCGATCAAGGCGCGGGCGGCGGCCCTCGCCGAGAACCAGGAGGCCGTGGTCGCGCAGCAACTGGCCGAGCGGTGGCCGGAGATCGTGGAGGCGGGCGCGTCGGCGTTCGGCAACGTCGACCAGATGGTGCTGCTCAACGGCGCGGACGGGATGGCGGAGATGTTCGCCAAGGCGCTGACGATGGGCGGGACGGGGCTGGGCCTGGCGCGCCAGCTGCTGGCGAACATGAACCCGAACGGCTCGGCGCCGGCGCCGGCGCCGTCCGCGGCCGCGTCGGCGGCGGCCGGTTCCGTACCGGCCGTTCCGGCACCGCGCACGGAGGAGATCACGGTCGGCGACGACGCGTGAGGAGCTGACGGAGGAAGTACGGGACGGGGCCCGGCGCGCTCGACGCGCCGGGCCCCGTCCGCTCGCCGTACGCGCGTACAGGGTGTCCTTGACCGTCGGCACCGGCCGGCGTCAGGAGACGTGGGCGGACGTCAGCAGTCCTCGTTGGTCTTCACCGCGCCGAGCACGATCTCCTGCCCGTCGAGCGCGGCGCCCGGGGCGGGGTCCTGGGTGCAGATCTTCCAGTCGGGCGCGTTCATGGGGACGATCCGGCCCTGGCCGGAGACGTCCTCGACGCGCATCGACCCTTCCAGCTGCCCCACCGCTCCGACGACGGTGCCGCCGACGAGGTCGGCCATGAACTTCCCGGTCACGTGGTGGGGCGCGGGAGGCGCGGAGGAGGTGGCCGGCGCGGGATCGGGCGAGGAGGTGCAGGCGGTGCCGAGTGCGCCGAGCAGGGCGACGGCGGCGGCCGCCGCGAGACGTGCCGGACCGGTGTGACGCATGTTCCCCCCAGGGGCGAGCGTGGCGAGCGTGAACAGGTGTTCATCATGCACACGCCGTCCCGGCGACGATCATGGGCGGTCCGGATCGTGTCTCAGTTGTGCCCGAACCTCCGCTCCTTGCGGTGGGAGGGGACGTCGATGGCCGGGCGGGGCGCCTCGGTACTCGCCGAACGCGGGCTCTCCTTGGCGGCGACGGCCGCGCGGTGTTCGTGGCCTCCCGTGCGGGCTCCCTTGTTCACCCGGGTCTGTTTCTTGCCCACGGTCTGCCTCCCGTCGTGGCTCCACGGATTGCCTCCAGGCTCGCACGGAGGTACGAACGCCGCACGTCCGCCAAGGAGAGCGACAGGCCGGTGCGGTCGGCGCTACGGTGCCGGGATGACCATGTCGACGCACTCCACGACCGAGGCCGAACCGTACGAGATCGGCCCCGTCCGCACGTCCTACGCGCCCGATCCCGACGGCGACCCGGACCCGGGCGAGATCGTGTGGACGTGGGTGCCGTTCGAGGAGAACGACGGGCGGGGCAAGGACCGGCCGGTGCTCGTGGTGGCGCGGGAGCCGGAGGGCACGCTGCTCGCCGTACAGCTGTCGAGCAAGCGGCACGACCACGACCGCGAGTGGGTGGCGATCGGGTCGGGACCGTGGGACGCCGAGCGGCGCGAGTCGTGGGTGGATCTGGACCGGGTGCTGCGGGTGCGGGCGTCGGGGATGCGGCGCGAGGCGTGCGCGCTCGACCGGCCGCGCTTCGACCGGGTGGTGAACCGGCTGATCGAGCGTTACGGCTGGTCCTGACCCAGCACCCGGCAGAACGCGTTCAGTGTGGCGCGGTCCCGGGTGCGGTCCAGGATCGCGAAGACGACCTCGTCGAAGTGGCCGGCGAACCGGCCGTCGCCGGTGAGCAGCGCCTTGAACGCGCCGGCGACCTCGGCGGGGTCGTTGGCGAACACGCCGCAGCCCCAGGCGCCGAGGACGATGCGCCGGTAGTCGTACGCGACGGCGGTCTCCAGGACCCGTTCGGCGCGGGCGGCGAGGGCGGCGGGGACGCGGCCGGCGAGCTCGGGCGTGCGGCGCCGGATGACGCCGGCGTTGGGCGCGGGCGAGGTGAGGAAGCCGACGGTGAAGGGCTCGTCGAGCAGTCGGCCGCCGTCGTCGCGGAAGACGGGCACCGCCGGCGAGTGGATGACCCGGTCGGTGTAGAAGGCGTCCCGTTCGGCCCGGTGGTGCGCGTAGTAGGCGGGGGCGCGCAGCAGCGTCGCGTGGAGGGCGGAGGAGCGGCACAGGGCCTCCTCCTGGGCCTGGGCGCCGTTGAGGTAGCCGCCGCCGGGATTGCGGGCGGAGGCGAAATTGAGGACCGCGACGGGCGCGCCGGGGTCGGCGCGGGTCATCCGGCGGGCGGCGGCGAGGCTGCTCTCGCCGGTGACGTCGAGGGCGGTCGTACGGTCGGTGGCGGGAGTGGCGGGGACGCGCCCGGGGCCGTGGAGCCGGGTGCTGGCGAGGGCCGCGGCCAGCTGCTCAGCGAGGGAGACGGTCCGGCCGCCGGGTGCGGTGTAGCGGCCCGCGGCGACGATCTCCTCGGTCTCGCGGGCGAGGGCCCGCAGTCGTGCGCTCATGTCCCGGAAGCATGATCGACGGCGGTGCGCGGCGGCAAAGGGATTTTCCCGGCGACGCCCGGCCCGCGCCCGTCGTCGGGCCGCCCGTGGCGTGACGGTGCGTGACCGCCGGCCGCCGTGGCGCGGGAGGCGCTCTTGCACGCCCGTGCCGGGTGGCTTTAGGTGGAATCAGCGCTTTCCCAGGAGGTGGAGCGATGACGACTCCGTCGTCGGGCGGCATACCCCGGGGCGGTCCTCCTCTGACCGAGGAGGATGCCGAGGATCTGCTGCGATGTATCTGTTTCAAGACGGGACCGCCGAGGACGGTCGGGGCCGAGCTGGAATGGCTCGTCCACGACCTGCGTGATCCCCGCCTTCCCGTTCCGCCGCGCCGGCTGGCCGCGGCGATCGACACCGTACGGGCCGTGCCGCTGGTGGCGGCCCTGACCTTCGAACCCGGTGGGCAGCTGGAGCTCAGCTCGCCGCCCGCCTCTTCCCTGATGGAGTGCCTGGACTCGCTGGCCGCCGACCTGCGCGCGGTGCGGGAGGCGCTCGCCCCGCTCGGACTCGGCCTCAACGGCTACGGCGTGGATCCCTGGCACGCGCCCCGCGCGCGGGTGCTGCGCGAGCCGCGCTACGACGCGATGGAGATCGCGCTCGGCCGGACCGGTCCCGCCGGGCGGGCGATGATGTGCGAGTCGGCCTCGGTGCAGATCTGTCTCGACGCCGGGACGGACGGGCCGGGGCCGCTGGGTTACCGGCGGCGCTGGCGGCTGGCGCATCTGCTCGGGCCGGTGCTCGTGGCGGCGTTCGCCAACTCGCCCGTGCACGGCGGCCGCCGCACCGGCTGGCGTTCGACCCGGCAGTCGCTGTGGGCCGACCTCGATCCGGACCGCTCGCTCGCCCCGCCGCCGGACGGCGAGCCGCGCACCGAGTGGGCGGCGCACGTCCTCGACACGCCGGTGATGTGCGTGCGGGCTCCGAGCGGGCCGTGGGAGGTGCCGGAGGGGCTGACGTTCCGGGAGTGGCTGCGCACGGGCCGGCCGCGGCCCGCCGACCTCGACGACCTGCACTATCACCTCACGACCCTCTTCCCGCCGGTGCGGCCGCGCGGGCACCTGGAGCTGCGGATGGTGGACGCGCAGTCCGGCCGCGACGGCTGGATGGTGCCGGTGGCGGTGACGACCGCCCTCTTCGACGATCCCGTGGCCGCCGAGGCGGCTCACCGGGCGGTGCTGCCGCTGGCGGCGCCGGCCGGTGCCGGCCGCGCGCCGCGCAATCCGCTGTGGCGGGCGGCGGCCCGCGAGGGTCTGACCGATCCGGCGCTGCACCGGGCGGCGCTCGCCGCGTTCGAGGCGGCGCTGGAGGCGCTGCCCCGGATCGGGGCGTCGGCGCGGGTGGTGGCGGCGGTCGCCGCGTTCCACGAACGGTATGTGGTGCCGGGCGGCTGCCCGGCGGACGAGCTGCAGGAGGTGGTGTCATGACCGCGCGGGAGAGGGCGCCGGAGACGACGCCCGGCCGGAACGGGAGCCCGCGCGGCCCCGGGACACCCGACGAGCACGCGCTGCGGCGGCGGGCGGTGGCGGCGCTGAGCACGGCCCGGGAGCGGACCGCGCTGCTCACCTCCTGTGTGGACGACGCCGAACTGACCGCCCAGCACTCGCCGCTGATGTCGCCGCTGGTGTGGGACCTGGCGCACATCGGCAACCAGGAGGAGCAGTGGCTGTGGCGGGCGGTCGCCGGGCGGGAGGCGCTGCGGCCCGAGATCGACTCGCTGTACGACGCCTTCCAGCATCCGCGCGCGAGCCGGCCCTCGCTGCCGCTGCTCGCTCCCGCCGAGGCGCGGGCCTACGCGGCGGACGTCCGCGGCCGGGTCCTGGACGTCCTCGACGGCGCCCGGTTCGAGGGCGGCGGGCCGCTGGTCGACTCGGCCTTCGCCTTCGGGATGATCGCCCAGCACGAACAGCAGCACGACGAGACCATGCTGATCACCCATCAGCTGCGCAAGGGACCGGCCGCGCTGTCCGCTCCTCCCCCGCCCCGGGCCGCGGCCGCCTCGCTCACGGACGACGAGGTCCTGGTGCCCGGCGGGCCGTTCACGATGGGCACCTCCGACGAGCCGTGGGCGCTCGACAACGAACGCCCGGCGCACACCCGGATCGTCCCGGCCTTCCTGATCGACACCGCACCCGTCACCAACGGCGCCTATCTGGCCTTCGTCGCCGACGGCGGCTACCACGACGAGCGCTGGTGGCGGCCCGAGGGCTGGGCGCAGATCCGCGCGCACTCCGTCGAGGCTCCGCTGTTCTGGCGGCGCGAGGGCGGTCAGTGGCTGCGCCGGCGGTTCGGGGTGACCGAGCCGGTGCCCGAGGACGAGCCGGTGCTGCACGTCAGCTGGTACGAGGCGGACGCCTACGCCCGCTGGGCGGGGCGGCGGCTGCCGACCGAGGCCGAATGGGAGAAGGCCGCCCGCCACGACCCGGCGACCGGCCGCTCGCGCCGCTACCCGTGGGGCGACGACGACCCCGGACCCGTACACGCCAATCTGGGGCAGCGGCATCTGGGACCCGCGCCCGCCGGAAGCTACCCGGAGGGCGCGTCGCCGCTAGGCGTGCGGCAGCTGATCGGCGACGTGTGGGAGTGGACGGCGAGCGACTTCCTGCCCTATCCGGGCTTCCGCGCCTTCCCGTACAAGGAGTACTCGGAGGTCTTCTTCGGCCCCGAGCACAAGGTGCTGCGCGGCGGGTCGTTCGCGGTCGACCCGGTGGCCTGCCGGGGCACCTTCCGCAACTGGGACCTGCCGGTGCGGCGGCAGATCTTCGCGGGCTTCCGCACCGCCCGTGACGCGGAGCCGGTCTGATGTGCCGGCATCTGGCCTACGTCGGCCCGCCGGTCGCCCTCGGCGAACTGCTGCTGCGTCCCGCGCACTCCCTGGAGCACCAGTCCTGGGCGCCGGACACCCAGGTCAGCGGGGTGGTGAACGCGGACGGGTTCGGCGTCGGCTGGTACGCCGACGGCGACCCGGTGCCCGCCCGCTACCGCCGCGCCGGGCCCATCTGGGGCGACCTCGGCTTTCGCGACCTGGCCCGGGTGGTGCGTACGCGGGCGCTGCTCGCCGCCGTACGGGGCGCCACGCTGCCCGGCGCGGACAAGGAGGCCGCGGCGGCGCCGTTCGCCGCGGACCGCTGGCTGTTCAGCCACAACGGGGCCGTCCCCGGCTGGCCCGGCTCGCTCGCCCCGGTGGCGGCGACGCTGCCGGCGGCGGAGCTGCTCGCCCTGGAGGCGCGGACGGACTCGGCGCTGGTGTGGGCGCTCGTGCTGCACCGGCTGCGGGCCGGGGACGCGCCGGACCGGGCGCTCGCCGACACGGTCCGGGAGGTGGCCGAGGCCGCTCCCGGCGCCCGGCTGAACCTGCTGCTGACCGACGGGCAGGTCGTCGCGGCGACCACCTGGGGGGACTCGCTCTGCTTTTCCGCGGCGCCCGGCCGCACGGTCGTGGCCTCCGAACCGTACGACGACGATCCCGGCTGGACGGCGGTGCCGGACCGCACGGTCCTGCTCGCCTCCCGCACGGACGTGTCCCTGACCCCGCTCAAGGAGCCCTCCCCGTGAGCCCGTTCCAGCTGACCCGCACCCTCGCCGACGACGCCTCGGACGCCGCGCTGCGCGCCGACGTGCTCACCGGCCTGACCCGTCATCCGAAGGTGCTGCCGCCCAAGTGGTTCTACGACGCGCGCGGCAGCGAACTGTTCGAGGAGATCACCCGGCTGCCGGAGTACTACCCGACGCGGGCCGAGCGGGAGATCCTCGCGGCCCGCGCGCGGGACGTCGCGGCGGTGACCGGGGCCCGGACCCTGGTGGAGCTGGGCTCCGGCTCCTCGGAGAAGACCCGCTTCCTGCTCGACGCGCTGCTGCCGGAGCTCGACGGCTACGTGCCGGTGGACGTGAGCGAGTCGGCACTCGAGGGAGCGGGCGAGGCGCTGCTCGCCGAACGGCCCGGGCTGCGCGTCCACGCGCTGCTCGCGGACTTCACCCACGGGCTCGAACTGCCGCCGACGACGGGGCCGCGGCTCGTCGCCTTCCTGGGCGGCACGATCGGCAATCTGCTGCCGGACGAGCGGCGGGAGTTCCTGCGCGCGGTCCGGGAGATGCTGGTGCCCGGTGACGCATTGCTGCTCGGCACCGACCTGGTCAAGGACGAGGCGACGCTGGTCGCCGCCTACGACGACGCGGCCGGCGTGACGGCGGAGTTCAACAAGAACGTGCTGGCCGTCATCGACCGGGAACTGGGCGCGGACGCGCGTCCGGAGGACTTCGACCACGTCGCGCTGTGGGACCCGCGGCACGAGTGGATCGAGATGCGGCTGCGGGCCCGGCACGCGCTCGTGGTGAAGATCCCGGAGCTGGACCTGGTGGTGCCGTTCGAGGCGGGTGAGGAACTGCGGACGGAGGTGTCGGCGAAGTTCCGTCAGGAGGGTGTGCGGGCGGAGCTGGCGGAGGCCGGTTTCACGCTCTCGCGCTGGTGGACGGACGAGAAGGAGCGGTTCGCGCTGTCCTTGGCGACGGTGCCGGCGCTCGGCTGAGCCGGAATGCCGGGAAGGAGGCGGCTGTCCTGGGCGACGGCCGCCTCCGCGGCGCGGGCGAGCGAACGCCGGTCCGGCCACCGGCCGCTGGACAGCGGATCCGACAGACGGATCTCCGCGACCAGCCGCCGCGCCGTCGCGATCCGCCACAGCGACGCCCCGAGGCTGTCGTCCCCGACGAACGCGGCGGGGCCCAGGGGCCGGTAGTCGATCCGTACCGGCTGGATCTCGGCTCCGGCGTCCAGGGCGGCCTGGAACGCGGCCGGCCGGAACACGCCCCCGGCGCGGCCGCACCAGGTGGAGCCCTCGGGGAAGACCACCACCCGGCCGCCGGCGCCCAGCGCCCGGGCCATGGCGCCGACCGTGGCGTGCAGGCTCCGCAGCCGGTCGCGGTCGATGAAGACCGTGCCGCCGAACACCGCGAGCGGGCCGAGCACGGGCCAGGACCGCACCTCGCGCTTGGCGAGCATCCGGCCCGGCAGCACGGCCGCGATCAGCGGGATGTCCAGCCAGGACACATGGTTCGCGACCACGAGGAGCGGAACGCCCCGCGGCGCCGGCGCCGCTCCCGTCACCCGGAGCCGTACGCCGAAGGCCCGCAGCACGGCCCGGCACCAGACCCGCACCAGGAACAGCCGCGCCGCCGCGGGCAGCGGGGCGGTCAGCGGCGAGAGCAGCACGCCGAGGAGCACGGCGCCGAGCCCCGCGGTCAGCCGGACGGCACCGGTCACGGCACCGGCGCGCGGGGCGGCGGGCCCGGGGTGGGCTTCGCAGCGGTCCGGCGTGCACGGCGCCGTGGGCAGCCAGAAGGAGGGCGGGGTGCTCACCGGGCCGGGGCGAGCGAGAGGAAGTGGCGCAGGTAGCGCGGGTTGGTGCGGTCCAGCGAGAGCAGGACGTAGAGGTCGGCGACGCCGAAGTCGGGGTCGTGGGCGGGAGCGCCGCAGACCCAGGCACCGAGCCGCAGATAGCCGCGCAGCAGCGGCGGAAGCTCGACGCGGCCCTCGGCGGGCGCGGTGTCGGCCTCGGGCGTCCACAGGCGGTGCGGGGTGACCCAGTACTCCTCGGGTGCGAGGTGCTTGGTCTTGACGGTGTCCCAGGTGGCGGAGGCGAGGGTGCCGCCGTCGGCGAGCGGGACGGAGCAGCAGCCGGCCAGCCAGTTGTGGCCGGTGCGGGTCATGTAGCGGGCGAGGCCGGCCCAGACGAGGGCGATCACGGCGCCGTTGCGGTGGGCCGGGTGGACGCAGGAGCGGCCGACCTCGACCAGGTCGTGGCGGATCGGGGCGAGCCGGCTCAGGTCGAACTCGCTCTCCGAGTAGAGCCGTCCGGCGACGGCGGCCCGGTCGGGCGGCAGCACCCGGTAGGTGCCGACGACCTCGCCGGTGTCCTCCTGGCGTACGAGGAGGTGGTCGCAGTAGGCGTCGAAGGCGTCGCTGTCGAGGCCCGGTTCGGGCCCGTCGAGGCGGGCGCCCATCTCGCCGGCGAACACCAGGTGGCGCAGCCGCTGGGCGGCGCGGACGTCCTCCTGGTCCCGGGCGAGACCCACGACGTAGCGGGGCTGGGGCTCGTCGCCGGTCCGCGGCGGGGCCGGTACGGCGGCGAGGGACCCGCCCGACGGTGCGGCGACGGGCTGGGCGAGGGGCACGGCGGCCATGTCGGACTCCTCCGGCGGTACGGAAGGGGACGGTCGGAGCCGGGCCGTGCGAGCGGTGGCCCGGCTCCTCGTTTCTTCCGTGGCAGGCTGGATTCGACGTGACCGGCCGGGGGCCGGTTGGTGTGGAGGCGCTGAATGGTGGGCGGAGCGCGGCCGCCCGCGGCTATTCGGCGAGGCCGTCGGTGATCCGCTCGGACGCGTCCTGGGCCGCCTGCTTCGGGTCCTCGCCGGAGAGGACCGCGGTCATGTAGGGCTTGATGGGGTTGTCGGCCTCGACGTCGGCCCACTGGGGCGAGTTCGGGGTGGCGCGGCCGCGGGCGGCGCCGACGGCCATGGTGGCGGTGGCCTCCTGGCCGGCGACGACCGAGGCGAGGGAGGTCTTGTTGGGCACGTAGTTCATGGCGCGGGCGAGTTCGGTCTGCCACTTCTCGCCGGCGAGGGCCTTGACGACCTCCAGGGCGGCGGACCGCTCGGGCGCGTTGTCCGGGATGATCAGGTCGGAGCCGCCGGTGAAGACGGCACAGGGCTGACCGGCCTTCTTGCCGGGTATCGGGAAGAAGCCCAGCTTGTCCTTGAGGGCGGGGTTGGCCTTGGTGATGACGGGCAGGGCACTGGGCGTCGCGATGATCTGGGCGACGTCGCCCCTGGCGAAGACCTCGGCCTGCGGCGGGTTCTGCTCGTCGGCGTTCTTCGGGCCCTCGCCGAGGGACTGGAGGCGCTTGTAGAAGTCCATGCCGCGCAGGGCGGCGGGACTGTCGAGGGCGCCGGTCCACCGGCCGCCGCGGTCGACGGCGAGTTCACCGCCCTCGTCCCAGATGAAGCCGGAGAGGGTGTACCAGTCCTGTCCGGCGAGGTAGATGCCCTGTCCGCCGGCCTCGTCGAGCTTCTCGGTGGTCCGCAGCCACTCCTGGCGGGTGGCGGGCGGCTTGACGCCGGCGTCGGCGAAGAGGTCCTTGTTGTAGATGACGATGCGGTTGGCTGCGTACCACGGGATGCCGTACTGGGCGCCGTCGATGCTGCCGGGTTCGGCGAGGCCGGGGAGCCAGTCCTCGCTGCCGAGGTCGCGGACCGACTCCAGGGTGAGGTCGTAGAGCTTGTCGGTGTCGGCGTACTGGGCGACCTGGGTGTTGCCGACCTCGATGACGTCGGGGCCTCCGGGGCCCTTGATGGCCTCGGTGACCTTCTTTCCGATGCCGGTCCAGTCCTGGATGGTGACCTTCAGTTCGACACCGTCGTGCTCGGCCTCGAAGGACTCCGTGAAGCGCTGGAGGAAGTCGTCGCTGACGCTGTCGCGCATCAGCCAGAGGTTGACCGTGCGGGTCTTGCTCCCGCCTCCGGGGAGGAGCCCGCAGCCGGCGAGGGCGAGGGCGGAGAGGACGGCCAGGGGCAGGACGAGACGGCGGTTCTTCACGTAGGTCACCTTCTGCGGGGAGGACTGCTGACCCGACGTGTGGGGGACCGAACGGGAGGTTCGCGCGGGTATGTGGCCTGGATTCTGGTCTGGACCAAAGCGCAGGGTCAAGTCCTCCGTGTCGCGGACCTCGGTCGGCTGGGGCACCGTGGAGAGAACGCACCGAGAGGAGTCCGGCACCCATGTCGAACCACACCTATCGCGTCACCGAGATCGTCGGCACGTCCACGGAGGGCGTCGACCAGGCCATCCGCAACGGGATCGAGCGGGCCTCGCAGACCCTGAGGGGCCTCGACTGGTTCGAGGTCACCGAGATGCGCGGGCATCTGGTGGACGGGGCGATCGAGCACTACCAGGTGGGCCTGAAGGTCGGCTTCCGACTGGAGGACGGCGACTGAATCCGGGATCCAGGACACCGGATCCCGGATCCGGGATGTTGGATCCGGGAAGTTGGATCCGGGATGTTGGATCCAAGATTCGGGATATTGGATCCAACGGACCTCTCAGGTCCGGCCCTCCTTCTCCTGCGCGTCCTTCAGCGCCTCCGACGTCACCGCCCAGCGGGCGCGCACCACGGTGAAGCCGGCCACCTCCGCGGCGTCGCAGACCAGTTCGTCGTCGTCGACGAGCACCCGGACCTCGCGGTCGCGCTCCAGCCGGCGCAGCACGTCCAGCTTGGTCTGCCGCGCCGGTCGGAAGTCCCGGTCGCGCCGCATGTGCACCGGTCCCTCCGGGAGTCCGTGCGCGGCGAGCCAGTCGAGCGTGTCGCGGCGGCAGCGCTCGGGCCGCCCGGTGAGGTAGACGATGTCGCACTCCTCCGCGGTCTCCCGGCACAGCTCGACGCCCTCGGCGAGCGGCGGGTCCTTGGGAGCCGCGGCGAAGAAGGCGTCCCAGTCGCGCGGGCGCCGCTCCAGGAAGCGCTGCCGGTGGGCGGTCGAGGCGAGGGTGTTGTCGAGGTCGAAGACGGCCACGGGCCGCTGCTGTCCGGTCACTCCCCCAGCCTAGGCACCGGCGACGGGAATCCTTCGGCGCCGGACGTGTTGAACGGTGGGTGAGCACCATGACGACGCCCGGGCCGACGCCTCAGCAGGCGCCCTTCGACCGCATCCGCTTCTCCGTCCTCGACCGGTCCCGCACCCGCGAGGGCGAGGACGGTGCCGCTGCGCTGCGCGACACGGTCCGGCTGGCGCGCGAGGCCGAGGCGCTCGGTTATCACCGCTTCTGGGTGTCGGAGCACCACAGCGTGCCCGGCGTGGCCGGGTCGGCGCCGACGGTGCTCGCCGCGGCGGTCGCGTCGGCGACCTCGCGGATCCGGGTCGGGACCGGCGGAGTGATGCTGCCCAACCACCAGCCGATGGTGGTGGCCGAGCAGTTCGGCGTCCTGGAGGCGCTGTTCCCGGGCCGGATCGACATGGGCCTGGGCCGCTCGGTCGGTTTCACCGACGGCATCCGGCGGGCGCTCGGCCGGGACAAGGACGACGCGGACCGGTTCGCGGAGCAACTGGACGAGCTGCTCGGCTGGTTCACCGGCGACCAGTCGGCCCATCCGCAGGTGCACGCCCGCCCGGCCGAGGGCCTGCGGGTGCCGCCGTTCGTTCTCGCGACCGGTGAGGGCGCGGCGATCGCGGCGGCGGCCGGCCTGCCGCTGGTGATCGGCGACCTGCGCGGCCGGACGCGGCTCCTCGAGGCGGTGGACGCCTACCGGTCCGCCTTCCGGCCCTCGCCGTGGGCCGCGGAGCCGTACGTGGCGGTCGCGGGCACGGTGGCGGTGGCGGACACCGAGGAGCGGGCGCGCCGGCTTCTGGTGTCGGAGGCCTGGTCGATGGCGTACTCGCGCACGCGCGGCGTCTTCCCGCCGCTCGCGCCGCCGGAGCGGATCGAGGCCCTGGAGATGACGGAGAAGCAGCGCGGTTTCTACGAGTCGGCACTGCGCGGCCATGTGTACGGCACGGAGGAGCAGGTCGCCGACGCCCTGGCGCGGGCCGTGGCGGAGACCGGCGCGCAGGAGGTGCTGGTGACGACGAGCACGTACGACCGGGACGCGCTGCTCGACTCGTATCGCAGGCTCGCCCGCCTGGCCGGACTGACCAGGGCAAACGTGGCAAGCCGGGCCTAGAATCGTCGGATGCGCGACCGTCACGACACCTCTGCCGCCCCTTCCGCCGGCCCGCACGACCCGTTCGTCCGGGTGCGCGGGGCCCGCGAGCACAACCTGCGGGGCGTGGACGTGGACATCCCGCGCGACGCGCTGACCGTCTTCACGGGCGTGTCGGGCTCGGGCAAGTCGTCGCTGGCGTTCGGGACGATCTACGCGGAGGCGCAGCGCCGCTACTTCGAGTCGGTGGCGCCCTACGCCCGCCGGCTCATCCACCAGGTGGGCGCGCCGAAGGTCGGCGAGATCACCGGTCTTCCGCCGGCGGTGTCGCTGGAGCAGCGCCGGGCCGCGCCGAACGCGCGTTCGTCGGTGGGCACGGTGACCACGCTGTCCAACGCGCTGCGGATGCTGTTCTCGCGTGCGGGCAGCTGCCCGCCGGGAGCCGAGCGGCTGGACTCCGACTCCTTCTCGCCCAACACCGCCGCCGGGGCCTGCCCTTCGTGTCAGGGCCTCGGCCTGGTGCACGACACGACCGAGGAACTCCTGGTGCCCGACCCGGCGCTGTCGATCCGGGAGGGCGCGATCGCCGCCTGGCCGGGCGCCTGGCAGGGCAAGAACCTGCGGGACGTGCTCGACGCGCTGGGGCACGACGTGGACCGGCCGTGGCGGGAGCTCGACGCGAAGGACCGCGAGTGGATCCTCTTCACCGACGAGCAGCCGGTGGTGACGGTCCATCCGGTGCGGGAGCCGGGGCGCATCCAACGCCCGTACCAGGGCACGTACATGAGCGCCCGGCGCTATGTGATGCACACCTTCGCGGATTCCCGGAGCGCGACGCTGCGGGCGAAGGCCGAGCGTTTCCTCACCAGCGCTCCGTGCCCGGTGTGCCGGGGCAGCCGGCTGCGGCCGGAGGCGCTGGCGGTGACGTTCGCGGGCCGTACGATCGCGGAGCTGGCGGCGCTGCCGCTGACCGGGCTCGCGGAGGTGCTGGCGAGTCCCGCGACGCGGGAGCGGGACGCGGAGGCGGCCCGGGTCCTCACCGAGGACCTGCTGGCACGGATCGGCACGGTCACCGAGCTGGGCCTCGGCTATCTCAGCCTCGACCGGCCGACACCGACGCTCTCCAGCGGCGAACTGCAGCGGCTGCGGCTCGCCACCCAGCTGCGGGCCGGGCTCTTCGGCGTCGTGTACGTGCTGGACGAGCCGTCCGCCGGACTGCACCCGGCGGACACGGAGGCGCTCCTTGTGGTCCTGGACCGGCTGAAGGCGGCGGGCAACACGGTGTTCGTGGTGGAGCACCACCTGGACGTGGTGCGGCACGCGGACTGGCTGGTGGACGTGGGGCCCCGGGCCGGCGAGCACGGCGGCCGGGTGCTGCACAGCGGCCCGCCGGAGCGGCTCGCGGACGTGGCCGAGTCGGCGACCCGGCGTTTCCTCTTCGACCGGGCGCCGGTGCCGCGGCGGGCGGTGCGCGAGCCCGTGGGCCGGCTGCGGACGGGTCCGGTCACCCGGCACAACCTGCGCGGTCTCGACGCGACGGTCCCGCTCGGCGTGCTCACGGCCGTCACGGGCGTGTCCGGTTCGGGCAAGTCGACCCTGGTGGGCGTGGTGACCGAGCTGGCGGAGGAACGCGGCGACGTGGCCCGGGTGGTGACGGTGGACCAGAAGCCGATCGGCCGGACCCCGCGCTCCAACCTGGCCACCTACACGGGCCTGTTCGACGTGGTGCGCAAGCTGTTCACGGCGACGGACGAGGCCCGGGCCCGCGGCTACAAGGCGGGCCGGTTCTCCTTCAACGTGACCGGCGGACGCTGCGAGACCTGCCAGGGCGAGGGCTTCGTCTCCGTCGAGCTGCTGTTCCTGCCGAGCACGTACGCGCCCTGCCCGGACTGCCACGGCGCCCGCTACAACCCCGAGACGCTCCAGGTGCGGCTGCGCGGCCTGACGATCGCGGAGGTGCTCGACCTGACGGTGGAGGCGGCCGCGGAGTTCTTCGCGGACGAGCCGGCGGCCGCCCGCAGCCTGCGCACGCTGCTCGACGTGGGCCTCGGATATCTGCGGCTCGGCCAGCCGGCGACGGAGCTGTCCGGCGGCGAGGCGCAGCGCATCAAGCTGGCCTCGGAGCTCCAGCGGCCGCGCCGCGCGCACACCCTCTACGTGCTCGACGAGCCGACGACCGGACTGCACCCGGCCGATGTGGAGGTGCTGATGCGCCAGTTGCACGGACTGGTCGACGCGGGCCACACGGTCGTGGTCGTCGAGCACGACATGGACGTGGTCGCCGGCGCGGACTGGGTGCTCGACCTCGGGCCGGGCGGCGGTGACGAGGGCGGCCTGATCGTGGCCGAAGGACCGCCCGGCGTGGTGGCGCGGGCCGCGGGAAGCCGGACCGCGCGGTTCCTCGCGGCCCGGCTCGGCGACTGACCGCGCGCCGGGCCGGGGCCACGCAAGCCGGCCCGCTACCTCGGCTCGACGAACTGGACCTCCAGGGTGACCTTGACGACGTCCCCGAGGAAGCCGGGCGCGAAGTCGAGGCCGAAGTCGCTGCGCCGGAACTCGCCGGTGGCGTCGAAGCCGGCGTGCCGGCTGCCGTCCACGGGCACGTCCACGACGCCGCCGAACTCGACGTCGAAGGTGATCGGCCGGGTCACGTCGCCGATGGTGAGGTCACCCGTCATGGTCCACTCCTCGCCGTCCCCGCTGATCCGGGTGGAGCGGAAGCTCATCGTGGGCCGCTTCGCCACGTCGAGCAGGTCGGCGGCGCGGACGTGGGCGTCGCGGTCGGCGTTGCCGGTGTCGATCGAGGCGAGCTGGACGGTCGCGGTCACGGAGGAGGTCTCCGGCCGGTCGCCGACGACCAGTTCGGCCGTGAGGTCGTTGAAGCGGCCCCGGACCTTGGAGATCCCGAGGTGGCGGATGGTGAAGCCGACGGCGGAGTGCATCGGGTCGAAGGTCCAGCGGCCGGAGGCCAGCGGGAGGACGGTCGTGGTGGGCTGCGATTCGGTGGTCATGGCTCCACGCTGCCGTCGCGCCCGGAGGTGAGGAAGGCCGCGCCGAGACGGGTAGTGACAGGGCCACCCTCGCCCGCGCCCGCGCTCGTACGATCGGTGGATGAGCGACAACGAACTGGGGTCCTTCCTGCGCGCCCGCCGCGAGGCGCTGTCCCCGGCCGAGGCCGGGCTCCCGGCCGGCCCGCGCCGGCGGACCCCGGGCCTGCGCCGTACGGAGCTGGCGATGCTGGCCGGCATCAGCGTCGAGTACCTGGCCCGCCTGGAGCAGGGCCGGGACCGCAATCCGTCGGCGCAGGTGCTCGGTGCGCTCAGCGAGGCGCTGCGGCTGCCGCTGGAGGACCGGATCCATCTGCGGAACCTCGCGAAGTCGGACACCCACCGGCACATGTGCGCGATGGCGCCCGCCCCGGCCCGGGAGGTGCGCGCCACCGTCCGGGCGCTGCTCGACCGGCTCGGGCCGACCCCGGCGGTCGTGGTGAACACGCTCGGCGAGACCGTGGCGTACACGGACGGGTACGAGCGGCTCGCGGGCCCGGCGGGGCTGCTCGACGGCGATCCGCCGAGCGTGACGCGTTTCGTGTTCACCGACCCGCGCGCCCGTGAGGTCTTCCCGGACTGGGAGCGGGTCGCCGATCAGCAGGTGGCGTCGCTGTACCTGTCCGTCACCGGCTCCGATCCGCGCATGGCGGAGCTGGTCAAGGAGCTGTCGGTGACCGGAGGTCCGGCGTTCTCCGGCCGGCTCGGCGCGGCCGGTCCGGTGCGGTCGCGTTCGGGCGTCGACCGTTTCGTCCACCCGGAGGCGGGCGAACTGCGGCTCGCGTACGAGGTGCTCGAACTGACCGAGGCGGACGGGCAGCACCTGGTGGTGCACCTGCCGGCGGACGAGGCGACCGGGGCGGCGCTCGACGCGCTGGTGGGCCGGCGTCCCGGCCGGCTGCGCGCGGTCGGCGGCTGACGCGCTTGCGCGGCGGGACCGGCGGAGGGGCCCTTGGGCCGGTCACGGCCGGCACGACGTGCGTGACGGGACCGGCGGCCGCGGGGGCCGTGGCTTGCGCGGCGGGACCGGCGGTCGCGGGGGCCGTGGCTTGCGCGGCGGGACCGGCGGTCGCATAGTCCGAGGTATGGACCCGCGCGAGGCGGCGCTCCGGCACGCGTACGACCATGCGGTCCGGTGGCTGGCCGGTCTGCCGGACCGCCCCGTCCCGGCACGCGCTCCGGTGGACGAGATCGTGCGCGCCCTCGGTACGGACCTGCCCGACGGCCCCGGCACGCCCGCCGACGTGGTCGACCTCCTGGCCACGGCCTGCGAACCGGGGCTCACCGCCTTCCCGAGCGGCCGTTTCTACGGGTTCGTGGTCGGCGGCACGGAACCCGCCGCGCTCGCCGCCGACTGGCTGGTGAGCGCCTGGGACCAGAACTGCGTCATGCGCGCCGTCTCGCCCGCGTACACGGCGGCGGAGGACATCGCCGGCGCGTGGCTCCTCGATCTGCTCGGACTGCCGGGCGACAGCTCCGTCGGCTTCACCACGGGCGCGACGATGGCGAACTTCACGGGTCTCGCGGCCGGGCGGGACGCGGTGCTGCGACGGGCCGGCTGGGACGTCGCCCGCGACGGGCTGAACGGCGGCCCCGCCGTACGGGTCGTGGCCGGCGCGTCCCGGCACATGGCCGTCGACCTGGCCCTGCGCTATCTCGGGCTGGGCAGGCCCGAGCTGGTGGCGGCGGACTTCCAGGGGCGGATGGAGGCGGACGCGCTGCGCGAGGCGCTGGCGGGCGGCGACGGACGGCCCACGCTCGTGGTCCTCCAGGCCGGCGACGTCCATTCCGGCGCCTTCGATCCCTTCCCGGCGTGCGTGCGGGCGGCGCGCGAGGCGGAGGCGTGGGTGCACGTCGACGGCGCCTTCGGGCTGTGGGCGGCCGCCTCGCCCAGCCACGCCCGTCTGACGGCGGGGTGCGCGGACGCCGACTCCTGGGCGACGGACGCCCACAAGACGCTGAACGTGCCCTACGACTGCGGTCTCGCGATCGTGCGCGACCCGTCGGCGGTCCGGGCGGCGATGGGCGAGCGGGGCGACTACCTCATCCAGCACGAGCACGGCGATCCCGTCGACAAGGTGCCCGAGCTCTCCCGGCGCGGCCGTGCGTTCACGGTGTGGGCCGCGCTCCGGTCGCTCGGCCGGTCGGGCGTGGCCGGCCTCGTCGACCGGCTGTGCCGTCATGCCACCGCGTTCGCGTCCGGCATCGCCGGCATCGACGGCGCGACCGTGCTGAACGACGTCGTGTTCACGCAGGTGTGCGCCGAGTTCGGCGACGACGCCCGTACGGAGCGGGTGCTGGCGCGGCTGCTCGAGGACGGCACGGCCTGGATCAGCGGCTCCACCTGGCACGGGCGGCGCGTCATGCGGATCTCGGTGAGCAACTGGTCGACGACCGAGGAGGACGTGCGGCGCACGCTCGCCGCGATCCGGCGCGCGGCCGCGTGACGGCTCCCGGAGACGGCTCCGGGTGACGTGGAGGCCGGTGACGTGGGGGCCGGAGACGTGGAGGCCCGTGACGTGGGGGCCGGCCGGCGGCCGGTTCAGGCGGCGGTCGGCTCAGGCGGCGACCGGCTCGAAGCGGTGCATCTCGTCGACGCCCGGCTGGACGACTCCGTAACTGCTCTCCGGCACCTCGTTCCAGGCGCCCGGCAGGTCACCGAGCGGTTCGGAGACGATCAGGCGGGTCTCACCGGAGACCTCCTGCAGGAAGCCGAGGTCAGGGTGGAGCCTGCGCAGCGCCTCCACCCGGCTGCTGTAGAACAGCGAGCGCGAGGCGTGGGCGCTGGAGTAGCGGAAGGCCCAGAGGCGCTCACCGTCGGTGACGGCGATCGTCATCTGGAGCGGGAACTCCACGCCGTGCTGGTGGCCGACGCGCTCCACCACTCCCGCCATCGTGGCGACGGCGGCGGGCGGGTCCTCGTCGAGGCCGAAGGTGAGCGCCAGGTAGAACATCACCTCGGAGTCCGTCGTGCCCTCGATGTGCGGGTACAGCTTCGGATCGACGAGGAGGGTGAGGTCGCGGCGCAGGAGCCGGAAGTCCGCGATGGCGCCGTTGTGCATGAACATCCAGCGCCCGTACCGGAACGGGTGGCAGTTCGACTGCTGCACCGCCGTGCCGGTCGAGGCGCGGATGTGGGCGAAGAACAGGGACGACCGGACGTGGTCCGCCAGCTCCCGCAGATTGCGGTTGTTCCAGGCGGGGCCCACGTCCCTGAGAAGCGCGGGGCTGTCGTTGTCCCGCGAGTACCAGCCGACGCCGAACCCGTCACCGTTGGTGGTCTCGACCCCGAGCTTGGAGTGCAGGCTCTGGTCGATCAGGGAGTGGGTCGGCCTGTACAGGATGGTGTCGAGCAGCACGGGCGTTCCCCAGTACGCGAGCCATCGGCACATGCATCATCACCTGGGTCCCTACCGCGGGTCGGGAACGGGTTTCCGGGCGCGGGGACGGCCTGCGGGCTGCCGTCCCGCCCTCTCATTCTCGGCGCCCGCCCCGCCCGACGCCACGCGGCCGGACCGGCGGCCGGGCCCGGCTCCCGGCGCGGCGGCCGGGCCCGAAGCCCGGCTCCGGCCGCCGGCGACGGGACAGCGCTACGAACGGCCCGCCTTGCGCCGGGCCCGCAGCCACTCCTTGTTCATCGCCGCGATCGACGGCAGCGGGATGCCCTTCGGACAGGCGGTGGCGCACTCGCCGGTCAGCGTGCAGCCGCCGAAGCCCTCGGCGTCCATCTGGGCCACCATGTCGAGGACCCGGGTCTCGCGCTCCGGCGCGCCCTGCGGCAGCACGCCGAGGTGGTTGACCTTCGCGGAGGTGAAGAGCATCGCCGAGCCGTTGGGGCAGGCGGCGACGCAGGCGCCGCAGCCGATGCACTCGGCGTGCTCGAAGGCGAAGTCGGCGTCCGCCTTGGGCACCGGGGTGGCGTGCGCCTCGGGAGCGGAGCCGGTGGGCACGCTGATGTAGCCGCCGGACTGGATGATCCGGTCGAAGGCGGAGCGGTCGACGACCAGGTCCTTGACGACCGGGAAGGCCGCGGCCCGCCAGGGTTCGATGTCGATGGTGTCGCCGTCGCGGAAGGACCGCATGTGCAGCTGGCAGGTGGTGGTGCGCTCGGGGCCGTGGGCGTCGCCGTTGATGACGAGGCTGCAGGCACCGCAGATGCCCTCGCGGCAGTCGTGGTCGAAGGCGACGGGGTCCTCGCCGCGCAGGATGAGGTCCTCGTTGAGGGTGTCCAGCATCTCCAGGAAGGACATGTCGGAGGAGATGCCGTCGACCTCGTAGACGGCCATGGCGCCTTCGGCGTCGGCGTTCTTCTGGCGCCAGACGCGCAGGGTGAGCCTCATGCGTAGCTCCGCTGGGTGGGACGGACGTGTTCGAAGACGAGTTCTTCCTTGTGGAGCACCGGGCCGCCGCCGTCGGCGGCGAACTCCCAGGCGGCGGCGTACGCGAACTCCTCGTCGCGCCGGGCGGCCTCGCCGTCCGGCGTCTGGGACTCCTCGCGGAAGTGGCCGCCGCAGGACTCCTCGCGGTGCAGGGCGTCGAGGCACATGAGCTCGGCGAGCTCCAGGTAGTCGACGATCCGGTTGGCCTTCTCCAGGGACTGGTTGAACTCCTCGCCCGTTCCGGGCACCTTGATGCGGCGCCAGAACTCCTCGCGGATCTCGGGGATCCGGCGCAGGGCCTTGCGCAGCCCGGCCTCGGTGCGGGCCATGCCACAGAACTCCCACATGACCTCGCCGAGTTCGCGGTGGAAGGAGTCGGGCGTGCGGTCGCCGTCGACGGCGAGGAGGAGGTGGAGCCGGTCCTCGGTCTCGGCGAGGACCTCGCGGACCGCCGGGTGGTCGTCGGTGACGGCCTCGGCGTGCGGGTGGCGGGCCAGGTAGTCGTTGATGGTGGCGGGAAGCACGAAGTAGCCGTCGGCGAGGCCCTGCATGAGGGCGGAGGCGCCGAGCCGGTTGGCGCCGTGGTCGGAGAAGTTGGCCTCGCCGATGGCGAAGAGGCCGGGGATCGTGGTCTGGAGGTCGTAGTCGACCCACAGTCCGCCCATGGTGTAGTGCACGGCGGGATAGATCCGCATCGGCACCTCGTACGGGTTCTCGGCGGTGATCCGCTCGTACATGTCGAAGAGGTTGCCGTACTTCTCCTCCACCTTGTCCCGGCCCAGGCGGCGAATGGCGTCGGCGAAGTCCAGGTAGACGCCCTGGCCGCCGGGGCCGACGCCGCGGCCCTCGTCGCAGACGTTCTTGGCGGCGCGGGAGGCGATGTCGCGGGGCACGAGGTTGCCGAAGGAGGGATAGATGCGCTCCAGGTAGTAGTCGCGCTCGTCCTCGGGGATCTCGTTCGCGGGACGGTCGTCACCTTGCGCCTTGGGGACCCAGATCCGGCCGTCGTTGCGCAGCGACTCGCTCATCAGGGTGAGCTTGGACTGGTGGTCGCCGGTGCGCGGGATGCAGGTGGGGTGGATCTGGGTGAAGCAGGGGTTCGCGAAGTAGGCGCCGCGCCGGTGGGCCCGCCACACGGCGGTGGCGTTGGAGTTCATGGCGTTGGTGGACAGGTAGAAGACGTTGCCGTAGCCGCCGGTGGCGAGGACGACGGCGTCCGCGTAGTGGGTGGAGACGCGTCCGGTGATCAGGTCGCGGGCGACGATGCCGCGGGCCCGGCCGTCGACGACGATCAGGTCGAGCATCTCGGTGCGCGGGTGCATCTCGACGTTGCCGGCGGCGATCTGCCGGGACAGCGCCTGGTAGGCGCCGAGGAGGAGCTGCTGGCCCGTCTGGCCGCGGGCGTAGAAGGTACGGGAGACCTGGACGCCGCCGAAGGACCGGGTGTCGAGGAGGCCGCCGTACTCGCGGGCGAAGGGCACGCCCTGGGCGACGCACTGGTCGATGATCTCGACGGAGATCTGGGCGAGGCGGTGCACGTTGGACTCGCGGGCGCGGAAGTCGCCGCCCTTGACGGTGTCGTAGAAGAGGCGGTGCACCGAGTCGCCGTCGTTGCGGTAGTTCTTGGCGGCGTTGATGCCGCCCTGCGCGGCGATGGAGTGGGCGCGGCGCGGCGAGTCCTGGTAGCAGAACTGGACGACCTGGTAGCCCTGTTCGGCGAGGGTGGCGCCGGCGGAGCCGCCGGCCAGGCCGGTGCCGACGACGATGACGCGGTGGCCGCGGCGGTTGGCGGGGTTGACCAGCTTGGCCTGGAAGCGGCGGGTGTCCCAGCGTTCGGCGATGGGGCCGGGGGGTGCCTTGGTGTCGGCGATCGGTTCGCCCACGCGGTAGTCGGGGCGCACGCGGTGGTCGGGGCCCACGTGGTGGTCGGGGGAGGTCATTCAGCTCACCACTCCGGTCATGACGGCGACGGGGACGGAGACGAAGCCCACGGTCAGGACGAGCGCGAGCGTGTTGGCGAGGCCCTTGAGGAGGCGTTCGCGGCGGGCGTTGCCGACGCCGAGGGTCTGGGCGGCGCTCCAGAAGCCGTGCCGGACGTGGAGTCCGACGGCGAGCATGGCGACGATGTAGATCACGTCGCCGTACCAGGTGGAGAAGGTGTCGACGACGTTCTGGTAGGGCTTGCCCTCCTCGAAGCCACCGGGGTGGACGGTGCCGGTGGTCAGGTCGAGGACGTGCCAGACGATGAACAGGCCGAGGATGACGCCGCCCCAGCGCATGGTGCGGGTGGCGTAGGACGAGCCCTTGCGGCGGTGCACGTACGCGGTGGGGCGGGCCTTGATGTCGCGCCGGCTGAGCTGGTACGCGGAGACGGCGTGCGCCACGACGGCGGTGAGGAGCACGACGCGGGCGATCCACAGGCCCCAGTGGTGGTGGAGGACGGGAGCGCCCATCACGCGCAGCCAGTGGCCGTAGGCGTTGAACTCCTCGGGGCCGAAGAAGACCTTCAGGTTTCCCGCGACGTGGGCGACGAGATAGGCGAGCATGAGGAGGCCGCTCACGGCCATGACCGTCTTCTTGCCGAGCGTGGACGCCCAGAAGCCGCGGGTGGGAGCGGCGGGTGGCCGGTCGGTCTTCCGATCGGACTTGGTTGCCAGAGCCATGCCAGCGACGGTAGGGGCGAGGGACCCGAGAGGTCCAAGACATGGTTCTGCTGATCTCCATAGGTCGGTCCTATCGATCCCGGGTAGCCTGGTCGCATGCAGTTCCAGCAGCTCCTGTACTTCGTGGCCGTCGCCGAGACCCGCCACTTCACCCGGGCCGCCGAACGCGTCCACGTCTCCCAGCCGTCGCTGTCCCAGCAGATCAAGGCCCTGGAGCAGGAGCTGGGCGCGGAGCTGTTCAGCCGGGCCCGGGGCAACATCGCCCTCACCGACGCGGGTGAGGCGCTGCTGCCGCTGGCCCGCCGGATCCTCGCCGACACGGACACCGCCCGGCACGAGGTGCAGGAGCTGGTGCAGCTCAAGCGGGGCCGGGTGCGGCTCGGGGCCACGCCGAGCCTGTGCACGGGTCTGCTGCCCGACGTGCTGCGCGCCTTCCACGACCTGCATCCGGGGATCCGGCTGCTGATCCAGGAGGGCGGCTCGCACGACCTCGTACGGGAGCTGGCGCGTGGCGCGCTGGACCTGGCGCTGGTGGTGCTGCCGCTGCCGACGCCGTCACCCGCGCTCACCACCGTGGAGCTGCTGACGGAGGACCTGGTGGTGGTCTCCTCGCCGTCCGCGCCGGCGCCTCGCCGCCCGGTGCGGATCGCGGATCTGCGCGACCAGCCGCTCGTGATGTTCCGGCACGGCTACGACCTGCGGGAGCTGACCGTGGCGGCCTGCCGGGCGGCGGGCTTCGAGCCCTCGTTCACGGTGGAGGGCGGCGAGCTGGACGCCGTGCTCGGTTTCGTACGGGCCGGGCTCGGCCTCGCCGTCGTACCGGCGATGGTGGCCGCCCGCGCGGGCCGCGACCTGCGGGTCACGGCCCTCGCCCGGCCGGGCCTGGGGCGGACCATCGCCCTGGCCCACCGCAGCGACGTGGCGCCGCCGCGGGCGGCCCGCGAACTGCAGAAGCTGCTCATGGCCTCCCGGCGTGGCGGGACGAAGGACACGGCCGAGAGCCGGTCGGACACCCCCTAGCCGACCGCGGAGGGCGCGGGGCGGGTCCGGGCGGCGCGCTCGTCGGCGTCCGCGAGCCAGAACCAGATCGGCGGGAAGACCAGCTCGATCACGGTCAGCACGATCTGGAACCAGTGCGGCGGGCCGTGCACGGCCAGGGAGAGCAGGCGCCCGACGCCGCCGAGCAGGAACACGGCGGCGAGCCAGCGCACCACCCGGGCCGGCACCGGGTCCTGCCGCACCGCCCACAGCCAGACCAGGCCGTAACCGGCGAAGATCGCGCCGAGGAAGCGGCCCAGGCTGTCGATGGTGGGCCCCGCTCCCGCCTCGCCGGGGATGGCGGCGTTGCCGCCGATCACATGGAAGAGTCCGATCGCCACGCAGGCGAGGCCCATCGTCCACGCGAACGCCCTGAGAGCCTTGTCCACGGCCGCCCCCTCTCGCATCCGTCCCAACGGCGCATTAGTTGACATGCGTCTACTAAGGATCAGCGTACGACTCCCTGGTAGACACATGTCAAGTAATCTGTCGGTGTGCCGCCCAGACGCCGCCTGTCCCCCGCCGACCGCCGCGCCCAACTCCTCGCCGTCGGCGCCGAACTCTTCGCCCGGGCGCCGTACGACGACGTGCTGATGGAGGAGGTCGCCGAGCGGGCGGGCGTGTCCCGCGCCCTGCTGTACCGGCACTTCCCCAGCAAGCACGCCCTGTTCGCCGCGGTCTACGGACAGGCGGCCGACCGGCTGCTCGCGGCCACCCGCCTCGATCCCGACGCCGGCCTCGTCGAGCAGCTGACGCAGGGCCTCGACGCCCACCTCGACTACTTCGTCGCGAACCGGCACGCCGTTCTGGCCGCGAACCGGGTGCTGGCCGGCGACCCGGTCATCCAGACGATCATGAACGACGAGCTCGACGCCCTGCGCGCCCGCCTGCTCGGCGTCCTCCCGATCGCCGACGACCGCACCCGCGACGCCGTGTCCGCGGCGCTGCGGGCCTGGCTCGTCTTCGTCCAGGTGCTGTGCGTGGACTGGCTCACCCACGCGCACTGCGACCGTACGGAGCTCCGCGACGCCTGCGTCGGCGCCGCGGTGGGCGCCCTGCGCCCCTTGCTCCCCGACGACCCGGCCCCCGACTGGCCGCCGGCGCCACGGCCCCGGGCGGAAGGCGTCCGGCCCGCCTGACCCGTCCGGCCCGCCTGACCCGACCGGCCCGCCTGACCCGTCCGGCCCGACCGGCCCGCCTGACCCGCCGCACCCGGTCCGGGCGCCGGGCTACACCGCGTCCGCGAGTACGAGCGTGTGGATCCGGTCCGGGGCGCCGGGGCGGGCGTAGTACCAGCCCTGGGCCGTGTCGCAGCCCAGCTCCCGCAGCTGCGCGGCCTGCGCGCCGGTCTCCACGCCCTCGACGGTGACCGCGAGTTCCAGGCTGTGGGCCAGCTGCACGATCCCTTCGACGATCTTGAGGTCGACCGGGTCCGCCGGGTGCCGCTGCATGCCCTGGGTGAAGGAACGGTCCAGCTTGAGGACGCTCACCGGCAGCCGGCGCAGGTTCGCCAGGTTGGAGTAGCCCGTGCCGAAGTCGTCGAGCGCGATGTCCACGCCCATCTCGGCCAGCTGCCGCAGCGGCTTGAGCAGGTCGTCGTCCGCGCCGATCAGCGCGGACTCGGTCACCTCCAGGCACAGCGCGCCCGGTTCGAGGCCGGAGCGCTCCAGGACGTCGACCGTCTCGGCGACCAGGCCCGGGTGGTGCAGCTGGGTCGGCGACAGGTTGACGTTGATCCGCAGCGGGCCGGTGGCCTTGCGGCCGCCCGGGGCCTCGTCCTGCCAGAACCGGGCCTGGCGCACGGCCTCCTGGAGCACCCAGCGGCCGAGCGGCACGATGAGCCCGGTGTTCTCGGCGAGCGGGATGAAGCGGTCGGGCCCGAGCACGCCGTGCTGCGGATGGCACCACCGTACGAGCGCCTCGGCGCCGTGCACGCTGCCGTCGCCGAGGTGCACCAGCGGCTGGTACTCGATGAAGAACTCACCGCGCTCCAGGGCGGCCGGCAGCGCGGTGGTCAGCCCGTGCCGGGTGATGGCCCGCGCGTCGGCCTCGGCGTCGGCGTACTCGAAGCGGTTCCCGCCCGCCGACTTGGCCCGGTACATGGTGATGTCGGCGCTGCGCAGCACCTCGGCCGCGGTCCGCTCGCCCGCCGGGCCCTCGACCACACCGACGCTGCCGCGGACGGTCAGCTCGCGGCCGTCGATGCTGATCGGCGAGGCGAGCGCGGCGAGGATCCGGTCGGCGAGCTCGGCGACCTTGCGCTCGGTGCCCGGTCCGGTGGTCAGGGCCACGAACTCGTCGCCGCCGAGCCGGGCGACCATCTCGCCGGGCGCGGCGACACAGCTCTGCAGCCGGTCGGCGACCTCCACGAGGAGCCGGTCACCGGTGGAGTGGCCGAGGCTGTCGTTGATGACCTTGAAGCCGTCGAGGTCGAGGTAGCACAGGCCGAAACGGCTGCCCTCGGCGGGCCCGAGGGCCTTCTCCAGGCGCTCGAAGAACAGCGTCCGGTTGGGCAGACCGGTCAGCGCGTCATGGGTCGCCTCGTAACGCAGCCGCAGGTTGAGCAGCCGTCGTTCGGTGGTGTCCTCCATCAGCGCCAGCTGGTACTGGGGCGCGCCGTTGGCGTCGCGCAGCAGCGAGACGGTGAGGTTGGTCCACAGGACCGTGCCGTCGCTGCGGTAGTACGGCTTCTCGACGCGGTAGTGGTCGCGCTCGCCGCGCACCAGCTCGTCGTAGAGCCGCCAGACGTGCGGTCCGTCCTCCGGGTGGCTCCAGTCGGCGATGTTGCGGCTGAGGACGGTCTGCTCCAGGCCGCCGAACATCCGGGTGAGGGTCTCGTTGACCTCCAGGACGTTGCCGTCGAGGTCGGCGATGCCGATGCCGATCGCGGCGCCGTCGAAGACCGCGCGGAAGCGGCTCTCGGTGGCGTGCAGGGCGACTTCGGCGGCGCTGCGGGCGGAGAGCGCCGACTGGGCGATGGACTCCTGTTCGGCGAGGGTCCGCTCGCGCAGGGCCTGGGCGAAGCCGGCGGCCATGGCGTGCTGGAGGCGGGAGCAGCGGGCCCGCAGCTCCTCGGCGCCGGTCTCCTGCTCGTCGCCGCAGTAGAGCACCAGATACGCGTCGACCACTCCGAGGCTGCGGGCCAGCGCGTCGGGATCGGTGCAGTGGGCGGCCACGAGGGCCTGGCCGACGCGGTGCGCGGGAGCGGTGTCGAAGGGCCGGGCGTGCAGCGCGTCGCACAGTTCCCGGGCCGGCGGCAGCAGGTGCCCCTCGAACTCCTGACGGGTCATCGAGGTGGCGGTGACCGGGAACACGGCGCGGCTCCAGATGGTCACGAACCGCCTGAGTCTGTCCTCCGGGCCGTCGGCGTCGGCGACGGAGCCCGAGGGCTGGGACGGCACCATCACGCCTTGCGCCCCACCCCTGCGAACCCGGAGAAGGCGTAGGGGTCCTCCTCCTCGTCCGGGCTGTCGGGCCGCCACAGCGGCATCGGTACGAGTCCGGGCTCGAGCAGCTCGGTGCCGTCGAAGAACCGGGCGATCTCGTCCCGGGAGCGCATGACGAGCGGGTTGCGGATGTCGCGGTAGACGTCGACGACGCCGCCGGTCCGGTCCTCGGTGGCCGGGATGCCCTCGTGGGCGGCGTGGGTGAGGACGAGGAGGCTGCCGGGCGCGAGCGCGTCGAGGAGTTCGGCGACGGCGTCGGCCGGTTCGTCGTCGTCCTCCAGGAAGTGCAGCACGGCGACGAGCAACAGGGCCACCGGGCGGTCGAGGTCGAGGAGTTCGGCGACCTCGCGGCTGTGCAGGATCTCGCGGGGCTTGCGCAGGTCGGCGGCGACCACGGCCGAGCGGTCGTCGCCGTCGAGCACGGCCCGGCTGTGGGCGACGGCGACCGGGTCGTGGTCGACGTAGACCACGCGGGCCTCGTCGGTGGCGGCCTGGGCGATCTCGTGGACGTTGCCGAAGGTGGGTATCCCGGAGCCGATGTCGAGGAACTGGGTGACGCCGTCCGCCACCGCGTGGCGGACGGCGCGGCGCATGAAGGCACGGTTCGCCTGCATGATCTTGGGCAGTCCCGGCAGGAACTCCATGGCCTTGCGGGCCGCTTCCCGGTCCACTTCGAAATTGTGCGAGCCGCCCAGATAGAAGTCGTACATACGGGACACGCTCGGCACCGAGATATCGATGCCCGGCGGAGCCCAGGCGGGACGCTCCATCAAAGTCTCCAACAAGTCGCCATGGGATGCGGCCGGGTGTTCGCGGCCGACGTTCGAGCTGAGGCTACTGATCGCCCGCCGGGAGAGCGAGCAGAAACGGAAATTCGCGATCCGTTCTTGGTCACACGCCATTGGCACGTGCGTCTCTTACGGAAGAGTTCACGCCTTCGGACCGTGCACCTTCACGTGCATCCGGGCGTGCGTCGCCCGAACGGGTGTGACCGCGCAGCCCGGAAGCGGCGCAGGACGCCGGGCGGGGCCCAACGGACGGCGACTACCGGCCAGTTATCGGGAAAACGGCCCGCGTCCGGTGTTCAGCGCCTCCGATTCCTCCCAATCCCCCGCAACGGCAGGGCCCTTGATGCCGTTGGGTAGCGCGTGGGACGACAGAATCGACGGAAACGTCAAACCAGTACGGCGTCAGATCCGCTCCATCCGGGGAATCCGGGGCCGTTCCGGCCCGGCCGGGCGGATCGCGTGATCATGCTGCTCGGCGTGTCTCTCCTGCCTCGGTACCACCCGCCCCGGTACGGGTCGCTGCTCGCGCGCCCGCTCGCGGCCGGAGCGCTGGTGTGGCTGCTCGCCGCACCGGCGCCCGCCGCGGCCGACGCGTGCGCCTCCGCGTGGGTCGGGCCCGGCGATTCGTACGCGGTCGCGGTGGCCGGCTCGGGGCCGTGCTTCCCGACCCACCCGCCGCATCCGACCCACCCGCCGCATCCCACCCATCCGCCTCACCCGACCCACCCCCCGCATCCCTCCAAGCCGCCCAAGCCCTCGCCGAAGCCGCCCGCGCCGAAGCCTCCGCCGCCGGTGCGCACCACGCCGCCGCCGGCACCGGCGCCACGGCCCGCGCCGCCGCGGCCCGCGCCGCGTACACCGGAGGCGGAGCCGCCGCCCCCGCCCAGCCCCTCGCCCTCACCACCGCCGACCGTGCGCCCGCGACCGCCGGCGCCCCGGCCCGTCGCCCTGCCGCACTACCAGCGGGCGTCCCGGGCCAAGCCGAAGAGCGCCCCGAACGTGCTCACCACGACCCTGCTCGTCACCGCGCCCGCGGTGCTCGCGACCGCGATCCTGCGTCCGCGCTCCCGCTGACCCGGGACCGCTCACGCCCGGGACCGCTCACGCCCGGGACCGCTCACGCCCGGGACCGCTCACGTCCGGCCCCGCTGCCGCTCTCGCCGAGCGCCCCGCTCGGCCAACGGAGGAAACCTTGTCCGAATGGCTCGTCCTGACCCTGGCGATGGCCGCCGCGTGCGCCGTCGTCCTGACCATCGTCGTCATCAACCACCGCCGGATCCCGGACGACGACGACCCCACCGAGACGCCGGACGTCATCGAGTACATGACGATGATGATCGGCGTGGTGTACGCCATCGTCCTCGGCCTCGCCATCGCCGGCGTCTGGGAGGCCCGCAGCGCCGCCCAGGAGACCGTGCGCCAGGAGGCGCAGGCCCTGCACGAGATCTCGGCCCGAGCCGAGGTGTACCCGCAGGCCCCCCGGGACCGGATCCGGGCCGACGTCGACGCGTACGTGCGGTACGTCGTGGACGAGGAGTTCCCGTACATGGCGGAGCACGGCGAGCTCGACGCCCGGGGCACGGAGCTCCTGGAGCGGGTCCGCCGGAGCGTCACCGACTACCAGCCGGCGAACGACTTCGAGGGCCAGGCCTACCAGCCGCTGGTGGACCAGGTGACGATCGTCGACGACGCCCGCGGCGCCCGTGGGCAGAACGCGGGCGAGACGATGCCCGGCGTGGTGTGGTTCGGTCTGATCATCGGGGCACTGGTGACGGTGGGCCTGATCTTCACCCTGCAGATCCGCCGCACCGGCAAGGAACTGCTGCTCGCCGGCCTCTTCAGCGCGCTCATCGCCTTCCTGCTGTTCCTCATCTGGGACTTCGACGCGCCCTTCGGTCGCGGCATCTCGGCCACCGCCGCGCCGTTCACCGATCTGTTCCCGCAGCTCACGGACTGACCGGGAGCCGTTTCGTAGGCCGGGCGGGTGACTTCACTGCCCCGTTCGCACCTCTGGGATCGCGGCTGTGATAGGGGCCTCCTAGCGTTCCGGGTATCGAGGGGCATCCCCTGCCGTTCGCGGAAAACCCCTTCCGCCGCTGCCCCTCGGGGACCCGGAGGACTCACCATGCGCGCGATACGTGCCGCTACCACCGTTCTGCTGGGGGCGGCCAGCCTCGCCCTGACCGCCGTCCCGTCCGCCGTCGCCGCGGACGGCGGCGGCGCCCCGGCGGCGAACCCCCGGGCGCCCCGGGCGAAGGCCGTGGGCGACTTCGTCATCACTCCCGGCATCGTCGCGCCGGGCGGCCGTATCACCCTCAGCGCCCCTGGCTGCGCGGGCACCGCGACGGCCTCGTCCGGCGTCTTCGACACCGTCACGATCCCGGCCGGCGCGGGCTCCACGGCCCTGGTGGACACCGACGCCAAGCGCGGCGCCGTCTACACCGTCACCTTCACCTGCTCCACGGGCATCCAGGGCACCGTCGACCTCACCATCAGCGGCGGTGCGACCTCGACGCCGACGCCCACCTCGCGCTCGACCGCGGTCGCGCCGCTCACCACACCGCGCGGCGTCGCGGGCGGCCTCGGCGGCTCGACGGACGCGACGAACGCCTGGACCCTCGCGGCCGGCGGGACGCTCGTGGTCGCCGCGGCGGGCGGGCTGGTCTACGCGATCCGCCGCAGGTCGGCCGCCGGCCGGCGGCACTGACCGGGCGGCGGGTGCCCACGCCCGCACTCCTTCCCTCTCCCGCGGACCACGCGACGCCCGTCGCCCCCGAGCCCTGAACAGGACTCGGGGGCGACGGGCGTTGCGGCCGACCGGGAGGTTCGACCGGTCAGACCGCGCCGGACATGCGGCGCCGGCGGGCGACGAACAGGCCTCCGCCCAGCGCGGCGGCGGCGACGAGGCTGCCGCCCACCGCCATCTCGGTGGAGCTCGGGGCCAGCGAGCCGCCGAGGCCGCCCGCCGCGCCCTGGCCGGCGAGCACCCGGAAGGACGCGGTGCGCGTCCGGCCGTCGCACGTGACGGTCAGGGTGTGCTGGCCGGGCGTGGCGTTGTTGAAGATGCGCACGGTGGCGGTGGACAGCCCGTTGGTGGAGCCGGTGAGGTTGGTCGTCGTAAAGGCGTCGGACGTGACCGTGCCACCGGCGCAGCCCCTGGCCGTGATGGTGAGGAGCCCGCCCTGGTGGACGGCGAAGGGCGAGACGGTGACGCCGTTGGTGTTGTCACCGCCCCGCTGGACCTGGACGGCGTCGGCGGACACGTTTCCGGGCTCGTTGGTGGCGGTGGCGAGGGGGGCCGCGAGCCCGAGCGCCGCGAACGCCGTCGCCGTCACCGCCAGAGTGCGTGCAGCACGCATGGTTGAACCTCCACTGGAAGGCGCCCCAAAGCGGTGCTCCGGGAGATTCGACGAGTACGCCTTCCATGACGAACCATCACAAGTCGGGACGACCTGCGCATTTCGGCACTGGGCCGGGCCGGTGAGGGCGGGCACCGGCCGAACGGGGGTGGAAATCTGACGGAAGCGCAGGTCACACGACGTCAGGCCGATGATCTGACGAATACTCGGATGGCGCAGCGCGCGGGTCACCCTCGTGGAGGGTCGCCCCGTCGGCGGACACCCGTTCGCCCCGCTCCGATCGCCGGTTCGCGACAGTGCCCTTACCGTTCCCGTGAACGCCACCAAGGGAGAACCATGAGCCCGAAGGACTTCAGCTTCCTCGATGCCGCCAGGAGACGCCAGCCCTGGGGCGCCCTGGCCCTCGTCATGCTGTCCGGCCTGGCGATAATGCGCAACGGGGTCGGGTTCGAGTCCGGCCCGCCGCAGCCGACCGCCGCGGCCCGTACGGTGGCCCGGCCGATCGGTCCGGCGCCGTCGCGGGCCACCGGGCTCGAGCCGCTGGCCTTCGCGCCGGCCTCCCGGATCCGGATCCCGGCCATCCAGGTCGAGGCGCCGCTCCTGGACGTGGGCCTGGACGACAACGGCTGGATCGCCGCCCCGCCGCCGCAGGACGCCAACCTCGCCGGCTGGTACCAGAACGGCATCGCGCCGGGCATGCGCGGCACGGCGGTCGTGGTGGGCCACGTCGACAACATGGCGGGGCCCGCGGTGTTCTACGGGCTCGGTTCGCTGCGCCGGGGCCAGCACATCGAGGTGGAGCGCTACGACGGACGGGTCGCCGTCTTCGAGATCTACGGCGTGGAGGTGTACGCCAAGAACGACTTCCCCGGCGTGGCGGTGTACGGCGACACCGGCGAGCCCGAGCTTCGCGTGATCACCTGCGGCGGCGGCTACTCGCGGGCGCACGGCTACGACGGCAACGTGGTCGTCTTCGCCCGGATGGTGGGCTCGCGCTGACCCACGGCGCGCGCAGGGCCCCGGCACCGTGGAGGTGCCGGGGCCCTTGGCGTACGCCGGAGGCGGCGGGCTTCAGCGGCGCGGGACGGTGATGCTGTAGCCGTCGTCGAGGAGCCGGGGCAGATAGCGCCTGAGGGCGGCGACGCTGTGCGAACGGTTGCCGCCGGCGTCGTGGTTGAGGACGACGACGCCGGGCCCGGCCCCGTCCAGGACCCGGCGGACGATGGTGCCGGTGGGCGGCTCCTGCCAGTCGAGCGTGTCGACGGTCCAGGCCAGCGGCTCCATGCCGAGCTCGGCGGCGATCTCGAAGGAGAGCCGGTTCCAGGCCCCGTACGGCGCCCGGTACCACAGCGGCGGTGCGCCGAGGGCCTCCTCGATGACCTCGCTGGTGGAGCCGAGCTCCTGGCGGATGCGTGAGGGCCGGAGCTTGGGCACGAGCGGATGGGACCAGGAGTGGTTGCCCACGACGTGCCCGTCCTCGGCCATCCGCTTCAGCAGGTCCTGGTTGTCGACCGCCATCTCGCCGCACACGAAGAACATCGCCCGGCAGTCGTAGTGGCGCAGGGTGTCGAGGATCTCCGGCGTGTAGCGCGGATCGGGCCCGTCGTCGAAGGTGAGCACCATCGAGCGGCCGACACCGGTCAGCCGCAGGAACGGCCGGGTCCTGACCGGCGGCAGGGCCCGCCGGTAGGCGGGCGGCGCGTAGCCGGTCATCGGCTGGAGCCGGTACGCGCCGGGTTTGGGCCGGGCGGTCCGCGCCCGGGCCCGCTCCTGGGCCCTGGTCTCGGGGCCCGCGGCGCCGGGGGTGGGCGGGACGGACGGGGACGCCGTGCCGGAGGCGGCGCCGGCGGCCGCCTCGGGCGCGGCGTCGGGGCCGGTCAGACCGTTCCTGGCGAAGACCCCGACGGTGACGGTGGCACCCAGGGCGGCGGCGAGGCGCAGCAGCGACCGCCGCCCCGTGGTCGTCTCATCCTTTTTCATGACCAATGGTGCGAACGGTGGACGGCGCGCTCCGCGCAGCGACACCGGCCGGGTGTCCGAAAACACCTGATGAGCCGATAACCTCGGAGGGTGAGCGGTTTCGAACGCGGTACGGACGGCCCGAAGGTGATCGTCGCCGGGGTCGACGGGTCGGACTCCTCGCTGCGCGCGGCGGCCTACGCGGCCGGGCTCGCCCGGCGCCAGAACGCCCTGCTGGCCCTCGTCTACGTCCAGCCCGTGCTCGCGGCGGGCGCGGCGCTCGGGGCGCCGGTCGCGGGAGCGACGGAGGAGATCGCCGAGAGCCTGGTGGCGGAGATCCGGGAGTCCGCGGAGCGGGTGCGGGAGATCTGGAACGTGCGCTGGGAGTTCCACACCTTCCGCGGGGACGCGTACGCGGGTCTGGTCGCGGCGGCCGACGAGCTGACGGCGGACGCGGTGGTGGTGGGCGCCTCGGAGTCGGCGGGTCACCGCTTCGTCGGCTCGGTGGCGGTCCGCCTGGTGAAGGCGGGCCGCTGGCCGGTCACCGTGGTCCCGTAGCGCTCCCGGATTCCGCTACTCCCCCATCACCAGGCCGTCGTGGTCGGCGCCGCGGCCGAGGACGACCTCGCGGACGGCGTCCCGGATCTCGACGTATCGGCCCTCGCCCTTCCGGATGGCGTCGTTGAGGTTCACCACCCGGCCGCGGGCGGTGTCGAAGAACTGCGGCACGAACTCGGCCCTGGTCACCTCCCAGCGCCGGCCGGGCGCGGTGGGCGGCGCGAAGGTGAACCGTCCCAGGGTGCCCTCGTTGCCGCGGCGGTCGTAGGAGCCGGAGTGGTTGATCATGTCGCCGGCGATCTGGTCGCCCATGCCGTAGACGATCCAGGTGCCGTTGACCTTCTCGTAGGCCTGCGGCACATGGCTGTGCGTGCCGAGCACGAGGTCGATGTCGGGCCGGTCGCCGGTGCGCGAGGCGGTGAGCGCCCGGCCGAGCGTGAGCTGCTGTTCGTCGGGAGCGGTCTGCCATTCGGTGCCCCAGTGGATCGAGACCACCACGACGTCGGCGCCGGCCTCGCGGGCGGCCCGGGCGTCGGCGACGATCTCGTGCTCGTCGATGAGGTTGACGGCCCAGGGTCGGCCTTCGGGCAGCGGATAGCCGTTGGTGTCGTAGGTGTAGGCGAGCTGGGCCACGGTGGCGCCGCCCGCCTTGAGCAGGGTGGGCCGGGCGGCCTCCTCGGCGGTACGGGCGGAGCCGGCGTGCCGCACTCCGGCCCGGTCGAGGGCGTCGAGGGTGCGCCCCAGCCCGGCGGCGCCGTCGTCCAGGGTGTGGTTGGAGGCGGTGGAGCAGGAGTCGTAGCCGGTCTCCTTGAGGGCGACGGCGACCTCGGGCGGCGACTTGAAGGCGGGATAGCCGGTGTAGGGGCCGCCCTTCTCGCCGTAGACGGTCTCCATGTGACAGATGGCCAGGTCGGCGGCGGAGACGACGGGCTTGACGCCGAGCAGCATGGGGCGGAAGTCGTAGCCGGCGCCGCCCGCGTCCACGGCGGCCTGCTGGATGATCGAGTCGTGCGGCAGGACGTCGCCGGAGGCGACGAGGGTGAAGGATGCCGGGGCCGAGGCGGCGCCGGGCGCGGCGGTCCGGTGCGCAGGGCCGCTCGGGCCGGCGGGCCGGCCGGGAGCGCGGCCGTCGACGGCGCAGCCGGCGGCGGCGGTGAGCAGGAGGGCGGCGAGGGCCGCCGCGCCGGTGCGGGTGCGTGGGGTCATCTGCCGGACTCCGCTGATTCGTAGGATGAACATCTTGTCCTGCGAATTCATAGGGCAGATAAGCCCCAGTCAAGGGTCATTGCCGTGCATCGGGCGAAACCCGCTGAATCGGACGCAAGCGGTCCACTCGACCGTTCGCCGTACCGTTCACCGCTCGGTGCGACCGTTCGTCGCAGACATCCGTCCGTTCCCTGTCCACCACCGCCCGGATGCGTTCGTATACGGCGTCATGACGACGGCAACGGCGACCACCGACGAACGCGCCCTGAAGGAGCTCCAGCGCGAGCACGGCCAGGCGCTGCTCGCCTTCCTCCTCGGGCTGACCCACGGCGACCGGCAGCGCGCCGAGGACCTGGCGCAGGAGACCCTGGTCCGGGCCTGGCTGCATCCCGAGGCCTTCGACTCCGCCTACGACTCCATGCGGCCCTGGCTCTTCACGGTCGCCCGCCGGCTCGCCATCGACGCCCGCCGCTCCCGGCTGTCACGGCCCACCGAGGTCGGCGACGAGCTCCTCGCGGTGGCCGCCGACCCGGCCGACGCCACCGAGTCCGCCGACGCCGCCCTCGACGTACGGGCCGCGGTCCGGGACCTGAGCCCGGAGCACCGCGCGGTCCTGGTGCGGCTCTACTTCCACGGCCTGACGGTCAACGAGGCCGCCGCCGAGCTCGGCATCCCGGCCGGCACCGTCAAGTCCCGCTCGTACTACGCGCTGCGCCAGCTCGGCCACCGGCTGCCCGGCTACCGGCCGTCACGCCGCACGGGCGTTGCCCGGTCCCGGGCCGCCGCCCCACAATGACGCTCGTGACGCTGACTCTCGCCGCCGCCGAAAAGATCCTCGCCGACAACTTCGCGCCCTGGGTGCTCGATCTGGGCCTCTCCGTGTCCTCCGTGGACCGTCAGGAGGCCGTCCTCAGGCTTCCCTGGTCCGACCGGCTCGCCCGGGAGGGCGGCGGGCTGTCCGGCCAGGCGCTGATGGCCGCGGCCGACACCGCGACCGTCATCGCGGTGGCCGCCGCCCGCGGCGGCTTCGTCCCGATGACCACGGTGCAGCAGTCGATCAGCTTCCAGCGCGCGGTGGCCGGCGCGGACGTCCTGGTGCGGGCGCGGCTGACCAAGTCGGGCAAGCGGATGGCGTTCGCCGACATCGTCATGACCGCCGACGGGACGGACGAGACCGCGGCCCATGCGACGGCGGTGTACGCACTGCTCGGCTGAACCGTCCGGCCGCCGCGCGCCCCAGGCACCTCTCTCCCGCCCTTCACCTCCGTCACACGGCTCCCACCTGCACCGATGTGACGGACAGCGGAACCGAAACCCGCCGGGCGAGTTGAGTCAAGTGCACCCCGCGCGCGGCGTTCTCGGAGCAGTCTCTCGGAGGAGGCCCGTCGTCGGGGTCTCGTCAGGAACGTCCGGGAGAAGGTGGAAAGGGTGCTGCCCGAGAGCACGAACGGCACCGGCGGAGGCGGGCTCGCCGTCCCCATGGACTGGCTGTGCGCCGAGTACGCGGCCGACGACGTGATGCGGACGAGCGGTCTCGTCGAACCCGGCTCGCTGGAGTTCCGGGCGGGGCTGCGGACCCTCGCCCTCACCATCCTGCTCTCGGGCGCCGGCACGGCGGACTGGCTGCGGCTCACCGCCCACGACCATCCCTGGTCCGCCTGGGTCGACGCCCGCCTGGAGACGGCGGCGGCCGGTCCGCCGGACGCGGATCTGGCCCTCGCCCGGGACACCTGGCGGCGGCTGCGGGCCACCGAGCTGCGCGCCGCCGACCTGGCGGGCCTGGCCGGGCTCGCGGGCGTCGACGAGAGCCGTCAGGTGTGGCTGCCGGCCTGGCGCCTGGGCGTGGCCCTCGGCCATCTCGCCCTGCACCTGTGCTGAACGGCGGCCGGTGGCCGGTCGCTGTCAGGCCGTCGGGTGCACGCCGGGACGGTACTTGGGGATCCGTACGGTCACCTTCATGCCCGCGCCGACGCCGGTCTCGATGACGAGCCCGTACGCGGACCCGTACACCTGGCGGAGCCGTTCGTCCACGTTGGACAGGCCGAGCCCGGAGGCGGAGGGCCGCTCGCCGCGCAGGATCGCGCGCAGCGCCTCCGGGTCCATGCCGACGCCGTCGTCCTCGACCGTCACCTCCGCCTCGGCGCCCGCGTCGCGGGCCGCGATCACCACCCGGCAGCCCTCGGCGGAGTCCTCCAGGCCGTGCTTGACCGCGTTCTCCACCAGCGGCTGCAGACAGAGGAAGGGCAGCGTCACCGGCAGCACCTCCGGCGCGATCCGCAGCGTCACCTTGAGGCGGTCGCCGAAGCGGGCGCCGGCGAGCGCCAGATACTGCTCGATGGCCCGCAGTTCGTCGGCGAGCTGGGCGAACTCGCCGTGCCGCCGGAAGGAGTAGCGGGTGAAGTCGGCGAACTCCAGCAGCAGTTCACGGGCCCGCTCCGGATCGGTGCGGACGAACGAGGCGATCGCGGCGAGCGAGTTGAAGATGAAGTGCGGGGAGATCTGGGCGCGCAGGGCGCGGATCTCCGCCTCCACCATCCGGGTCCGCGACCGGTCCAGCTCGGCCAGTTCCAGCTGGACCGACACCCAGCGGGCCACCTCCGTCGCCGCCCGCACCAGGACCGCCGACTCGCGCGAGCCGTACGCGACGAGGGCGCCGAGCACGCCGTCCTCGCCGGTCAGCGGGGCGACCACGGCCCAGCGCAGCGGGCAGGAGACGTCCGTGCGGTCCTCGGGGCAGTCGGTCTGCGCGGAGCGGCTGCGTCCGGACGCGAGGGTCTCGGCGACCAGCTCCACGACCCGGTCGCGGTGGTGCCCTTCGCCCGGCCCGTCCCAGGCCAGGACCGCCTCCCGGTCGGTGAGGCACAGCGCCTCGGTGCCGAGCAGCGAGCGCAGCCGGCCGGCCGCCTTGCGCGCGGTCTCCTCGGTGAGCCCGGCGCGCAGCGGCGGCGCGGCGAGCGAGGCGGTGTGCAGGGTGTGGAAGGTGGCGCGTTCGACGGGTGTGCCGAGGTCCAGGTCGGCCGAGCGGCGGCCGCGGCGGGCGGTGATCCGGCCGAGGACGAAGCCGGCGGCCAGCAGCACGGCGCCCACGGCCCCGGCGGCGGCCAGCGCGATGCCGCTCACCGCCCGGCCGCCCGGGCCTGCGGTTCCGGCCGGCCGCTGAACTCCTCCGGCAGGTGCAGCCGGGCCAGGATGCGGGGCGTGCCGGCCGGGACGCTGCGCGGTGTCGCGAGGGAGACCAGGACCATGCTGAGGAAGCCGAGCGGCACCGACCAGACGGCCGGCCAGGCCATCAGGGTGTGCGCCCAGCCTCCCGGCGGCAGTCCGGCCCGGGTGGCCATGACGGCGGTCAGCGCCGAGCCGCCGCCGAGCAGGAGTCCGGCGACGGCGCCGGGCGGGGTGAGCCGGCGCCACCAGATGCCGAGGACGAGCAGCGGGCAGAAGGAGGAGGCGGAGACCGCGAAGGCGAGCCCGACGGCGTCGGCGACCGGCACCTTGGAGGCGACGACGCCGACGGTCAGCGGCACGGCCGTGGCGAGCAGCGTCGCGAGCCGGAAGTGCCGGACGCCCCGGGAGGGCAGCACGTCCTGGGTGAGGACGCCGGCGACCGCCATGGTGAGGCCGGAGGCGGTCGACAGGAACGCGGCGAAGGCGCCGCCGGCGAGGAGCGCGCCCAGCAGGTCGCCGAGGACGCCGCCGAGCATCCGCTCGGGCAGCACGAGCACCGCGGCGTCCGCGGCGCCGGTGAGGGCGAGTTCGGGCGCGTAGATCCGGCCGAGCGCGCCGTAGAGCGGTGGCAGCAGGTAGAAGACGCCGACCAGGCCGAGGACGACGAGGGTGGTGCGGCGGGCGGCGCCGCCGTGCGGGCTGGTGTAGAAGCGGACGGCGACGTGCGGCAGGCCCATGGTGCCGAGGAAGGTGGCGAGGATCAGGCCGTAGGTGGCGTACAGCTGGTGGCCGTCGCGGCCGCCGGCCAGCGGCTGGGACCAGCCGAGCGGATCGGCGCCCGTGGTGGCGCGCTCCGGGACGGGCGCGCCCGCCGGGAAGGCGAGTTCGGTGCCGGCCTCGACGCGGTGGGTGCCCGGGCGCAGGGTCACCGTGCTCCGCTCGTAGGCGTGCTCGTCGACCCGGCCGGTGACGGTGAGGGTCAGCGGGGCGCCGACCTCGATCCGGACGGTGTCGGCGATCCGGACGGTGGTGTGGTCCCGCAGGACGGCCGGGGCGTCGAAGCGGGCGCGTGGGGCGCCGTCGCCGTACCAGGCCGTCACGAGGAAGAGGGCCGGCACGAGCAGGGCGGTGAGCTTGAGGCCGTACTGGAAGGCCTGGACGAAGGTGATGCTGCGCATGCCGCCGGCGGCGACGATGCCGGTGACGACGAGCGCGACGACGAGGCCGCCGAGCCAGTCGGGCGCGCCGGTGAGGATCTCCAGGGTGAGCCCGGCGCCCTGGAGTTGGGGCAGCAGGTAGAGCCAGCCGATGCCGGCGACGAAGAGGCTGGCGAGCCTGCGGACCTGCGGCGACTCCAGGCGGGCCTCGGCGAAGTCGGAGAGCGTGTAGGCACCGGAGCGGCGCAGCGGGGCCGCGACGAAGAGCAGCAGCACGAGGTGGCCGGCGGTGTAGCCGACCGGGTACCAGAGCATGTCGGGGCCCTGGAGGAGGACGAGTCCCGCGATGCCGAGGAAGGAGGCCGCGGAGAGGTACTCGCCGCTGATCGCGGCGGCGTTGAGGCGCGGGCCCGCGGTGCGGGAGGCCACGTAGAAGTCGGAGGTGGTGCGCGAGATCCGCAGGCCCAAGGCGCCGATGAGGACGGTGGCGAGGACGACGGCGGTGACGGCGGCGACGGCGTAGCTGTGGTTCACGGGCGGGTGTTCACCGCTCCACGAGACCGGTGAAGTCGCGTTCGTTGCGCTCGGCGCGCCGGACGTACCAGTGGGCGACGGCCCATACGACCGGGTGCACGCCGACCCCGAGCGTGATCCACACGGCGGCCTCGGGAGCGGGCAGGGCGAGCAGCAGCGGCAGCGAGCCGACGAGCAGCACGAGCGCCCCGAGGCCGGTGAGGGCGGCGCGCAGCTGGCTGCGCATCAGGGAGCGGACGTAGGTGTGCCCGAGGGTGGTCTGCTCGCTGATCTCGGAACGCGCGGGCGCGTGGTGCGGGCGCGGCCCGGGCACGCCCGCGGCGGCCACGGCCGAGGCGTGGGTGACGGTCTCGCGCCGGGGCCGGCGCCGGAGGTCGCCCCGGCCGGAGGCGTGGGGCGGGTGGTGTTCGGACATCGGCGTCCGCTCTCTCACGGGCTGGTGGGCCCGTGGAGTGTACGCGGACGGGCTCCCGGCCCGGTAGGGGTCGCCGGTCAGCCGCCCGCGCGGCGCATCAGCAGGTCGCGCAGGTGGCGGGCGTGGCGTCGGGAGACGGCGAGTTCGGTGCTGCCGACGCGGACGGAGGTGGCGCCCGCGTCGAGGCGGAGTTCGTCGATGCGGGCGAGGGCGACGAGGTGGCTGCGGTGGATGCGGACGAAGCCGCGGGCGGCCCACCGCTCCTCCAGGGTGGACAGCGGGATGCGGACGAGGTGGCTGCCGTGGTCGGTGTGCAGGCGGGCGTAGTCGCCGTGCGCCTCCACGTAGGCGATGTCGTCGACGGACACGAAGCGGGTGACGCCGCCGAGTTCGACCGGGATCTGCTCGGGAGCGGGCGCGGGCGCCGGCACGGGCGCGGGCGCGGAGGAGGCCGCCGGGGCGCCGGCCCGCACCAGGTCGTGGACGCGGCGGACGGCCTCGGCGAGGCGTTCGCGGCGCACCGGCTTGAGCACGTAGTCGACGGCCTCCAGGTCGAAGGCCTGGACGGCGAAGCCCTCGTGGGCGGTGACGAACACGATCAGCGGCGGGCGGGCGAAGCCGCCGAGCAGCCGGGCCAGTTCGAGCCCGCCGAGGCCGGGCATGTGGATGTCGAGGAAGACGACGTCGATGCCTCCGGCGCCGTCCGCGCCCGGGCCGGCGCCGGCTCCGGCCTCGAGGGCGCGCCCGATCCTGCGCAGTGCCTCGGTGGCGTCGCCCGCGCCCTCGGCGCTGCGGACCCGCGGGTCGGCCCGCAGCAGGTAGAGCAGTTCCCCGAGGGCCGGCGCCTCGTCGTCGACGGCCAGTACGCGCAGCATGCGGCGGAGTCTATTTGAGGAGTTTCGACAGGCGCCGGTCGGCGAGCGGTTTGCCGCCGGTCTGGCAGGTGGGGCAGTACTGGAGGGAGGAGTCGCTGAAGGAGACCTCGCGGATGGTGTCGCCGCAGACCGGGCAGGGTTCGCCGGTGCGGCCGTGGACGCGCAGGCCGCTCTTCTTCTCGGCCTTCAGCTTGCCGGCGGCGAGGCCGTGGGAGCGTTCGACGGCCTCGGCCAGGGTGGTGCGCAGAGCGGTGTAGAGGGTGGCGGTCTCGTCGGGTGTGAGGTTCTGGGTGGGTTTGAACGGCGACATCTTCGCGGCGTGCAGGATCTCGTCGCTGTAGGCGTTGCCGATGCCGGCGATGAGGCTCTGGTCGCGCAGGGCGCCCTTGAGCTGGCGCCGTTCGCCGGAGAGCAGGGCGGTGAAGGCGGCGAGGTCGAAGTCGTCGGCGAGCGGGTCGGGTCCGAGGCGGGCGACGCCCGGCACGTCCTCGGGCGCGCGGACGAGGTGGACGGCGAGGCGCTTGGTGGTGCCGGCCTCGGTGAGGTCGAAGCCGTCGCCGCCGGTGAGCGCGACCCGCAGCGCCAGCGGGCCCTTGCCGGGCCGCGGCGGCCCGGAGGGCAGCACGTCCTTCCACTGGAGCCAGCCGGCCCGGGCGAGGTGCGCGAGCAGGTGGAGGGTGCCGGCCGGGCCCTCGGTGGCGATGTCGAGGAACTTGCCGTGCCGGGCGATGCCGGTGACCCGGGCGCCGTCGAGCGCGCCGAGCGGCGGATCGTAGGTCTTGAGGACGCTGATCGCGACGGGCAGCACGCGGGCGATCTCCTTGCCCACGAGACGGTCGTCGAGGAAGTCTCGGAGGGCTTCGACCTCGGGCAGCTCGGGCATGTCCCCACCCTGCCGCAACCGCGTCAGGGGCGCCTCTCGTACGCCTCGAAGCCGCCGAGCGCCTCGTAGGCCTCGTAGGCCTCGTGGTGCTCCAGCTGCTCGTACACCTTCTCCTCCTCGCTCTCCCGGGTGACGAACTCGCACCACACGCACTTGCCGCCGCCGCGCGGCTCGACGCCCCACACGTCGGAGATGCGGTCCACGAGCAGCAGGCCGCGGCCCGAGACGCCGGACTCGCCGGCCTCGCGGCGGCGCGGCAGCGCGCTGGAGCGGTCCTCGACCTCGACGCGGAGGCGGCGTTCGGGTCCGGCCAGCATGCGCAGGGTCACGACGGCGCCGCCGTCGGTGTGCATCAGGGCGTTGGTCATGAGTTCGTCGGCGACGAGCTCGATCTCGTCGGAGCGGGCGGCCGCGCCCCAGGCGCGCACGGCGGCGCGGATCATGTGCCGGGCCGAGCTGAGCGCCTCGGGGTCGTTCTGGCCCACGTGCTGCTGGAGGCGGCCGCCGGGCTGCGGCGGGTGGGCGCCCTCGCGGCGCAGCAGCAGGATCGCCACGTCGTCCTCGCCGCCGCGGTCGCCGACGACCTCGCACAGGTGGTCGGCGAGCGGCCCGAGGTCCCGGGGTCCGTGTCTGACCAGCGAGGAGAGCCATTCGAGCCCTTCGTCGAGGTCGGCGCCGGGCTTCTCGACGAGACCGTCGGTGTAGAGCATGAGGGTGTGGCCCGGGTCGAGCTCCACGGTGGTGACCGGGTAGTCGAGGCGGCCGAACTCGGCGGACAGGCCGAGCGGGAGGCCTCCTTCGACGGGGACGCGGTGCGCGCTGCCGTCGGGGTGGCGGACGAGCGGGTCGACGTGTCCGGCGCGGACGATCTGGACGAGGCCGGTGGCCGGGTCGGTCTCCGCGTAGGTGCAGGTGGCGAAGCGGTCGGTGTCGAGCTCGTGCAGGAAGACGGAGGCGCGGGCCATGACGGTCGCCGGGGTGTGGCCCTCGGCGGCGTAGGCGCGCAGCACGATCCGCAGCTGTCCCATGACGGCGGCGGCGTGCGTGTCGTGGCCCTGGACGTCGCCGATGATCGCGCCGACCCGGCCGCCGGGCAGCGGGATGATGTCGTACCAGTCGCCGCCGACGTCCCGGCCGAGCCGGGCGGAGCGGTAGCGGACGGCTATCTGGGCGCCGGGCACGTCGGGGATGCGGCGGGGCAGCATGGCCTGCTGGAGGCCCTCGGCGAGGTCGTGCTCCTGCTCGTACAGCATGGCGCGCTGGAGGCTCTGGGCGATGGAGCTGCCGAGCGCGACGAGCAGGTTGCGCTCGTCGGCGCTGAAGCCGGTGCGGTCGCTGTAGAGCAGGCCGAGGGCGCCGATCGGGCGGGCCTGGGCGATGAGCGGGAGATACACGGCTGAGGTGATGCCGAGCCCGCTGATGTGGGGCCACAGGACCGGGTAGGAGGCGGCGAAGTCCTCGGGCGACTCGATGAAGCGGGGCCGCAGGGTGCGGACGACCTCGCTCATCGGGTACGGCTCGTCCACCCGGGTGAAGCGGGTGCCGGGCACGAACGCGCCGTCGGGTCCTTCGGCCACCAGATGGATCCGCCCGGCCTCCAGGAGGCCCATGACGAGGCTGGCGGCGCCGAAGTGCTCCATGCCCTGGGAGTCGTTGAGCAGGTCGATGATGTCCTGGACGGTGCCGGCGTGGGCGAGGGCTGCGGTCATGCCCTCGACGACGCTGGTGCGCTGGCGGCGCCCTTCGTCGAGGCCGAGCCGGGCCGCGGACTCGGTCAGCTCCTCGGAGGCGTCGCGGACGATGCCGACGATACGGCAGGGGCGGCCGTCCTCGTCGCGGCGGACCAGGCCCTGGGTGTGGGTCCAGCGCTGGACGCCGGCGCGGGTGCGGATGCGGAAGTACGCGCCGTAGCGCTCGCTGCCGTCCTTGAGCGCCTGGGCGACCAGGGTGTCGAGGCGGCGGCTCTCGTCGGGCAGGACGCGCACGCCGAGGGTCGCGGGGAAGCCGTCGTAGTCGGCCGGGTCCATGTCGAAGACGTCCAGGGCGCCCTCGTCCATGGTCATCCGGCCGGTGAGCAGGTCCCAGTCGAAACTGCCCATCCGGAACTCCCGGCCGAACTCGTGCAGGAAGCAGCAGCCCGCTTCCGCCTCGCAGCGGCACTGCCCGGCCGCTTCCCCGCCCCGTCTGCCCGCGTTCATGAGGGCCACGCTAGGCGCACCTCCGGGCGCGCGCACGGGGAAAGATCGGCACAGCTTGGCAACAACGTCCGCGCGGGCACGGGAAGGGTCAGCCTTCGAAGGTCTCGGGCTGCCGGGGCGCGGTGTCGCCGGGGAACAGGTCGTCGAATGAGGGCGGCGGTTCGGGCGCCGGGACCTGCTCGCCGGGCCCGTCCGGTACGGCGGGCGTCTCGGGTACGGCGGGGCCGTCGGGTCCGTCCGGTACGGCGGGGGCCTCGGGTGCCGGGCCGTCGGGGAGGGGCACGCCGGCGCTGTCGTCCGGCGCGGGCGGGCTGACGGGATCGCGGGGCGCCGGGTCGGCGGGCGGGGCCACCTCGTGCGGCCGGGCGGGGCTGGCGGGACCGGTGGGCGGCTGGTCCGCCGGGCCGTCCGGCAGCGGCGCGGGCGGTGCGGCCACGAGGTCGCAGGTGGCGGGATCGCACGGCGGCAGGACGTCGGGCCTGCGGTCCCCGTCGCCGCCGCTGCCGGTCCTGCGCTCGATCCAGCTGTTGCCGGCGGCGTCGGCGATCACGAGCTTGGTGACGACGTTCGCGGTCGGGGTGATGACGACGACCCGGTCCGGCCGGTAGCCGGCCCAGGGCTGTCCGGCGTGGCCGGCGCCGGGCGCGGCGGCCGGCGTGCGCAGCGGGTTGCCGCAGGCGCAGCGGACGCGCGGGGTGCCGTAGTGGTCGACGAGGACGGCGGTGCCCGCCTGGAGGACGGACTGGAAGACGGTGGCGCCGCCGTCCTGGAAGCCGTGGCTGGTGACGCGGGTGTCGGCGCGCAGCAGGACCGGGGTGAGGCCGCGGAGCCACGGGGCGAGGTTGTTCTCGGGGATGCCGGCGGCCTTGGCGAAGGCGCGGGCCTTGTTCTGGTCCGCGGTGAGGTAGTTGATCTGCTGCTCGACGTTGCAGCTGGCGACGGCGAGGGTGCCGCCGTAGAGGCCGGGTGTGGCGCCGGTGAGCGAGCGGCCGGCCGGGGCGGCGCCGGTGACGCCGGTGGCGGCGGGCGCGCCCCGCACGGCGGGAGCGCCCTCCAGGGCGGTGGACGGCGTGAAGGGGGCCGGGCCCTGGTCGGTGGCGGGCTGGAGCAGCACCTCACGGGCCGGGGTCGCGGCGGCGGTCCGCTCCGCGCCGGGTTCGCCGCGGTCGCCGGCGCCGCAGCCGGAGATCAGCAGGGCCGTGACCAGCGCGGCGATCGCGCAGGCACCGGTCCGCGTGGAGGGCCATCGTCCGGATGCGTCGCGCACTGGGTCTCCCACCTCTCGCCCCGGGTCGTCCCTTCATGTCTGCCGCAGGGGCCGCAGGGCCGCAATCAGGGGGCGTCCATCCGGTGCCGTAACGGACGGCCACCCCGCCCTTGAACGTGTTCAAGGAAGGCTCTACGCTCGTCCCGACGAAAGCTTGAACGCGTTCAACAGGGGGTGCCCGTGCCATGTCCGTGCTCGTCGGACTGATCGTGACGCTGGGAATGACGCTCGTCGTCCCGGCGGGGCTGCGGCTCGTCGGCGGCCCCGAACCGGCCGGCCTGCGCCTGCTGCGCCGGGCCTGGCCGCTGCTCGCCGTACCCGGAGCGGTCTCTCTCTGGCTGCCCCGCGCCACACCGCTCGCCGTGGCGCTTGCCGGCGTCTACGCCCTCGCCACCCTGGCGCTCGCGCTCCACGCGCCCGCCCGCCTCGCCCTCACCCGTTCCCTGGCACCGGCCGAGATCGCGGTGCTCACCGCCCTGGTGACGCCGGCCGTCGCGGGCCTGGCCCTGGTCGCCGAACGCGCCGGAAAGGAGCTGTTCGGCTTCGAGCTCGGCATCCTCGCCCTCACCGTGCCCCACTTCCACTTCGCCGGCTTCGCCGCGGCCCTGGTGGCCGGACTCGTCTGCCGCACGGCCGGCGGCCGGGCCACCCGCTTCGCGGCACTCAGCGTCCCGCTCGGCACCCTGCTCGTCCTGCTCGGCTACTTCGTCGACGACTGGGCCGAACTCGCCGGCGCCCTCGTCCTCACCGCGGGCATGTGGGCGGTCGCCCTCACCACCTGGCGCGAGCTGCGGACCACCGCGCCCGACCCGGTCACCCGTGCCCTGCTCGGGACCTCGGCCGCGGTCCTGGTCGCCACCATGCTGCTCGCGCTCAGCTGGGCGCTCGGTGAGGCCACCGGGCTGCCGCACCCGAGCCTGACGTGGATGGCCGCCACCCACGGCCTCGGCAACGCGCTCGGCTTCGCGCTCTGCTCGCTGCTCGCCTGGCACCGCCTGCGGCCGCCGGTCGAGGGCCCGGCCCCGTCCCGTACCGCACCCGCCGCCACGGACCCGCACACCGGCACCGGCACCGGCACCGGCAGCAGCACCGGCACCGGCACCACCCGACGGACCGGCACCGCCGCGCGCGCCGGCACCGGCCCTCGTACCGCCACCGACCCGCGCGCCGTCACCCGCCCTCATACCGCCACCACCCTCACCCACCGGACGGAGCTCCCGGCATGACCCGCCTCATCCGCAGCCTCTCGGACCACACCGCCGCTTCGCCCGCCGCCGGGCCGAACTACCCCGAGGTCGGCGCCACCCGCACCGGGCCGCTGCCCGCCGCCGGCTACCACCATCTGCACCACACCGCCCGCGTCGGCCACGGCCCCGACGCCTTCGCGGCCGCCGGCGCCGCCGTCACCACCTGGGCGATGCACCGCGCGACCGGCGCCCGGGTGACGAGCGCGGCGGAGCGCGCCGAGCCCGGCGTGACGCTCGAGGTGTCGCTGGGCCTCGGCCCGGTCCGCTTCACCGCGCCCTGCCAGGTCATCTGGACCTCGCACACCGAGACGGAGAGCGGCTTCGCCTACGGCACCCTCGCCGGGCACCCGGAGCGCGGCGAGGAGTCCTTCCTCGTCCACCTGCACGAGGACGGCTCGGTGTGGTTCACCGTCACCGCCTTCAGCCGGGCCGCGGCCTGGTACACCCGGCTCGGCGGGCCGGTCGTCCGGGCCCTCCAGCTCGCCTACGCCCGCCGCCTCGGCCGCGCGCTGGCGGGTCTCGTCGCGGGCCGATGAGAGTTACGCTCCTTCTGTACTCATCCGTACGCGCCTTGAGGAGGCGGCCATGAGCCAGTACGAGAGTCAGTACGACGAGTACACCAGTCCCTCGCAGGCCGAGGGCGAGCGCCTCGACGAGGACCTCGACACCGCGCAGAAGCGGCAGATCCACCCGATGACCCAGCGGACCACACCGTCCCAGGCGGAGGGCGAACGCTCGGCGGACGAGGACGAGAAGCGCTGAGCTCCGCCACCGGACGCGCCGGATGGAGTGGTTCACCGCACCCGACTACTGGCTGAGCCGGATCGTCTTCCAGCGCGGGCTCGCCGGGCTCTACCTCGTCGCGTTCCTCTCGGCGGCCCTGCAGTTCCGGGCGCTCATCGGCGCGCGCGGGATGCTCCCGGTGCCGGAGTACGTGCGCCTGGTCCCGGCCCGCCGGGCGCCCAGCCTCTTCCAGTGGCGCTACTCCGACGGCCTCTTCGCGGCCGTCGCGTGGGGTGGCGCGGGCCTCGCCCTCGCGATGGCGGCCGGTGTGGGCGACGCGGTGCCGCTGCCGGTCTCGATGCTGCTGTGGCTGGTGCTCTGGGCGCTGTACCTGTCGATCGTGAACGTGGGGCAGACCTGGTACTCCTTCGGCTGGGAGTCGCTGCTCCTGGAGACCGGCTTCCTCGCCGTCCTGCTCGGCAACGACGACACCGGGCCGCCGGTCCTCGTCCTGTTCCTGCTGCGCTGGCTGCTGTTCCGGGTCGAGTTCGGCGCCGGGCTCATCAAGATCCGCGGTGATCGCTGCTGGCGCGACCTGACCTGCCTGTACCACCACCACGAGACCCAGCCCATGCCCGGACCGCTGAGCTGGTTCTTCCACCACCTCCCGAAGCCGCTGCACAAGGCCGAGTGCGCGGCCAACCACGCCGTCCAGCTCGGGGTGCCCGTCCTCCTCTTCACGCCGCAGCCGATCGCGACCGCGGCCGCCGGGCTGATGGTCGTGACCCAGCTGTGGCTGGTGCTCTCCGGGAACTTCGCCTGGCTGAACTGGATCACCATCGTCCTCGCCCTCTCCGCGGTCGACGGCTCCCTCCTCGCCGGCGACGACCATCCGCAGCCCGAGGCCCCGCTGTGGTACGTGGTCGTGGTGTGCGCCGCCACCGCCCTGATCCTCTTCCTCAGCCGGCGGCCGGTGCGCAACCTGCTCTCCCGCCGCCAGGCCATGAACCGCTCCTTCGACCCGCTCCACCTGGTCAACACCTACGGCGCCTTCGGCACGGTCGGCCGGGTGCGCGACGAGATCGCGATCGAGGGCACCGACGACCCGGACCCGCGGCCGGGCACGGTGTGGCGGGAGTACGGCTTCAAGGGCAAGCCCGGCGACCCGCGCCGGCTGCCGCGCCAGTTCGCCCCGTACCATCTGCGGCTCGACTGGCTGATGTGGTTCGCGGCCCTGTCGCCCGGCTACGCCCGCGACTGGTTCGGGCCCTTCGTCGAGCGGCTGCTCACCGGCGACCGGGACACCCTGCGGCTGCTGCGCCACAACCCGTTCCCGGACGCGCCGCCCACGCATGTGCGGGCCCGGCTCTACCGCTACCGGTACACCACCTGGCGCGAGCTGCGCACGACCGGCGCCTGGTGGCACCGCACGCTGCTGCGCGAGTACATGCCGCCGATCCGGCTGCGGGAGCCCGTGGGGCGGGACCGCTGACCGGACCGCTGACCGGGACCGCTGGGGGAGCCCTGCGGCCGGCCACGCCGGCCCGGCCCCGCGAACCGGTCCCGCCCCGCCCGTGGACACGCCCCTTGACACGCCCGTGCCCCCGGACCGTGGGAACGGCCGGGGGCACGGGGCGAAGCGACAGTCGCGACTCAGTCGATTCCGGGCAGGATGTGCGGCTCGGCGAGGTCGTCCTCGTAGCCGGCGAGTCGGATCGGGGCCGAGCGGGCCCACACTTCGAGGCTTCCCAGCTCTCCGGACCGGCGCGTCCGCTCGGTCCGTTCGGCCGGGGGCTGTTCCTGCTGGGTCAGTTCTGGTGTCACCGCGCACTCCTTTGTGTCGCGTTCAAGGGGACAGGGGGCCGTTCGGTCGCGGTGGCGCCGTTTCTCCGGGCGGGACCGCGGCCTTGGTGGCAGGCCTGTCCCCGGGCCGGCCGTGAGGGTTCGGTGAAACCCCGGTGGCCGACCGTGGACATCAGACTAACCAGATGAGCGCCCAAGTGCTCTATGGGGCACGAAAGTGTGACGCGTTCGAGTGACAGTGGCGCGTTCGCGGCCCGTTCTTGGCTCGTTCGCGGCCCGTTTTCCCAGCTCAACGCCCGATCATCGATCAAACGCGCGGGCCGCGACCGCCTACCACTTGCCCGGCGCGTAGTCCTTCATGAAGACGCCGTACAGGTCCTCGCCCTGCTCGCCGCGCACGATCGGGTCGTAGACGCGGGCCGCGCCGTCGACCAGGTCGAGCGGGGCGTGGAAGCCCTCCTCGGCGAGTCGCAGCTTGTCGAAGTGCGGACGCTCGTCGGTGATCCAGCCGGTGTCGACGGAGGTCATGAGGATGCCGTCGGTCTGGAACATCTCCTCCGCGCTGGTCCGCGTCACCATGTTGATCGCGGCCTTGGCGGCGTTGGTGTTCGGGTGACCGGCGCCCTTGTAGCCGCGGCTGAAGACGCCCTCCATCGCGGAGACGTTGACGACGTACGCGCGCTTGCTCGCGGCCTTCGCCGCCGCCTCGGCCATCGCCGGCCGCAGCTTGCTGATCAGGATGAACGGCGCCGTGTAGTTGCACAGCTGGGTCTCGAGCAGCTCCACCGGCGAGATCTGCTCGATGGTCTGCACCCAGGTGTTGGTGTCGACCACGTCCGGCACCAGGCCGCCCGCGTCGATGGCGGTGCCCGCGTGGTGGCGCTCGATGCTCGCGTTGCCGGCGACCAGGGCGAGGTCCGCGACCTGCTGGGCGTCCAGACCGCTCACGCCGGCGGGCAGCGCGGCCGGGCCGCCGAGCTCGCCGACGGCGCCGGAGTCGAAGGCGCCGATGACGTGGTGCGGCGGGAGCTCGCCGGCGGGCAGCGGGGCGTTCTCGCCCTCGACCAGGGCGGCGTACGCGGAGGGCAGGCGGCGCACGGTCTGCGTCGCGTTGTTGACCAGGATGTCGAGCGGGCCGGCCTCGGCGACCTGGTCGGCGAGCGCCACGGCCTGGGCCGGGTCGCGCAGGTCGATGCCCACGACCTCCAGGCGGTGCAGCCAGTCCGCCGAGTCCTCCATGGCCGTGAAGCGGCGGATGGCGTCCTTGGGGAAGCGGGTGGTGACGGTGGTGTGCGCGCCGTCGCGGAGCAGCCGCAGCGCGATGTACATGCCGATCTTGGCCCGGCCGCCGGTGAGCAGGGCGCGCTTGCCGGTGAGGTCGGCGCGGGCCTCGCGGCGGGCCCGGTTCTCGGCGGCGCAGGGCTGGCAGAGCTGGTGGTAGAAGTAGTCGACCTCGACGTACCGCGTCTTGCAGACGTAGCAGGAGCGGGGCCGCTGGAGTATGCCGGCGATGTTCCCGGCCTCGGTGACCGAGGAGGGCAGGATGCCCTCGGTCTCGTCGTCGATGCGCTGGGCGGAGCCGGTCGCGGTGGCCTCGGTGACCGCCTTGTCGTGGGCGGTCTTGGCGGCCCGGCGCTCCTGGCGGCGGCGCTGCTTCACGGTGCGGTAGATGCCGGCGGTGGCCCGCCGGACGGCGATCGCGTCCGGGTGGTCGACCTCCAGCTTGTCGAGCTCGTCGAGCACGCTCAGGCAGACGGCCAGGCGCTCGGGGTCGATGCCCGGCCCGTAGTCCTGGGTCTCTTCAGTCACCGTCATGGCCTTCGTCGTTCCTCGATCGCTCGTGCCGTCACCACTGGCCGCCTCTGCGAAGGCGTTTCCAAAGACGCAACTTTACGGAGCGGGAGGCCGCCGCTCCAAACCCTTGCCGGGAGCGTGGTCGAACACACAGTCGCCGCACAGGCCTCCGGACGGGCAGCGATAGTAGAGGCAGCAGCTGGTACGGCGCAGGGCGGAGCCGCGGACCGTACGCGCGAGGTCCGGGTGGTCGAAGAGGCCCTGGACCAGTGCGGCGGCGCGTTCGGCGACCTCCGGGCGGTCGTGGGCGCGGGCCCAGCGGGTCAGTTCGCGCAGCGCACCGGCGAGCGCGGAGCCGGCGTTGCCCCACAGCAGGCGCGGGGAGATCCGGCCGTCGCGGGCGAAGGCGGCGTGCAGCGGGACGAGGTGGGCCTCGTGGACGGCGGCGCGCAGCTCGGCGACCGTGCCCGGGCGGCCCTCGGTGCCCGACCACCACAGGTCGTCGGGAGAGCTGACCGCGCCGTCCCAGTGCAGCGTGTCGGGCGCGAGGTCGGGGAAGCGGCCGTGCAGCGCGGCCGGGCCGAGGGCGGTGGACCACAGGCGGGCGGCGAGGCCGAGATGGGCGACGGAGGCGCCGACCCGGCGTTCGGGTGCGCCGAGGCGGGCGGCGACCCGGTCGACGCGGGCGGTGAGCGGGCCGTCGTGACCGGCGTAGAGACGGGCGAGGGGCGCGTGGGTCCCGTGGCCGGGAGCGGTGGTGCGCAGGGCGAAGAAGCCGCCGATCCGTGCGCTCTCGACGAGATCCACCCGGTGTCCTTCCGTACGTCGCGGTCCGGGGCCCGTCGGCCCCGGGAGCACACGCTACGGGCCAATGTGGACCGCTCCGGCGGCCGGGCGGCTCGGAATGAGCGGCTCCGCGAGGCCTCGGCCGTGCCGCCCGGTCCGGCCCGGGCGCCGGAAAGGTCGCGTTCCGCCCGTCCTGACCTGCGGAGGCGTACATCCCGAGGTGTACGCGGGGCGCTCGTACTCCGTCCGCTGTACGGGAGATCGCGTTCCCAGGTACGACGACGTGAACGCCCGGAAGAGAGATCGTGGAGGTATGAGTCCCCTCGTGCTGTCCGTGCTCCTGTCGCTGGTCTCGGCGGTCGCCTACGCGGCCGCGGCGATCGTGCAGGAGCGGGTCGCGGCCTCGGCCTCCGGGCCGACCTACGCGCCGCTGCGCCGGCCCGCGTGGTGGGGCGCCGTGCTGCTGACCGGCCTCGGCGCGGCCCTGCACGTGGCGGCGCTCGCGTACGGGCCGCTCAGCCTGGTCCAGCCGCTGGGCGCCCTGACGATCGTGTGCGCGCTGCCGATGGCGGCGCTGTTCGGGAGCCGCCGGGCCGGGCGCGGCGCCTGGTGGGGCGCGGGCATGGCGACCGCGGGCCTGGCCGGGCTGCTCAGCCTGACCGGTGGCACGGGGAGCCAGTCGCTCGCGTCGGACGACCGCCGAATGCTGGCGCTCGTCGCGTTCGGCGCGGTGGCGGTGCTCTTCGCGCTGGCCCGCCTGGTGGGCCGCTCGGTGCTGCGCGGTGTGGTGCTCGCCGCGGCGGCCGGCATCGCCTTCGGGATCGCGTCGGTCTTCACCAAGACCGTGGCCGTGGACTTCGCGCCGGGCGCTCCGCTCGCCCAGTGGCCGAGCCTGCTGGTGCTCTCGGCGTTCGCGGTCACCGGGCTGCTGCTCTCGCAGGCGTCGTACCGGGGCGCGGGGCTCGCCGCCCCGCTGGCCACGGTGACGGTGGTCAACCCGGTGATCGCCGCGACCGTCGGCCTGACCCTGTTCGGCGAGTCCTTCCGGTACGGGACGGCCGGCGCCGTCGCGGCCCTGATCTGCGGCGCGGTGGCGGCGGGCGGCCTGATCCGGCTCACGCTGGACCGGCTGGCCCGGCCGGAGGACACGCCGTCGGCGTCAGGGCCGGCGGCGGGTCCGGGACCGGCGTCGGGGTCTGCGCCCGAACCGGCGACGGGACCGTCGACGGGATCGGGGCCGGCGGCGCCGGGATCAGATCGAGACGCCGCGGGCCCTGAGGTAGGCCAGGGGATCGATGTCGGAGCCGTACCCGGGACCCGTGCGCATCTCGAAGTGGAGATGCGGCCCCGAAGTGTTGCCGGTCGATCCTGACCGGGCGATCCGCTGGCCGGCGCCGACCCGCTGGCCCTCCCGCACGGTGAGGGCGGACAGATGCGCGTACTGGCTGTAGCGGCCGTCCTCGTGCCGGATGACGATCTGGTAGCCGTACGCGCCGCCCCAGCCGGCGGAGACGACCCGGCCGGAGGCCACGGCCCGTACGGAGGTGCCGGTGGGCACGGGGAAGTCGACGCCCGTGTGATACCCGCTGGACCAGGAGGAGCCCTGGACGCGGTAGCGGGTGCCGACGTCGGTGTCGGCGACGGGCGAGGTGAAGCGGTCGGCGGCGGGCGCGGGCCTCGGCGCGGGCCTGGCGGCCGGCTTGGCGGCGGGCCTCGCGGCCGCCTGCTTGGCGGGCGGGGCCGGCGGCCTGGACGCCGGAGCCTTGGCGACGGGCTTCGTGGCGGGCTTCGGCTGCGCCTTGGGCTGAGTCTTCGGCTGGGCCTTGGGCTCGGCTTTCGGCTGCGCCTTGGGCGGGGCTTTCGGCTGGGTCTTGGCGGGGGCCTCAGGCGCGGCCGCGGGCGCGGCCATCCGCAGGGTGAGGCGCTGACCGGGGTGGATGAGGTCGGGATCCCCGCCGACGACCTGGCGGTTGCGCTCGTAGAGCCGCTTCCAGCCGCCCTGGACGTGCTCGTCGCGGGCGATCTTCGACAGCGAGTCGCCCGGCGTGACGGTGTACATCTCGCGGACGGCCGGGACGGTCGTGGGAGTGGCGGGCGCGCTGCGCTGGGCCGGTAACGCGGTCTGCGCGAGCGGCCGGACGCGCTCGGTCTGCGGCGCGGGACCGGCCGCCGGGCCGCCCCGTTCCAGCCCGGCGCGGGGCGCGCAGGCCGGCCAGGCGCCCGGGCCCTGGCCCTTGAGCACGCGCTCGGCGACGGCGATCTGCTGGTCCTTGGAGGCGAGGTCGGCACGCGGAGCGAAGTGCGTCCCGCCGTAACGCTCCCAGGTGGACTGGCTGAACTGCAGGCCGCCGAAGTAGCCGTTGCCGGTGTTGATCTGCCAGTTCGACGAGGACTCGCAGGACGCGAGTTTCTCCCAGACGTCCAGCGAGGCGGCCTGCGCCGTACCGGCCCCGATCAGCGGCAGGGCCATGCCGGCGCCGCCGGCGGTGACGGTGAGCGAGGCCCGGTTGATCCGGCTCGGCTGGTACCGGCGGTGTTTTCCGCGTGTCCCGCGTACGGCCATGGGCCCCCCTCGAACGCATCGGCAGTCGCCCACGGTAGGGGCGCGCAACGATGCGTGACAAGGGTTTCGGGCCGATCGCCGGCCGGGTTCGTCAGCTCGTCACAGTCCGGCGGGGCCGGGCTGCGGCTGGGGCTCCGGATCCGGTACGGGCGTGGGCTGCGGCGACGGTACGGGGCCGGGCGGCGGAACCGGCGGGGGCACCGGGGACGGCGGTCCGGGCGCGGGCGGCCCGGGTGTGGGCAGCGGGTCCGGGACCGGGGGCTGTGTCATGAGGTACTCCGATGTGCGGGGACAGGTCCGTTCCAGCGTCTACCGGTCCGTCTGCCCCCGCTCGCGGTGCCCATTCATTCGGGTGGCCCGCCCGGGCCACCGGCGTTCACCAGAGTTCGGGCGTGGCCTTGAGCTGGCGCTTGGCCGCCCGGACGACCTCGTCCGCGGGCACCGGGGCCTCGTCGGGATGCCGCTCGGCCCACTTCGCCGCGTACGGGCAGAGCGGCACGACGGGAACGCCTTCGGCGGCCGCCATCCGGTAGAACTCGCGCACCAGCGACCCGGCGACGCCCTTGCCCTCGTGCGTCGCCTCGACCACCGTGTGCACGGCCACGAGCGCGTGCGGTTCCTCGGACAGCGTGAAGTAGACGACGACACCGGCGTAGTCGCCGTCGTCGAACGCCTCCAGGCGTCCCTTCTCCCGGTCGTCGCGGATGGTCAGCTCGGCCATGTACGGCTCTCCCTCGGCTGCTCGCGCGGACCCGGCTCAGCCGCGGGCGGCGGGCACGGCGTGCGGCGGCCGCACCGTGTCGCTCCCGGGCACGGGCGCCGACGCGTCGCCGCCGAGCTCCACGATGCGGTTGTCCGCGTCGACATGCACGACGCGCGGCACGAAGCCACGCGCCTCCTCGCTCGTCATCTGGCCGTAGCTGATGAGGATGACCAGGTCTCCGGGATGCACGAGATGCGCGGCGGCCCCGTTGATCCCGATGACACCCGAGCCGCGCTCGCCCTCGATGACGTACGTCTCCAGCCGTGCCCCGTTGTCGATGTCCACGATGTGCACCAACTCGCCGGGCAGCAGGTCGGCGGCTTCCATCAGCTCGGCGTCGACGGTGACGGAGCCGACGTAGTGCAGGTCGGCCTGCGTGACGGTGGCGCGATGGATCTTCGACTTGAACATGGTGCGAAGCATGAAGAAACTCCCGATTTCGTCTGCTCCCTGCCTGCTTCTGCAGGTCAAGGGCGTCCTTCGGAGCCTACAACGGTTCGCGCGTCCGATCAGCAGTCCCCGGGTGTCGCCCAACTCACTCCGGCCGACGGGTCGAACGGTCAGCCAGCCGTGGGCGCGAGGCCGCTCCCCGGGGAGGCCGCGGCGGTGTCGTCGGTGCCGAGCGGGCCGCGGGGAAGGATCCGGTCCAGCCACGTCGGAAGCCACCAGTTGGTCCGGCCGAGGAGGGTCATGGTCGCCGGCACCAGCACCATGCGGACGACCGTGGCGTCGATGAAGATCGCGGTGGCCAGGCCGAGTCCGAACATCTTGGTGGAAGGGTCCTCGGCGACGGCGAAGGACAGGAAGACCGCCACCATGATGAGCGCGGCCGAGGTGATGATCCGGGCGGTGCCCGAGAGGCCCTCGACGATCGCCGTGCCGTTGTCGCCGGTGCGCTGGTACTCCTCGCGTACGCGGGAGAGGAGGAACACCTCGTAGTCCATCGACAGGCCGAAGAGGATGGCGAAGAGGAACATCGGGATGAACGACACGATCGGCACGGTCGCTTCCAGCCCGACGAGTGCGCCTGCCCAGCCCCACTGGAAGACCGCGACCATGATGCCGTAGGCCGCGCCGATGCTCAGGAGGTTCAGCAGGACCGCCTTGAGCGGTACGAGGACCGAGCGGAAGACCAGCATCAGCAGCAGGAACGACATCGCCAGGACGGCGGCGACGAGCAGCGGCAGGCGCTCGCTGGTGCGGCGGCCCACGTCGGACAGGCTCGCGGCGGCGCCGCCGACGTGGGCCCTGGCCGGGCCCTGCCCGATCGCCGTGGGCAGCACGTCGGTGCGCAGCCGGGCGACGGTGTCGGCCGTGGCCTCGTCCTGAGGGCTGGTGGTCGGGAACACCACGAGGGTCGCGATGCCGGTGGCCCGGTCGAGGTGCGTCGGCGCGACGGACGCGATGCCCGGATCCGCCGCGACCGCCCCGGCGAGTCGGTCCATCACTCCCGGATCGCCGGCGGGGTCCGCGGCGATGACGAGGGGACCGTTGGTGCCCGGGCCGAACCCCTCGGCGACGAGGTCGTAGGCCCGGCGCTCGGTACGGCTGGGAGGCAGTGAGCCGTCGTCGGGCAGGCCGACCCGCAGGCCGAGCACGGGCAGCGTCGCGGTCAGCAGCAGTACCGCCGCGCCGACCGCGTACGGCACCGGGTGCCGGTTGACGTGCCCGATCCAGCGACGCCACCCGGTGGCGTGGGCGGCGCCCGCCGCCGGGTGGCGCCGCCGTGCGAGCCTGCCCGGCTTCCTGCTCTGCAGGGCCCGGCCGATCCGGCCGCCCCGGGCCAGGCGCGGGCCCGCGGCGCCGAGGAAGGCCGGCAGCAGCGTCACCGACGCGAGCACCATCGTCAGGACGACGATCGAGACGGCGAGCCCGCCCACCGTCATGAACGGCACGTTCGCGACCGCCAGACCGAGGATCGACACGACGACGGTGCCGCCGGCGAAGACCACCGGCCGCCCCGCCGTCGCCACCGCCCGCCCGGCCGCCGCCTGCGGATCGAGCCCGCACGCGAGGTACTCCCGGTGCCTGGCGAGCACGAACAGCGCGTAGTCGATGCCCACTCCGAGCCCCACCATGCTGCCCAGGACCGGTGCGAAGGTCGGAACCTCCGTCACTCCCGCCAGCAGCGTCATCGTGGCGACCCCGACGGTCAGCCCGAAGACCGCCATGCCGATCGGCAGCGCGGCGGCGACGAGCGAACCGAACGCCAGGAACAGGATCGCGGCCGCGGCGAGGAGGCCGATCAGCTCGCTCGCGCCGCCGTCGGGGTCGGAGAAGACGTAGAAGAGGTTCCCGCCCATCTCGATGCGCAGGGGCAGTTCGGCGCGCATCCGGTCGCCGAGACCGACGAGGGCGTGGAGGTCTTCGGCCGACAGCCGGCTCTGGTCGGGGTACTGCACCCGGACGACCGCGATCCGCCCGTCGGCCGAGACCAGGCCGCCGCGCACGGCGGTGTCCCCGCCCGCGTCGAGCGCCCCCGCCGGGTCGCTCGTGCCGAGCACGTGCGGCAGCCGCAGCACCTCGGCCCGCAGCCGCGTGAGAGCGGTGCGCGCGCCGTCGTCAGCGAAGAACGTCGCACCGTCGTCGAGGGGAGTGACGACCACTTGGGCGGTCATCCCCTCCTGGCCGGTGCCCGCCCGCTCGATCAGTTCCGCGGCCCGTTCGGAGTCCAGTCCGGGAGCCGTCATCGAGTCCGCGGTCCGCCCGCCGAAGGCGACGGCGGCGAGGACGGCGAGCGTGGCGGCGATCAGCCATGCCGCGACCACCCGCCAGGGATGGCGGGCAGCGGCCCCGCCCAGGCGCAACAGGGCTTTCGAGAGCATCGGTTCCTCCAACCACCTCGTCGGCCGTCCGTGTACGGCCGCCGATGCAGAGGTTCGTCGCCGCGGCGCTGCGCGGCATCGGCCCGCGGGCCGCGGATCCGTCGGCCCCGGGGCGGAGTGACGACCCGTACTTTCGGCCGATGCGCGGCACGCCGCGGTCCCTAGGCTGAGAACCGTGTTCCGAGACGACCTGCGAACCCTGTGGACCGAACCCCGGCCGCCTGACGCGCCCGCCCGGGTGTGGCGGGACTGGGCGCTGCTCGCCGCGGGCCTTGCCGGGGTGGCGCTGGAGGCCACCTTGCGTGAGGACGTCGTGTGGCGGCCGGTGGCGGTGGTGGTCGCCGTATGGCTGTGCCTGCTGCTCCTGTGGCGCCGGACCCGCCCGCTGGCGACGGTGACGCTGGCGTTCGGCGCGGTGGTCCTGCTTCCGGTGGCCTCGCTCGTCGCCGCACCGCGTGAGCCCGTCGGCCTGTACGTCGGCGCGGTCGTGCTCGTGCTCGTGTACGCGCTGCCGCGGTGGGGATCGGGACGCGAGATCGTGCTGGGCACCGCGGTGATCCTCGCGGCCGGCGTGCTGTGTTCCGTCACGGACGAGACGCCGGTCCTCGAGAACGTCGTGGGCCTCGTCTTCCTGCTGCTGCCCGGCGTGATCGGGGCCGCCGTGCGGTTCCGGGTGACCGCGCGCGAGCGGCAGGTGGAGCAGGTGCGTTCCCGCGAGCGCGAGCAGCTCGCCCGGGAACTGCACGACACGGTGGCCCACCACGTGTCGGCCATGGTGATCATCGCCCAGGCGGGCCGGGTGCTCGCGGACGCCGACCCGTCCGCCGCCGTCGAGGCGCTGGAAGGGGTCGAGGAGGAAGGAGCGCGCACGCTGGAGGAGATGCGTGCCATGGTCGCCGCGCTGCGCGACCGCGGGGTCGGCGCCGAGCTGGCGCCCCCGGCCGGAGTCGCGGATCTGGAGCGCCTGGTGCGCACCCCGGGTGGCCGCCTCAGGGTCGACCTGGGGCTCGACGGCGAAGTGGACGCGCTGCCCCCGGCCGTGGACGCGGCCGTCTACCGGATCGTGCAGGAGTCGGTGACCAACGCGCTGCGCCATGCGGTCGACGCGACCGAGCTCGTCGTCCGGGTCGCCGCGGATCGGCACACGGTACGGGTGAGCGTGCGCGACGACGGCCGGCGCACCGGACGGGGTCGCGACGGATACGGACTTACCGGACTGCGCGAGCGCGCGACGCTGCTCGGCGGCACACTACGAGCCGGCCCGGGTACCGACCGGGGCTGGCACGTGGAAGCCGAACTGCCGAGAGCGAGGAGCGAGAGCGGTGTCGATTCGCGTCCTCGTCGCTGACGACCAGACGATCATCCGCACCGGGTTGCGGATCATGCTGAACGCCCAGTCCGGCATCGAGGTGATCGGCGAGGCCGCCGACGGGCGGGAAGCGGTGCGTCTGGCCCGCGAACTGCGCCCCGACGTCTGCCTGTTCGACATCCGCATGCCCGTACTCGACGGTCTCGAGGCCACCCGGCTGGTCGCCGGCCCGGGCGTCGCCGACCCGCTGGCCGTGGTCGTCATCACCACGTTCGACCTCGACGAGTACGTCTACGGGGCGCTGCGTGCCGGCGCCCGCGGATTCCTCCTCAAGGACACGGGGCCGGACCTTCTGGCGCAGGCCGTACGGTCGGCGTCCGACGGTGAGGCGCTCATCGCGCCCAGCGTCACCGTCCGTCTGCTCCAGGCCTTCGCCGACCTGCCCGCCGGCCGGCCCGCGGCCCAGCCGGTCTCCCCCGTCACCGCCCGCGAGGAGCAGGTGCTCCTCGCCGTCGCTCGCGGCCTGACCAACACCGAGATCGCCGACACGCTGCACATCAGCCTCAGCACGGTGAAGACGCATCTGGCGAGCCTGATGGCCAAACTCGGCGCCCGCAACCGGGTCGAGATCGCGATGTGGGCCTACGAGACGCGCCGCATCCTCCCCGGCACCTGAGCCGGGTGTGCTCTTCGCCCGCGCTCACGGAAGCGACGGCCTCGCCGGTCGGTGACGCACGTCACACGCGGTTCCTGTCAGGAATCGGGGTGCTGCTCCGCTCAGGTCATCGGAAGCAAGCGAACCGACCGACGGGAGCGTCCTATGAAGCACCGCATCGTCGTCCTCGGCGCCGGCTATGCCGGGGCCTTCGTGGCCGGGGCCCTGGCCCGTCGGCTGTCACCGGAGGATGCCGAGATCACCGTGGTCAACGCCGAGCCGGACTTCGTCCAGCGGCTGCGGCTGCACCAGCTCGCGGCGGGCCAGGAGATCGAGGCGCCGCGGCTCGCCGACGTGTTCGCGGGGACGGGCGTGCGGCTGCGCCTGGCCCGGGTCACCGCGGTCGCGCCGGAGCGCCGGGTCGTCGCGGTGGCCGACGCCGCCGGCGACGGCGAGGCCGGCGAAAACGGCGAAACCGGCGAGGAGCTCGCGTACGACACGCTGGTCTACGCGCTCGGCAGCCACGTCGCCGACCAGGGTGTGCCCGGCGTGGCCGAGCATGCCTTCGACGTCGCCGGCCGTCCGGCGGCGCGGCGCCTGCGCGAGCGCCTGGACGGCCTGGCCGGACCCGGCGAAGGCGGCAGGGTGGTCGTCGTCGGCGACGGGCTGACGGGCATCGAGACCGCCACCGAGATCGCCGAGTCCCGGCCCGGCCTCTCGGTGACGCTGATCGCTCGCGGCGAGCTCGGCGCCGCCCTCTCGCCCGGCGCGCGCGGCCACCTGCGCCGGGCCTGCGACCGGCTCGGCGTCACCGTCCGGGAGCACACCCGCGTCGAAGCCGTCGAGGCGGCCCGGGTGCTGTGCGAGGACGGCACCGCGCTGGAGTCCGACGCGACCGTGTGGGCGGCCGGCTTCGCGGTCGGCCCGCTCGCGGCCGCCGGCGGGCTCGAGGTCACCGAGCAGGGCCGGATCGTCGTCGACCACGCCATGCGGTCGGTCTCGCACCCGGACGTCTACGCCGTCGGCGACAGCGCCCACGCCCTCGGCGACGACGGCAGGCCGCTGCCGATGTCCTGCGCCTCGGCCGGCTACACCGGTATGCGGGCCGTGGCCTCGATCGTGACACGCCTGACGGGCCGCACCATCCGGAGCACCAAGCTGCAGTACGTGGGCAACCACATCAGCCTCGGCAGGCGGGACGGGATCCTCCAGACGGTCGACGGCGAGGCGCGGCCGAAGCCGGCGTACGTGGGCGGCCGGAAGGCCGCCCGGATCAAGGCGGGCATCCTCCGGTTGTCGCTGTGGTCCACCTCGCACCCGACCTTCGGCCTGCCCCGGCGCAGGCACCGCCTGGCCGCCGTGCCGCCCGCGGCGGCGGAGAGGACCGTCGCGCGGCCGGCCGGGGTCCGCCTACCGTGATCCCCGTGGACGACTCCCCCGTCACCGACGACCGCTTCGACACCGACCGCTTCGACACCGATCGCTTCGAGGCCGGCCGGAACCGGCTGGCCTCGCTGGCGTACCGGCTGCTCGGCTCCGCCGCCGACGCCGAGGACGCCGTGCAGGACGCGTTCCTGCACTGGCAGGCCGCCGACCGCCGGCGGATCGAGGTGCCGGAGGCATGGCTGACCAAGGTGGTCACCAACCTGTGCCTCGACCGGATCCGCTCGGCCCGGTACCGCCGTGAACGCGCCGCCGGCGCCTGGCTGCCCGAACCGCTCCTCGACGGCGATCCGATGCTCGGCCCGGCGGACACGTTCGAGCAGCGCGAGTCGGTCTCCCTGGCGGTGCTGACGCTCATGGAGCGCCTGTCTCCCGTCGAGCGGGCCGTGTACGTGCTGCGGGAGGCGTTCTCGTACAGCCATGCCGAGATCTCCGAGATCCTCGACGTCAGCGAGTCGGCGAGCCAGCAGCACCTCCACCGGGCGCGGCGGCGCGTCACCGCCACGCGCCGGGACGGCGGCGAGGTCGACCCGTCCTCCGCCCGCGGGATCGTCGAGGAATTCCTCGCCGCCGCCTCCTCGGGCCGTACGGAACGCCTGGTGGCGCTGCTCACCGACGACGTGACCGCGGTCTCCGACGGCGCAGGCCTGGCCGCGAAGCTGCTGCGGTTCGACACTCCGCGACGCGTCGCCACCGTCGTACGGGCCGGGTTCACCCCCACGCCCGCGAAGCGTCGCCTCGCCGGCGGCTCGCCCGCGGTGCACTACGCGGTCGTCAACGGCGGCCCGGCCGTCCTGTTCGTCCTCGACGACGGGGCCGTGGGCGACCGGGTCCTCGGCGCCGTGACCTTCGACGTCACGGCCGACGGGATCGCGGCCCTGCGCAGCATCGCGGCCCCGGCCCGCCTCGTCCGTCTCACCGGCGCCTGGCGGCGGCGGGAAACGTCCGCGCCGCTTATCGCCCGCTGGTGACGTCACGGGTCGGGCGTCCCGGAGCGGCGGGCGTGTGGGGGGGGGCGGACGTGTGGCGCGTGGCGCGGGTGGCGGGCGGGGCGGGCGGGGCGTAGCAACAGGACACGGTCCGGCAGCTGCGGTATGCCTTTCCCATGGATCCCCGCCGGCGGGCCTTCGTCCCGCGCCTTTCCCGGCGCGGCGGACGGCTGCTGCTCGCCGCGCCGTTCGCGCTGATCGCGGCGGTCACGGTGGTGGACATCCTGTCGCCGCCCGAGGTCCATCTGGGGCCGTTCCTGATCGCCGCGCCCGCGGTGACGGCGTCGTTCGCGGGGCCGCGGATGACGGCCTTCGTCGGTGCGGTCGCGGTGCTCGCCCAGACGGTGGTGGCGATCGTGCGGACGAGCGTCACCGACCTCAACCACACGTACCAGATCGTCGCCCTGGTCCTGATCTCGGTCATCGCCACCTTCTTCGCCCATCTGCGCGTACGGGACGAGAACCGGGTCACGCGCCTGCGTTCCATCGCGCACGCCGCCCAGAGCGTCGTCCTGCGTCCGCTGCCGCAGCGAGCGGGGCCGCTGCGCATCTCCTCCGTCTACCTGGCGGCGGAGGAGGAGGCGCAGATGGGCGGCGACCTGTACGCGGCGGCGCGTACGGCGTCGGGCACCCGGCTGCTGATCGGGGACGCGCGGGGCAAGGGCCTCGACGCGATCAGCGAGGCGTCGCTGGTCCTGGGCGCCTTCCGGGTCACGGCCGGTCGCGAGCAGGAGCTGCCGGACCTCGTCGCCCACCTGGAGGCGGGAGTCGGCTCGGCGGAGGAGACCGAGGGCGGACAGGGCCCCGGTCCCGAGACCGGCGAGGTCGTCGACGCCGCCGGGGCCGCCGGTGACGCGTACGAGGCCTTCGTCACGGCGCTCGTGCTCGACGTCCCCGACCAGGAGCCGGTGGTACGGCTGGTGAACTGCGGGCATCCGCCGCCGCTGCTCCTGAGCCGCGGGCGGGTGATCCCGCTCGACGCGGCCGACGCGAGGCCGCCGCTGGGCCTGTCGGACGTGCTGTCGCCCGACGTGACCGTGGAGACCTTCCCGTTCGGCGTCGGCGACGTGCTCCTGCTCTACACGGACGGCGTGGTGGAGGCCCGCGACCACCGGCGGGCCTTCTATCCGCTGGCCGAGCGGCTCACCGCCTGGGCCCGGGACGAGCCGCCGGTCCTGCTCGACCACCTGCGGGCCGACCTGCAGGCGTACGCGGGCGGGCATCTCGGCGACGACGCCGCCCTGGTCGCGGTCCAGCGCCTCACCGCCTAGCCGCCGTCCCAAGGAGTGCGGATCGCCCTACGGGTTCGTGGGCGTGTCCGTGTTCGCGGGGGTGCCCGTGCCCGTGGTCGTCTCCGCGGCCGTCGGCAGGCGGACCAGTTCCTGGAAGCGCGGGTCCGTCCGCAGCTCCGCGAAGCACGGGTCTTCCTTGGCTCCCACCTTGTCGGGTTCGGCGAGGAGGGCGGACCGCAGGTCCTCGATCGCGTATCCGCGTTGCCGTCGGCGTTCCTCCTCCGTCAGATCCCTGCGCCGCGCGACGAACATGTGCAGGCAGGCGTGGTCGTAGGCCAGCCGTGGCGAGTCGGGCCCGTCCTCGTGGGAGTGGTGTGACGTGGTGCCGGCGGGCTCGTCGCCCTCCTTCAGCGCGTCGAGGCAGGCCACGAGGTTGCGGGCGAGGGGGCCCATCAGCTGCTGCAGGCGCCGCAGCTCCCTGCCCTCCCAGGAGCCTGGATGAGGCGGGCGTGGGAACCCGACCGGCCGTACGGGCGGGCGGGTACGGCGGGCTACAACGATGCCGCCGCCTCGGCGGCGCCGTAGGAGGACGTGAAGGTGAAGGCGCGCGGGGACGGGCCGTGGGCGCGGAGGTGGGCCAGCCGCTCCAGGGCCTCGTCGACGGTCGGGAGGTGGCCGGCCGGGACCCACCACAGGACGAGGTGCGCCTCGACGTGCCGTGCGAACCATTCGCGGCGGCGGCGCATGGCCTCCAGGTGGCCGCTGCGGTACGCGAAGTCCCACAGGGCCTCCTGGGTCTCCCACACCGAGAGGTTGACGATGACGTCCTCGCCCGCCGGGCGCAGGCCGGTGGCGTCGGCCGCCCCGTCCCCCACGAGCCGCCACACGAAGCCGGGCGCGCCGTCGGCGGCGGCGTTGACGGGCTCGAGCAGCTCGACGAAGGGCGCGGTGCGCGGGTCGTCGAGGGGATGGCGGAGCGTGGCGACGTTGAGCTGGGCGAGGTGGGCGGCGGGCGCGGCTGGGGTCATGGCCTTATCCCAGCACGGGCCGCGTTTCTATGTCAACGATCATTGTTTTTAGAATTCTCAGCCGTCTCGACGACGACGCAGCACTCCCCCGGCCGGGGGTCAATGCGGGCGCGGACGGCTCCGTCGGCACCGAGGAGGCCCTCCAGGAGGGCGAGGTTCATGCCGCAGACGAGCGGCGGGAAACGCTCGGCGACGGCATGGAAGGGACAGTTGCGCATCCGGACGACGGGAGCGTCCGCCGCCGCCCCTTCCGCACCCTCGTCGCCTTCAAGGCGCGGTTCGTAACCGCGGGCGGCCAGCGCCTCCATGGCCTCGCCGAGCCCGCCGCAGGGCGCCGCGGAGCCGCGCAGGGCCTCACCGCGCCGGCGGGCGGCCGCGTACAGCCCGGCGTCGAGACCGGCCTCCTCGGCGGCCTCGGCGAGCAGCTCGGCGGCGGTGCGGTAGTCGCGGGCGGGCAGCGACACCGACCGCTCGGCCCGCGCCCGCGTGTACACCTTGGCGGGCCGCCCGGCCCCCGGCCCCGACCGCCCGGTCAGCCGCCTGCTGCCCGTCTCGAGCAGCCCGGCCTCCGCCAGCCGGTCCAGATGATGCGCCGCCAACGTGCGCGCCACCCCGACCGCCTCCGCCGCCTCGTTCCGCCCGACCTCACGGCCCTGCCCCGCCACGTACTCGTACAGGCGCCGCCGCACGGGGTCCTGCAGCACGGCGATCGCGTCGATGTCCTCCATGCGCACATTCTAGAAACAACGCACATAGACGATAGAAACGGGAGCGCGCCGTGGTCATGATGGGCGGATGTTCGCCGAGGATCTGAGCACGTACGCCTACCAGGACGAGGACGCGTTCGTCGACCGCGCGTCGGGCTTCTACGCGCTCTGGTACCGCCCGGCGTACACGCGCCTGGCCGTCGGATGGCTGGAGGCCGGCCGGCCGTACCCGACCGGGACGGTCCCCACGGCGTTCGTGGAGCGGCTGAAGGCCGTGCAGGAGATCCAGTGGATGAACGTCTGCCTCGGGACGCACGCGTGCGACCTGTGTCCCGAGGAAGCCGCTCCGGAGGGCAACGGCGAGATCCGGATCCCGGGCGAGCCGGGCATCGCCTACGCCGCCCCGTTCCTGATCACGCACTACGTCACCGCCCACGGCTACCGGCCGCCGCAGGTGTTCGTCGACGCCGTGCTCGCCGTCGATCTCGACGCGTGGGCCTCCGCACGATGGCCGGACGTCCCGTTTCCCTGGGTTCCGGAGGACGCGGAACGCATGCGGGACTAGGGGGTCGGCGGAGCGCGGGTGGGGTGGGGATCATATGGTGGGGGCATGCCACGACGCTCTCCGACGGCCGCACTCGACGCCCTGCTCGCCGGCAACGCACGCTTCGTGTCCGGCGCGCCCCAGCATCCCAACCAGGACGCGGCCCGCCGCTCCGAGCTCGCTCCCGGGCAGGATCCCTTCGCGGTGATCCTCGGGTGCTCGGACTCCCGGCTGGCCGCCGAGATCATCTTCGACCAGGGGCTCGGCGACCTGTTCGTCGTCCGCACCGCCGGTCACGTCCTGGGACCGGAGGTCCTGGGCAGTGTCGAGTACGCGACGAGCGTGCTCGGCGCGCGGCTGGTCGTCGTGCTCGGGCACGACTCGTGCGGCGCCGTCGCGGCGGCGCGGGAGGCCGTGGAGTACGGGTCGACGGCGGGCGGCTTCGTCCGTGACGTGGTCGAGCGGGTCACCCCGAGCATCCTGGCGGCCCGGGCCGCGGGTCTGACGGCCGACGGCGACATCATCGACGAGCACATAAGGCACACCGTGGACCTGCTGCTCGACCGCTCCCGGCTGCTCTCGCAGCAGGCGGATTCCGGTGAGATCGCCGTCGTCGGCGTCAGCTACACCCTCACCGAGGGCAGCGCCCGGATCGTGACCGCCCGCGGCGAGCTGCCGCAACTGCCGGACACCGCCCGACCGGAACCGGCGAAGCAAGAGGACCAGGACACCGCGAACGCATGAGCACACGTTTCGACTGTTCGGACCCCGAGGAGCGGGCCGCCGGCGTGACGGCGGCGGCCGAGGCCGTACGGCAGGGGCGCCTCGTCGTCCTGCCGACGGACACGGTCTACGGTCTCGGGGCCGACGCCTTCTCCCCTGCGGCCGTCGCCGCACTGCTCGCGGCGAAGGGCCGCGGCCGCCACAAGCCCTCGCCCGTGCTCGTGGACTCCCCGCGGGCGCTCGGCGAGCTGACGGACGCGCTTCCCGACGCCGGCCGCGCGCTGATCGAGGCGTTCTGGCCGGGCGGGCTCACCCTCGTGGTGCGGCACCGCGCCTCGCTGGACTGGGACCTCGGCGAGACGGGCGGCACGGTCGCGGTGCGGATGCCGGACCACCCGCTCACGCTCGACCTGCTCGCCGCGACGGGCCCGCTGGCCGTGTCCAGCGCCAATCTGACCGACCATCCCTCGCCGCAGGAGTGCGCGGACGCGCACCGCATGCTGGGCGACTCCGCCTCCGTCTACCTCGACGACGGCCGGACGCCGGGTGTCCTGTCGTCCTCGATCGTGGACGTCACCGGCCCGGTGCCGGTGCTCGTGCGCGAGGGCACCATCCCGGCTCCTCGCCTCCGCGCGGTGCTCCCGGACCTCGTCCACGCGTGACGGGACGCTGATCGCCCTCGGGCCCGGGCCGGGCCCCGCTGCCCGGCCGCGCTCAGAGGGCGATCACCACGCGCACGACCGTGCCCTCCGCCGTACGCAGCACCGCCCGCTCCACCGCGTACGCGTCGACCAGCGCGAGCCCGCGCCCGAAGTCGGCGTCCATGTCCGCGGCCTCGCAGCGCGGCGCCGGCCGGTCCCGCCAGCGGCCTCGGTCGCGGACGGAGACGGTCAGCGAGGCGTCGTCCGCCTCGATGGTCACCTGCAGGTCAGGGCTGCCGCTGTGCAGGACGACGTTGGTCGCGAGTTCGCTGACGGTGAGGGCGAGCGCGTCCCGCGCCGCCTCGCAGAGCCGGTGGGCGTCCGCCAGGGCCTGTGCCAGCCGGCGCAGGCGGGGTACCGTGCGCGGACAGGCCGGGAAGACGGCCACGGCCAGGACCCGTCCGTCGTGGGGAGAGATCGCCTCGCGCGGGCGTACGGGCCGGGGCGTCACGTCCGCGCCGGGAAACATGCCGGGGAACGCACCGGGTGCCGCGCACGGCAGCACGCCGGGTGACGCCCATGCGGGGCTCGGGAAGGTCACGTTTCTCAACGCCGGACTCCTGCCTGGCAGCCGACGCGGGTCGGCGACGGGCCTGCCGGTCGGGAGGACGAGGCGGCCTGACGGGTACCACGGTGCCCACCGACCGGGGCACGCGGCAATCAGGGCAGACTGAGTACGGATACGCAAAGAACGCGGTGACGCGTCTGGGGACGGGGTGACGATCGTGCCGGACACCGTCGAAGTGGCGGACGAGGCCGAGGCACGGCTGCTCGCGCGGCTGTCGGCGAGCCTCGCCCCGGCCGGTCCCGGCCGGCCGGTGCTGCTGCTCGTCGAGGGCGCCGCGGGCACCGGCAAGAGCCGGCTGCTCCGCCGGCTCGCCGCCGCGCTGCCCGAGCCCGCGCGCCGTCGCGTCCCGGACCAGCCGCTCGCCGAACCGGCCCGCCCTGTGGCCCTGATGATGGAGGACGTGCACCGGGCGACGGCCGAGGAGGCGGCCGCGCTGCGCGCGCTGCTCGCCGACCCGCCGGCCCGCCTCGCCTGTGTCCTCAGCTACCGGCCCGAGGAGCTCGCCGAGCCGGGGCTCGTGCTGGGACCCGGCACCGAGTTCCCGGCCGCCCTGTCCGTCGTACGGCATGTCGTCGGTCCGCTCGACGTCGCCGCCGTCCGCCGGGCGGCCGAGGCCGCGCTCGGCGCGGAGCGGTGTGCCCCGGGGCTCGCCGAGGCCCTGCACCGGGCCTCCGGCGGAGTCGCGCAGACCGTCGCCGACCTGCTCGACCTGCTGGCCGCCGACGCGTCCGACGCCTCGGGCACCTCCGACGCCTCGGGCACCTCCGGCTCCTCGGCGAACGGCCGCCCGGCCCTGGGACCCGCCGACCTCGACCGGCTCGGCACGCCGCCCCGGCTCGCCGCGCTGGTGCTGCGGCGCACCGCCGCCGTGCCCGCGGAGCACCGGCCGGTCGTGCACGCCGCGGCGGTCCTCGACGAGGCGGCGTCGTCCCGCGACCTGGCCGCCGTGGCCGGGCTCGCCGGTCGGGCCGCGACGGACGCGCTGGTCGCCGCGCTGCGCGCCGCCGCCCTCGAGGAGCGAGGCGAGGGCCGGTACGGCTTCGCGTCACCGCTGGCCGCCGCGGCGGTCCGCGGGGCGGCGGGCGCCCCGGTCCTGGAGGCGCTGCACCGGCGGGCGGCGCGGCTGCTGGCCGGGCGCCCGGTCGTCCCGTGGGAGCGCGTGGCCGGGCACCGCCGCGCCGGCGGCGACGAGCGGGGCTGGCTGCAGGCCGTCGAGCGCGCCGCGCAGCGGTACGAGGACGCCGGCGAGCAGCAGCGCGCCGCGCGCCTGCTGGAGTCGGCCCTGGCCGGCGGGCCGGTCCCGGAGGCCGCCCGGTCGCGGCTCGCCGTGCCGCTGGCCCGCTGCGCCGTGGTGGGCCTGCGGTCCGACGAGACGGTGCGGGTGCTCCGGCACATCGTGGCCGATCCCGGGCTGCCGCCCGCCGTGCGCGGCGAGATCCGGCTCGACCTCGGTCTGTTGCTGTGCAATCAGATGGGCCAGGTGATCGAGGGCCGCGACGAGCTGGCCCGGGCGGTGGAGGAGCTGAAGGAGCGTCCGGTGCCGCTGGCGCGGGCGATGTCGGCGCTGGCGATGCCGTACGGTCCCGGGCCGGCCTTCGCCGAGAACGTGGCCTGGATCGAGCGCGCGGTGACCGTCGCGGACGCCTCGGGCGATCCGGTCGTGCAGGCCGCCGTCGCCGCGAACCGGGTGAGCGTCCTGCTGAACATCGGCGACCCGGCCGCCTGGGCCCTGATCGACCGGCTGCCCCGCGACAGCGAGCTCGTCGGCTGCCGGCAGCAGACCGCCCGGGGCCTGTGCAACGCGGCGGACGCGGCGGTCTGGCTCGGCCACTACGACCGGTCGCGGGCGCTGCTCGCCGAGGGTGTCGCGCTGGCCGCGCGCAACGGCGCCGCCTACGCCGAGCGGACCGGCCGCGGCTGCACGCTCGTCCTGGACTGGGCGACCGGCGAGTGGGCCGGGCTCGCCGACCGGGCCCGCGCGTTCGCCGGCGAGGCCGGCACCATGCCGTATCTCGTCTCCGACGCCCGTATGGTGCTCGGTCTGCTGGCGCTGTCGCGCGGCGAATGGGGCGACGCGGCCGCGCATCTGAGCGGGCCGGAGGCGGCCGATCTGGACACCGGGCCGGTGCCGGTCTGCGCGACCATGTCCGGGGCCCTGATCAGGCTGGCGCTCGCCCACGACGACCTCGCCGGAGCGGCGGCCGAGGCCGCCGCGGCGTGGCGGCGGCTGAGCGCCAAGGGCATCTGGGCCTGGGGCGCGGAACTCGCGCCGTGGGCGGTGGAGGCGACGCTGCGGGCCGGTGACGTGGCCGCCGCGACCGCGATGACCGGCGAGTTCGCCGCGGGTCTCCGGGGCCGCGACGCGCCGTCGGCGGAGGCCGCGCTGGTGTGGACGCGCGGTGTGCTCGCCGAGCACACCGGGCGTACGGACGAGGCCGCCGCCTGCTACGAGCGGAGTGCCGCCGCGTACCGGGCGCTGCCGCGGCCGTACCACGCGGCGCTCACCGCGGCCGACGCCGCGCGCACCGCCCTCGCCGTGGACGGCGCCGACGAGAGCCGGGCCACGGCCGTGCTCGCCGACTGCGCCGCCGTCTTCGACGCGCTCGGCGCCACCTGGGACGCCGCCCGCACCCGGGCCCGTCTGCGCAGTCACCAGGCTCCCGCGGACCGCCGTCCGCCCGGCCGGCCCCGCTACGGCGACGTCCTGTCGCCGCGCGAGGCGGAGGTCGCCGAGCTCGCGGCCGCGGGCATGTCCAACCGCGAGATAGCGGTCACGCTCCACCTCTCGCCGCGCACCGTCGAGCAGCACGTGGCCCGCGCCTTGCAGAAGACCGGCGTGCATTCGCGGCAGCAGCTGGCGCACGCCCTGGCGACGGCCGCCGACGGGACACGTATGCGTTGACGAACACGTGTGCGTTGATTACGTATCCGTGAGCGCCGCCCTCCGGATGGCCCGGGCGCCATGATCACGCCATGATCGCTGTGGGCGGCGCCGCATCCCCACCCCCCATGCGGCGCCGCAACGGGGACGGCCGTCGCCGTCGCCGGACGTGCCCGCCGGCGCGCCGGGAATGCGGGCAGTCGGGCAGCCGGCGGGCTCATTCCCGGTCGGCGAGCCAGTTGCCGTGGAAGCCGAACGGGACGCGGGCCGGCAGGTGGACGGTCGCCACGGGCGGCGCGCCGAGGTCGTCGGCGTCCAGGACGACCAGGTCGCTGCGGTCGATGGCGGCGTCGTGGACGTACGTCAGGAGCCAGCCGGGACCGCCGGGCGTGTCGTCGGCGGGAGCGAACGCGGCCTCGCCGGGCGTGCGGCCCGGGCCGAAGTCATGGGCGGCGGACGCGCCGGTGGCGAGGTCGTAGCGGACCAGCGAGCTGCCGCAGGCGACATGACCGTACGGGGAGTCGAGGCCGGTGAGCCGGTCGTCGATGCGCGGGAACTCTCCTGCCCGGTCGTCGATCTGCTCCTCGCGGACGGTGCCGGAGGCCGGGTCGACGGTCCACCGCCACAGGACGGCCCGCCCGCCCGACGCACCGGAACCGGCCACCGCCCCGGACCCGGACCCGGACGCGGACCCGGTGCCGGAACCGGCCTTCGTGCGCTCGCCGGTGCGCCGGTACATCTCCTGATAGCGCATCACGTACAGGACGACGGTGCCGTCCGGCGCGTCGTGCGCGTTGAGCACGTGGAAGACGTAGCACGGGTCGATGTCGAACCAGCGGACCTCGCCGTACGGGTCGTCGCGGCGCAGGAGGCCGAGCCGCGCCCCGTGGCCGTCGTCCCAGGCGTACGGCATCGTCCCGCCGCGCACGGCGAGTTCGAGGTCGAAGACGACCGGGAGGTCCATGAAGACGACGTGCCGGGCGGTCAGCGCGAAGTCGTGCAGCATGGTCGCGGCGGGGACGTCGACGGGCCGGCTGAGGACGAGATCGCCGGCGGCGTCGGCCCGGTGGTAGGTGAGGCGGGTGGGCTCGACCATCCCGTAGCCGAAGAAGTGCAGTTCACCGGTGGTGGGGCAGGTCTTCGGGTGGGCGGTCATGGCGGTGCCGAGCCGGCCGTCGAAGTCGTACGGCCCCACGGTGTCGAGGTCGCGGGTGAGTTCGTACGGGAGGGCCGTCTCGACCAGCGCGAGCGTGCGGCCCGCGTGGCGGACGACATGGGTGTTGGCGGGGCCGGCGGTGAGGTCGCGACGGCCCTGCTCGTCGTACGGGCGGGCGCCGTCGGTGAAGCGGGTGGTGCGGACCCAGCGGTTGCGGTAGGAGACGGCCCGGCCGCCCTCCAGGCGGACTCCGTGGACCATGCCGTCGCCGAAGAACCAGTGGGCGGAGGCGGCGTCGGCCGGGTTGGGGCCGTTGCGCAGGTACCAGCCGGTCAGCTCGCGCGGCAGGGCGCCGGTGACGGTGAGGTCGAGCGCGGTCAGTTCCTCGGTGACCGGGGCGTAGTTGCCCGCGAGGTGGGCGGCGGTCATCGGGTCGCCTGCCCGGTGGCGCCCGCGGCCTGGCCGGCGGCCTTGGCCTGCACATGGGCGACGTAGCGGACGGTGAACAGCATCGGGACGGCGAAGCCGGCGATCTGGACGGCCGTGGCCTGGACGGAGTGGGCCTGCCCGGCGTGCTCCAGCCACGCGAGCGCGGCGGCGGTCAGCACGAAGGCGGCGGTCCAGACGGCGGTGACGACGACGTTGGTGCGGACGAACGGCTTGAGCGACCACACCTCACGCGGTGTGGTGCGCTTGGCGATGCCCGCGGTGAAGGGCCGTCCGACGGCCAGGGAGATCCCGGCGATCAGGCCGAGGGTGGCGCAGGACAGGGCGGGCGAGTAGGTGTGCACCGGCGAGTCGTGGTCGGCGAAGGCGACGGCGGCCAGGGCGGCGAAGAAGACCGCCGAGCCCAGTTCGATGACGAGGGCGTCGAGGCCGACGCCGGAGCGCAGCTGCCCGGCGACGATCGCCGCGGCGACCGCGAGGGCGGCCAGCGCCGCCCACTGCCAGTCGGCTGACGGCAGCACCGCGAAGACGATCCACGGCAGGAAGGTGCGCAGGTAGGACATGTTCTCCCCGTTTCGTCGGTCCTGAGCCGGACCTGAGTCGTTGTCCCTGGTCGGACATGTCAAAAGTAGAAGGTCGCCACTCGACCTGTCAACATTGGAATGTCATCTCTGACATGTCGCTGGTGGAACGTGAGGGGTAAGGTGGGCGCATGAGCCTCAGACACGCACTTCTCGGACTGCTCTCGGAGCGCCCCGCCAGCGGCTACGACCTGCTGAAACGGTTCGAGACGTCCTTGGCCAACGTCTGGCCGGCGACCCAGAGCCAGATCTACACCGAGCTCACCAAGCTGGCGGGCGCCGGCCTCATCACGGTCTCGGCCGAAGGTCCTCGCGGCCGCAAGGAGTACGCCCTGACGGACGAGGGCCTCGCCGAACTGCGCCAGTGGCTGACCGGGACGGCTCCCCAGCGCAACGTCCGCAGCGACATCCTGCTGCGCGTCTTCTTCCTCGGCGTCCTGCCGCCGGAGCAGGGGCGCGCCTATCTGACCGGCCTCGCCGAGATGTCCGAGCGGGAGCACCAGGAGCTGGTCCGGCTCATGGAGTCCATCGACTGGGGCGACGACGACCTCTCCGTGCACGGCCGCATCGCCCTGGAGTACGGGCTGCGCTTCAACGCCATGCGCCGGGAGTGGGCCGAGTGGGCGGCCGCCCAGATCACGTGAATTTGGTCGCTCCGTCGGCCCATTACGGGCGATCCCGGATGGCGCAACGTCAGGAAATGCGTACTAGTGGTGCTCACGTACGTGTTTCTCGACGCTTACGAGCCAGTCACGGTGGACGTCCTCACCGGGGCGTCCACGAACGGAGCACCACCATGACCCCGGACCTCTTCGACAACGAGCACTCCCACCAGGCCACTCCTCCCCTCCCGCCCGTTCCGCCCCGCCCTCCGGAGCCGAACGCGGCATCGGCCACACCCGCGGCACCCGACGCTCCACCCCTGGCCCCGGCTGCTCCCGCTCCTCCGCCCGCGGCGGCGGCGCGGGCCATATCCCCGGACGCCCGCGAGACACCGGACGCACGGGAGGACCCGGCCGCCGCACCGGTCGCACCGGTCGCGGCGGAGGCACCGGAGACCACGGACGCACCCGTCGCGGCGAAGGCACCGGCAACCGCGGTCGCACCCGAGGCCGCGGAAACACCCGAGGTCTCGGACGCTCCCGATGCGGCGGCCGCCGCCCGGGCCGCGGAGGAGCCGGCCGCGGCGGCCGCGGCGGAGGCGACGGACGCACCGGAGAATCCCGGGAATCCGGAGGACCCGGAGGACCTGGAGCGCCCGCAGCGCGAAGAGGACGGCGACGAGGCGATCCGCACCCTGCTGTGGACGGCGGCGACCGAGCGTCCCGTCACCGAGGTCGCCGCGCTGGTCGCCCGGCTCAAGGAGTCCGGCGAGCTGTCCAGCCCCGCCGACGTGGCGCTCCGCGCCGCCGCCGTCTCCCGGCCCCTGGACGAGGTGCGGCAGCTGGTGGTCCTGCTCAACGAGTCGGGCTACGACCTCCACCAGGCCGAGACGACCCTGCGGGCCGCGGCCGTGGGCCGGCCGATCGAGGACATCGTCGAGCTGGTGAACATCATCGGCGCCGACGCCAGCAGCTGGCGCGCCCCGGCCGGCACCGGAGACGCCGAGCCGGCGCGGGCGGCCGCCGCCGCCCCGGCGGACCCAAAGACCACCTCCCGCGTGGCGGGCACCTCGAAGCGGGTCCGCGGAGCCCTGAAGTCGGCGAAGTCGCCGCTGGACCACGCGCTGGCCGCCGGTCCCGGCAGTCATACGCCGTCGCCCGCGCTGCGGTCGGTGCTGCGCTGGCCGGCGGCCGCGGCGCTGTTCGCCTGCGGCCTCATCCACCTCCCGACCGACGTGGACGGCCTGCGCTCGGGCGGCAGCGCCGCGATGGTGTCCGTCGTCGTGACCGTGTTCTGCCTGCTGGCCGCGATCTGGCTGGCGGTACGGGACAGCGTGACCGCCTGGACGGCCGCCGCGGCGGTCGCCGTCGGCCTCATCGGGCTCCATGTGATGGCGGGCGCCCGCACCGTCGACGTCCTGACCAGCAGTCTGGGCTCGCGCTTCGCCTGGGCGCAGGCCCTGGCGGTGCTGAGTTCGGCGGCGGTGGTCGCCCTGGCCGCCGCGGCCGTGCTCCGGCACACCAGAACGACCGGCGCCACCGGCAGCACCTGACGCCGGGTGACGCCGGGGTGTTCCAGGGGCACCGGATCCCGCCCGGGATCCGGTGCCCCTCGCCCGTACGAACCGGCCGTCCCGGCCTCCGCCCCGGGCCGGGACGGGCTGGGCCGGGCCGCCAGCGCGTTGCTCCGGAAGCCCGTGAGCCCGGCCACGCGGTCCGGGCCCGGGCGCGGCGGTCAGCCGGCGGTCGCCCAGGGGCGGTGGCCGGGGCCGGTCGGGTGGGTGCCAGTGACGGACATGACCACGGAGTAAAGGCTGGTCTCGGCGGCGATGAAGAGGCGGTTGCGCTTGGCGCCGCCCCAGGAGATGTTGGCCACGGCCTCCGGGACGACGAGGCGTCCGAGGAGGGTGCCGTCGGGGTCGTAGCAGTGCACGCCGTCGAGCATGGCGGCCACCCACAGCCGGCCGTCGTCGTCGAAGCGCAGATTGTCGAAGCGGGCGTTCTCACGGCCGGCGGCCTCGGCGAAGACCTTGCCGTCGGAGAGGGTGCCGTCATCTCGGACCTCGAAGACGCGGACGCAGCCGGCCCGGGTGTCGGAGACGTAGAGCTGCCGTTCGTCGGCGGAGAAGACCAGGCCGTTCGGCGCCTCGAAGCAGTCGGCGACGAGCCGCACCTCTCCGGTGACCGGGTCGACGCGGTAGACGTTGTTGGCGCCGATCTCGCTCGGGGCGCGGTGTCCCTCGTAGTCGCTGGTGATGCCGAAGTCCGGGTCGGAGAACCAGACGGAGCCGTCCGACTTCACGGCCGCGTCGTTCGGGCTGTTGAGCCGTCTGCCCTGCCAGCGGTCGGCGAGGACCGTGATCGTGCCGTCGTGTTCGGTCCGCGTCACCCGGCGGTTGCCCTGCTCACAGGTGATCAGCCGGCCTTCGCGGTCGAGGGTGTTGCCGTTGGTGTGTCCCGCCTCGCGCCGGAAGACGCTCACGGCGCCGGTCTCCTCGTCCCAGCGCAGCATGCGGTCGTTGGGGATGTCGCTCCAGACGAGCTGGCGCCAGGCGGGGACGTAGACCGGTCCCTCGGCCCAGCGGCAGCCGGTGTACAGCACCTCGAGCCGGTCGTCGCCGTACATGCACCGGCCGGTGCGGAAGCGCTCGTCGAACTTCTCGTACATCTCAGTGCGTTGACTGGTGGTCATGGGGTCCCCTCCCACGGCGATGAGCCGAATTTCCTTCGGCGCAAGGCCGAGACTGCAAGATGAGCTATGGTCCTCGCAAGGTCGTTCCGAACGGAGAGTCGTGGATCACATAGACCGGAGCCTGCTGGCGCTGCTCCAGCAGGACGCCACCCAGTCCTACGCCGCGCTCGGCCGGGCCGTCGGCCTGTCGGCCGGCGCGGCGCACGAGCGCGTGCGCAAGCTGCGCGAGCGCGGAGTCATCCGGCGCACCACGGTGGAGGTGGACCCGGCCGCGGTGGGAGGCGGCGTCCTGGCGTACGTGATGGTCGACTCGACGGCCTGGATGGGCGATTCGGCCGCCGACTTCGCCGCCCTGCCCGAGGTCCTGGAGGCCCATGTCATCGCCGGCAGCGCCACCGTGCTGGTGAAGGTCAGGACCACCACCACCGAGCAGCTCCAGGACGTGCTGCGCCGGATCTACGCGATCGACGGCGTCAGCGGGACCCAGGCGACGGTCGTCCTGGAGACCTTCTTCGAGCGGCCGGTCTCGCCGCACACCGCCGGCTGACCTGGCGGCGTCGCGGCGGCCGCGGGCGCGACCGCGGGGCTCCCGGTGTGAGGCGGCAGCGGGCGCGGGGCTCCCGGCGCGAGGCGTCAGCGGGAGCGCAGGCCGGGAAAGCCGGTGGCGGGCAGCGGTGCGCGCTCGTCGGTGTCGCGCGCCACGACCCAGGCGGTGCCGTCGACGACGACGGACGGGCGGGAGCCGTGGTCCGGGCGACGGCGGGTGAGCGGCACGCTCACGTACGCGTCGGGTCCCGGCACGTGCAGCCGCAGCGCCTCCGCCATCGCCCGGCCCCGCGCGTTGCCCGTCAGGAGCAGGATGCCCTCGGCCCGCAGCGCCGCGCCCGCGAGGCGGACGGTCCGCTCCCGCGCCCGCTCCCAGTCCCGCTCGTGGATGAGCGGGCGCAGCGCGGAGGCCGGCACGGGACGCAGGCGGACCCGGACGAAGAGTTCGGCGACGCGTGCCACGTCGTCGGGCCGGGCGAGCACCTGTGCGCTCCTCTCGGGACCGAGGGTGAGCAGGACGTTCTCGGGCAGCGGCGCGTCGCGGTGCAGCCAGAGCACCGCGGCGGGCGCCGGCACCTCGCCCCGGCCGCGGAAGAGGCCGGCCGACCAGAGGCTGCGGGCGTCGTCGACGTACGCCACCAGGCACACCGCACCGGACGGGGCGACGGACCTGACGGTCCGGGTGGGGCCCCGCAGCGAGATCCGGAGGTCGAACGGCACGGCGCCCGTCGGCCGCGGCCACACCAGGTGCGTGCCGGTGCCCGGTGCGAAGGGGAACGGGCTCTCGGCCAGCTGTCGGCCCCACTCGCGCTCCAGCTCGCCGCGTTCCTCCTCGGTCAGCCGCTCCGGGTCGATCCGGCCCGTGGTGCGGGTGTCGAGCACGGTGTCGAGGCTGCCTCGCAGCGTCCGCGCGAGACCGCGACCCTGCGGGTCGAGTTCGTTCAACGTGCGGGCGAGGGCGAGGAGTTCGGCGTCGAAGGCGGACAGGTCGACGCGCGGGGCCAGGATCACGCACACCACCTGGTCGGCGGTGCTGCGCACCTCGCGCGCGGTGAAGCGCCCGGTCAGCTCGGCCGCGTCGTCGTCGCTGCGGGTCGCCGCCTCGTACACCTCCGGCGAGACGCACAGCGTGGTGTCGGCCGGGTAGTTGTCCGAGACGCCGACGAAGTCGGCCGAGCGCAGCATCGTCCGCGTGTAGTCGACGGCGACGTCGGCGGTCGGTGCGTCGGTGACCAGGCCGGAGTGGACCGCGAGCCGCACCGCCGGCAGCCCGTCGACCAGGGCCCGCAGCAGCGGGACGAGCGGCACGGTGGCGTCGACGAGCAGCAGGAGACAGTCGGGCAGCATGAGGCTCTCGAAGCGGTCCGGCCCGACGGACGGCAGTGCGGCGAGCAGGTCCACGGCCGCCGACGCGACCCGCTCACCGGAGGTTCCCGTGACGGCGAGGGCGACGACGATCCGCTCGGGAGTCGCCTGTGCGGCGCGCAACAGCCGCCGGGCCTCGTCCCGTTCGGCGGCGTTCCGGTCCGGGTCGAGCAGCGTCAGGGCCCGTCGCACCGTCGGCTCGACCTCGTCGCGGCGGCCGAGCCGGAGCAGCGTCGCGGCGGTGCGGACGAGGACCCGGCCCTCCTCGGTCGGGCGGCCGAGGGCGTGGTGGTGGCCGGCCGACTGCCGCTGGGCGGAGAGGAGTTCCTCGTCCTCGCCGAGGGCGGCGAGGGCCCGTTCGAGGCAGCGCAGCGCGTCGCCGGTCTCGGGGTTCGGTGTGCCTCCGAGGAGGGCGAGGGCGTCCCGGGCCCAGGAGGCGGCCTCCCGCGGGCGGTCCGGGCTCAGGTCGAGCGCGAGGTGGGCGAGCAGCAGGGCCGCCGTCGGGAAGGTCGCCTCGTCCTCCTCCAGGCGGGCGACGTCGATCCGGCCGAGCGTCTCCCAGGCCTGCCGGGGCCGGCCGGAGAGGTGCTCGGCGGCGGCGAGGGCGAGCAGCGCGCGGCCGCGGGCGACGCCGCCGTACCGCGGGTCGATTCCCGCGAGCGGGCCGGCGGCCGCCGCGAAACGCGCGCGGTACAGCGCCGTCGCCCCGAGGTCATGGAGGAGCAGGAGCGTGTCCGCGTCGACGTACGGCGACGCGAGCGCGTTGGCCGCCCACACCTCCGGGTGGGGCGCGGCGGCGGGATGGGTGCCGAGGCGCCGGGGCAGTGCGCTGCCGGGACGCCGCTCGAGGTGGCGGGCGGCGGCCGCGGCCCGCCGGAAGTCTCCGATCCGCGCGCGGGACACCTCCCGCCGTGCGTCGAAGCCGGGTGTGGCCTCCACCTCGGCGTGGACGGCCGCGGGGAAGGCGTAGCGCCCGGGTCCCGGACGTTCCAGGAGCCCGTCCCGTACGAGCGTGTCGAGCCGGACGACGGTCTCGTCGTCCAGTCGCAGCACGGCCTCCGCCTCGGCCTCGGTGAACTCGTCCGCCGAGATCTCCGCGAGCCGGACCAGGGTGATGGCCAGGGCGCCGCCGAGGTCGTCGAGCCAGCGGCGTACGGCCGTCCGCGGGTCCAGCGCACCGTCGCCGGCGCGCGCATCGCGGGCGAGGCGGCCCGCCTTGTAGGCGTTCAGCGGGTCGGGTGAGGAGAGGGCGCCGCCGAGGACGCGCAGGGTGAGCGGCCACCAGGCGCCTTCCTGCTCGACGAGTTCGCCGGTGGCCGCGCCGGAGGCGACGAGCAGCCGGCCGGCGTCGCGGCCGCGGAGCGGCGGCAGCACGGCCACCAGATCGCTGTCCACGACGGGTGAGTCGTCCCAGGTCGTGACGATCACGGCGCAGCCGCGCGGCGGCCGGGCGGCGAACGCCAGGGCGTCCCTGTGGCCGTGCAGGTCGTCGACGACGAGCAGGACGCGTCGGCCGCGCAGGGCGCTCTCCAGCGCCTCGCCCAGCACGCCGCCGGTCGCGTCCTCGCCCGGGAGGTCCGCCTCGGGCACGCCGAGCGCGCCGAGCAGCCGGTGCATGGCCTCGTGCGGCGGGACGGGATACGGGGTGGAGCCGCGCAGCGGGACGTAGTAAGCGCCGTCCGGGAAGTGCTCGCGCACGCGGTGGGCGAGGTGCAGGGCGAGGGCGGTGCGGCCGGCGCCGTGGACGCGTTCCTCGGCGTTGACGGCCAGCAGGCGCAGGGAGCCGTCGGCCAGGCTGCGGGTCAGCTGATCGCCCCAGCGGGTGTTTCCGACGTACGGCTCCGGGGCGGGCGGCAGACGGTGGTCCTGCTCCTCGTCCGGCTCGGCCGCACCGGTCTCCGGCTCCTGGTCCCGGTCCTGGTCCTGGTCCCGGTCCTGGTCCTGTCCCTGGTCCTGGCCCGCTTGCGGAGCGGGTTCTTCGGGTTCGGCCAGGCCCAGCAGCTCCAGGGTCCTTCGCGAGGCGCGGGCGAAGGCCGCCTGCTCCGCCGCCAGGTCCTGCGGCCCGTCGCCGTCGTGGGCGACGGACGGCAGGCGGGTGCGGCCGGTGCCACGGGAGGCGATGTGCTGGTCGAGGGCCTCGTGGAGAGCCCACACCTCGTGCGCGGGCAACTGCTCGCGCAGCACGGCCTGGGCGTCGGGCGGCAGGACGAGTTCGACGGTGCCGCCCGGTGACTGTTCCGTCACCTCGAAGACTCCGCCGGTGACGACCTCGGCGACGTCGGCCACCGCCGCGTCCGGCACCAGCTTCTCGCGGACGAGGTGCAGCAGGCGCAGGCTCAGCCGGTCGAAGGGCGAGCAGAGCACGGCGAGCCGGGCCGCCCGCGGCGAGGCGGTGCGCAGGAAGCGGCGGGCGAGTTCGGCCGGCGGGAGCGGTGTCGCGGGCGGCCGGGCGGGCGCGGAGCCGGCGGCGCCGCGGCCCGTGGCGACCCGCCCGGTGGGCGGGACGAGGACGGCGGTGCAGCCCTCCGGGTCGCCCCGCATGAGGGTGCGCGACCAGCGGCCCAGGGAGTGCTGGGTGAGGGAGAGGACCGGGACCGGCAGCCAGTCGCCGCCGTCGCCTCCGCTGTCGGCGCCGGCGCCCACGGGGCCGAGCAGCGGCGGAGGTTCGACGGGGACGCGGCCGCGGTGGGTGCCGGGCGCGGCCGGTGTGAAGCGGGCCGTGGGCAGGTTGAGGCCGCCGCGCCGCCACAGCTTGGTGGGCAGCGGGTTGAGGACGGCGGTGGGATGGGCGCCCGCCCAGCTGCGCAGCAGGTGCCAGATCGCCGGGCGCCGCCAGGCGTCGGCCATGCAGTCGGAGACCACGACGACGAGCCGGCGCCCGTCGCCCGAGCGCAGCGGGCCGGGCGCGTGCGGCTCGCCGGACGCGTCGAAGGCGAGGTCGGTGACCTGGAGCGTACGGAAGGCGCCGAGGCGGTCGAGGACGGCCGTGAACTCGGCGACGGTCTCGCCCCACACTCGCATGCCGGGCGACCGGTCGACGACGAGCACCAGGTCGAACCAGCGCTCCGGCGCGGCCTTGAGGACCGGGATCAGCTCGCCGCTGCGCGCGTAGCCGTCGACGGTGGCGTCGATGTCGAGGGCGCTGCGGCGGCCTTCGGGCCAGCGCCGCTTCCAGGGCCGCAGGGCGCGGGTGAGTTCCAGGGCGCGGGGCAGGCCCGCGGGCTGGGGCGCGGCGACGGCGTGGCCGCGGATCCGGCCGGCGCTGCCGGGCAGGCGTTCGTGCAGCGGCCGGGCGGCGGAGCCGGCGGCCGGTGAGGCGGGATAGGACGCCGCGGGCCGGGGCGTCGGGGTGCCGTCGGTGGCGGGGCCTTCGGCGTGCTCCTGGCCCGGCGGGTCCCGGTCCGGCCGCGCCGCGCCCGGTTCGGGGCCGGGGCCGGGGTCCGTCGGCCGGCCGCCGCCCGTGGCGGACGTGGCGGCGGACGTGTCGGCGCCCATGCGGGCGGCCAGCCACAGCGCCTCCGCGAGCGCGGTGCCGTCCAGTTCGGGAGCGGCGGAGCGCAGCGCGGAGAGCAGCCGGGGCAGGGGATCAGGCATGCGAGAGCTCACGCAGGATGAGGTCCTCGACGGCCTGGCGGCGTGCCTCGTCGGGGGCGTCGGTGCCGGACAGCAGGTGCACGGCGTTGAGGAGCTGGTCGACGGCGAGGCTCTCGCCCGCGCTGAGCCGTTCGAGGAAGGCGGCGACGAGCCGGCCGGCCTCGGCGGTGCCGGCGGTGCCGGCGCCCATGTGGGCCTCGACGATCCGCAGCAGCGTCTCGGGCGTGGGCAGCGGCATGGTGAAGCGGACGCAGCGGCGCAGGAAGGCGGCGGGGAAGTCGCGTTCGCCGTTGCTGGTCATGACGATGAACGGGAACTCGGTGCACTGCACACGGCCGCGCCGCACGTCGTGGTGCCGGTCGCCCTGCCATTCCCGTACGGCGACGACGTCCGTTCCGTAGCGGGCGAGTTCGGGGATCTCGAACTCGCCGCGCTCGAGCACGTCGAGCAGGTCGCTGGGCAGGTCGAGGTCGCTCTTGTCGATCTCGTCGATGAGCAGGGCGCGGGGCCGGTCGGCGGGCAGCAGCGCGCTGCCGAGCGGACCCATGCGCAGGAAGGGCCCGATGTCGTCGCCGCCGCCCGCCGGGCCCTGGAGGCGCTGGGCGTGGATGCGGCCGAGGGCGTCGTAACGGTAGAGCGCGTCGGCGAGGCTGCTGCGGGAGGTGATGTGCCAGCGCAGCACGGTGCCGAGGTCGAGTTCGGCGGCGACCTGTTCGATCACGGTGGACTTGCCGGAGCCGGCGGGTCCGGTGACGAGCAGCGGGCGGCGCAGCGCGAGCGCCGCGTTGACGGCCTCGACCAGGCCCGGCGGCGGCACGAACTGCCGGTGCAGGGAGCGGCGCGGGAACTCCCGCCAGGGCGGGGCCGGCGGGAGGGCGACGCGGTCGTCGGCCGAGGCGGGCGGGGTGCCGTGGCCGGCGTAGAAGGGCTGCCAGGTCATGCGGGTTCCTCCCGGTCCGCCGGGAACGGTTCCGCGGGGAACGGGCCCCCGGGGAACGGCTCCTGGCCGATGTGCTCTCGATCGAACCATGTGCAGAATTCCAGCCACTCGGGTCCGTCCCAGACGCTGCGGAGCCGGGCGAGGTGGGGCAGGCCGTGGTCGCCGCTGCCGTCGCGGTCGCGGTCGCCGCGGGCGCCGTCGCGGTCGCCGTCGCCGTCGCCGCGGTCTGCGTACGCGTCGGGCGCGGCGCGGGCGGTCCACTTCTGGCGGTAGGCGCGGCAGAACCCGGCGGGCAGCAGGTGCCAGTGGGCGTCCACGGAACGCCGTACGGGCGCGGGTACGGGCTCCGTCTCGCCGCCCGCGGCCGTGGCGGCCTCGTCGGGCCACAGGACGATGGGCGAGGAGGCGAGCAGGGTCTCCATCAGCTCCGTGAGCCGGGCGGGCCGGTGGGCGAGGGCGACGGCGCGGGTGCGGGGCGCGTTCATCAGACGGGCGCGCAGTTCGGGCACGCGGCGGGTGTCGGCCTCGCCGAGCCAGTCGACGCGGCTGCCTTCGGGGTGCTCGTCGATGGCCTTCAGGGTGTCGCGGGCCTGGTCGTTGATCCACCACAGGTGGTCGGGTGGCTGGATCCGGTCGCTCCAGCGCAGCACCACGTCGTAGCGGGAGCCGAGGCGCATGCCGAAGTCGGTCTCCTCGGGCCGCCAGGTCGCGAGCAGCGGCGCCGGGGCGGCGATCTCCACCCGGCGCAGCGGTGTGCCGAGGGCCCGGGCGTGTCCGGCGGCCCAGCGCAGCACTCCGCCGAGCGCGCGTTCGGTGCCGGCGCGGTCCTGGGCGGCGCAGCGGAACTCCTCGTGGTGGCGGACGGTGCCGCCGTCGAGGAGCCAGGCGGCGAGCGTCTCGGGCCACTCGTCGCAGACGGCGGCGTGCAGGCTGACGACGAGCCGGAGCCGCATCTCCTCGGTCCGCTCGGCGAGCCGGGCGAAGGCGTCGTTGAGGTCGATGACGGCGCCGGTCTCCTTCGCCCAGGCCCGCAGGGCCGGGTCCTGCGGGGCGACGTCCGTCTCCCGCGCCAGCAGGGCGACGAACTCGGCGAGCGGTGCGGTACGGCTCCGTCCGGCGCGCGGCGCGCGCAGCAGCAGGTGCTCGACGGCGTCGCGGACCAGTTCCGTGCCGGAGGAGTCCGGGAGCGGTGCGTCCGGCGCGTGCGGCGCGGTCTCGACGGCGGCGAGCGCACGGCGCAGGCGCGCGGTGGTGAGGTCGGCGCCCGGCCAGGCGTCGAGCAGGTCGACGGTGCGGTCGGCGTCCCGCAGGGCGTCCAGGACTCCCTCGGCCCACCGGCGGGCGGGCACCGGCAGCTCGGTCAGGAGTTCGCGCAGGGCGTCCAGGTCACGGTCCGGTCCGCCCGCGGGCGCGGTGGCGGCGGGCGCGACGTCTCCCAACGGGCGCAGGGCCCGGTCCAGTTCGGCGCGGCCGACCGGGCCGAGCCGGTCGAGGGGCGAGCCGCGGCGGGCGGCGTGCCGGGCGTTGCGGGCGAGCCACAGCGGGCCGGTGGCGAAACGCGCGCCGTCGTAGTCGACGTGCTGGACGCTCTGGCCGAGCGCGCCGCCGTCCTCCCGTACGGCCCGGGCGACGTCCGCGCCGGTCAGCGTCTCGCCGGCGCCGGCGACGCCCTCGTGGAGCACCTTGGCCAGGGTGGTGCTGAACCGGAGGGCGTACGCCTCCTCGTCGGCGCCGGCTCCCATGACCAGCGAGAGCCGGGTGTCACCGCGGCGGATGCCGCCCGCGAGCGACTTGAGGTCGGGCAGGGCGTGGCCGGCGTGGCAGGTGTCGACGAGGGCGACGAGCCCGTCGAGGCCGGTGCTGTCGAGGAGGCCGCCGAGCAGCGAGCCGACGTCGACGGCGCTCAGCGGGTCCTCGGCGAGCGAGTCGCCCGCCATGAAGTACAGCCGGGTGCCGGAGGCCGTGCCGTGGCCGAGGAAGGCGAGCACGAGCACGGCGCCCGCCTCGGCGGCCCGGCGGCCGGCCCGTCGTACCGCCTTCTCGATGCGTTCCTGGGTGAGGTCGGAGCCGTACAGGAAGGTCGGTCCGTGAGCGGTGTCCTTCTCGCAGGCTCCGGCCCACGGGGCGGTGAGGGTGTCGTGCAGGGCGCGGGCGGCGTGTTCGAGGTCGTCGAGCAGCCCGAGGTCGGGGCACTGGGCCCCGATCACCAGCACATGGCGCGGTCCGCTCATCGCCCCGCGAGGGTGGTGAGCGCCTCGACGAGCGGTCCGGCGACGGCGGGCTGGGCCAGATAGGTGGCGGCCGGGTGGACCCAGGCGCCGTCGGAGTCGACGCGGTGGCTGGTGGGTGCGACGGCGGTGGCGCTCGGCCGTACGAAGCCCTCCAGGAGCGGGCGGGCGGCCACGAGGTCGTCGCGGTCCCAGAAGTTGAGCCAGCGGGCGACGGTGGCCGGGGTGGCGAGCGGGTTCGGGCGGACCCGCGGCTGGACGGCGGTGCGGACGCCGAGCGGCGAGCCGAGGGTGACGAGGAGGGACACCTCGGCGGGATGCTCGTGCAGGGTCTCGAGGGCGACGACGGTGCCGAGGGAGTGCGCGACGACGATGTTGGGCCGGTCGGGGTCCAGGCAGGCGGCGACCCGGGCGCGGATCCGCTGGTCGAGGGTGGTGGCGCCGTCGGACTCGCCGCGGTTGAGGTAGCGGGCGACCTGGCCGAGCATGCCGACGGTGAGCCGGGCGCTCAGCCGGCCGCCGACGAGGCGCAGCCCGGGCACGGCGAGCAGGCTGGTCACGGCGTTGACCACGCGCCGGCCCGCCGCGCCGGCGCCCTGGGCACCGGCGGGCGGGGCCAGGCGGGAGCGGGCGTCGTGCAGGGCCCTGGCCTCGGCGGGAGCGAGCGACGGGTCGGCGAGCCGCTCGTCGGTGACTTCGAGGAGGAGGGCGGCGAGCAGTTCGGCGTTCTCGTCGGCGTCGGAGCCGGAGCCGGGGACGGTGGGCGGGGCGGTGCCGGGGGCGCCGCCGCCCTGGGCTCCCACGGTACGGAACAGGTCGCCGTAGTAGGCGAAGCGGGCGTCGGAGGCCCAGCCGGAGGTGAGTCCCGAGACGTGCGCTGAGTGGCCGGCGGCGCGGGCGCCCGCGGCGCAGGCCCGCAGCCATTCGTCGAGGTCGGCGGCGGCGTCCCGGGGGCCGCCGATGCCGTGCACGAAGACCAGACGAGGCTTCATTGCTCCCCCGTTCGACACGATGTTCCGCGGTGATCCTCGCGGGTGCGGCGGCGCGGGAGCAAGCGGCGGGCCGGGCGCCGGGCGGGTCTCGGCCAACTCGCCCGGCAGCTTGGCGGGATGTGTACGGTCGGGTCTCGGGCCCCTGCGCGCCGGGGCGGGGCCGGGTCGCCGCCGTGCGGGGCCCGGCCCGGCGGCGGCCACGCCCGGCAGCGGCCCCGCTCGGTGCGCCGCACGGCGAGCCCCGGGCCCGTGCCCCGCACGCGGAGCCCCGCCCGGCCCCGCTCGGCGGAGGCCCGGCCCGCCCCCGCCCGGCGGAGGCCCCGCCCGGCGGCGGCGGATCAGCCGCCGCCGCGCCCGTCTCAGCCGGCGTCGGTCCGCCTCACCAGTTCGTCGATCAGGGCCAGGGCGTCGTGCGCCGCGTACTCCTTGGCGAGTTCACCGGCGCGCTCGCGGAAGGAGGGCGTGGTGAGCACGGTGTCCACGACCGTCCGCAGGGCCTCGTCGGAGGGCGCGGCGGTGCGGAGGTTGATGCCGGAGCCGGTCCACTCGACGCGGGCGGCGACCTCCGGCTTGTCCTCGGAGTCGCCCGCGACGACGAGCGGGACGCCGTGCGCGAGGGCGGCCTGGGTGCCGCCGTAGCCGCCGTTGGTGACGAGGAGGTCGGCGAGCGGCAGCAGGTCGGCGAAGGGCACGAAGCCGGCGACGACGGCGTTGCCGGGCACCTCGGGCAGCGCGGCGGCGAACCGCTCGGCGGCGTCGGCGCGGCCGGTGGCGGCCACGACGAGGAGGTCGTCGCGGTCGGCGAGGGCGCGGACGGTGGGGACGACGAGCCGGTTCAGGTCGGTGTTGGCGAGGGTGCCCTGGGTCGTCACGACGATCCGCCGTCCCTCGGCGCGGGCGCTCAGCAGGGTGGGCCACCAGGCGGGCGGCTCCTGCCCGGCCGCGGCCGGGATCGGTATCGCCCCGATGTAGCGGACGCCGGCGGGCAGGTCGCTGCGCGGGTACTCGAAGCCGGGGACGGTCAGCTGCAGGAAGTGGTCGGCGCTGTCGGTCAGCGTGCGGCCGAGCGGTCCGTCGGGCAGGGTGACGCCGGCCGCGTCGAAGCAGCCGCGCAGGTGGGTGACGAGCGGGGCCCGCAGGTCCGCCATTCGCGCGGCGATCGCCGCGTACTGCTCGCGCTGGGCGTCGTCGGTGGGCGGCAGCAGGCCGAGGATGTGCGGCGCGGTGTCCCGGCTCTCCACGCCGAGCGGCGAGATGCCGACGCTGTACGTGGCGGGCCGGGTGCCGGGAGCGCCGCTCAGGGACAGGGCGACACCGCCGAAGAAGAGGTTGTCGTAGAGCACGGCGGTGGCGGGGAAGCCGGCCAGCACGTCCTTCAGCGCCCGGTGCTGCGCGGACGTCGGGTCGCCGAAGACGTGCATGACGTCCCACATGGTCTGCTCGGGTCCGGCCGGCACCCGGTCCCGCTCCGGGAACCGCGCCGAGAAGTCCCGGTCGTCGTAGTCCGCCTCCGCGGGCAGCGCCCTGAACTCCGGCCCCGCCGCCCGCACCTGCTCGGCGAACCGCGCCCCGCCGAGGAACACCACCTCGTGCCCGAGCCGCGACAGATGGCTCGCGATCTGCAGCAGCGGCCCGTGGTGCCCGGAGACGGGCGTGGCGGCGACGAGAATCCTGGACATGACGAAGTCCCCCTAGGGTCACGGTCATTGCGCCCGTCGGTCCCGACGCGCGCATCGCCCCAAGGCTACGACCTGGGACAACGCTCAACAGCACCATGCGGGCGCCTGGGCGAGCCGCCGCCTCTCCCCCGCCCGCCGGCGACCGCCGGCGGGCCGGGAGAATGGGGCAGGTGAAGATCACCGAGCGGGAACTCAACCGGGCCACCCTGGGCCGCCAGCTGCTGCTCGAGCGGGCGCCGGTCGGCGTCGCCGAGGGTGTGCGGCGGGTCGTCGCCGTGCAGGCGCAGCACGGCGGTTCGGCGTATCTGGCGCTGTGGAACCGGCTCGTCGGGTTCGACCCGGCCGAGGCGGACGGCGTCTTCGCCCGGCGTGAGGTGGTGAAGGCGACGCTGATGCGGATCACGCTGCACGCCGTGCACGCGGAGGACTACCGGGTGTTCCGGGAGGCGATGCAGCCGACGCTGTACGCCGCGCGGCTCGGGTCGCGGACCGGGCTTCCGCCCGCCGAGGTGCGGGAGTTGGTGCCGGGACTGCTGGAGTTCGCCGCGGAGCCGCGGAGCGGTGCCGAGATCAGGCGGTGGCTGGAGGAGCGGGTCGGGGAGGCGGCGCGGGAAGGCGCCTGGTGGGGGCTGCGCGGGTACGCGCCGCTGCACCACCATCCGACCGGCGGGCCCTGGTCGTTCGGCGAGCGGCCCTCGTACGTGGCGGCCGGCGGCGGCCCGGTGGCGGGCGGCAAGGAGGGCGTGCCCGGGGCGCTGGAGCGGCTCGTGCTGCGCTGTCTTGCGGCATTCGGGCCGGCGTCGGTCGCGGATGTGGCGCAGTTCGCGATGGTGCGGCGGGCGCCGGTGCGCCGGGTGCTGCGTGAGCTGGCGGACGGCGCGGTCGAGCGGCTCGAAGGGCCGGGCGGCGTCGAGCTGTTCGACGTGCCCGGAGCCGTACGGCCGGACGGCGACGCGCCGGCGCCGCCGCGGCTCCTCGGCATGTGGGACAGCGTGCTGCTCGCGTACGCGGACCGCAGCCGGGTGATACCGGCGGAGTACCGCCGGGTGGTGATCCGGGCCAACGGCGACGTGCTGCCGACGCTGCTGGTCGACGGCCGGGTGGCGGGCGTGTGGCGGCCGGTCGAGGGCGGGATCGAGGCGGCGGCCTTCCACGAGCTGCCGGCGGCGGTGTGGGAGGCGCTCGCCGAGGAGGCGCGGTCGCTGCACGCGCTGCTGGCCGCGCGCGATCCGTGGCTCTACCGGCGTTACGCGCACTGGTGGGCCAAGCTGCCGGCCGGGCGGGCGCGTCTGCTGCCGGGATAGCCCGGGACAGCCGACGGCCCCCGCGCGCGAGGTCGCGCGCGGGGGCCGTGGGTCATGGCGCGCCGGCCGCCGCTCGGGCGGGTGGCGCTGCCCTCAGTTTCAGTGCCAGTACTTCATGTCCGTACCTCCTCCCCCGAACGAAGGGCGGGCATCACTCGGCTCGGTGGGCTCAGTGCCAGTACTTCATGGCCGGTCCTCCTCCCCCGTGGCAGGGCGCAGCGTCACCTCGAAGCGGTCCAGGCCGCGGAGGGTGAGGTTGCGCCGGTGGTGTGGTTCCGCGACCGCCCGTGCGCCGGGATGGTCCGTGGCGAGGGTCCCGAGGACCGATCCGGCGAGCCGGATCGCCATGGACGCGCCCAGGCAGGCGTGGGCCCCGCGGCCGAACCCGAGGTGCGGGTTCGGGGCGCGGTCGAGTCGCAGCTCGGTGGGGCGGGCGAAGCGCAGCGGGTCGTGGTTGGCCGCGCCGAGGAGGAGCGTCACGGGGTCGCCCGCCTTGAGGGTGACGCCCGCGAGTTCGGTGTCGGTGACGCAGACCCGGGCGTCGGCCTGGACGGGTGCGTCGTAGCGGACGAGTTCGTCGACGGCGGTGGCCGGGCCGGCGGCGCGGAAGTCCTCGAGGGCGCCGGGTGTGGTGAGCAGCGCGGCGGCGGCGTTGCCGAGGAGGCGGGAGGCCGATTCGTAGCCGGCGTGCAGGACGGCGCGCAGGCTGTTGCGCAGGACGGCCGGGTCGACGCCGCTGTCGTCGGCGTGGGCGGCGACGTAGCCGATGAGGCCGTGCTCGGGCGGGTCGGCGAGCCAGCCGCCGGCGTAGGCGGCGAGTTCGGCGCGGGCGGCGACGGCCGGCTCGTGCTTCTCGGGCCACAGTCCCGCGTCCATGCCGTCGACGACGGTACGGGACATGGGGACGAACCAGTCGAGGTCGGGGGCCGGGACGCCGAGGAACGCGGTGACGAAGCGCAGCGCGAGCGGTTCGGCGAGCTCGCCGACGAGGTCGAAGGAGGGCCGCCCGGCGAGTTCGGCGAGGAGTTCCTTGACCTGGTGGTCGAGGCGCTCGTGCAGGGCGTGCCGGTCCTGGGCGCGGAAGCCGTCGAGCAGCAGGTGCCGGATGGCGGTGTGCTCGGGCGGGTCGAGGGTCTGGACGCTGAGCAGCGGGGCCGGGATGTCCTCGCCGGCGCGGCGCCAGTCGGAGGCGAAGCGAGCGCTGTCGGTGAGGACGGCGAGGCAGTCGGCGTGCCGGGTGAGGACCCAGGAGCCGAGCGGTTCGTGCCAGAAGACAGGGGTGGTTTCACGCAACGTGGCATATGCCGGATACGGGTCGCGGAGGACGTCCGGGCGGGCCAGTCCTCGTATCGGATCGGTCGTCGCCGTCTGGTCGACCTGTGCCACGAAACGCCTCCCCCTGCGCAGTATGGCCTGGTTGAGGCCGTAAATGCTTCGGTCGAGCTGTGCGGAACAAACGTTTCGCCGGTGGGCTGCGTCGCTCCGCGGGCAATTCTCCGGGTGGAACGCCGGTGACGCTACCACGCAACTTTCGTGGCTGGTATGACTACCTGCCACAGATCTTTCCCACCGTTCACGGGGAGTAGCGGATGTCGGAGCAAGGCCAGACCATCGTCCATGACGTGCCGCTCAACGTCGCCCAACAGCCCGATCCCTACCCGCTGTTCGAGCGGATCCGGGAACACGGAGTGGTGCAGCGGGTTCGGCTGAATCCGACCCTTGAAGTGTGGATGGTGACGGGTTACGACGAGGCCGTGGCCGCGCTCACCGACCCGCGGCTCAGCAGCAGCCCGGCCGGAGTCAACGGCCTCGCCGAGGAGATGGCCCACCAGGAGCGCACCAACGTCCTGATGGCCAGCATGCTGGTGGCCGACGGCTCAGACCACACGCGGCTGCGCAACCTGGTGTCCAAGGCGTTCACGGCGCGCCGCGTCGAGGCGCTCGCCCCGCGCATACAGGCGCACACCGACGCCTTCGTCGACCGCTTCGCGGGCCGCGGAACGGCCGATCTGGTGGCCGAGTTCGCGCTGCCGCTGCCGATGGCCGTGCTCAGCGAGCTCATCGGCATCCCGGCCGAGGGCCAGCCGGACTTCGCCAAGCTGGCGGTCGGCCTGATCATGCCGCCCAACACGCCGGAGCGACTGGCGAAGGGCGCGAAGGCGCGGGCCGAACTCACCGAGTTCTACGAGCCGTTGATCGCGCTGCGGAAGAAGGAGCCGCGCGACGACCTGCTGAGCGCGCTGTGCGCGGCGCAGGCCGAGGAGCGGATCAGCGACCGCGAACTCACCGCGATGGCGATCCTGTTGACGCTCGCCGGGCACGAGACCACGGCGAGCCTGATCGCCAACGGCGTGCACGCGCTACTGCGCCAGCCGGAGCAGTTCGCGATCCTGCGCGACGACCCGTCGCTGCTGCCGGGCGCGATCGAGGAACTGCTGCGGTACGAGGGCCCGGTGAGCCGCGGGGTGGCCCGCTTCACCGTGGACGACTACGAGATCGGCGGCGTCACCATCCCGGCCGGCGAGATGATCATCATCGGTCTGGCGGCCGCCAACCGCGACCCGGGCCGTTTCGACCGGCCCGACATCCTCGACGTGACGCGTCGCGAGATGCCGCAACAGCTGGCTTTCGGCCATGGCATGCACTTCTGCCTGGGCGCGCCGCTGGCCCGCGCGGAGGCCCGGATCGCGTTCGGCACGCTGCTGCGGCGTTTCCCTGACCTTCGGCTGACGGACCCGGAGGAGGACCTGACGCGGCGCGAGGGCATCCTGCGCGGGATGGCGACGCTGCCGGTCAGCTTCACTCCGTCGCCGGCGCCGGCGTCCGCCGAGGACGGCCGGGCATGAGCCGTACCGCCGCGTTCGACGCGATCGCGCCGACGTACGACGCCTCGCGGGGCGGGACGGCCCGGGCGGCCGTCTTCGCCGCGCAGCTGGCGCCGCTGCTCGACCCGGCCGAGCCGGTGCTCGACATCGGCGTGGGCACCGGGATCGTGGCGGCCGAACTGACCGCGCGCGGGCACCGGGTGTGCGGTGTCGACCTGTCTCCCGGCATGCTGGCCAAGGCACGGGAGCGGCTCGGCGCGCGGGTGGCGGTCGGCGACGCGGGACGGCTGCCGGTCCGTACGGGCTCGGTGGCGCAGGCCGTGTCGACCTGGCTGCTGCACGCGGGCCCCGACCCGCGGGCGGTGTTCGGCGAAGTGGCGCGGGTGCTGCGGCCCGGAGGCCGGTATCTGGTCATCCCGGCCCGGGGCATGCGCCCGACGGACGACATCGGTCGGATCGTCGGCGCCCTGGAGGACCGGCTCGACCCGGACGGCGCCCGCCAGGACGGCCCCGAACTCCTCGCTCCGCTCGCCGCCGCCCACGGTCTCGACTACGAGGGCACGGCGAGCGAACGCCCCACGACCTTCCGGGTCTCCCCGGCCTCGATGGCCGACTCGATCGAGGGCGGCCGCCTCTTCACCGGCGCCTGGCAGGTCCGCGACGAGGACCTGCCGCTCGTCGCCGAGGCCTGCGACCGGCTGCGGGCGCTGCCGGACCCCGAGGTGCCGCGGGTGCGCCGGATGGCGGACTTCGTGATGGTCTTCCACCGCCGTCCCGCCTGACGCCCGCGGCCCGGGCCGGCGCCCGGGCCGGCACCCGCCGGCCGGGCCCGGATCCGCTTCACGACTTCCTGCCGGACGGACTCGCCTCGCGTTCGGGCGTGGGCCGGCCCGTGCCGCACACGTCGTGCGGTACGGGCCGCCGGCCGGGTCGCGGGTCGCCCCTTATCGGTGGGTCAGGAGACGGTGACCGTCGCCCAACCGCGGTAGAAGGCGTGGTCCGACAGCTTCAGGTAGTCGCCCTTGGAGTCCCTGGCGGCCTCTTCCGGCTTGTACTTGACGCCCGTGCGCGCGGCATCGCCGAAGTACATGGCGTAGACGCCGGCGCTGAGCGTCGCGCGTCCGGTGGCCTCGGAGAAGAAGAGGTAGTCGATCTTGCTGTTGCGCGGCTCCGTCGGGGACACGTCGACGACCGTGGACTGGCCGCTGCGGCAGGTCTCGTCGGCGGGAGCGACGCAGTCCGGGTCCGTCTGAGTCCAGATGACGGGTTCGGGGCCGGTGCCGTCGGGGTCGCGGTCGTCGGTGGTGTCGGCTTCGTAGAACCGGCCGATGCCGCCGCCCGGCGCGGCGCCGGGGCGGTAGAAGCTGTCCAGGACCGGGACCTTGTGCGGCTGCGGGACCGCGTTGAAGTCCCCGCCCACCACGACGACCTTGCCGGCGTCGATGTCCGCGTCGAGTTCGGAGGCGAGACGCGCCGCCTGCGCGGAACGCGCCCGGTCGCCGACGCCCTTGGCGTCGTAGTAGGCGTACAGGTGCACGCTGCAGCCCTTCACCTTCCCCGGGACGCCGACGAGGGTCACGTCGTGGCACAGGGCGTTGAACGTCCGCGGCAGAGGGAGCGGCTTGCCGTTGTTGTCGAGCTGGTGGTTCTCGCCGCCGAGGGAGATCTCCTTCTTGAGGCCCAACGTCCCACGGGCACCCAGGACCTGGCCGATCCAGCAGCGGTTGTCGTCGTTGTTCGGGTCGCTGTCCATGTTCACCGAACAGTCGGACGCACCACAGGACGGGTAGTTGGTGAGCATGGGCGTGAAACTGAACTCGTAGGTGTCCTTGTACCTGCTCTGGAACCACTCGAACTGCGAGTAGCACACCTCCTGCAGCATGATCAGGTGTGCCGGCGGCTGGAACCTCGCGATCTCACTCTCGATGTGGGGCAGCAGATCGGTACCGCCCCCGTTGCAGTTGCCACCGCACATGTTGAAGGTGACCGCCCGGAGCTGGACCTGGGTTCCGGGCCCCGCGTCCCACACCTCCGCGCCCACCGCCGTGCGCTTCGTGTCCGTCACCGCCCGGTCCGCCCGAAGCAGGTCCGCCCCGCTCTGGGCCAGGCCCACCATCAGGACGACGGAGAGGGCAACCACGAAGGCCGCCAGGTATCCGCGTAGTCTCATCGCTTCCCCTTCGAGGAGATCGGCAAAGGCGATGATCGTAACGCCGCGTGAACATGCCATGTCCGGTCCGGCATCAGGGGCGGCCACTCTGCGCAGCCGGCACGGGTGGCGGAGCGGCGGCTAGCGGGTGTGGCGGAGGGCCGCCTCGTAGGCCTCGTCGGGGTCCAGGCGGCGGAGTTCCTCGGCGATGAGTTCGGCCGTGGTGCGGACCTTGAGGGCCATGACGCGGCTGGGCTGGCCCGGGATGGCCAGGTGGGCGACGGGGCCCTCGGGGCGGTCGATGCGGATCTCGCCGTCCGGCGTGCCCATGCGGACGGCCGTGACGACCGGGCCGTCGGTGACGACCCGTTCGACCGGGACGTCGAGGCGCTCCTCGAACCAGCGGGCGAGGAGCTCCGCGCTCGGGTTCTCCGCCTCGCTCTCGACGGCGGCCGAGGTCACCGTCGCGCGGGCCTGGTCGAGGGCCGCGGCGAGGAGGGAGCGCCAGGGCGTCAGGCGGGTCCAGGCGAGGTCGGTGTCGCCGGGGGCGTAGGCCGCGGCGCGGGCCGCGAGCGCGCCGAGCGGGTCCTCGACGGCGTACGCGTCGGTGATGCGGCGCTGGGCGAGGGAGCCGAGCGGGTCCTTGGAGGGCACCTCGGGCGCGTCGACGGGCCACCACACGACGACGGGCGCGTCCGGCAGGAGCAGCGGCAGGACGACGGAGTCGGCGCGGCGGGCCACTTCGCCGTGCAGGCGGAGCAGCACCGTCTCGCCCGCGCCCGCGTCGGTGCCGACGCGCACCTCGGCGTCGAGGCGCGGCTCGTTGCGGGCGCGCGGGGAGCGGGCGTGGCGCTTGATGACGACGAGGGTGCGGGACGGGTGCTCGCGGGAGGCCTCGTTGGCGGCCTTCACGGAGTCGTAGGCGTTCTCCTCGTCGGTGACGATGACGAGGGTGAGGACCATGCCGACGGCGGGCGTGCCGACGGCCCTGCGGGCCTCCAGGATCGCCTTGTTGATCTTGCTGGAGTTGGTGTCCGTGAGGTCGATCTTCATGGCCGGCACCCGTTCCTTCCGTCGCGTGCGTCGCGCATGTCGCGGCTCTCCCCTGCTCTCCCCGTAGCGCCGGAGCGGCTGCGGATCATCCCGTACGCAACCCTACTCGGCCGTACGGGAGTCGGGAGCCCGGAGCCGGTCGCCGGGAGTCAAGGCCCGGGAGTCAGGGCCCGGGAGTGAGTCAGTCGCCGACCGAGAGGACCAGCTTGCCGCGCGTGTGGCCCTCGCTGTTGAGGCGCCAGGCCTCGGCGGCCTCGCGCAGCGGCAGGACCTTCTCCACGAAGACGGAGAGCCTGCCCTCGTCGGCCAGCGCGGCCAGCGTCGACAGGCCGGCGCCGTCGGGCCGTACCCACACGTAGTGGCCGCCGAGGGCCGCCGCCCGGTGGTCGGTGACGGACGCCAGCCGTTCCGGCGAGCGCAGCAACTCGACCGACACGTCGAGGGCCTCGCCGCCGATGTAGTCGAGCGCGGCGTCGACGCCGTCCGGCGCGAGCTGCCGTACGCGGTCGGCGAGACCCGGCCCGTACGCGACGGGTTCGGCGCCCAGCTCGCGCAGGAAGTCGTGGTTGGCCGGGCTCGCGGTGCCGATGACCCGGGCGCCGCGGGCGACCAGCAGCTGGGTCGCGAGCGAGCCCACTCCGCCGGCGGCCGCGTGGACGAGCACGGTGTCGCCCTCGCCGGCGCCGACCCGGTCGGCGGACTGCAGCGCGGTGAGTCCGGCGAGCGGGAGGCCGGCGGCCTGTTCCCAGCTCAGCGCCCGCGGCTTGCGGGCGAGCATGCGGACGGCCACGGCCACCTGCTCCGCGTAGCCGCCGTGCTCGGCGCTGTCCTTGCGGATGTAGCCGAACACCTCGTCGCCCGGCGCGAACTCGGTGGAGTCGAGGCCGTTGCGCTCGACGACGCCGGCGACGTCCCAGCCGGGGATCAGCGGGAAGTGACTGACCATGATCGGGTCGAGCCCGCCGGCGGCCATCTTCCAGTCGACCGGGTTGACGCCCGCGGCCCTGACCCGCACGAGCACCTCGCCGGGCGCGACCTTGGGCTCGGGCAGCTCCATGAGGGCGAGCCGCTCGGGGCCTCCGTACTCCGGCACGGCCATCGCCTTCACGGCGTCATCCCTCCGTCTCGCGGGCGTGGATGTGCTCGGGCTCCGGTTCGTCGGGCTCGGGCTGCGCGACGGCCTGGGCCCGGCGCCCGACGACGGCCGCGGCGGCCAGCGCCGTCCCGAAGAAGGCGGCGGCGACCACCCAGGGCTGGTCCACCACGTGTCCGGTGGCGTGGTCGAGGGAGTAGCGGCCGGCGCCGGTGACGCCGATGGCGGCGGCGGTGAAGCCGAGGAAGGCCGGGTACTCGTAGCCGCCGCTCATCGCGAAGAAGCCGGCGGGCGCGTGCACGGCGACCGCGCCGGCCATGGCGCCCGCGGCGGCGGCGCCGGCGGCCGGGGTGGCGAGACCGAGGGCGAGCAGCGCGCCGCCGCCCGCCTCGCCGAGCCCGGCGGCGACGGCGCTCGGCCGGCCCGGCGTGAAGCCCATGGCCTCCATCGCCTGGGTGGTGCCCTCGATGCCGCCGCCGCCGAACCAGCCGAACAGCTTCTGGGCACCGTGCGCGGCGAGCACGGCGCCGGTGCCGACGCGCAGGACGAGCAGGCCGAGGTCACGGCGGTTGAGAGCGGTCATGGGCTTCTCCCGGTCGGGACGCGGGCGCGGCGGATGCGCGCGCCCTCCACGTTCCTCTCCACTGTGCGCCGCCCCGCCCGTTCACCTCGTGCGTTACTCGTCCATCCAGGTCATGTTTTGCGGCTTTCGTCCGCTGTTGCTTAAGTGAGAGCGCCGGTGACGGGCGCCGGCCGGAGAGAGCGGGAGAAGTCATGGCTCAGACGCACGCGAGCCCGCAGCACGAGGGGCCGGGGCGGACGGACCTGCCGCCGGGGCCGCTCGGGATGCTGGCGGGCTGGGCCTGGAAGGCCCTGCTGGTGGCCGGGATCGTCGCCATGATCCTGGGCGTCCTCGTACTGGTGTGGCCGGGTCAGTCGCTGCTGGTCGCCGGTGTCCTGTTCGGCCTCTATCTGCTCGTCAGCGGCATCCTCCACCTGGTCGCGGCGTTCGGTACGCACGGGCAGACGGCGCTGCGGGTGATGGCCTTCATCAGCGGCGCCCTGTCGATCCTGCTGGGTCTGTTCTGCTTCAAGGACACCCTGCGGTCGGCCGTGCTGCTCGCGTTGTGGATCGGCATCGGCTGGCTGTTCCACGGCATCACGCAGACCGTGGCCGCGGCCTCCGATCCGCTGATGCCGGCCCGTGGCTGGCAGATCTTCCTGGGCGTCGTCAGCGCGCTCGCCGGCGTCGTGCTCATCGTCTCGCCGCTGGAGTCGGCGGCGGTGCTCACCCTGCTCGGCGGGATCTGGCTGGTGGCCGTCGGCGTGGCCGAGATCGTGACCGCCGTGCAGGTGCGCTCGCGTGCCAAGGACCTTCCGCCGGGCGCCTGAAGCCGCCCTGCGCGAGGCCCCGCGGGGCCGCCCGGCCCCGGCCGCGCGGCCCTGCGCTACATTTTGCCGGTCCTTGACCACGATCGTTCGCGATCACTTCACTCCGGAGCCGGCACCTTCATGAGCGACATCGTCAACGGCCTGGGCCGGACCGCAGCGTACGGCGCCCTCGGCGTCGTCCTGCTGATCCTCGGCATCGTCCTGGTCGACCTCCTGACTCCCGGCAAGCTGGGCCGGCAGATCTGGGAGGACCGCAACCGCAACGCGGCGGTCCTGCTGAGCTCCGCGCTGCTCGGCATAGGCGGCATCGTCTTCACCTCGATCTGGACGACGTACGAGGACTTCGCCAAGGGCCTCGTCTCCACGGCCGCGTTCGGGCTGCTCGGGCTGGCGATGATGGCGGTGGCGTTCTGGGTGGTGGACCTCGTCACGCCGGGCAAGCTGGGCAGGACGCTGGTGGACCCGGAGCCGCACCCGGCGGTGTGGGTGACGGCGTCCTGCAACCTCGCGGTGGCCGCCGTCATGTCCGCGTCGATCGCCTGACGCCGGCTCAGGACGATCACCGCAATATCGGAGAAGCGCGGAGCCCGTCCGGCTTCCTAGCGTGGGACACGTGAACAACGGTCCCACGACGGAAGAGAGCACCATGGACGCCCACCAGGCCCACGACGCGCACGAGGCGGACGCGCCGCACGAGGCGGACAGCACGGCCCTGCGGGTCGCCCTGTGGCGGGCCCTGCACCTGCGGGCCGACGCGCCGCCGCACGTCCTGGAGGACGACACCGGCCTGCGCCTGGCCGCGCCGGACGCCGGCTGGACCGCGCGGCCGGACATGGACCCGCGCGCCACCGGCCGTATGCGGGCGTCCATCGTGGCCCGCGCCCGTTTCGTGGAGGACCTGGTCGAGGAGCGGGCCCGGGAGGGAGTCACGCAGTACGTCGTGCTGGGCGCCGGCCTGGACACCTTCGCCCAGCGCCGGCCGGACGTCGCCGACGGGCTGCGGGTGTTCGAGGTCGACCGGCCCGGGCCGCAGGCCTGGAAGCGCCGCCGGCTGACCGAACTCGGCCTCGACGTCGGCGAGGACCGGCTCCGCTTCGTCCCGGTCGACTTCGAGGCGGGCGACTCCTGGTGGGAGCACCTGGTGAAGGCCGGCTTCGATCCGGCCCGGCCGGCCGTCGTCGCCTCCGCCGGTGTCTCCCTCTACCTCACGCGGGAGGCCAACGCGGCCACCCTGCGCCAGATCGCCGCGCTGGCGCCCGGCTCCACGCTCGCGATGACCTTCATGCGGCCGCTCGACCAGGTGGCCCCGGAGGAGCAGCCCGGGATGCGGGCCACCCTGGACGCGGCGCGGGCCGCCGGGACGCCGTTCGTCTCCTTCTTCTCTCCGGCCGAGTTGGTGTCGCTGGCCGTCGAGGCCGGCTTCCGCGAGGCCCGGCACGTCTCCTCCGACGCTCTCGCCGACCGCTACTTCGCCGGCCGCCCGGACGGCCTACGGCCCTCCACTGCCGAGGAGGTCCTGGTCGCCACGACCTGAGGCGCCGCCACGGCCTGAGGGCCGCCACGACCTGCGGCGGCGAGGACATCTCCGCTCATCCGGTCATCCGGCCGGACCGGCCGGTTCGACCTCCAGGCGGCGACGGCCGCGGGGGCCGCGGTAGAGGAGGGCCTCCCAGCCGAGGCGGGTGAGGGCGGCGGCGCAGGCGGTCAGGGCCGCGTCGGCCTCGTGGGAGGCGCCCGAGCCGGGCGGCCCGAGCCATTCGACGACGGCGGTGCCGGGGCGCTCGCCCGCCGTGACGCGATAGCCGGTGGCGACCCGGTCGCCGGTGGCGGCGTCGACCGCGGACGGCGGCCGCTTGGCGGCCTCCAGGGCCAGGGCCACCGCCCGTACCGGCTGCCGGCGTTCCCATTCGGCGGGCAGGGCGGCCGGATCGCTGCCCTGCCGGTTGGTCATACGCCGGATCTGGAGCAATCCTTCGAAGGCGGCCCGCACCTCCCGCGAGCGCTGTTCGGCCGCGCTCCCGCCGGGCGGCGGCGGCCCGTCGCCGGTGGCCGCGGCGAAGGCCCCGTCGCTCACAGCAGCCTCCGGATGTCGCCGCGGACGCGGTAGAAGCCGCCGGACGCGGCGTGCAGGGAGTCGACGACGTAGCGGGCGCCGGGCTCGCGGATGGCGCGCGGGAACTGCACGTTCCATCCGCGCTCGTAGCCCTCGGTCACCACGTGGACGCGGGTCCTGCCGCCTTCCTGGACGCATTCGACGACGATCGAGCCGGCCGGGGCGGCGCGGACCGCGTCGACGGCGGCGACCGTGGTCGCGGGAGCGTACGCGGGCAGCGCGGCGGCGAGTTTGATGTCCTGGGCGACCGGGACGGTGCCCTGCTGGGCGGCGGTGACGGCCGCCTCGCTCGCGTCGACGCACAGCAGCGAGCCGTCCGTCGTCACCAGATACAGCCGCTCGTCGCGGTACTGCATGGAGAGCGCGGAGCCCGCGCCGGTGCCCAGCTTCCACAGCCGGGTGCCGTCCTCGGCGAAGCAGTAGACCGAGGAGGCGTTGTCGCCGGCGAAGACGAACCGGCCGCCGGGCGAGGTGGCGCAGGAGTACACCACGCCGTCGCAGCGGTAGACCGCCTCCGTCCGGCCGTCCTTCTTGGCGAGGCGCTGCACCTTCCGGCGCCCGGTGCCGGCGTAGACGGCGGTGTCCTCCTGCCAGCCGAAGAGCACGCCGCCCTCGGTGGCGGTGTGCCAGAGCTCGCGGCCGCCGTCCGGGGCATGGGCGGTGACGCCGTGGCTGTCGCCGTAGTAGACGGCGTCGGAGTCGGCGCGGACCATCCAGGCGTGCTCACCGCGGCCGCCGCGGGACCACTGGTGCTCGTCCTCGTGGTCGATGACGGTGAGCCGGCCGGAGCGGTCCGCCACGTTCAGGACGCCCTCGTGGATGTCGAGCCAGAAGATGTCGACGTCGGAGGCGATGTCGTACGCGGCGAACGGCAGCTTCGCGGACAGGTCGTAGACCCGGCCGTCGTCGCAGCCCGCGTAGATCCAGAAGTCGTCCGCGACCAGGCACTTGACGCCGTCGGGCAGGCTGTAGCGGGCCAGGATCTCGCCGGTGTGGGCGAGCGTGAAGACCTCGCCCGCCTGGTTGCCGACCCAGCAGCGCTCGTCGTCGACGTGGATGCCGAAGGCGGCGGAGCCGGTGCGCAGGCGCCACAGGACGGGAGCGGTCGCGCGGGCGGTGGAGGGCGCGGACGCGACGGCCCGACGGCTGACGGCGCGGGGCGCGCGCTGTCCGCGCACGGCCGGCGCGTATCCCTTGCGGACCTTCTCGCCTATCTTCCGGGCCGCCGCCGCCTTGGCCTTCTCGGCCGTCGGGAACGTCGAGGTCTGGGTCTGCCCGGCCGCGCCGATCCGCCCGTAACGGACCGACACCACCGTGCCCTGGACCGTCACTTCGTAGAACTTGTGCGCGCCGCCGCCGTCCTGCGACAGCTCCAGATAGGTCTTCGTCGTCATGTCCGAAACGGTAGGGGCGACCACTGACAACGGCCCGGCGTGGGCGGCGTACGGGTAGCCGCGCGGGGCCGGGGACGGGACCGGGGACGGGGTCAGCCGCCGTACGTGAGCGGGTCGGCCAGGACGTCGCGGAGGACCAGCGCCGCCGCGCCGCGGGCGGCGTCGGCGGTGCTGGAGGCTGCGCGCAGGCGGCCCTTGGCGGGCGCCCAGAGGCCGGAGACGACACGACGGGCCAGTTCGGCGTCGGCCGCCGGGGCGAGCCAGGCCATCAGGCGCGGGTAGATGCCGCCGAGGACGACGGCCTGCGGGTCGAGCAGGTTCACCGCGCCCGCGAGCGCGACGCCGAGCATCCGGCCCGCCTCGTCGAGCGCGGCCAGCGCCCGCGGCTCCCGGTCCCGCGCGCGCCGTACGAGGCCGTCGACGTCGCGGGCCCCGGCGGACCGCAGCAGCGCCGTCTGGCCCGCGTACCGTTCGAGGCAGCCGCTGGACCCGCAGCGACAGCGCGGGCCGTCCGGGACGACGGTGACATGGCCGATCTCGCCGGCGAAGCCGTGGGCGCCGCGCAGGAGTTCGCCGTCGAGGACGATCGCGCCGCCGACGCCGATCTCGCCGGTGACGTGGAGGAAGCTGCGGACACCGCCCTGGTCTCCGAGGTCGCCGAGGTGTCCGAACCACAGCTCGGCGAGGGCGGCGACATTGGCCTCGTTGTCGGAGGCGACGGGCAGCGCGGGAGCGCCGGCCGGGCGGGCGGCGACCAGCGCGCGGGCGAACAGGGCGTCGGCGTCGACCCGGTTCCAGCCGAGGTTGGGTGCCTGGTGCACGGTGCCGCCGGAGACCAGGCCGGGAAGCGCGAGGCGTACGCCGGTGGGCCGCAGGTCCTGCCGCGCCGCCTCCGCGAGGACCTCGGCGGTGACGGCGGCGGCCCGGCGCAGGACCTCGACCGGGGCGAGGGCGCGGTTGTCGAGGGCGAGGGTGCGCCGGACGCGGTCGGCGCCGGTGAGGTCGGCGACGCACACGCTCACGTAGTCGACGTTGAGTTCGACGCCGAGGCCGGCGGGCCCGGTGGGCGCGGGCTTGAGGACGGTGCCGGGGCGTCCGGCCTGGCCGCTGAAGGTCTTGCCCGACTCGACGAGGAGCCCGCGCTCGAGGAGCTGCTCGACCAGCGAGGAGACGGCCGCGCGGGTGAGGCCCACGCGGGCCGCGACCGCCGCGCGGGTCGTCTCGCCGGCCTCGTGCACGGTGCGCAGCACGAGGCTCAGGTTGTGCCGTCGTACGCCCGCCTTGTCGGCCTTGGGCTCCGGGTCCTTGGGGCTGTTCATCGTGCGCAGAGCCTAACCGGCGGGCGGCGGAACGGCGCTCACGCCAACTGATGGTTCAGTCACCGAACTCTTTGGGATAGGGTCTGTGCATGACACTTCCGCGCGACTACGGCGGGCAGACCTGTGCCCTGTCCCGTTCGATGGAGATCGTCGGCGAGCGCTGGACGCTGCTGATCGTGCGGGACGCGTTCTACGGGGTGCGCCGCTTCGGCGAGTTCGCCGCGCACCTCTCGGTGCCCCGCGCCGTCCTGACCGACCGGCTCGCCACGCTCACCGGGGCCGGCGTCCTCGAACGCCGCCCGGACACCGGCCGGCGCGAGGTGTACGTGCTCACCGACAAGGGCCTCGCCCTGTGGCCGGCCGTTCGCGCGCTCAGCGAGTGGGGCGACCTGTTCTATCCCTCCGCGGGCGGTCCGCGGCGCGTCCATCTGCACGCCGCCGACGACGCCCCGGTCGGCGACGACGGCCGCTGCTCCGGCTGCGGCGCCGAGGTGCCCGTCGGCGACCTGGTCGTCGCGCCCGGTCCGGGGCTGGCCCCCGCCGGGCCGGACGCCGATCCGGTGACGGCGGCGCTCGGCCGCCCGCACCGGCTGCTCACCCCGCTCCTTCCCCGTCACTCCCCACGAGAGGTCGTAGAACGATGAGGATCCTGGTCGTCGGCGCCGGTGCCACCGGTGGCTACTTCGGCGCCATGCTCGCCCGCACCGGGCAGGACGTCACCTTCCTCGTACGGCCGGAGCGCGCCGCCGCGCTGCGCCGGCGCGGGCTTCGGGTGGTGGGCCGGGACGAGGTGTGGGAGCTCGACCCGGTGCTGCTCACCGCGGCCGAGCTGGCCGCCGCGCCCGTCCCGTACGACGTCGTGCTGCTCTCGGTGAAGGCGACCGCGCTCGCGCCGGCCATGGCCGACTTCGCCCCGGCGGTCGGCCCGGACACGGCCGTCGTGCCACAGCTCAACGGCCTCGCCCACCTGGAGGTGCTCACCGGGCGCTTCGGGGCGGAGCGGGTGCTCGGCGGGGTGTCGAAGGTGGTGACGACGCTCGACGCGCAGGGCGACATCCTGCGGCTCGCGCCGCTGGCGCAGCTGGCCGTCGGCGAGCTGGACGGCACCGTGTCGGCGCGGGTGGAGGAGATCCGCAAGGTCTTCACCGACGCGGGCATCGACACGCGCGTGCCCGAGGACGTGATCACCGCGATGTGGCACAAGTGGGTCTTCATCACCACCTTCGGCGCGCTCACCGCCCTGATGCGCGGCACGGTCGGCGAGGTCAACGCGGCGCCGGGCGGCACGGAGCTGGCGACGGGCCTGCTCGACGAGGCCTCCGCCGTGGCCGCCGCCGCGGGCCGTCCCGTACCGGAGTCGGAGCGGCGGGCCGCCCTGGACGTGGTGACGGCCACCGGCTCGCCCATGGTGCCCTCGCTCTACCGCGACCTCACGGCCGGCCGTGCCACCGAGGTGGAGCACCTCTTCGGCGACCTGGTCTCCCGCGCCCGCGCCCTGGGCGTGCCGACGCCGCTCCTCGACCTGGCGACCCTGCACCTGCGGGTCCACCAGGCGCGGGTGGAGCAGCCGGCCTAGCCCGGCCTAAGGCGCCACGAAGAGGCGCGGGAAGCGGGGGCCGAGCCAGGGTTTGCGGCCCCAGGCGAGGGCGCGGCCGGTCGCCATGACCGGGGCCGGGTCGATGCGGCCGAGGGCCAGGAGGAGGAAGGCGACCGGTTCGGTCAGGAGGGTGCAGTCGGGGCGGTCCGGCGCGCCGTGGCTGGTCGTGACCGTCCCGTCGGTGACGGTCACGCCGAACTGGGCGCCGCCCCACAGCCGTACGCGGTAGCGCGCGGTGAGTCCGGCGACGGCGGCCGGGTGGGCGACCCGGGGCATCGCGGCGACCATGAACGGCAGGGTCAGCTCGACCCGGGTGCGGTCCAGCATGTGCGGGCGGCCGAGGGCCCGGGCCAGGTCGTAGCCGTGGCCGAGCATGTGGGTGAGCAGGTAGGCGCCGAGGCGGGCCGGGTCGAGCGGGCCCATCGGGGTCTCGACGGTCTCGTCGGGCGCGCGCTCCTCGACGGCGTCGAGGAAGGCCAGGGCCTGGTCGTGGATGAGGTCGGCGAGCGGACCCGCGGCCCGTTCGGGGAAGGCCGCCAGGGCCTCCTCGTTGGCGGCGGCGATGCCCTGTGCGGTGCCGTCGGCGTACGGGCGGTGGTGCCCGGCGGCGAGTTCGGCCATCAGCAGGTTGGCCTGGCCCAGGTGGGCCGCGGTCTCGCCGACGGTCCACGTCAGCCGGGGCACCGGCAGCCCGGTGTCGGGCGCGCGCCGCAGCACGTCGGCGATGTCCCGCGCGGTGCCGCGTATCGCCTCGTCGAGCCCTTCCGGCAGCACACCCATGGCTTCCCCCGCTTCTCGCGCCCCGACGGATCAGGGCGCAAGAGTAGGCGGCGGGCCGGGTCGGTGACCAGGGGTAACCCCCGACGGGTCAGGCGCGGGCCAGCCGCAGCGTCAGCAGCTGGAAGGGGCGCAGCTCGACGATCACCTCGTCGCCCTCCACCCGTGCCTCCTCGTCGCGGGGACGCTCCAGCAGGTCGCACCGCCGCGCCCCGGCGAGGGCGAAGCCGGCGGTGAGGCGGGTGGCGGCCCGGCCGCCGCGGGCCTCGTAGAGCCGGACCACGACGTCGCCGCTCTCGTCGTCGGCCAGCTTCACGGCGCTCACCACCACGGCCGGGTCGGCCACGCTCACCAGCGGCGCCACGTCGGCGCCGCCCGGCACCCGCCGCTCGGGCAGGTTGATCAGATAGCCCTCGCGGACGGCGTCGCCGATCTCCGCGCCCGGCACGAGGGCGTGCCGGAAGCGGTGCAGGCCCTGGTCGGTGTGCGGGTCGGGGAAGCGGGGCGCGCGCAGCAGCGAGGCCCGGACGGTGGTGGTGGTGCCGTGGTCGGCGGGCCGGACCTTACGGGTGACGTCGTGGCCGTACGTCGAGGCGGTGACGAGCGCGACGCCGAAGCCGGGCTCCTCGAGGTGCACGAACCGGTGGTTGCAGGCCTCGAACTTGGCTGCCTCCCAGCTGGTGTTGGTGTGGGTGGGCCGGTGCAGGTGGCCGAACTGGGTCTCGGCGGCGTAGCGGTCGGTGTGCAGGTCGAGCGGGAAGGCGGCCTTGAGGAACTTCTCGGTCTCGTGCCAGTCGACCTCGGTGTCGAGGTCGAGCCGCCGGGCGCCGGCGGTGAGGGTGAGGGTCTGGACGGCCGTGGAGGAGCCGAAGGAGCGGGTGACGCGGACGGTCACGGCGTCGGGCCCGTCGGCGGCGAGGGTGAGGGCGTCGTGGTCGGTGAGGTCGGTGACGGTGTTGCGGTAGAAGCGGTCGACGTCCCAGGCGTCCCACATGTTGGGGAAGTCGGGGTGGATCTGGAGGAGGTTCGCGGCGGCGCCGGGAGCGACGCTCTCGCGTCCGGTGGCGAGGTCGACGAGGGACACGAGCAGTCCGCGGCCGTCGACGGTGGCCCGCAGCAGCCCGTTGTCGAGGACGTAGCCGCCGTCGCCTCGCGCCTCGGCCGTGCAGCGTACGGCCGGGGCGGGCAGGACGTCGGCGCGCCGGGCGCCACCGGCGGGGACACCGGCGCGGGCGTGCGGTGCGCCGTTGAAGACGACCTCCGTGTCACCCTGCCCGGCCAGGGCGCGCTGGGCCCGGTCGACGAGGGCGCCGAGCTCCTCGGCGACGGCGGCGTAGGTGCGCTCGGCCTCCCGGTGCACCCAGGCGATGGAGGAGCCCGGCAGGATGTCGTGGAACTGGTGCAGCAGCACCGTCTTCCAGATCCGGTCCAGTGCCTCGTACGGGTAGGGCAGCCCGGTGCGTACGGCGGCGGTGGCGGACCACAGCTCGGCCTCGCGCAGCAGGTTCTCGCTCGCCCGGTTGCCCTGCTTGGTGCGGGCCTGGCTGGTGAGCGTGGCCCGGTGCAGCTCCAGGTACAACTCGCCCACCCACACGGGCGGATCGGGATACTCGGCCTGCGCCTTGGCGAAGAACTCGGCGGGCCGCTCCCAGCGGACCCGGGCCGAGCCCTCCAGGTCGCGCAGTCGCGCCGCCTTGGCGATCATCTCGCGGGTGGTGCCGCCGCCTCCGTCGCCCCAGCCGGTGGGCGCAAGGGAGTGCGAGGCGCGGCCCTTGTCCTTGAAGTTGCGTACGGCGTGGGCGATCTCCTTGCCCTGCATGGAGCAGTTGTAGGTGTCGACCGGCGGGAAGTGGGTGAAGATCCGGGTGCCGTCGATGCCCTCCCACCAGAAGGTGTGGTGCGGGAAGGAGTTGACCTGGCTCCAGGAGATCTTCTGGGTGAGCAGCCACTTCGAGCCGGCCTCCTTGATGATCTGCGGGAGTCCGCCGGCGAAGCCGAAGGTGTCGGGCAGCCAGGCCTCGTGGTTCTCGACGCCGAACTCGTCCATGAAGAAGCGCTTGCCGTGCACGAACTGACGGGCCATCGCCTCGGAGGAGGGCATGTTGGTGTCGGACTCGACCCACATGCCGCCGGCCGGCACGAACCGGCCCTCGGCGACCGCCTTCTTGACGCGGGCGTAGACCTCGGGCCGGTGCTCCTTGATCCACGCGTACTGCTGGGCCTGCGACATGGTGTAGACGAAGTCCGGCTCGTCCTCCAGGAGCGCGGTCATGTTGGCGGTGGTGCGCGCCACCTTCCGTACGGTCTCGCGCAGCGGCCAGAGCCAGGCCGAGTCGATGTGGGCGTGGCCGACGGCGCTGATGCGGTGGGCGGAGGGCTCGGCGGGCGTGCCGAGGACGCCGGCCAGCTCGGCGCGGGCCGCGGCGGCGGTGCCGTTGACGTCCTGGAGGTCGATGGCGTCGAGGGCGCGTTCGACGGCGCGCAGCAGGTCCCAGCGGCGGGCGCCCTCGACGGGCAGTTCGGCCATGAGCTCGCCGAGGACCTCCAGGTCGGCGACGAGCTCCCACACGGTCTCGTCGAGGACGGCGAGGTCCATGCGGGCGATCCGGTACTGCGGCCGGTCGCCGGCGGTCTCCTTGTCGCCGAGGTCCGTCGGCAGGAAGGGGTGGTAGTCGAGGATGACCGGGTTGGAGGCGGCCTCGACGTGCAGCAGCACCTCCTCGCCGCCGGCGGCCGGGGCGGCGATCCGCACCCACTGGTTGCGTGGGTTGAGGCCCTTCACCGGGCTGCCGTCGGGGCGGTAGACCAGGCCCTCGCACTGGAAACCGGGCATGTTGGCGTCGAAGCCGAGGTCGATCAGGGCCTCGACGGTGCGGCCGGCCCATTCCTTCGGCACGGTGCCGGAGACGGTCAGCCAGCTGGTGCCCCAGGGCGCGCCCCAGGCGTCGCCGACGGCGATCGGGGTGCGGGGCGCGGCAAGGCCCTCGGCGACCGGGACGGGCTCGCCGGGCGCGGTCCAGATGCCGGCCTGGAGCGGCACGGACAGGGGATGGATCGCCGGTCGGATGCGTTCGTCGAGGACCCGCTTGAGGCGGGACTCGACGAGGCTGCGGTCGTCATGCATGCGAAGGGCTCCCTGGGGCGGGTGACACGGCTAGTGGGTGGCGCGTGGGACGCGGTCAGGCGCGCGGTGCGGGGTCGGGCAGGCAGTACGGAGCCGGGCGCGCGGCACGGAGTCGGGCGGCGCGGTACGGCCCCCGGCGCGTAGGGCGCGGTCAGGCGCGCGGGGCGGCGCCGAGGTCGTCGGGGGTGACGAGCTCGGCGATGCCGCGGGCGGCCAGGTGGGCGGAGTCGTGGGCGCGGGAGGCGAGGACCACGGCCGGGCGGCGGCCGTCCCCGGCGAGCCGCATGAACGCCTCGAAGTACGGCCCGCCGGGGCCGCAGTCGGCGCGCCCCGCCGCGTGCTCCGGAAGGTCGACGACGAGGGCGGTGCTCCGGGGCGCCGGGTTCGGGCGCACGCCCCGGGCCTCGGCGACGGCGTCCGCGAGCGCCCGGCCGGCCGGCTTGACCTTCCGGTCGTTGGTCAACAGACCCAGGCTGTACTCGAGTTCGGGAAAGTCGGCGAGCGAGCGGTCGACGTCGTGGGAGCACCACCACGTGATACCCCACAGATCGGGGCAGTCGAGCGCGGCGGCGACGGTCGTCCGGGTGAATTCGGCCGCCTGGTCGGCGGGTACGTGCGGGGCGGGAGCGCCGACCTCCTGGAGCCAGACCGGGCGGCGCGGGTCCTCGGCCCAGGCCTTGGACAGCTCGATCAGGTAGGCGGCGTGCTGGCCGACCGCGACGGAGCCGGCGCCGTGGCGCTGCGCGGTGCCGTTGAAGACCCAGGAGTGGACGGCGGTGGCGGCGCCGAGACGGGCGGCGTGGGCGGGTGTGAAGGGATGGTCGTCCAGGTACCAGGTCGCGTCGTACGGGGCGTGCAGGTGGAGGCGGCCGGGCGCGCCCTCCTCGCAGGCGGCGAGCATCCGGCGCAGCCAGCGTTCGGCCTGCTCGGGTGTGACGCGGTCGGGGTCGGGGTGCGGGTCGCCGGAGAACTGGTTGATCTCGTTGCCGACGGTCATGCCGAGGAAGTTTGGCCGGTCGGCGAGGGCGGTGGCGAGGGCGCGCAGGTAGGTGCTCTGGCCGTCGAGGACCTCGGGGTCGGTGAAGAGGTTGCGGCGGTGCCAGGTCCGGGTCCAGGAGGGCAGGAAGTCGAAGCTGGAGAGGTGGCCCTGGAGGCCGTCGACGGCGACGTCGAGGCCGCGTTCGCCGGCCGCGTCGACGAGCCGGCCGAGCTGGTCGAGGGCCCGGGGCCGGACGAGGGCGCGGTTGGGCTGGAAGAGCGGCCAGAGCGGGAAGACGCGGACGTGGTCGAGGCCGAGGGCGGCGACGGAGTCGAGGTCGGCGCGGACGGCGTCGAGGTCGAAGTCGAGCCAGTGGTGGAACCAGCCCTGGCTGGGTGTGTAGTTGACCCCGAAGCGCGGACCGGTGCGGTGGTGACGGTTCGTCATGCGCGTTGCGGATCCTTCGTGGAGGCGGACGGCGGGGAACGGTCTCGTCGGTCAGCCCTTGATCGCGCCCTCCTCGACCCCTCGGAAGAAGAAGCGCTGGAGCACCGCGAACACGGCGACGACCGGCAGGAAGGCGATCATGGTGCCGGCGGCGATGAGGCGGGGATTGGCGCTGAAGGTGCCGTCGAGGTACTGCAGTCCGACCGTGAGGGTGTAGCGCCCGGGGTCGTTGAGCACGATCAGCGGCCACAGGAAGTCGTCCCAGGCGCCGATGAAGGTGAAGATCACGACGACGCTCAGCATGCCCCGGACGTTGGGCAGGCCCACGTGCCGGAGCCGCTGCCAGGCGTTGGCGCCGTCGACGAGGGCGGCGGCGTCGAGTTCGGGAGGTATGGCGCGGAAGGCGGTGTACATCAGGAGCACGTTGAGCATGGCGACGGCGCCGGGCAGGGCGACGCCGAGGAGGGTGTCGGTCAGGCCGAGGCTGCGGACGGTCACGTACTGGGAGACGATCGTGACCTCGCCGGGCAGCACCAGGGTGGCCATGAACAGGCCGAGGGCGAGCCGGGCGCCGCGGAAGCGCAGCCGGGCGAGCGCGAAACCGGCGAGGGTGGCGCCGACGACGTTCCCGAGGACGGCGATCGCGGCCACGATCACCGAGTTCGCGGCGTAGGTCCACACCGGGACGGTGTCGGCGACGCGGGCGTAGTTGGCCAGGGTCGGGGCGTCGGGCAGGAAGTCGGGCGTGCGGGACCAGACGTCCTCGCCCGGTCCCTTGAGCGAGGTGGACAGCTGCCACAGGAAGGGGCCGATGGTGAGGAGCAGGACGAGGACGAGGAGGAGGTAGCGCACCGCCTTCTCGGCGGCGGACGGGGCGCGGCCCGGTGTCATGCCGTCATGCCGCCTTCCGGTTGAGCCGGGCGAGCAGGAGCATCGGCCCGACAGTGAGGACGAAGAGCAGCACGCTGAGGGCGGAGGCGTAGCCGATGTGCCCGGTGAAGCCGCGGCTGTACATCTGGATGAGCATGACGACGGACATGTCGCGCCCGCCCGGTCCGCCGGTGCCGTTGGACAGCACGTACAGCTCGGAGAAGATCCGCAGCGCGGAGACGGAGATGAGGACGGAGATCAGCAGCATGGCGGGGCGGACGCCGGGCAGCGTGACGTGCCAGAACCTGCGGGCGGCGGAGGCGCCGTCGACGGCCGCGGCCTCGTGGAGTTCGCGGCCGACGTTCCCGAGCGCGGAGAGGTAGATGACCATGTAGTAGCCGAGTCCCTTCCACACCGTGAGTCCGATGGCGCTGAGCAGCAGCAGCCAGCGGTCGGTGAGGAAGGAGACGGGCCGGTCGGTGAGGCCGAGCTGGTGGAGCAGGCCGTTGAGCAGGCCGCGCTCGTCGAGGAGCCAGCCCCAGACGATGCCGACGACGACGGCCGAGGCGACGACCGGGGTGTAGAACGCGGTGCGGAAGAAGGTGATGCCGGGCAGCTTCTTCTCCACGAGGAGCGCGAGCAGCAGCGGCAGCAGGGTGAGCAGGGGCAGACAGACGAGGAGGTAGAGCACGCTGTTGACGAGCGCGTCGGTCAACTGGTCGTCGTTCAGGGCGCGTCGGTAGTTGGCGAGTCCGGTGAAGTTTCCTCCGCCGAGCGGTTTGGCGTTGGTGAAGGACAGGATCACGGTGTTGACCGCGGGCCAGAGGTTGAAGACGGCGAGCCAGACCAGTGCGGGACCGGCGAGCAGCCAGGGCGTGAACCAGCGCCGGTGCGTCATGGGATGCCTTCCGTGCCTTCGATGGAGCCGGTCAGTTCCTCAGGAGCTGGTCAGTCCTTCAGGAGCTGGTCAGTCCTTCAGGAGCCGGTCAGTCCTTGAGGAGCTGGTTGGCGCGGGCGACCGCCGTGTCGAGGGCTTCCTTGGAGCCGCTCTGGCCACTGACGGCGAGCGCGATCTGCTGGTTGATCAGGGTCTTGATCGCCTCGTTGGCCTGGACGGGTTCGAGGACGCGGGCGGAGGCGAGCGAGCGGAAGGCGATGACCTTGGCGTCGCCGGCGTTGCTGCCGTCGCTGCGGCTGAAGAACGGATCGGCGGAGGAGGCGGTGGTGGAGGGGAAGATGCTGGTCTCGTGGGCGAACTTCGCCTGGTTCTCGGCGTTGGTCACCCAGCGGGCGAGGGCGAGCGCGGCGGTGGGGTTCTTGGTGTTCCTCGCCACGGACAGGCCCTGGACGTAGAGCGGCGGGGTGCCCATGGCGGCCGAGGGGACGACCTTGGGAGCGAGGCTCGGGTTGTCGGTGGCGAGGCTGGTGATGTAGTTGGCGCCGGCGGTGGTCCAGGCGGCGGCGGCGGAGCTGAAGAGCTTGGTGTTGCCCGCGTAGGTCTCGGTGAGGACGTCCTTGGGCAGCAGACCCTCCTGGTAGGCCGCGCGGTAGGTGTCGAGGACGGCGGCGGCCTCGGGCGTGTTGAAGGTGAAGGACGTGCCGTCCTCGGAGACGATCGGCACGCCGGCGTTGGCCAGGTCGATGAGGTTGGGCTGGCGGCTCATCAGGTAGGTCTTGCCGCCGGACCTGGCCTTGACGGTACGGGCGGCCTTCACCAGCTCGTCGAGCGAGGCCGGCGGCTTCTTCGGGTCGAGGCCGTAGCGGGTGAGCAGTTCGCCGTTCCAGTAGTTGACGTCGGTGTTGAGGTACCAGGGATAGCCGTAGGTGCCCTGGTGTCCGGCGAAGCGGTACGCGTCGAGGCCGCCCTTGACGTAGTCGGCGGCCAGGGCGGTGTCGGCCTTGCCGACGTCGAGCAGCAGGTTCTGCCTGACCAGCGGCAGCGCGAAGTCCGGCGGCAGGTTGACGACGTCGGGCAGGGTGCCGCCGGCGGACTGGCTGAGCACCTTCTCGGAGTAGCCCTCGCCCGGCTGGTCGAGCCACTCGACCTCGACGCCCGGGTACTTCTTCTCGAAGCCGGCGATCACGCCTTCCATGTAGGCCGTGAACTTGGGCTTGAGGGCCCAGGTCTGGAGCGAGACCTTGCCCTTCACCTCGCCGCCGGTGGCGGCCGGGCCCGGGGAGCCGGAGTCCTCGGCGCCGCCGAGGCCGCAGCCGGCGAGGGTCACGGCCGCCACGGCGGTGGCGGCCCAGCGGGCCCACGGGCTTCTGCGCAGGTGTCGCACGAGGGTGTCTCCTTGCTCGGACGTCGCGGGGATGTGCGCGGACCTTGCTTGACTAAACCGCTCTAGCGATGCGGGACTATCCTCGCGGCTAGACTCCGGTGTCAAGGGACCGTGCGGAACCGGGCCCCGGCGCCGTCCGGAAACGAACGATCAGGAGGGCGCCCGGTGGCCAGACCGACCATCGCCGACATCGCCAGGGAGGCGGGCGTCTCCAAGGGCGCCGTCTCCTTCGCGCTCAACGGCCGCCCCGGCGTCAGCGAGGCGACCCGGGAACGCATCCTGCGGGTCGCCGAGCGGATGAACTGGCGCCCGCACAGCGCCGCCCGCGCGCTCGGCGGTGCCCGCGCCGGGGCCGTCGGCCTGGTCCTGGCCCGGCCGGCCCGGACGATCGGCCTCGAGCCCTTCTTCGGCCAGCTGCTCTCCGGCCTCCAGGCGGCGCTCTCCGCCCACGGCACCGCGCTCCAGCTGCTCGTCGTCGAGGACACCGCGGCCGAGACGGAGGTCTACCGGCGCTGGACCTCCGAGCACCGGGTGGACGGCTTCGTCCTGGTCGACCTCCAGGTGCGCGACCCGCGCATCCCGGTCCTCGAGGAGCTCGGCGTGCCGGCCGTGGTCCTCGGCGGGCCCGGCCGGCACGGCCGGCTGCCCGCCGTCTGGGCCGACGACCGCGAGGCGATGACCTCGATCGTCGAGTACCTGGCGGCGCTCGGCCACCGCCGGATCGCCCACCTCGCCGGGCTTCCGTCCTTCCAGCACACCCGCCGCCGGATCCGGGCGGTCCGCGACGCGGCGCGCCGCCTCGGCCTGGCCGACGCCGTGTCCGTACCGACCGACTTCAGCGACGCGGAGGGCGCCGCCGCCACCCGGACGCTGCTCGCGCGGCCGGTGCGGGAGCGGCCGACCGCGATCGTCTACGACAGCGACGTCATGGCCGTCGCGGGCCTCGGCGTCGCCACCGAGATGGGCGTCGCCGTGCCCGGCGACCTGTCCGTCGTCTCCTTCGACGACTCCGCGCTCGCCCGGATCGTCCACCCGTCCCTGACCGCGCTGTCGCGCGACACCTTCGCGCTCGGCGAGCAGGTCGCCACCGTGCTGCTCGGCCTGGTCGACGACCCGTCCTCGGCCCGCGACGTCCGGAACCCGACCCCGCGGCTGACGGTCCGGGAGAGCACCGCGGCCCCGCACCGCCCTCTTGACCCTGCGAACTAAAGGCGTTTAGCCTCCCGCTCCGGACGACCCGCACCATCGCGCCACCGGCACCACCAGCCCCTTCCCCCCTCCTGCTGGACCGGAGCTTCGATGAGACGACCCTTGCGCCTGCTCCTCGCCGCCGCGCTGTCCGCGGCGGCGCTCGGACTCGGCGCCCTGCCCAGCGCGTCCGCCGCCGCACCGAAGGCCGCCGCGGCCTCGGGCGACCAGCCGTACGCCTCGTACTGGTACCCGAACACGATCCTGAACTGGGACCCGGCCACCGATCCCGACGCGCGCTTCAACCGCTCCCGGGTGCCGCTGCGGCCCCGGGTCTCCGACCCGGCGCTCAAGGCGAACGCCAACGCCCGTGCCGGCGAGGGCAAGGTGGCCTCCCTGGTGTCCTTCGCGCCCACCTCCGCCAATCCCTCCCAGGGCTCGGCCGACCCGCGCTACTACGCCTTCGGGCACTGGCAGTACGTCGACAAGCTGGTCTTCTGGGGCGGTTCGGCCGGCGAGGGCCTGATCCTCGCGCCGAACCCGACCGTGATCGACGCCGCCCACCGCAACGGCGTGAAGGTCTACGGGACGGTGTTCTTCCCGCCCACCGCCTACGGCGGCCAGATCCAGTGGGTCCGCGACTTCGTCCAGAAGTCCGGCACCCGCTATCCCGTCGCCGACAAACTCGCCCAGGTCGCGCGCCACTACGGCTTCGACGGCTGGTTCATCAACCAGGAGACCGCCGGCGGCGACAGCGCGCTCGCGACCGAGATGCGCAGCGCGCTGCGCTACGCCCGCTCGCTCGGTCCGGTCGAGTTCATGTGGTACGACGCCATGACCGAGTCCGGCTCGGTGAGCTGGCAGAACGCGCTCACCAGCGCCAACGACGCCTTCCTGCAGGAGGGCACGCAGCGCACCAGCGACTCGATGTTCGTCAACTTCGGCTGGAGCGCCTCCGGCCTCGACTCCTCGCGCAGCCTCGCGCGCGGTCTCGGCCGCGGCGAGTACGAACTCTTCGCCGGGATCGACACCGAGGCCAACGGCTACAACACCGGCGTCTCGTGGAACGCGCTCTTCCCGGCCGGGCAGCCGCACACCGCCTCGCTCGGCATCTACCGCCCGGAGTGGACCCACACCTCCGCCACCGACCGGGCCGACTCCTACGCCCGCGAGGCCCGCTTCTGGGACGGCGCGAACGGCGATCCCTCCGACACCACGACCACGTCCTCCTGGAAGGGCCTCGCCACCTACGTCGCCGAGTCCTCGCCGGTCACCGCCAAGCCCTTCGTGACCTCCTTCGACGCCGGGCAGGGCGACTTCTACCACTCCGGCGGCGTCCGGGTCTCGTCCGCCGGCTGGAACAACCTCTCGCTCCAGGACGTCCCGCCGACCTACCGCTGGCTGGTGCAGTCCGCGGGCACGAAGCTGAAGCCGTCCTACGACTTCACCGACGCCTACGAAGGCGGCTCCGCGCTGCGGCTCACCGGCACCCTGGACGCCGTCAACACCGTACGGCTGTACCAGGCGCGGCTGCCGGTCGCCGCCGACACCAAGCTGTCCGTCGTCCTCAAGACCCCGGCCGCCGGACCGACCCGGCTGAAGGCCGCGGTGTCCTTCACCGACGCGCCCACCACCTTCACCACCCTCGACCTCGGCTCCACCACGACGGCCGGCTGGGAGCGCAGGACCCTCGACCTCTCCGCGTACGCCGGGCGCACGATCGCGCAGCTCGGCCTCCAGACGACGGGCACGGCCGCCTCGTACGACATCAAGGTCGGCCAGCTCGCCGTGTACGACGGGACGGTGGACGCGCCCGCGGCCCCGACGGCGCCCACCGTGCTCGGCACGACGGACACGGGCACGACGTCCAAGTCGCTGCGGCTCGCCTGGACGGCCTCGGCGGCCGGCGACGTGCACCACTACGAGGTGTACCGCCGCAACCCCGACGGCGGCCGCACCTTCCTCGGTGCCACGCCCAACGACAGCTACTTCGTGCCGCGGCTCGACCGGGCCGGGGGCGAGACGAGCACGACGCTCGACATCGAGGCGGTCTCCACCGAGTTCGGCCGCTCCCCCGCCGTGAGCACCACCGTCGGCTGGTCGGCGACGGCGGACGCCAACCTGGCCCTGAACCGGCCCGCCACGGCCTCCGGCCAGTGCAACTCCTCCGAGACCCCGGCCAAGGCCGTCAACGGCAGCGTCTCCGGCGGCAACGCCGACAAGTGGTGCACGCTGACCGGCACCAAGTGGCTGGAGGTCGACCTCGGTGCGTCCCGAGCCCTGACCCGCTTCGTGGTGAAGCACGCGGCGGCGGGCGGCGAGAGCGCGAGCTGGAACACCCGCGACTTCACCATCGAGGTGCGCGACAGCGCGAGCGCGCCGTGGACGACGGCCGCGACCGTCACCGGCAACACGGCGGGCACCACGACCCACCCGGTCTCGGTCACGGCCCGCTACGTCCGCCTGTCGATCACCAAGCCGACCCAGACGACGGATCCGGCGGCCCGCGTCTACGAGTTCGAGGCCTGGGGCTCCTAGACCGGGTCCGGAAAGTCCCGCCTGGCCCCGAAGGCTCTCAGGCCTGGGCCGTGGCGACCTTCAGGCCGAAGCCGATCAGCACGACACCGGTGATCCGCTCCATGCCCCGGCGCACGGAGGAGCGGGTGAAGAAGGCCCGGGCGCGCGAGAGCAGCAGGACGTAGCCGCCGAGCCAGCAGACGGTGAGCGCCGCGTGGACCAGCACGAGCAGGGCCATCCCGGTGTGCGGGGAGAGTCCGTGCGGCGCGAGCGTCGGCAGCAGACTCGTGTAGAAGACGGCGATCTTCGGGTTCAGGACGTTGCCGACGAGCCCGGTGCGCCACGGGTCGCCGGCGGGCGGCGGCGTCCTCACGGGCGTCGCCGCCTCGTCGTGCCCGCCGCGGCGGGCGGCGCGCAGCGCCTGGACGCCGAGCACCAGCAGATAGGCGGCGCCGGCCAGTTTCACCACGGTGTACGCGGTGGCGGACGCGGCCAGGACGGCGGCGAGTCCGGCGACGGAGAGCACGCCCCAGACGAGCAGCCCGGTGGTGATGCCGGCCACCGTGCGCAGTCCGTCGCCGCGGCCGGCCGCCACCGCCCGCCGGGTGACGACCGCCATGTCCGGTCCCGGCACCATCGTGAGGAGGGCGAGCACACCCGTGGCCGCGAGAAGTTCGTACACCATGACGAGAGTCTCCCACCGGAGGCCCCGGCCGTGATCGACTGGGACGCATGACACAGCTGAGCCGCATATACGTGGACGAGTGCCTGAACGGGAACGAGGGGCTGCGCGACGCGGTCGCGCGCGCCGCGCTGCCGCCGGTCTTCGGCGGGGCCTGGCGGGGCCATCTGCTGGCCCGGCCCTGGTTCGTGGAGGCGGAGGAGATGGCCGCGTTCGCGCGGGACCTGGAGGACCTGTTCGAACTGCTCGTGTCGCTGCCGGAGCGGCTCTTCGACGGTGACCCGGCGCGCTACGCGGCGGAGCTCGGGCTCGCGCCGCGGCACGCCGCCCTGCTGCGGCGCTCGGCCGACGGGCGCCCGGCGAGGCTGGGCCGCGCCGACGCGTACCACGACGGACGCGGCTACCGGCTCCTGGAGTTCAACCTCGGCAGCGAGGTCGGCGGCATGGACATGGCCGTGTGCAACGCGGGGCTGCTCGGCGTCGATGCGTTCGCCTCCTTCGCGGCCGGGCACGGTCTGGAGTACGTGGACACGGCGGCGCGGCTCGCGGAGGACCTGCGCGAGCGGGCCAGGCCGGCGCTCTCGGGCGGCGGTGCGGAGCCGGTGATCGGTCTCGTCGAGGGGAACGGCGGCGTCGCTGCGTACGGCCCGCTGATGCGGTCGGTGCGGGAGGCGATGGCCGCGCAGGGCCTCGACCTGCGGATCGGCGACGTCAGCGACGTGCGCACCCGGCCCGACGGGAAGCTGACCCTGGACGGCGCGCCGCTCGACCTGGTGCTGCGCAACTTCGGCGCGAGCCAGCTGCTCGACGACCCGGCGGGTCCCGAGGTCGCGGAGCATCTCTTCCGGGCCCACGAGGCGGGCCGGACGGTGCTGTTCACCTCGATGGAGAGCGGTCTGTACGCCCACAAGAACGCGCTCGCACTGCTGTCCGACCCGCGCTGGACGGACGCCTTCGACGACAAGGAGCGGGCGCTGGTGGACCGGGTGCTGCCGTGGAGCCGCACGCTGGGCGCCGCGGCCCCGGCGGCGCTGCTGGAGGAGTGCCGGGAGCGGCGGGAGCGGCTGATCCTCAAGCCCGGCGCGGGGCACGGCGGCCTGGACACCTTCGCGGGCTGGGAGTGCACCGACGCCGAGTGGCGCGAGGCGCTGGCCACGGCGGCCGAGCGCGGTTATCTGGTCCAGGAGCGGGTCACGGCCCGTCCCGAGCCGGTCATCGATCCGGCCACGGGCGTCGCCGAGGACTGGATCGCGGCCCTGGGCGTCTTCCTCACCTCGCGCGGTTACGCGGGCGCGCACGCCCGTGCCAACCGGGCGGACGGCGGCGCGATCGTCGGGCTGAGCAGCAACCCGGGGACCCGGATGGCGTGCGTCTTCTCGCACCGGTGACGGCGACGGGCCGCGCGGGCGGTGGGCCCGCGCGGCCCGTCAGAAGCTCCGCGGCCCGGCCGGGGCGACGCGCTCCGTCAGCGGCGGCGCGCTCCGGCCGGGACCGGGTCAGAGCAGCTCGGCGCGGGCGGTGGTGTCCGGCCGGGCGGGCGCGCCGAGGCCGGACGACGGGTCGGCGGGGCCCGGAGCCGGGGCGGTGTCGTCGAGGAAGCCGCCCGACTGGTGCTGCCACAGCTTGGCGTACGGGCCGTTCGCGGCCAGCAGTTCGTGGTGGGAGCCCTGCTCGATGACGCGGCCGCGGTCGAGGACCACCAGCCGGTCCATGCCGGCGACGGTGCTCAGCCGGTGGGCGACGACGAGCGCCGTCCGGCCCTGCATGAGCCGCCACAGCGCGTCCTGGACGAGGAGTTCGCTCTCCGAGTCCAGGGCGCTGGTCGCCTCGTCGAGCAGCAGGATCGGCGCGTCGCGCAGGATCGCCCGGGCGAGGGCCACCCGCTGGCGCTGGCCGCCGGACAGCTTGACGCCGCGCTCGCCGACCATGGTGTCGAAACCGTCGGGCAGGGCGTCGGCGAACTCGGTGACGTGCGCCGCCTCGGCGGCCCGCCGGATCTCGGCCTCGGTGGCGTCGGGCCGGGCGAAGGCGATGTTGTCCCGCAGGGTGCGGTGGAACATGGCCGGCTCCTGCGGCACGTACGCGATGAGGCCGCGCAGGTCGGCCTGGCTCATCCGGCTGATGTCCTGCCCGCCGACGAGGATCCGTCCGGCGTCGACGTCCGTCATCCGCAGCAGCAGCCGGGTCAGGGTGGTCTTGCCGCCGCCGGACCGGCCGACGAGGCCGATCTTGGTGCCGTCGGGCACGTCCAGGTCGAGGTCCTCGAAGAGCGGCTTCCCGCCTCCGTGGGCGAAGCACACCCGCTCGAAGCGGACGTGGCCCGACCGGGAGCGCAGCGGCTCGGGCTCCTCCGGGTCGACCACGCTCGGCGGCGTGAGCAGCAGTTCGGTGAACTGCGCCGCCTCCGTCATCGAGCTCTCCATCCGGCGGTAGATCTGGTTGAACTCGAACATGATCCGGGTGGCACTGGCGTAGTACGTGAAGGCGACGACGACCGCCTCGACGCCGTGATCTCCGGCGCCCAGGCTGAGCGCCAGCACCAGGCCGATGGCGTTGGTCAGGACGGACATGGGCGCGACGAGCGTGTCGATGCGGAGGTTGCCGTAGTCCCAGGAACGCAGGGTGAGGCGCCGCGACTCCTCGACGCGGGAGCGGTGCTCGGCGGCCTCGCGGCGCTCGGCGGCGAACGCCCGTACGGTGTCCATGTTCATCAGGCTGTCGGCGACGTGGCCGGAGACCCGGGCGATGGCCTCCTCGCGCCGGGCGACGAGGCGTTGGCGGCGGCGGATCAGCGGGACGACGCAGACGGCGGTGAACGCGATCATCGCCAGGAGGCCGACGACGAGCAGCGGCTCGTACTGCCACAGGACCACCGAGGCGAACACCAGCGGCACGAAGCTGCCCATGACGGAGAAGGTGAGGGTGTCGACGAACTCCTCGAAGCGGGAGGCGAAGCTCAGCACCCGTTTGGTGAGCGAGCCCGCGAAGTTGTCGTGGAAGAAGGCGGCGTCCTTGGCGAAGAGTTCGTCCATCCCGATCACGTAGAGCCGCTCGATGCCGAGCGCGTCGACGCGGTTCAGGCAGTGCAGTCCGACGCGCCAGAGCGCCTCGGAGAGCAGCAGGACGCCGGCGAAGCCGAGGACGTAGGGCAGCATCGCGTCGAGTCCGGTGCCGGAGCCGCCCGCGATGCGGCCGACGAGCTTCGCGACGACCAGCGGCGCGATGTAGTTGATGCCGATGTTGCCCAGTGCCGGGAGGAGCATGGCGGGAACCGTCAGCAGGCGCAGCCGGGCCAGCTCCCGTCCGTAGTAGCGAAGTGCGAGGAGGACCGGGCCCCGGCCCGGCGAACTCGTGTGTGATTCAGGCGAATCCATTCCAACCCTGCTTTGTCGGACCCCCAGGGACAAGGTTCGCAGTGTCCCGTGGCGGTCCCCGCGCCGTCCAAGGCTTTTTCGCCGGTCAGGGCGCCGACGGGCGCTGTCGAGTCGCTATTCGGCCGGAGTGAGCGAGGGCGGGCCGTCCGGCCCGTGCGCGGCGACGTGGTTCGGCTTCAGCATCCCGGAATCCCGGGCCCGGAACGGACGGAGCTCCCCGTCGGCCACGGCGACGAGGAGCTTTCCGTCTGCGGGGCGGGGCGGGGAGCCGGACCGGTGTCCGGCGCCTCCGTCCACGCCCGGTCGTGCGCGCTCAGGCGCAGCCGCTGCCGTCGGCGCGACAGACGACGCCGTCGAGCGCGGCCGTCTCGGTGAGCCGGGCCTGCTCGTCGAGCACGGCCTTGCGCAGCTGAGCCGCGCTCGGCACGCCCTCCAGGCGGGTGTCGCCGACGAGGATCGTCGGGACGGCCTGGACGCGGTTCGCCTCGGCCTCGCGCAGGGCCTCCTGGTGGCGCTCGTAGTACGTGCCGTCCTCGAGGGCCTTGCGGTACGCCGGGCCGTCGAGGCCGATCTCCTCGGCGAGGCCGACCAGCACGTCGAGCCGGCCGAGGTCCAGGTCCTCCTGGAAGAAGGCCCGGAACATGCGGTGGTTGTAGGCGTCGCCGAGGCCGTGCTCGACGGCGAACTGCCAGCCCTCGAAGGCGAGCCGGGTGTACGGCTGCGGGGAGACGGTGGGCAGGGTGATGTCCACGCCCAGGCGGCGGGCCATCGGGTAGACGGCGCGCTTCCAGATCTCCGGCAGGTACGGGTCCTCCGGGCGGAGGGTCGGCTTGGGCTCGGCCCGCAGCTCGAACGGCTTCCACTCGATCTCGACGTCGAGGCCCTCGACGGCCTGCTCCAGCGGGCCCTCGGCCAGCATGCAGAACGGGCAGACGTAGTCGGACCAGATCTGGATCCTCACCTTGTCGGTGATCTCGGTGAGCTCGGTGCTCTCGGTGAGCTCGGTGCTCTCGGTGCTCTCGCTGGTCTCGATGCTCTCGGTGCTCACTTCAGTGCGCTCCCTCGGTGGGTCAGGAACTCCTGGAACGGCACCTCGTGGCCCTCGACCGGCAGGTGGGTGGTCCTGACGCCCCACTCGGTCGGGTCGGTGCGGTAGATGCCGTACGAGCTGGAGTAGTCGAAGCCGTACCGGGCCGCGGTCCTGCGGTCGGCGGCGTAGACGATGTGCTCGACGCCGAAGTAGAGGGCGACCTGATAGCACATGGCGCACGGCTCGCCGGAGGCGATCAGGGTGGCGCCGTGCACGGCGAACGCGCCGTGCTTCTTGGTGGCGTTGCGCAGGGCGACCACCTCCGCGTGGGCGGAGGCGTCGCGGTCCTCGCGGACCCGGTTGAAACCGGTCCCCAGGATCCGGCCGTCGTGGCGGACCACGACGCCGGAGAAGGGGATGCCGCCGGCCGCCACGTGTTCGCGGCTGATGCGGACTGCTTCTTCCACCTGCTTGGTGAGGTGGTCCTTCGCTGCGGTGGTCATGGTGCGAACCTCAGACGGACGTCACGCGCAGGATGATCGCGCCGCCGATGATGGACGCGAAGGACAGCAGACGGGCGAGGGTGATCTTCTCCTTGAAGATGATCGCGCCGAAGACGACCGTGCCGACGCCGCCGATACCGGTCCAGATGGTGTAACCGACCGAGACGTCCAGGTCGAGCAGGGCGCGGGACAGGGTGTAGATGCCGCCGGCGGCGGCGAGCAGCGTCAGCACGCTGGGCCACAGCTTGGTGAAGCCCTTGGTGGCGTTGGTGCCGAGCGCGAAGAGGATCTCGAAGACGATGGCGATACCGAGGAAGACCCAGGTCATGGGAACGGCTCTCTCTACTGGAAGGGCGGGAAGGACGCGCGGGATCGGGGAGATCCGGTCGGGGAGGTGCGTCGGGACGGTGCGGCGCGGAGGGGAAGGAGCGCTGTGACGCGGGAGGTGGTGCGAAGGTGGTGCGGAGGCGGGCGGGAGGGCCCGGGCGGAGGTCAGACGCCCGCGGTCGCGCGCTCCTCGGTGACGTTCGTCTGCTCGGCGGCCGCCTTCTTGTCGGCGGCGATCTTGTCGGTGATGCGCAGGGTGGTGCCGCCGCCGATGATCAGGACGAAGGCGAGGACCTTCCAGATCGTCATGGGCTCGTCGTAGATCAGGGTGCCGAAGACGACCGTGCCGACGCCGCCGATGCCGGCCCAGACCGTGTAGCCGACGCCGACGTCGATGTACTTGAGGGCCTGCGAGAGCGTGAAGATGCCGCAGGCCGCGGCCGCGGCGGTCAGCAGCGAGGGGCCGAGGCGGGTGAAGGCGTGGGTGGCCTCGGTGGAGAGGGCGAAGGTGATCTCGAAGAGCGAGGAGAACAGCAGCCACGCCCATCCGATGTTGTGGTTCTTCTGTGCCTGGTCGGCGGACACATGAGCCTCCATGGTTGTTTGTGCGTGCAAGTTCCTTGAGACCGCATGGGAGCCAAGTGCGGTTCGGAGATAGCTCGGATCTTGCATGGTCATATAACCTGTTGTCAAACCCCCGTCAGAGGAGAGGTACATGAACAACGCGCCCACATCTCTCGCCGCCACTTCGGACCCGGCCGTCTGGGACCGCGTGCTGGCTCTGCACGCGCGGGTGGAACGAGAGCTCGCGAACGCCCTCCAGCGCCGGCACGGCATCGGCCTTTCGGAGTACCGGGCCCTGGAAAACCTCGCCGCCTCGCCCGACAGCGAGCTGCGGATGCAGGAGCTGGCCGACAAGATCGGCCTGGGCCAGTCCTCGGTCACCCGGCTGGTGGAGCGCCTCAAAGGCGCTGGTTACGCCTTCAAGGACCTCTGTCCCTCCGACAAGCGCGGGGTCTACGCGGTGATCACGGACGAGGGCCGCAGCCGTTACGCGGCCGCCCGCGCGACCTACGCGGAGGTGCTGTCGGGAGCCCTGAACTCGCACGGCAGCGACCCGGCGCTGGCCGCCACGGTGGCCGCCCTGCGCAGTGCGCGCCCGGCATAATCCACCCACTTCGGGCGCACCCTCGTCCCCTCTCGCCCCACCCTTCCCCACCGCACCACCTACGGCCGTCGCCTCCCGTCCCTCTCCCTCAGGGGACGGAAGGGCGCGGCCTTTTCGCGTTCACGCCGTCGCGGTGCGTGATTCACGGGCGCGCTTCTGCTTGGATACTTGTATGTACAAGTAGTGAGATAGCTCACAGGCGAATCGGGAAGATACATGCTTGCACTTGCATGGATCTTCGGTAATGTCTGGTTCGGCGCAGATCGATCGAACACGAATCGAACGGTGCTTGGCCCAGTCTTTTCCACACATTTCGGGGGAAACGTGCCATCGCCCAGTCTTGCCCGAACCATCGCCGCGCACGCTCGGCGGCAGCCCTCCGCACCGGCCCTCCTGCTCCCTCAGGAGCGGGTGACCTACGGAGAGCTCGCCGACCGGGTGGCGCGCCTGTCCCGGCAGCTCCGCGCCGCGGAGCTGCCGGCCGACCGGCCGGTGTGCATACCGGCCCACAAGGACCCGGCGACCATCGCCCTGATGCTCGCCGCCTTCGCGGAACCCCTGGTCGTCCTGGCTCCCTCCGCCGAACTCGGCGCAGACGCCCTCGACCGGATCTGCCGTCAGGCCCGGGTCTCGGCGAAGCTGTCGGTCACCGCCGACGACGGCCTCGCCGTCGAGCTCCTCCCCGCGGACGAGAGCGCCGCGGAGGGCTTCGCCCGGCCCCGTACCGACACGACCCGGCTGTTGCTCACCACCTCCGGGTCGACCGGAACGCCGAAGCTGGTGCCGATCGGCACCGACGCCTTCGGCGCCTTCGCCGCCTGGGCGACGGACGCGTTCCGGATCACCGCCGAGGACGCCTCGCTGTCCTACGCGCCGCTCAACTTCGACCTGGCCCTGCTCGACGTCTGGACCTTCCTGGGCGCCGGCGCCCGGGTGGTGCTCGTCGACCGGGAGAAGGCCACCGACGGGCCCCATCTGCAAGGCCTCGTCTCCGAGGCCGGCGTCACCTTCGTCCAGGGCGTGCCGCTGCTCCACCGTCTCCTCACCGAGGGGAACGGGCCGGCGGGAGGCACGGCGGACGCGGGCAGGAGTTCCGGCGTCTTCGCGTCGGTGCGCGAGGTGGTGTTCACCGGTGACGCGATGCCCCAGGACCTTCTGAAACGGGTCGCAGAATCGTTTCCTCATGCACGTTTCCACAACGTCTACGGGTGCACGGAGACCAACGACAGCTTCCTGCACCCGGTCGACCCGCGCACGGCCGAGGGAAGGATCCCGATCGGCCGGCCCCTTGCCGGAGTCGAGGCCGACGTCCTCGGCGACGACGGGGAGCCGCTGACCGGCCCGGGAACCGGCGAACTCCTCGTCCGCACGCCCTTCCAGACCGAGGGCTATCTCCAGCAGTCCCTCAATCCGGCCGTCTTCGTCGACCGCGACGGCCGCACCTTCTACCGCACCGGCGACATCGTCACCCGTGACGCCGAAGGAAGCTACGTCCTCGAGGGCCGCTCCGACTGGCAGGTCAAGGTGCGCGGAGTGCGCACCAACCTCCAGGAGGTCGAGTCCGTCCTCGCCCAGCACCCCGACGTCGAGGAGGCGGCCGTCGTCGCCGTGCCCGACGCCGAGGCGGGAGTACGGCTGCACGCCCGCGTCACCCGGCGGGCCGGCGCCGGCCTCAACTCCCTGAAGATCCGCTCGTACGCGGGAGCGAACCTGCCCCGCCACGCGATCCCGTCCAGCGTCCGCGTCAGCGACATCCCGCTGCCCCGCACGTCGACCGGCAAACCCGACCGCAACAAGATCAAGGAGGAGATCAGCGCATGAGCGCTCCCACCCGTGACATCGCCGGAGAGATCCGCGCCCACCTGCTCGACACCTATCTCAAGGGCGAGGACGTCACCGCCGAAGACCTCACCGGAGACTACGAGTTGATCGAATCCGGCGTGGTCGACTCGCTGGGCCTGGTGAAGCTCATCCAGTACATCGCCAACACCTACGGCGTGCCGGTCGACGACATCGAGATCGGGCCGGACAACTTCCGCACGATCGACGCGATCACCCGGACCATCCGCGACAACACCTCGCTCTGAACATCCCCTTCCCACAAAGGAGTACCGCCATGTTCACTCGTACGCTCGAGGACGTCACCCCGGTCGAGTGGGGCAACGGCACCAGCCACCGGCTGCTGACCGAGGCCGACAAGATGGGCTTCACGGTCTGCAAGACCCTGGTCCGCAAGGGCACCAACTCCGCGCTCCAGTACCGCAACCACCTGGAGGCCTGCTACTGCATCGGCGGTTCGGGCGCGGTCGTGCACAAGGACGGCACGGTCTTCAAGATCACCGAGGGCACGATCTACGTCCTCGACAACCACGACCCGCACTACCTCATAGCCTCCGAGCACGAGGACCTGCACCTCATCTCGGTCTTCAACCCGCCGCTGACGGGCCAGGAGAAGCACAGACTGTCCGAGGACGGCTTCTCCCAGTACTGATCCGCACCCACGGACCCGGCCGGGCCGCACCCCTCCCCCCACGCACGGCCCGGCCGGGCCCGCCCGCCTGCCCGCACCAGGCGCCTGCCCGTACCAGGAAGGAAGACCGTGACCGCCGACGTAATGCCGCCCGTGGCCGAGACAACGGACCGGCTCATCGACCTCGTCGCCCCCTACGCCGACATCCTCAACGCCGACCTCGCCCAGCTGGACGCCGAGGCCGTCTTCTCCCGCACCAAGTGGCAGGCGATCAGGGACAGCGGCGTACTGCGCACCCCGTTCAAGCCGGAGAACGGCGGCGCGGGACGCAGCTTCACCGAGACCATGCGGGTCCTGGAGGGGCTCGGCTACCACTGCCGTGACGCCGGCATCGCCTTCTCCACCTCGACCCAGATCGTCTCCCTCGCCACTCCGCTGGAGAAGTTCGGCTCCGCCGAGCTCAAGGCCCGCCACCTGCCGCGCATCCTGTCCGGCGAGGCGATCACCGCGCACGCCATCACCGAGGAGTCCGGCGGCTCCGACGCCATGAACATCACCACCGTCGCCGTCCGCGAGGACGACCACTACGTGATCGACGGCGGCAAGATGTTCATCACCAACGCCCCGGTCGCCGACCTGTTCCTGCTCTACGTACGCACCGGCAAGCCCGGCCCGTTCGGCCTGACCTGCCTGCTCGTCGAGCGCGGCACGCCCGGTCTGGAGATCGGCGAGCCCATGGACAAGCTGGGCCTGCGCACCTCCCCGATCGGCCGGCTCACCTTCGAGAAGCTGCGCGTCCCGGTGAGCAACCGGGTCGGCGCGGAGGGCGGCGGCTTCCTCGTCCTCGACTACGTGATGAAGCGCGAGATCCTCTACGCCTTCTCCCTCACCCTCGGCGAGATGCGCCACCGGCTCGACACCGTCACCCGCTTCGCCACCGAGCGCAGCCAGTTCGGGCGGCCCATCGCGAGCTACCAGGCGATCAGCCACAAGATCGTGGAGATGCGGATCGCGGTCGAGACCGCGGCGAAGTGGCTCGCCGACACCGGCGCCAAGGCCGAGCGCGGCGAGGACATCTCGCTCGACCTGGCCTCCACGAAGATCGTCGTCTCCGAGGCCAACGTGCAGACCGCGCTGGCGGCCGTCCAGATCCACGGCGGCCGCGGCGTCCTCACCGAGTACGGCATCGAGCGCGACCTGCGCAACTCCGTCGCCGGGACCATCTACTCGGGCAGCAGCGAGATCCAGCGCAACCGCATGGCCGCCCTCCTCGGGCTCTGAACCCCGGGCCCCGGCCTCGGACTCCGATCGCGGACCTCTGAACCAGGAGCACTTCCGACATGAGCATCGCCCTCGACGAACTGCACGCACTGACCCGGTCCACCGACTTCCTCGACCACGAGTCCGACGAGGTCCAGAACTTCGTCGACTCGGTCGTCAAGGACCGCGCCGCCGACCGCCGCGAGAACGCCGTCAAGCTCTACTACGCCGTGCGCGACGGCCTCGACTACGAGGTGTACGACACCGACCTCAGCCCCGAGGGACTGCGCGCCTCCTCCGTCATCACCGCCGGCCAGGGCTTCTGCCTGCACAAGTCGGTCGTCTACGCCGCCGCCGTACGCGCCCTCGGCATCCCGTCCAAGCTGGTCTACGGCGACGTCCGCAACCACCTCGCCAGCCCGCGGCTGATCGCCCACATCGGCGGCGACGTCTTCTTCCACGGCCTCACCCAGGTCTATCTGGACGGCCGCTGGGTCAAGGCCACGCCCGTCTTCAACAAGCTGCTGTGCCGGCTCTACGGCATGGAGGCGCTGGAGTTCGACGGCACCGCCGACTCGCTCTACCACCCGTACTCGGGCCAGGACGGCAAGGGCGCGATGGAGTTCCTGAAGGACCACGGCGCCTACGACGACGTGCCGTACGACTTCGTCATCTCCACCATGCGCGCCAAGCACCCCAACTTCCTGAGCGGGGAGGGCAACGGGACCGTCAAGGGCGGCTCCCTGGCCGCCGAGGCCGAACCCGCCGCCCACTGACGACATGTGAGGAGACATCAGCATGAGCACCACCGCTTCGCCCGCCGACGGCTGGGACGCCACCACCCGGATCGGCGTCGTCGTCCCCTCGGCCGACGTCGGCCCCGAGGCCGAGCTCCAGGCCATGTCGCCGGCCTCGGTGACGGTCCACGCCTCCCGCATCGACTTCGGCGGGATGCTGCCGGGCGGTCACATGGTCGCGGAGAAGATCCCGCAGGACCCCATCACGGCGTTCGTCGAGCCCCCGGCCGTCGACAACGCCGTGGCGCTCCTGGCCGACTCGCCGCTGCACGCACTCGTGCTCGGCTTCACCAGCTCGTCGTACGTCCTTGGGGCCGAGGGTGAGCGCGCGCTCTACGAGCGGCTCGCGCCGGTCACCCGGGACATCCCGATCACCGGCACCGCCCGGGCCGCCGTCGCCGGCTTCCGCGCCCTCGGCGCCGAGCGGATCGCGATCGTCAACCCGCCGTGGTTCGACGAGAAGCTGTCCACGCAGGGCCAGGAGTACTTCGAGTCCCAGGGCTTCACCGTCGTCCACCACGGGCCGGTCGGGCTGCCGTCCGAGCAGACCGCCATCACTCCGCAGAACCTGTCGGAGTGGATCCGCACCACCGTGGCCGACGCCCGCCCCGAGGCGATCCTCGTCGCCGGCAACGGCATCCGCGCCGTCGGCACGGTCAAGGGCCTGGAGAGCGAGCTCGGCTTCTCCGTCCTGACCGCCAACCAGGTCGTCCTGTGGCACGCCCTGCACCTCGCGGGCGCCGCCGACGCCGCGCGCTCGGTCACCGACTACGGCCGCCTCTTCCAGGCCGCGCCGGCCCCGGCCACGTCGGTCCAGGCCACGTCGGTCCAGGCCACGTCGAAGGAAGCGTGACCGCATGCTGCCTGCCGACGGCTACGTCGCCGTGTACACCACCCCCGAGGGCGACGTCTACCGCACCCCCCTGGTGTGCTGGCGCGAGGACGGCCCGCACGTCTACGGAGTGACCCTCCACAAGGGCGGGCTGCGCCGCGCCGAGGAACTTCCCGGCTTCACGCGCTACGCCGCCAAGCCTGACTGCTCCTGCGCCGACAGCATCGCGCCGGCGCTCAGCAGGCAGCTCGCAAGCCGGTAGGTACGGGGCCGGCCCGTGCCGTACCCACGGGACCGGCGCAAAGGCCCGTGCCTGCCTTCCCCGCGGCCCGCCCGCTCCCCCACCACGCCCCAGGGGAGCGGGCGGGCCGCCCCGCGTGACCGGCCGCCGTCACGACGGGGCGGCCGGCCACGCGGGCGGCTCAGCCCTCGTGGACGAGCGCGCCGCCCACGTAGGTGCGTTCGACCCGCGCCTCGGCGATCTCCTCCGGCGGCGCGGCGAGGATGTCGCGGTCCAGGACCACCAGGTCGGCCAGATGGCCCGGCAGCAGACTGCCGGCGTCGTCGTGGCCGTTCACATGGGCCGAACCGGCGGTGTAGGCGGCGAGGGCGCTGAGCAGGTCGATGCGCTGCTCGGGCAGGAACACGCGCGCGTCGGTGGCGTCCGGTTCGCGGCGGTTCACGGCGACGTGCAGGCCGGCGAGCGGGTCGGGACTGGACACGGGCCAGTCGCTGCCCGCGACGAGGGTCGCGCCCGCCCGCAGCAGACCGGCGAAGGGATACTGCCAGGCGGCGCGTTCCGGCCCCAGGAACGGGATCGTCAGCTCGTCCATCTGCGGCTCGTGCGCCGCCCACAGCGGCTGGATGTTCGCGAGGGCGCCGAGCGCCGCGAAGCGCGGCAGGTCGTCGGGGTGGACGACCTGGAGATGGGCCAGGTGGTGGCGGTTGCCGCGCCGCCCGTTGGCGGCCACGGCGGCCTCGACCGCGTCGAGCGCCTCGCGGACGGCACGGTCGCCCAGGGCGTGGAAGTGGACCTGGAAGCCGAGGGCGTCCAGCGCGGTCACATGGCCGCGCAGGGCCTGCGGGTCGACGAAGCTGAGGCCGCTGTTGGCCGTGGCGCAGCCGCAGCCGTCGAGGTACGGGGCGGTCATCGCGGCCGTGAAGTTCTCCGCGATCCCGTCCTGCATGATCTTCACCGATCCGGCGCGGAACCGTCCGTACGTCAACTCCTCGCGCCGCGCGACCAGTTCCGGGATCTGCTCGGCGCCGCGCTCGCGGTCCCACCACAGCGCGCCGGTGACGCGGGCGGTCAGCGAGCCGTCCCGCGCGGCGGTGCGGTAGGCGTCGGACGGGTCGGGCATCCCGTTGAAGGCGCCGAGCAGGGCGTCCTGCCAGCCGGTGACGCCGAGGGAGTGCAGCAGCCGCTGCGCGCGCAGCAGACCGGCGAGCCGCTCCTCCGGTGTGCTCGGCGGTACGAGACGGGCGACCAGGTCGGTGGCGCCCTCCTGGAGCATGCCGCTCGGGAAGCCGTCCGCCTCGCGCTCGATCCGCCCGTCGGCCGGGTCCGGCGTGTCGGCGGTGATCCCTGCGAGTTCCAGGGCGCGGGTGTTGGCCCAGGCGCCGTGGTGGTCCCGGTTGGAGAGCAGCACGGGCCGGTCGGGCACCACGGAGTCGAGCAGCTGCCGGGTCGGCAGCCCGCCGGCGAAGCTCTCCATCGACCAGCCGCTGCCGGTGATCCACTCCCGGTCGGGGTGGGCCTCGGCGTAGGCGCGGATCCGCTCCAGGCAGCCGTCGGCGTCGACGACGCCGGTCAGGTCGCACGCGGCGAGTTCGAGGCCGCCGCCGACCGCGTGGACGTGGGCGTCCTGGAAGCCGGGGATCAGCAGCCTGCCCGCCAGGTCCACGACCTCCGTGCGGGGCCCGATCAGCTCCCGCACCTCGTCGTGGCCGACGGCCGTGATCCGGTCGCCGCTGACGGCGAGCGAGGTGGCCCGGGTGCGGGCGGGATCCATGGTGAGGACGGGGCCTCCGGTGAAGACCAGATGGGCCTGTGGCATGACGTGCTCCAGAGCGTGCGGTGCGGAGAGGACGGCGGGATGACGGCAAGACGGCGGGACGGCAGGACGGCGGGACGGCGGGACGGCAAGACGGCAAGACGGCAGGACGAAGGTGACGGGCGAGGTGGCGAGGACGCCGGACGCCGGACGCCGGACGCCATGCAATCCGGCCGGCGTTTACACGTCAATGGTGTTGTCATAAGGTCCGGGCCATGGCCGAACGCGTGGTACCCGAGGAGCGCCGGCGGCGCCGCCGACCGACCAAGCGGGGCGCGGTGCTCTCCGAACGCCTCATCTTGGAGACGGCGTTGCGCCTGGTCGCGCAGCACGGCGCCGACGCCCTCTCCGTACGCAGGCTGGGCGCGGCCCTCGGCGCCGACCCGAGCGCGCTCTACCGCTACTTCCGCAACACCGACGCGCTGCTCCTCGCCCTCGCCGACGAACTCGTCGGCCGCGCCCAGGAGGGCTGGGCGGCCACCGGCGACTGGCGCGAGGACCTGCGCTCGATGGGTCTGCGCATCCACGCCTCGTATCTCGCCAACCCGCAGGCGGCGGTGCTCGCCGCCCACCGGACCACGGGACGCCGCCACGAGACGCGGGCGGTCGAGCGGATCCTCGGCATCCTGCGCACCGCCGGCTTCCCCGACGCCCTCGCGGTGCGCGTCTACCACGCCTTCGTCGACCAGGCCCTCGCCTTCGCCGCCCAGGACGCCGCCGCGGCGGCCCTTCCTCCGGCCGCCGCCGAGGCCGACGCCGGGGTCTGGCGCTCGGTCTACGGCCGGCTCCCGGCCGACACCCACCCGCACATCGCCGCGACGTATCCGCTCCTCGCCGCCGACATGCGCGACAGCGGCTATCCCTTCGCCCTGGAACTGATGCTCACGGCCGTCGCCGCCCTGCACCCGGACGCGCGGGCCACGCCCTCCGGATGAGCCGAACGAGCGCCGCCCGCTGGCGGGGCGGGCGGAGCGGCGCTGCGATGAGGGCATGGACAAGCGCGGTCCCGCCGGGCGGGGCGTCTCCTGGGCGGCCCTGTCGCCGGCGACGGGTGCGGCGGTCATGGCGACCGGCATCCTCTCGGTCGGTCTCCACCTGACCGGCTTCGAGGTGCTGTCCCTCCTGGCGCTGTGCCCGGCCACGGCGCTGTGGCTGCTGCTCGCGGCCGACTTCGCGCTGCTGCTCGCCGGCGACCGGCCCCGCTGGGCGGCGAGCGCGGTGACACCATCGGCGCTGACGGCGGTGGCGGCCACGACGGTCCTCGGCGTGCGCTACGAGCTCCTCGGCGCGACAGCGGTGGCGGTGGCGCTGCTCGTGCTCGCCGTGCTGCTGTGGCCGGTGCTGCTCACGGCGGTGGTGCGGCACCTGGAGCGGCCGGCGCCGGGCGCCGCGTTCCTGATCTGCGTGGCCACGCAGGGCATCGCGGTCCTCACGGCCGTCCTCGCGCCGCGGGCCGGCGAGTGGGCGGCGTGGACGGCGCTCGGGTTCTTCCTGCTGGGACTCGTGCTGTACGGCGACGCGCTCACCCGGTTCGACTTCCGGCAGGTCGTCCGCGGGGCGGGCGACCACTGGATCGCGGGCGGGGCCATGGCGATCTCGGCGCTCACCGGCTCCAAGCTGCTCGCCTCGGGCGTGTGGGCGGGTGCGGCGGAGCAGGCGTTGCGGACGACCACGTTCGCGCTGCTCGCGCTCGACCTGGTGTGGTGCGCGGTGCTGCTGTGCGGCGAGTGCGCGCGCCCGCGCCTCGCGCACGACGTCCGGCGCTGGGCGACCGTCTTCCCGCTCGGCATGAGCGCGGTGGCCGCGCTGTCGGTCTCGGCGGCGACCGGCGTCGGCTGGCCGGGCGTCCTCGGCCGGGTCCTGCTGTGGATCGCCGTCGCCGCCTGCCTGGCCACCACCTACGGCTTCCTGCGCACGCTCAGCCGGCGACGCCCGCGGCCCGCTCGCCGTACGCCGCCCTCTCCTCGTACGGCGCAGTCTCCCCGTACGCCGCCGCCTTCTCGTACGCCGCCCGGTCGTCGTACGCGGCGCGCGCGGCGGCGATCTCGTCCTGGTGGTCCTCGGTCCAGGTGACGAGGGCCTGGATGGTCCGGTGCAGCGTCCCGCCCAGCGGGGTGAGCCGGTAGTCGACGCGCGGCGGGACGACCGGGTGGACGGTGCGGCGCACCAGGCCGTCGCGCTCCAGCTGGCGCAGGGTCACGGTGAGCATGCGCTGGCTGATGCCGTCGATCTCGCGCCGCAGTTCCGTGAAGCGCAGGGTACGGCGGTCGAGCAGGGCGATGACGAGCAGCGACCACTTGTCGGCGACGCGGTCGAGGATCTGGCGGACCTCGCAGCCCTCCCGCGTGTCCCACTGGCGTGCCCGGTCGTCCTCGGTTCCCGTGCAGTGACTCGGTGACTTCGAAGTGCCTTCTTCCATGGTCGTTCAGGGTGCACCAGGATCGAGGCGGTAACAAGAGGGAACCGACGGGCAGTTGGGTAACCGCCCGCGCATCGCCGTTCCCGCCTTCCCTCCCCTCCCTCCCCTTCCTTCTCTCGTCGAGGAGCCGTCCTGTGTCCAAGCCGTCCCCTTCGCGCACCTGGGGAGTACTCCTGGTGCTGTGCGGAGCGATCTTCCTCGAAGGCATCGACGTGGCCATGCTCAACGTGGCCCTGCCGTCGATCCGCGCCGATCTGAAGCTGTCCACCGGTGAACTGCAGTGGGTGATGAGCGCGTACGTCGTCGGTTACGGCGGGTTCATGCTGCTGGGCGGAAGAGCGGCGGACCTCTTCGGCCGGCGGCGGATGTTCCTGTCCTGGCTCACCGTGTTCCTGCTCTTCTCCGGCCTCGGCGGCTTCGCCGACGACGGGCCGACACTGATCGTCGCCCGCTTCGTCACGGGTGTCGCCGCCGCCTTCATGACTCCCGCCGGGCTGTCCGTGATCACGACCCACTTCGAGGAGGGGCCACGGCGCGACAAGGCCCTGCTGGTCTACTCCGGCACCGCCGCCGGCGGGTTCTCCGTCGGCCTGGTCGTCGGCGGGCTGCTGACGTCCGTCGACTGGCGCTGGGTCTTCTTCGCGCCGGTGGTCCTGTCCTTCCTGATCCTGGTCGCCGGCTTCGCGCTCGTGCCCAGGGCCGAGCGGCCCGACCGGGCCGGACGACGCGTCGATCTGCTCGGGGCGCTCTCCGTGACGGGCGCGATCGTGCTCCTCGTCCTCGCGGTCGAACGCGCCGCGCACACCACGGCCGCCTGGACGCTCGGCACGCTCCTCGCCGGCCTCGCGCTCCTCGCCGTCTTCGTCCTGACCGAGCGCCGCGCGCCCGCCCCGCTCGTACGCCTGGGCATCTTCCGCAGCCGCTCCCTGGTGCGGGCCAACCTCGTCGCGCTGCTCTTCGCCGGCGGCTTCTTCGGCTTCCAGTTCGTCGCCGTGCTGTACCTGCGGGAGCTGCGGGGCTGGTCCACCGTCCAGACCAGCCTGGCGCTCCTGGTGATCGGCATCGACGCGGTGCTCTCGCCCACGCTCACCCCGAGGCTCGTCGACCGCTTCGGCCACGCCAAGGTCATCCTGGGCGGCCTGCTGCTGGCCACACTGGCGTACGCGCTGTTCCTGCCGGTCGGCGCCGACTGGACGTACGCGGCGATGTTCCCCGCCTTCGTCACGCTCGGCCTGGCGTTCTCCCTCGCGTACGGTCCGCTCACCATCGTCGCCACCGACGGCGTCGACGAGGAGGAGCAGGGGCTGGCCGGCGGCCTGCTCTACACCTCGTTCCAGTTCGGCGCCGCCCTCGGCCTGTCCTCCGTCACCGCCGTCCTCGTCGCGGCCACCGCCGACACCGGGTCCCCGCGGGCCCTGCTCGACGGCTACCGTGCCGCCCTGGTCGTGCCGCTCGCCGCGGCCGCCCTGGCCGCGGTGATCGGCGCCCTCGGCCTGCGCCGGCGCCCGCGTACGGGGGCCGAGGAGGTCCGTCCCGACGCGCCGGCCCGCGGGCACGCGGAGGCGGCGGACCTGACCGGGCCACGGCGGCAGTAGACTCATCAGCCATGGCGGACACCCAGTACGAAGACCTGTTGAGGCTGGTGCTCACGTCGGGCACGGCGAAGGCCGACCGGACGGGCACCGGCACCCGAAGTGTCTTCGGACACCAGCTCCGCTACGACCTCTCGCAGGGATTCCCGCTGGTCACCACCAAGAAGGTGCACCTGAAGTCGATCGTCCACGAGCTGCTGTGGTTCCTGCGCGGCGACTCGAACATCGGCTGGCTGCACGAGCACGGCGTGACCATCTGGGACGAGTGGGCCGACGAGAAGGGTGAGCTCGGGCCGGTCTACGGCGTGCAGTGGCGCTCCTGGCCGACGCCCGACGGCCGGCACATCGATCAGATCAGCCAGGTCCTGGACACGCTGCGCCGCGATCCCGACTCGCGCCGCATGATCGTCTCCGCCTGGAACGTGGCCGAACTGGACCGCATGGCGCTCGCCCCGTGCCACGCCTTCTTCCAGTTCTACGTGGCCGACGGCAAGCTCTCCTGCCAGCTGTACCAGCGCAGCGCGGACCTCTTCCTCGGTGTCCCGTTCAACATCGCGAGCTACGCGCTGCTCACCCACATGGTCGCCCAGCAGACCGGCCTCGAGCCCGGCGACTTCATCTGGACGGGCGGTGACTGCCACATCTACGACAACCACGTGGAGCAGGTCACCGAGCAGCTCTCCCGCACCCCGTACGACTTCCCGGCACTGCGCCTGCGCAAGGCCGACTCGCTGTTCGACTACGCGTACGCCGACGTTGAGGTGCTGGACTACCGGCACCATCCCGCGATCAAGGCGCCGGTCGCGGTATGAGCGACGACACGAGCGGTGGTACGGCTGACGGCACGGGTGACGGTGTGAGCATCGGGCTGATCTGGGCCCAGACCCTCGACGGCGTGATCGGTGCCGGCAACGCGATCCCGTGGCGCCTTCCCGAGGACATGGCGCACTTCAAGGCGACGACGCTCGGCCGGCCCGTGATCATGGGGCGCAGGACCTGGGACTCGCTGCCGGCGCGGTTCCGGCCGCTGCCGGGCCGGCGCAACATCGTGGTCACGCGCGATCCACGCTGGACGGCGGAGGGCGTGGAGCGCGCCGGTTCCGTCGAGGCGGCGCTCGCCCTCGCGACCGGCCCGGCGGACCTGGCGGAGCCGACGGACCCGGCGGAGCCGACCGGCTCGGCCGACGCGTGGGTGATCGGCGGCGGCGAGATCTACCGGGCCGCGCTGCCCCACGCCACGACGCTCTCGGTGACGGAGGTGGACTCCCCCGTCGCCGGCGACACCTACGCGCCGTCGCTCGACCCGTCCTGGAAGACCGCCGAGGACACCGGCTGGCTCCGCTCCACGACCGGCCTGCACTACCGCATCCGCCGCTACACCCGCCCGTAACCGGCCCCCCGCGTCGACGACACGCGGCCGTCCTCGGTGCCCGCCGTCTGCCGGGCGCGCGGCGCCGCGGCGAACGGGCGGCCGAGCGGGCCGAGCAGCCCCGCCGCCGCCCCGGCCTTGGGTGGCTTCGGCGGAGACGACGGCTCTGGCTTCGGTGGAGGCTTCTGAGCTCCAGCCGGTGCGAAGGTGGGCCGGCGCGGGTGGCGCCGGCCCACCGGGCTGCTACTGCCCGAGGTGGTCCCGGGTCAGGCGGAAGCGGGCCACGGCCTCGGTCTCCTCGGCCGCGCCGGCGTCGTCGCGTGCGAAGCCGGCCTTCTCCAGGACGCGGAGGGAGGCCGGGTTCGGCAGCTCCACGCCGGCGGCCACGGTGTGGACGCCGGGCGCGGCGAGCGCGAAGCCGGCGAGCGCCCTGGTGGCCTCGGTGGCGTAGCCACGGCCGCGTCGGGAGGCGACGACGCCGTAGCCGAGTTCGAGGACGCCCTCGGCGGGCGGCCAGAACAGGCCGATCGATCCCACGACGAGACCGCCGTCCCGCTCGATGATCAGCCGGTGGCCGTACGGGCCGAGCCAGTCCGGGTGGTCGCCGAGGAGGGTCGCGATGACGGTGTCGCCTTCGGAGGGAAAGTCTCCGGCCCAGCCGGCCGGCCGCTCGCCGGTCTCGCCGTCGAGGACGGCGAGCACCTCGGCCGCGGTCCACGTACGCAGGACGAGCCGCTCGGTGGCGAGCTCGGTGTGGTCCTGGGAGGAAGAGGAATGCACAGGTGACTCCTGGTCGTCGGTACGACCCGGACCGCGCGCCATGGCGTGTCGCCACGCGTCGTATCGCGTCGCGTCAGCGCGCGGACCGGAAAAGGGCATGCTGAGGAAGGCCGTTGACGGCCATATTCATCAACCTCCCTGGTCCGAATCCCTGTTCACGCACGTACGGCGCTGCGCCGACCCTAACAGAACGGGCCTGCCGGACGACCGGGCCGACGGCGAGGCCGGGTCAGCGGGTGTCGAAGCGTTCCTGGGCGGCCAGGACGGTGTCCGCGTAGCGGGCGGCCCAGCTGCCCATCGCGCGGATGGGGACCAGGAGTGCCGTGCCGGCCTCGGTGAGGGCGTAGTCGACGCGCGGCGGCGCCTCGGCGTAACGGCGGCGCCGCACGAGGCCGTTGTACTCCAGTCTCCGCAGCGCGTCGTTGAGCACCTTGGGACTGATCCCGCCGATCCGGTCCAGGAGGGCCCGCGGGCGCATCGGGCCGTCCTCGCCGAGGACGAAGACCACCACGCTGTCCCACCGGTTCGCCAGGACCTCGAAGGCGACCCGCGCCCGGCAGTCCGCCGCGAACCCGTCCCCCGCCAGCTCCTCGCGCTCTCCCATGCGCCCATCCTGCCGGGGGGGGGGGCCCCCCCCGGGGGGGGGGGGGCCCCCCCCCCCCCCCCCCCGCAACAACAACGCGGCCGCCCCGCCGAGGGGGCCCACCCAGACCCGACGCCGAAGAGGGGCCCGCGGGGGGGGCCCCCGCC
>NZ_JBITXS010000002.1:321445-493790 GCF_044544825.1 Streptomyces sp. NPDC053493
CGTCCCCCCCCCCCCCCCCCCCCCCCCCCCCCCCCCCCCCCCCCCCCCCCCCCGCCCGCCCCCCCCCCCCCGGGGGGGCCCCCCCCCCCCCGCCTAGCGTCCGGCCCATGACATTCCGCGAGGCAGCAGCGAAGAGGAGCAGCAGCATGCGCATCGGCATTCTCGGCACGGGCTCGATGGCCACCGCCCTGGGCGGCGCGTGGGTACGGGCCGGGCACCAGGTTCTGGTGGGCGGGCGGGACGTGGCGGCCGCCGCCGCGGCCGCGGCCAAGATCGGCGCCGCCGGGCACGGCGGCCTCACGGAGGCGGCCGCGTTCGGCGAGGCGGTCCTGACGGCCGTACCTGCGGACGCCGCACCGCTGTTGGCCCGAGAACTCGGCCCCGCCCTCGCCGGGCGGACGGTGCTCGACTGCACGGCGCCCGTGGCGCCCGGCCCGGACGGGCCCTCGCTCACCACCGCCGGCGGCACGGACTCCGTCGCGGCGCGCATCGCGGCCGCCGCGCCGGACGCCGACGTCGTCAAGGTCTTCGGCATCTGCCACGAAAGCATCTGGACCCTGCCGCGCCCCGCCTTCGAGGGCGCGCCCCTGGCTGTGCCCTTCTGTGCCTCGGCCTCCGCCGCGGCCGCCCTCACGGCGGAGCTGATCACCTCGATGGGCTGCCGCCCGCTGCCCTGCGGAGGGCTGGCGCGCGCGGCGCTCCTGGAAGCGGCCGCCGTGCTCGCCGTCGGCGTGTGGTGGTCCGGCGCCGAGGCACGCCACGCGTTCCCGTCTCCCGCCCTGGCGCCGGGCGCGGTCGACGACGTGCCCTGAGGCCCGAGCCAAGGCGGGCGGCGGGCCCCGGACCCGCCGCTCCGCTGCCTCTGGCCGCTACCTCTCGTCCGCGACGTCCCGGACCTGCTGGGCGATGTCCTCCAGCACGGCCTTCGGGTCGGCGGACGGGGCGACGGCCTTGCCGATGTTCAGCTTGATGGTGTTGCTCACCTGGAGCCAGGACGGCTCGTTGACCGGGTAGAGCTGGGCCGTGCGCAACGCGGTCAGGAACTGCTGGGCGCCGGGGTCGGCGGCCGCGTCCTGGGAGGACTCGGTCGCCGAGACCGTCGAGGGCAGGAGGTGGTAGCGCTGGGCGAACGCGTTGAGGTTCTTGTCCTCGTAGACGAAGTCCAGGAAGGAGCCCACCAGTTCGCGGTTGCCGTCGTGCCGGAAGGCCATCATCCAGTCGGCGACGCCCGCCGCCGGCGGGGTCTGCGCGTCCTTCAGGTTGTCGGAGACCGGCATGCTGAGCGTCCCGACCTTCATGCCCTGGGCCTTGGCCTCGTGCAGGAGCGACGGGTAGCCGTTGACCATGCCGACCTGGCCGCGCAGGAAGGCCGCGAAGGCGTCCTGCCGGTTGAGCTCGGCGGGCGGGACCGGGCCGGTCAGGCCGGGCGTGACCAGATTGTCCTTGATCCACTGGAAGGTCTGGGCGTTCCGCTCGGAGGCGATGCTGTAGACGCCGGTGTTGTCGGTGTATCCGCCGCCGTTGCTCAGCTCCCAGATCAGCGCCTCGGCGTGGGCCTCCTCGGGGCCGAGCGGCAGGGCGTACGGGTAGAGGACGCCGTCCCTCTTCAGCGCCTTGGCCGCCCTCTTCAGGTCCGACCAGGTCTTCGGCGGCTCGGCTCCGGCCTTCTCGAACAGCTCCTCGTTGTAGAAGAGGAGCCGGCTGCTGGCCACGAAGGGCAGGCCGTAGAGGGTGTTGTCGACCGAACCGGCCTCCGCGAGCGGTGCCAGGAAGTTCGCCTCCGACCTGATCGACAACAGCTCGTCGGCGGAGTACAGCCGGCCCTGCGCGGCGAAGTCCGAGTACGCGCCCATCAACGCCACGTCCGGGGCGTTGCCCTCCTTGACCATACGGGTGACCTCACGGTCCACGTCGGCCCACGGGTACAGCGTCACCTCCACCTTCTTGCCGGGGTGGGCGGCGGAGAACGCGGCCGTCAGCCTGTCCCAGTACACCTTCGAACTGGTCGCCGGGCTGTCACCGTACTCGGCGGCCACCAGACGCAGCGTCGTCCCGTCGCTCTCGGACGAACCGCAGGCGGTGACGAGAGAGCCCAGGAGGGCGAATGCGGCCACGGAGGCGGACGCGCCGAAGAGTCTTGGTCGCACGAAACGTTCCTCTAGATCTTTTCTGGACAGTGCGTCCGGAATTCTCTCTGCTACCCGGGCGTAATGCTCCCTCCGCCGGACGGTTGTGGGCATAGGTCCAAGCGCGCCGCGCGCGACTGGTGTTTTCCGATATACCGGCGCCGGCGCCGACGCGCGTAGAACCCGCCACGATGTCCAAAGGGACTCCCGTACGGAGCGTTGACCCGGAAAAGGAGTCAGTGCTCACAAAGGGAGAATTCCCGTTCGTAGAGCTGGTCGTTGTGTTCGTCGACGAAGAACTTGCGCTCCTTCATGAGCTGCTCGCGGTACTCCTTGGCCTGCTCCAGCGTCATGGTGCAGGTGTCGGACCACGGCTGCTGCGGAGGCACGTCGGAGGTCGAGACGATCGTTTCCGACGGGTCGACGAGGAAGAACGCGAGGATTTTCCGGTGGCCCGGACGGGTCGGGTCCACGAGGCGGAACGAGCCCACGCGGTGCTGCAGGATGTTCGGGAACGCCAGGCAGCGACCCGCCGGCGTCGACGCCGATCCCAGCACCTGGTTCAGCGCGTCCTCGTTCTCCAGGCCGTAGACCTCGCGCACACCGTCGTCGTCGTTCTGCTCGTAGTCCGGGTCGTCGAGCGCCGCCCGGAAACTCAGCCGGCTCTCGGTGATGTTCTCGCTGTCCCAGTAGTAGATGCCGGTCGACACGATCCGCTCGTTCAACATGCCCTCGACATGCCAGGTGCCGCCCGCGTACTCGGGCTTTTCCGGGGTCAGGTGAACGGTGGCGAGCTTGACCACGACCTGGAGCCGGCGGCCGCGCAGGTCGACCCGGGCGGACGCGTCGGGCAGCTCGGGCGCGGTGAAGTCCGGGGCGTCCGGGACCACGGGGCGGCGGTTCTCCCACCAGTCGTCCTGGGCCACCTCCCACGCACGGCGGGCCTGGGCGTAGGCCTCGTCGTCGCCGTAGTCGGACCTGTCCGGATACGCCGGCTCCGACTCGTACCACCCGTAAGGGTCGGCCTCGATCCGCAGAGGCCTCGGATGGCGCAGATCCGTGAGCACGTTCTCCAGCAGCGGGCGCATCCGCCCGAACAACTCCGGCAGGACGGCGGCAAGTTCGCGGTGATCCTCGGGATGGACGTTGTTGACGTACGAACGGAAGGCGACGTCGCCGTCGTCGCTGACGTCGACGTCCGTGGGCAGCCACTGGAACTTCTCCGAGAACTCGTACGTCGAGTACCGGTCCGTCGGGTTGTGCCAGGCCCGCTCGGGCGCGTCGCTCACCCCGCGCACCAGGCAGAACAGCGAGGGATGCACCAGGTCCAGGACCTGTCCGTCGGATCCGGGATGCCAGTCCCGTTCCTCCTCGGGCACCTCCTCCAGGACCTTGACCGCCGCACGCAGCCGGGCCGCGAGCGCGTCGTCGATCAGCGTGTCCGACTGCCACACGCCGTCGACGGCGGACACCTCGACACCGGTGCGCCCGTCCCGCAGCGCCGCGTAGTGCGCGAGCTCGGCCAGCACGTAGCGCACCTGCGCCTCGGTGAGGCCCTGGTCGACCGCTTCCCGCGTCCACCGGGCGACGATCTCGGCGTCGTTCATCTTCTCGAACCAGCCCGGCTTCTCCCGAAGATGCGCGCTGCACCGCATCATCTCGAGTTCCCGCAGCGTCCGGGGCGTCGCGAAGGATATGGAACGTGAAGCGTGAAAGGGCAGCGGAAAGGCAGTCAGGCCGGTCAACTCGGGTTCCCTACGGTCGATGTGCGGTGCCGGGAGAATAACGCAGCGCACTGACACCGCCGTCGGGCGAAGGCGCCGGCCTGACCTGCCCCATGGATCAGAGGAGCGGGAGCGGTGGTCCTCGATGGTGACCGGTGCGTCGAGGAGGGTGGCGAGGGCGTTGGCCGGCGCGAACAGGTCCCCGGACGGCACTCCGCCCCGACGGGACCGCGGACGACGAGGGCGGTGGCGCCGAGCGCGGGCGAGGTGCGAGCACCCGGCTGAGGCTGCGGGCGGGACGCGTCGACATGTGCCTGATCATCTCGGCAGGTGAGGACGCGCGGCCCTGCGACATCGGTGCGTGCGGACGACGGTCGCCCGCCTTTTCGTACCGCGGTACGAAGGACCTCGGCCGGGCACCGCAGGCGGGCGACGGCGCTTCGGCGAGGGCGCCCGAGCGGACCGCCGTCGGGCCGGGACGGTAGTGATCCGTGAGGCGGGGTATGCGACCAGCGTGAGCATGGAGGGCAGGCAGGAACACGACCGGGACGGGCAGGACGGGCAGGACCGGCAGGACCGGCAGGAATCGCTGCTCGCGGGCCTGAGCGTCGACGCGAGCCGGCCGGAGCAGCCGGTGCTGCTGGACCAGGCCGGAGAGCCGATCCGTACGTGGCAGGAGAACTATCCCTACGACCGCAAGCTGCGGCGGTCCGAGTACGAGCGGGCGAAACGCATCCTGCAGATCGAGCTGCTGAAGCTCCAGCGCTGGGTCAAGGACACCGGCGCGCGGGTGGTGGTGATCTGCGAGGGCCGGGACGCGGCCGGCAAGGGCGGCACCATCCAGCGTTTCACCGAACGCCTCAATCCCCGCGGCGCCCGCATCGTGGCCCTGGACAAGCCGACCGAGCGGGAGGCCGGTCAGTGGTACTTCCAGCGCTACGTCGCCCACCTCCCCGGCCCCGGAGAGATCGTGTTCTTCGACCGCTCCTGGTACAACCGGGCCGGCGTGGAGAAGGTCATGGGCTTCTGCACGGACGCACAGTACGAGCAGTTCCTCACCCAGTGCCCGGCCTTCGAGGCCATGCTCGTCGAGGACGGCATCGTGCTGGTCAAGTTCTGGTTCTCGGTCTCCCGTTCCGAGCAGCGCACCCGCTTCGCCATCCGCCAGGTCGACCCGGTGCGCCAGTGGAAGCTGTCGCCCACGGACCTGGCCTCCCTGGACCGGTGGGACGCCTACACCGCCGCCAAGGTGGAGATGTTCCGCGCCACGGACACCGCCCACGCGCCCTGGACCGTGGTGAAGAGCAACGACAAGCGGCGCGGCCGTCTGGAGGCGATGCGCAGCCTGCTGTGGCGTATCGACTACGCCAGCAAGGACGAGGCCGCGGTGGGCCGCCCGGATCCCCTGATCGTGGGGGCCGCGGACACCCTCCTGGAGGCCGGTGAGGATCCCGCCGACCTTTCTCCGACCCCCTTGGCCGACCTGACCGGCGGCCCCGGCCACCACCCCGGCCAGCCCCCGGCCGCCCCTGACCCGACGAACGACGGCGGCACGTGACGGCTCTCCCGCTTCGGGGAGCGGCGGACGGGGACCGGCTTCGAGCCGCAATCGCCTCAGCCACGCACCGTCCGGCGTCGCCCGCGGGCCACGCCGGCCTTCAGGAACCTTCCAGCAGACCGCGCAAGGTCTCGGCGGCGTGCACGGCTGCGTCACCGCAGCAGTTGTTGAACAGGACGTGCAGCTGCTCGGCGCGGTCCGCCAGCGCGCGCAGGCGCGGCAGCCAGGCGGCCAGTTCCTCCCGGGTGTAGGTGTGGCGGAAGCGGTCCTCCTTGCTCCCGGTCCCCCAGGCGGCGCTGCGGCCGTGAAAGCGGACCACCGCGAGCCTGGAGGACGTGACGGGTGTGTCGGCGGGCATCGAGGTGGGCAGCCCTTGGGCCGTGTCCACGGCCACCGCGGTGGCGTCAAGGTCCCTCAACAGGGCGGCGGTGCGCTCCCGCTGGTCCTCGCGCCACCAGTCGGGGTGGCGGAACTCCACGGCCATCGGCCACCGGTGCGCCCGCTTCCTGGTGAGGTGGAGCACGTTCTCCGCCCGCGCGCCCGGGACGAACGCCGGCGGGAACTGGAACAGTACGGTGCCCAGCCGGCCGGACTCCTGGAGGGGCCGCAGGGCCGCGCCGAAGCGGTGCCAGACCTCGTCGAGCAGCTCCGGGTCCTTGAGGTCGTGGTCGCGCAGGTCGGCGGGCAGGGCGGCCTTGCGGGTCGGGTGGCCGGTGAGGAGGGAGAACGCCTTGACGTCGAACCGGAAGCCGGGCGGCGTGCGTTCGCTCCAGAGCACGCTGTTGCGCACGCTGGGGAGCGCGTAGTAGCCGGCGTCGACCTCCACGACGGGGAAGCGTTCGGCGTAGTGCCGCAGCCGCCCCTCCGGGTCACGCCGCCCGGGCGGGTACCAGCCGCTGGCCACCAGCGCCTTGTCCGTCCACGAGCACGTCCCGATCAGCATCTCGCCCATATGGCCGTCCTTTCGTCACGACCCGCTTACCCGGGAACCTCGGCGCCGTGCTTGGCGGTTCACTCGGCGGCGCCGAGGCGGCAGCGGCCTGCCGGCGGCGTCAGAGCAAGCCGAGGTAGTCCTTCGTGGAGCGTGCCTCGGTCAGCACGATCGCCCCGGCCGCTCCGGCGCACGTCACCACCAGCCCGTACACGATGCCGAGTCCTCCGGCGGCCGTGGCGGTGCCGGGGCGTCGCCGCGCGGGAGGATCCTCGCGGCGGGGAGTGGTGGGCGGGTGATGGGACATGGGAACAACCTCCTTCGGTCGGTGTGGGGTATGGGACGGTCCGCACCGCACCACCGAGACGCTCAGGGCGGGAGCCGCCGTCGGCGCGGGCCGGACGAGGGCCCGCAGGCCGTCAACGGCGCCAGACGGCGACCACGGTGAGCAGGACGAGGGCGCCGGCCGTCAGCAGCAGGCAGCCCTGGCGCGTGACCGTGACGCGCCTGCGCGTCTCGACCTGGCCGACCGGCGAGGCGCCGGGGTGCTTGCGGGCGTAGTGCTCGGCCTGCCGGCGCAGCCCCTCGTCCTCGGCGACCCAGGGCGTCTTGAAGTCGCACTCTCCGCACCAGAAGCGGTTGGTCACGTCGGCTCCTCGTCTTCCGTCCGTACGGGGGGGGACCGACCCCGACGGTGGGCCGCGACGCGGCGGCTGTACAGGTCAGACGCCCGGCCATGCGTGACCGGCGGCCACGGGTAGGCTCACCGCCGTTCCGACCGGTGGACCAGGGGGATGCGGGATGGCAGAGGACCACAGCACATTGCTGCGCGCGTTGCGCGACCAGGCGCATCTGACGCAGGAGCAGGTGGCGGAGCGGTCCGGAGTGAGTGTGCGCACCATCCGCCGGCTGGAGAGCGGCGCCTTCACGAACCACCGGATGGGAACGGTGAACCTGCTCGCGGACGCGCTCGGCCTGGCGGAGGGGGACCGCCTGCGCCTGGCGGCCGCTCTCACCGGTGCGTCCACGGCCGCCGGCGACGCCGGTGCCGGCCGCGACGAACCGCCGGCCCCGGCGCCCGCCGGGCCGCCGGTCCACGGCGCACTCGCCGACGCCGCCCGAGAACTGGCGACCGAGGTCCGGCGCCGGTGGCGCCGCGAGGAGGCACAACGGCAGGTCCACGACCCCTTCCCGCTGCCCGTGCGGTGGAAGCCGGCGCCCGCCGACCTGACCGACCGGGCCGAGAACGTCCAGCGCCTCGGTCCGGGCGGGACCCCGCGCGAGGTGGATCTGGGCGGTGACCTGCGGAGCATGGCCGAGGTCTACCTCAGGATCCCCTCCGGGCGGCTGTTGGTCCTCGGCCGGGCCGGTTCGGGAAAGTCCGTCCTCACGATCCGGCTCGCCCTGGACCTCCTGGAAGACCCGGCATTACGCCGCCGGGTGCCGGTGATCTTCAGCGTCGGCTCCTGGGACCCGTCGACCACGGCCCTGCGGGACTGGCTGATCGGCCGCCTGCTGCGCGACCACCCGCACCTGGCCCGCCGCGGCCCCGGCGGGGCGACCCTGGCCGCCGCGCTGGTCGACGCCGATCTCATCCTGCCGGTCCTCGACGGGTTCGACGAGATCGCCGAAGGACTACGGCGAGCCGCCCTGGACGCGCTCAACGCGACCTCCACCCCGCTCGTCCTGACCAGCCGGCGTGACGAGTACGCCGAAGCGGTCCGGGCAGCGCGAGCGCCGCTCGTCTGGGCGGGAGGCATCGAGCTCACCGACCTCACCCTCGACGACCTCGCCGACTACCTGCCCCGCGCCGCCCGCGACGTCCCGTCCGCCGCGGGCGGCGGCCCCGGCGCCGGCCGGCCCGGCTCGGCATGGGACGGGGTCCTCGCGGAACTGCGCACGCTCCGAAGCCCGGCCCACACGAACCTCGCCGCGGTGCTGACCACGCCCCTCATGGTCATCCTGGCCCGGACCCTGTACAGCGAGACGCCCGACCGGGTTCCCGCCGAGCTTCTGGACGCCACCCGGTTCCCGTCGGTGAAGAGCCTGGACGAACACCTGCTGGCGGGCTTCGTGCCCACGGTCTACCGCCATCGTGCCCCGGAACGGGACGCGGCCGGCCGGCGGCCGAGAACCGCGTACGACGCCGCACGGGCCGAGCACTGGCTCGGTCATCTCGCCCACCAGCTGGTCCGGTTCGACCGCGAGCGGCAGGACCTCGCGTGGTGGCAGCTCGGCGACTCGCTGTCACGTGCGACGCGTACCGTGGCCTTCGTCCTGGCCACCACCGTGAGCATCACCCTGACCGACTGGCTGGTGGGCCTCCTGCTCAGCTCCCTCTCCCCCGGCGAACTCCTCCTCCAAGGAGCCCTGATGGGGCCGGCGGCCGGCCTCGCCTTCGGAACCGTCCACGCGCTGGTGGACAGGTCCGGCGGCGGGGCGGCGTTCGAACCGGCCCGCATCCGGCTGACGCTGCGCGCCGCGCACGAGAACCGCCTCGGCCGCCGGATCTGGCGGACCCTGACCGCACGGTTCGGGCAAGGTCTGCTCGGCGGCACCCTCATGGGCATCGGATGCGCCTGCGCCCTCGCCCTCGGGCGCGCGCTGGTCGCGGGGATCTCCCTCACCGACCCGCGCGTCATCGAGGGCACCCTGATCAACATGCTGGTGCTCGGGCTGATCCTGGGCTCGGCCGCCGGTCTCGTCTTCGGGCTGATGGCCACCCTCGAAGTGCCCGTGGACATCACCGCCGCGGCCACCCCGGTCAGCCTGCTGTCCTCGAACCGTACGACGGCCGGCCGCCAGTTCCTCATCCTCGCCCCGGCGTTCACCCTGGCCATCGCTGTCGGCGGGCACCTGATCGTCCATCTGCTCCAGGGCACGGTGGGACCGCTCAACTGGGGGATCCAGGACAGCTTGTTCATCGGTGCGGTCGGCGGCCTGGGCGGCGCGGCCTCCTACGTGCTCGCCTTCACGGCGTGGGGGCGGTGGATCGTGCTGGCGCGCTTCGTGCTGCCGCTGTCCGGGCGACTCCCCTGGGACCCCGCCGCGTTCCTCGAGGACGCCTACCACCGGGGAGTGCTGCGCCAGACCGGAGCCGTGTACCAGTTCCGCCACGTCCGGCTGCAGCACCACCTGGGACGCACCTACCGCGGCCGGCACCGGGACTTCGCACCGGCCACGTTCACGGCGCCCCCGACCGGCGCCGAGTGACGGCGAGGACCTGACGGCGGTCCGTGACGGTGGCGACGTGACGGCGGCGACGTGACGGCGGGCGTCCTCGGGACCTGCACGAACGGCGGGCCCCGGCACCGGTCACGGATGGCCGGTCGCGTGGCCTGTCGGCCGGGCGGCCCGGGACACCATCCTCGGGATGTCCGGCCCGGGCGCTCACCGCGACCCGGGCCTCCTCGACGAAGGGTTTCCCCGCTGATGTCCCTGCGCCTCTCCTCACTCGGCGCGGCACTCGCCATGACCGCCCTGCTGGGCAGCACCACCGCACACGCCGCGGCACCGGCCGCCGCGCCGCCGCTCTCCGCCCCCTCGGCCGTCCCCGCCGTCCCCGCCGTCCCCGCCTTCAGCGACGGCTACGGGCTGACGCTGGTCCCCGACGAGACGGAGGTCCACAGCCCCACCGACGTCACCCTCACCGTCACCACCCCACAGCTCTCGGGGAAGCACAGGATCCGCATCCTCCTGCCCTCCGCCTACGACACCGCCCCCGGCCGCCGCTGGCCGGTCACGTACTTCCTGCACGGCGGTGGCGGCAACGTGAACGACGTCCAGGCCGTGCCGGCGCTGCACTCGGACTCGATGATCACCGTGGTGCCGGACGGCGGGATGAAGGGCTGGTACGCCGACTGGCTGATGCAGAACACCGCCGAGGGGAAGGCGAACTGGGAGACCTTCCACCTCACCCAGGTCGTCCCCTTCATCGACGCCAACCTCCGGACACGCGCCGACCGCGCCCACCGCGCCGTCGTCGGACTCTCCATGGGCGGCTACGGCGCCCTGCACTACGCCCAGGCGCGACCCGACCTGTTCGGCCACGTGGCCGCCCTGTCGGGGGCGGTCGACTTCGGCATGGGGGAGGTCCGCGCGGCCGTCCTGGCCACGGAGCTCAACCTCGTGGGCGCGTGGTGCGCGGCGAGCGCCTCGTCCGGCTCCGGCTCCGGCAACTGCGCCGGCCACGGCCCGTACGTGGACAGTGACGCGATCTTCGGCTCCCCGTACCCCTTCTTCGACGCCGACCGCGTGTGGAAGGCGGTCGATCCGGCCGCGCCGGCCAACCTGGCCACCCTCTCCGGCACCGGCGTCACGCTCTACACCGGCGACAACGACCTCATCGACGTCCACACCGCCGCGGCCTCCCGCACCGTCAAGGCGCGCTTGGACCGGCTGGGCATTCCCAGCCGCCTCGTCGACTACGGCGACGGCACGTCGCTGGGCCCGAGCTGCGACGGCGGCCACCACTACGGCTGCTGGGCGCCGGCCTTCGCCGACTACGTCCCGCGCCTCGAGGCGGCCTTCGCCGCGGCGGGCTGACCGGCCGACGGGGCAGCGGGCCGCGGCCGTGCCCCGCCCGGGACCCGAGCATCGCCGTCATCCATCCAGGGAGACAGTCACATGAGCACGGACGAGATCGAACACATCCGCTCCGAGCGGCCCTCCGCCTCCACAGCCGCTCTCGCCGCCCGAAGCGGCCTGGGCGACTGGATCGACACGCTCGCGACGAAGCAGGGCTTCGGCTGGCGGAAGACGCGGGACTGGAGGCTCTACTTCTTCACGGACGGCCTGGTCGTCACGGCGCCGGACGGTTACACGGCCGACTACCACTGGGGCACCGTGCGCGTCCTGCAGTACCGCACGTCCGTCAACCACAGCGCACGAGATGCCTGCTCGACCCTGATCGACCCGGCGGGGAACGCCCTGAACATAGGCTTCGGCAGGCCTCCCTTGTTCAAAGCCGAAAAGGCGGCTCTCGGTATCACCTCGTGGGTGAACGGCGCCGGGTTCCTCTACCCGCACATGTGGGGCGACCACATCCAGGACCGCGTCACCCGCGCCCAGCTGTCCGCGACGGTCGAGCGTGTCCAGCGCGGCGAGAAGGTGAACTTCGGTCCCTATACGGTCGATCGGCAGGGCGTCTCGGACAGGAAATACGCGGTCGCCTGGCCGGAGCTCACGGAACTAGGCCTCCACAGCGGCACCCTGATCCTCAACGGTTCCCAGCGGCGGTCGACGGCTCCGGAAATGGCGAAGGCGTACGTCATTCCCAACCTCGATCTCTTCATGAGGCTCTGCCTGCACCTGAGCCCCCATCTGGGGAACTGACCGGACGGACGGTCCGGAAAATGGTCAAGGGGCCGTTTCAGATTGCTCTGAAACGGCCCCTGACCTGCGACTCTCTCGAGTCGGGACGACAGGATTTGAACCTGCGACCCCTTGACCCCCAGTCAAGTGCGCTACCAAGCTGCGCCACGTCCCGGTGCTCGACCGCCCTGGGTCCGGGCCCGGTGGCGGCGTGCAAGAGAACATTACCTCACTTCACGAGGTGGATCAGCACACGGGGTGTCACCGCGTCGGGCGGCCGACAATGGGTGGATGGACAGGGCCAGGGACAGGGACGAGGAAGGGCGGGCGCGCAGTGGGCGGCCGCGGGACGGGCTCGGGCGGCCGCTGGCGTACGGGGCGCAGGGCGTGGCCCGGCAGCCGGAGGGTGTGGTGCGGACGCCCGCCGGGACGGTGCGGGAGGCGCAGCGGCTGCTGGACGCCGGGATGCCGTTCCACGCGCACGAGGTGTTCGAGGACGCGTGGAAGTCGGGTCCGGCCGGCGAGCGGGACCTGTGGCAGGGGCTGGCGCAGCTGGCCGTGGGCCTGACGCACGCGGCGCGCGGGAACGTGACCGGCGGGGCGCGGCTGCTGCGGCGCGGGGCCGTGCGGGTCGAGGAGTACGCGCGGGGCGGGGCGGAGACGTACGGGGTCGACGTGGCCGGGGTCGTGGAGTGGGCGCGGCGGCTCGCCGACCGGGTGGCCGCCGCTGACGGGGCCGGGGCGCTCGACGCGGCGGCGGAGGCGCCGCGGCTGCGGGTCAGTGGGTGAGGAGGAGCTCCTCGGGCGAGCGGTGGATGAGCGTGGGCCGCATCGGGACGGGACGCCGGTCGAGCAGTCGCAGTCCCGGCAGCAGGCGGACGAACGCGGTGAGTGTGGCGCGGAGTTGGACGCGGGCCAGCTGGGATCCGGGGCAGCCGTGCGGGCCGTGGCCGAAGGCGAGGTGGCGCGGGTGCGGCCGGGGCCGGGTGATGTCGAAGACGTCGGGGTCCTGGTGGCGGGCCGGGTCGCGGTTGGCGGAGCCGTACGCGACGAAGACGGTGGCGCCGGCGGGCAGCTCCGTGCCGGCGAGGGTGACGGGCCGGGTGGTGGTGCGGCGGAAGCCCTGCACGGCGGTGTCGTAGCGGGCGGCCTCCTCCACGGCGGCGGGTATGAGTTCCGGCCGGGTGCGCAGCAGTTCCCACTGCTCGCGGTGGCGCAGGAGGTGCAGGAGGGTCGTGCCGATGAGCGCGGTGGTGGTGAGGTGGCCGGCGATGAGCAGGTTCTGGAGGTTGGAGACCAGTTCGCAGCGCTGGTCGGAGGTGAGTTCGCGCGGGCCCGGGCCCAGTCCGGCGTCCGGCGCGAGCGCGGTGACCAGGCCGGTGACCAGGTCGTCCTGGGGCCGGATCCGGCGGTCGCGGGCGTACCGGTCGAGGAGCCGTTGCAGGGCGAGTACGTCATGGGCGGCGGCGATCTGCTCGTCCTCGGACAGCGGCCGGAAGAGGAGCCGTTCGGCGCTGTACGAGCCGTGGACGGCGGCCGGCACGTCCGCCGGGTCCAGGCCGAGCAGCTGGCCGATGACGGAGCCGGGCAGCGGGCGGGCGTAGTGGGCCATGAGGTCGGCGTGGCCGTCGGCCGCGAGCGTGGCGGCGAAGGCCTCGGCGAGGGTTTCGGCCTGCCGGGTGATGTACGGCGTGAGCGCGGCGACCCGGGCGGCGGACAGGCCGCTGTTCAGCGGGGCCCGGTGCCTGCGGTGGGCGGGGCCGTCGGTGGAGACGACGGTGGGCCGGGCGGCGAAGCCGTTGCCGAGGACCGCGCGGGCGGCGGGTGACGGCAGCACGTCGGGGCGCAGCGACTGGGCGGAGGAGAAGTCCTGCGGCCGGAGGAGCACCTCGCGGATGTCGGCGTCCCGGGAGACCAGCCAGGCGTCGAGGACGGGCACGTAGGTGAGGCCTTCGGCGTGGCGCGCGCGGGTGTAGAGCGGGTACGGGTCGCGCTGGAGGTCGTCGAGCAGGGCGTGACGTTTCCGCAGCGCTTCCTGGACGAGCCGGGCCTGGGCGAGCGGGTCGGCGTGGGCTGCCTGGCCGGCCTGGGCGAGCTGGGCCGTCTGGGCTGCCTGGCCGGCCTGGGCGAGCTGGTCCGTCTGAGCCGTCTGGGCTGCCGGGGCTTGTTGGTCCGCCTGTTCCGTCCGTGGCGCCGCGCGCCCGGTCGCCTCGGTCGCCTCGGTCGGCTCTGTCTGCTGGGCCGGGTCCACGCCGTCCCTCCTCGTGGGGTGTGGTGCGGTGCCGGGTGGTGTCGTGCGATGCGGCCATGGTGAACGGGCCGCGCCGGGGTGAACAGGGCCGTGCCGGCAGGTGGCGGGAACCCGGCGGCCCTATGACGCTTCCAGGACCTCCGTGAGCACCGAGGTGTGGCTGGCCGACGGGTCCTTGGCGGCCGTGAGGAGGGTGACGGGACCCTCGGCGGCGCGGGCGCGCAGGGCGGAGAGGGCCTCGGCGGCGGCCGGTTCGGCGAGTTCACGCTCGTACCGCCGGCGGAACTCCGCGTAGTCCCCTTCCGGCCCGTGGTACCAGCGGCGCAGCTCCGTCGACGGCGTGAGGTCCTTGGGCCATTCATCGACGTGCGCGTCGGCCTTGGAGATGCCGCGCGGCCAGAGCCGGTCGACGAGCACCCGCAGGCCGTCGTCCGGCTCGGGCGGCTCGTAGATCCGCCGCACGCGGACCCGGACCGGCGTCGGTGAGGTGTGGGGCATGGCTTCAGGGTGCCGGACGGCGGGTGGGTTCACACCTCGGAAGGGCCGGAGCCGTCGGGTCGTCCGGGCGCGGTGGACTCCGCGGCCGCGGTCCCTTCGGCCGCTTCGGCCTCCTCGGCCGTGATCGCCTCAGCCGTGGTCGCGCCCGTGCCGGCCGGTTTCGCCGTGAGCGCCGGGAGCAGCACCGCGTCGACGAAGGTCGTCATCGTCGACGCGTCGCTGAACCGCTCCTCGAAGAGGCGCTCGATGCGGAGCATGCCGAGGAAGCAGGGCGCGACGAAGTCGATCGCCGGGTTGGCGCCGTCGATCTCGCCGCGCTCGACGGCGCGTCGCAGCATCCGGTCCAGCGCCGCGACCTCCGGCTCGATGACGGTCTCGCGCAGGGCCGCGCGCAGGTCGGGGTGCTGGATGTATGCCTGGCTGACCGCCTCCATCAGTTCGGCGTCCCGCTCGCGGCGGGAGGCGGCGAGGCGGGCGGCCTCGCGCAGGTCGCCGGCGAGCGAGCCGGTGTCGATGCCGGTGAAGACGGCGCAGCGCCGCTTGTCGAGGGCGGCGGTGACCAGCCGGGGCTTGGTGCCCCACTGGCGGTAGAGGGTCGCCTTGCCGCACTTGGTGCGGGCGGCGACGCCCTCCATGGTGACGGAGTCGTAGCCGCCCTCGCGCAGCAGGGCGATGACCGCCTCGTACAGCTCGGCCTCCCGTTCGGGGGTGAGCTTGCTGCGACGGGCGGCGGCGGTCGCGGCCTGCGTGGACATCGGTTTCCTCCCGGACACCCCGTACCCCGGCGGATGGGTTTCCGCACATCCGAGAGTAGGGGCCGCACAATCGAGACGCAAACGTATCGAGACGCTTGCGTCTCGATGAATTCGGATCTAGAGTTCCTCCGTTTGCTGTCCGAATTGACGGAAAAAAGGGGCCGCGCCATGGCTGCCGGGATACGCGGGATACGGATCACTCGTCCTGCAGGACCGGAGGCGACGGCTACCCGAAGACCGCCGCTTCTGCGGGAGCTGCTGCTGGTCACGGCGCTCTTCCTCGTGTACAAGTTCGGCCGGCTCTTCGCCAACGGCCACGAGACCCGCGCCTTCCACAACGCCGGCCGCGTCTGGGACGCCGAGCGGGCCGTGCACCTGCCCGGCGAGGGCGCGGTGCAGCAGCTCCTGCTGCACGGCGAGGGCCTGATCCGCGCGGCCAACACGTACTACGCGGCCGTGCACTTCCCGGCCACCGTCCTCTTCCTCGGCTGGCTCTACTGGCGCCGCCCCGCGCACTACGTGTGGTCGCGCCGGGTCCTCGCCCTCGTCACCGCCGCCGCGCTCGCCCTGCACCTGCTGATGCCGCTCGCGCCGCCCCGGATGCTCGGCGCGAGCGGACTGATCGACACCGCCCGGGTCTACGGGCCTTCCGTGTACGGCGCGACGCCCGAGGCCGACTCGATGGCGAACCAGTTCGCGGCGATGCCCTCGCTGCACTTCGGCTGGGCGCTGATGGTGGCGATCGGGCTGATGGCCGCGAGCCGGTCGCGGCTGCGTGCGCTGTGGCTGCTGCACCCGCTGCTGACGCTGCTGGTCATCGTCGGCACCGCCAACCACTACTGGTTCGACGCCCTGGCCGCCGCCGTCCTGCTGGGGCTCGCGCTGCTCGTCGTACCGGCACCGAAGACGCCGACGACGATCCCGACACCGGAGTCGCCCGGGACGGCCGGGACGGCGGAAGGCGCCGACGAGCGGCTGCCCGGGCCTCGGCCCGCCACCGCGACCATGACCGCGCCCATGACCGCGCCCGCCCCGGCGACCGCCACCGTCACCGCCACCGCGACGGCGGGAGTGCCGCGATGAACGCCGTCACCGGGACCGTCGTCGCCGTCCTGCTCTCGCTCGTCTCCGCGGCCGGCTACGCCCTCGCCGCCGTCGCCCAGTCGCGGCTCGCCTCCGCCTCCACCGGCGGGCGCGGGGCGCTGCGGCGGCTGCTCGGCCGCCCGCAGTGGTGGTGGGCGGTCGGCCTGAACGCCGCCGGCGCGCTCGCCCACGTCGCCGCCCTGCACTACGGGCCGCTCACGCTCGTCCAGCCGCTCGGCGCGCTGACACTGGTGGCGGCACTGCCGATCGGCGCGTACGGCGCGCACCGACGGGTCAGCCGGACCGAGTGGCGCGGGGCCGCCTGGACGCTGGTGGGCCTGGTCGGCCTCGTCGCGGTGACCGGCCCCACCGCTCCCGACGAGGCCCTGAACCTGCGCGAGGCCCTGATCGTCACCGGCGCCACGCTGCTCCTAATCGGCCTGCTGGCCTCGCGCTCGCGGTCCCGGGCGGGTGCCACCACGGGACTCGGGCACGCGACGGCCTCCGGCGTGGCCTCCGGCGTCGGTTCCGCGCTGACCCAGACGCTGACCGCCGCGCTCGCCCGCGACCTGCCGGGCGGCCCGAGCGGCTGGTGGCAGACGGCGCTGCTCGCGGTCCTGATCGCCGCGTTCGCGGTGGGCGGGCTGCTGCTCTCGCAGGCGGCGTACCGGGGCGGGCTCGCCGCGCCGCTCGCGGTCGTCAACCTCTCCAACCCGGCGGCGGCCGCCGTGATCGGCGTGGCTCTGCTCGGCGAGACGTTCCGGGCCGGCGCCTGGGGCTGGGTCGTCGCCGCGGCCGCGTCGCTGGTGGCGGCGCGCGGAGTGGTCCTGCTGACGACCGGGCTCGGTACGGAGTCCCCGGAGGCGGTCACGGGCACGGAGAGCGGGGCCGTACCGTCGCCACGGCTCGACGCCGTGGTGCCCTCGGACGTGACCGAGGCACTGGCGGTGCCCGAGCCGGTGCGCTGAGGCCGGTCGGCCGCCGCGCGGCGCGCACCTCGCAGCACGGCGAGCCCACCTATGGATAGTTCGACTATCTTTACGGCGCGAAGTAGAACTCCCCCGTATCCATGGCGAGACGGCGGGAACGGACAGGAACGGTGAATCTCTGGTGCGCCTCTCCGAGCTGAGCGCCCGCAGCGGCGTGCCGGTCGCGACGGTGAAGTACTACCTGCGCGAGGGCCTCCTCGCGCCGGGCACTCCGGTCACCGCCCGGCAGTCCGACTACGGCGAGGAGCACCTGCGCCGGCTCCGGCTGGTCCGGGCGCTGCTGACGGTGGGCGGGATGACCGTGCAGCAGGCGCGTGACGTCCTGGCCGTGGCGGAGGACCCGGCCTTCGGGCGCCACGAGCGGCTCGGCGTCGCCACGTACATGCTCGGCCCGCACGTCGAGCCGCCGGAGCCGTCGGACCCCGGGCGCGCGTTGTGGGACGAGGTCCATGGCGAGGTGCGCGCGCTGCTCGCGGAGCTGGGCTGGCGTGTGTACGAGGAGGCGCCGGCGCTGGCCTCGCTGACCCGGGCCGTCGTGACCGTTCGCTCGCTCGGCTACCGCAGCGGGATGGACTCGATCCGCCGCTACGCGCTCGCGATGCACCCGATCGCGGAGAAGGAGCTCGCGGTGATCGCGGAGTATCCCGTGCTCGACGAGGCGATCGAGGCGACCGTCGCCTACACCACGCTCTACGAGCCGATCATCCTCGCTCTGCGCCGCCTCGCCCACGAGGACGTCTCGGCCCGCGTGCACGAGGCCGGCCCGGCGGACGCGGCCGGCTCGGCGGACCCGGCGGACCCGGCGGACTCGGCGGACTCGGAGACCTCTATTTCGTCATCTTGACGACAAGGCCCGGCCGCCCCTATCGTCACAGCGACGACAAGGGGAGGGCTCCGATGGCCGACATCACCCGACGCGCAGGCTGGCGTCATCTGCGTTCCGCGCCCACCGCCCACATCCGGCAGCACCGGCGCGGGCAGCTCGTACGCGACGGGGTGGGCCTCAGTTTCTGGTTCCGGCCGCGGTCGGCCGCGCTCTCCGAGGTGCCCGTGGACGACCGGGAGCTCGCGACGGCGTTCCACGCCCGTACCGCCGACTTCCAGGACGTGAGCGTCCAGTCGACCGTCACCTACCGGATCGGCGACCCCGCCGCCGCGGCGACCCGGCTCGACTTCTCGATAGACCCGGGCACCGGCGCCTGGCGCGGCACGCCGCTGGAGCAGATCGGCACGCTCCTCACCGAGACCGCGCAGCAGCACGCGCTCGCCGTGCTCGCCCGGATGCCGCTCGCCGACGCGCTGGTCGACGGCGTCGGGGCCGTACGGGAGCGGATCGCGGGCGGGCTGGCGGCCGAGCCACGGCTGGCGGACACGGGTATCGAGGTGGTGGCGGTGCGGGTGGTGGCCCTGCGCCCCGAGCCCGAGGTCGAGCGCGCCCTGCGCACGCCGGCCCGTGAGCTGATCCAGCAGGAGGCGGACCGGGCCACGTACGAGCGGCGGGCCGTCGCGGTGGAACGGGAACGGGCCATCGCGGAGAACGAGTTGGCCAGCAAGATCGAACTGGCCCGGCAGGAGGAGCGCCTGGTCGACCAGCGCGGCATCAACGCGCGGCGCGAGGCGGAGGAGGCCGCGGCCGCCGACGGCGTCCGGGCGGAGGCCGAGGCGGCCCGTACCGTACGGCTCGCCCGCGCCGAGGCCGAGGCGGCCCGCGAGGTCGGCGCGGCGCGCGCCGAGGCGCAGACCGCGTGGCTGCGGGCGCACGCGGAGGCCGCCCCGGCGACGCTCCACGCACTCGCCGCGACCCGGGCGGCCGAGCAGCTGCCGCGCATCGAGCACCTGACGGTGTCGCCGGACGTCGTGACCGGGCTGCTCGCCAAGCTCGGCGGCGGCGAGCGCGGCGGACGTGACGAGCGCGACGAGCGCGACGAGCGCGGCGGACGATGAGTCTCGCCCCGCGTGCGGTGCTCGTCCACCGGACCACGGAGTACGAGGAGTTGCTGGCCCGGCACGGCACGGCCGGACAGGCCGCGTTCCACCTGGCCGCGCGGGGCCGTTCGATCGACGAGGTGCGCGAGCGCCACGAGCGGACCCTACGGGCGCTGGCCGAGGTGGCCGCCGCCGTACCGCTGCGGTGGCGCCGCGCCCGGGTCGAACGGGCCGACCTGGACCGGTTCCTCTTCGGGCCCGAGGACGTCGTCGTGGTCGTCGGACAGGACGGCCTGGTGGCGAATGTCGCCAAGTATCTGACCGGGCAGCCGGTCGTCGGCGTCGACGGCGACCCGGGGCGCAATCCGGGCGTCCTGGTCCGGCACCGGCCGTCGGACGCGCGCCGGCTGCTGCCGTCGGCCACGGCGGCGCGGACGGCGGTGGACGCGCTCACCATGGCCGAGGCCGTCTCGGACGACGGGCAGCGCCTGCTCGCCCTCAACGAGATCTACTTCGGCCCGCCCGGCCACCAGACCGCCCGCTACACCCTGAGCGCGCCGTCCGCGCCGCCCGAGGCGCAGGCCTCCTCGGGCGTCGTGGTCGGCACGGGCACGGGAGCGACGGGCTGGCTCCGCTCGCTCTGGCAGCAGCGGTCCAGCGCCCTGCCGCTGCCCGCGCCGACCGCGCCTCGGCTCGCCTGGACCGTACGGGAGGCGTGGCCGTCGCCGGTCACCGGGACGGCACGGGTCGAAGGGCTGCTGGGGCGGGAGGAGTCGCTGGGCCTGGTGGTGGAGTCGGACCGGCTGGTCGCGTTCGGGGACGGGATGGAGTCGGACGCGCTCGAGCTGACGTGGGGCCAGTCGGTACGGGTGGGAGTCGCGGGGACGGCGTTGCGGCTGGTGACGTGACGGCCGGGTGAGGACTGCGGGGCGGGACGGCCGGAAAGCGACGGCGCCGGCACGGGGAGGTCGGCGTCCGGCGCTATGCTCGGCGGCTCCGCTCCGCCGCCACCCGAGCCCGAAGCCCGAAGCCGAGCCCAGGCCGAGGGCCCGATGGCAGCCACAGTCGCAGTCGCAGTCGCAGTCGCAGTCGCCGAAGGGACTCCCATGAGCCTCCATGTGTCGCCCGCCTCCCCGCAGGACTGGGCGCTGGTCCGCGAGTGGGCCGCGGCGGAGGGCTGGAATCCGGGAGCGGCGGACGCGCCGGCGTTCTTCGCGCAGGATCCCGAGGGGTTCTTCCTGGGCCGGATCGACGGGGAGCCGGTCTCCGCGATCTCGGTCGTCAACTACGGCGACGACTACGCCTTCCTGGGCTTCTATCTCGTACGGCCCGACCTGCGCGGCCACGGCCACGGCCTCGCCACCTGGCGGACGGCGCTCGCGCACGCGGGCGGGCGGACGGTGGGGCTCGACGGAGTGCCCGACCAGCAGGACAACTACCGGCGCTCGGGCTTCACGCTCGCCTACCGCAACGCCCGCTGGGTGGGCGAAGTGCCCCCGCCGGACCGGCCGGTGACGGGCGTGGTGGCGGCGGACCGGATGGATCCGGCCGTCCTCGGCGCGTACGACAGCGCCTGCCACCCGGCCGACCGGCCGCGCTTCCTCTCGGCCTGGCTGACCACGCCCGGGCACCGGGCGCTGGTCCGCGTCGTGGACGGGCGGCTCACCGGCTACGGAGTCGTCCGCCCCGCCGAGCAGGAGGCCCGTATCGGGCCGCTGTTCGCCGACACGCCGGCGGACGCGGGCGTGCTGCTCGACGCCCTCGCGGCCGAGGCCCGTGCCTTCGGCTCGCCCCGTGTCGCCGTCGACATGCCCGAGGCCAACCCGGCCGCCGCCCGCCTCGCCGAGGCCCGTGGCCTGGAGCCGACCTTCGACACGGCCAGGATGTACACGGGCCCGATCCGCCCCGTCGCCCTGCACCGCGTCTTCGGCGTGACGACCCTCGAACTGGGCTGAGTGGGCAGGGCGGACCCAGCTCCCCGCCGTCCAGCCGTCCGGACGTACGCCCGCGGCCCCCGGAGCTGGACGAAGACGGGCAGGAGTGAGGATCAGGAGCAGATCGGGTGATCGGGTCGATCCCTGACGGGCAGGCACTCGGCGAGCAGGGCGACGACGTCACGCCAGGCTCGCCGTGCGTGCCGCGGGTGGTAGCCGACGCCGGGCCGCACGGTGTGGTCGACCGTCGGGTGGTGGAAGGCGTGCAGGGCTCCGCCGTAGACCACGAGGCGCCAGTCGACGCCCGCGGCCTGCATCTCCGCGGTGAACGCCTCCCGTTGCGCGGGCGGCATGATCGGGTCTTCCGACCCGACGCCGGCCCATACCGGGCAGCGGATGCGTGCCGCCTCGCCCGGCCGGCCCGTGGTCAGTGCGTTGACCGTCGCGATCGCGGGCAGGTCGACGCCGTCGCGGCCGAGTTCCAGGGCGATCGCGCCCCCGGTGCCGTAGCCGACGGCGGCGGTCCGGTCGAGGTCGGCCCGTGGTTCGGCACGCAGTACGTCGAGCGCGGCGTGACCGATTCCTCGCATGCGGTCGGGGTCGGCGAGCAGCGGCAGGCAACGGGCCAGCATCTCGTCCGGGTCCGCCAGATAGCGTCCGCCGTGGAGGTCGAAGGCCAGCGCCACGTATCCCAGCTCGGCCAGGGCCTCGGCCCGCCCGCGCTCGACGTCGCTGAGCCCGGTCCCCTCGGGTCCGACCAGGACCGCGGGCCGGCGCCCGGCCCCGGCCGGGAGCGCGAGGTGTCCGATCATCGTCAGGTTGTCGGCCGGGTAGGCGACCGTGCGGGTGGTGACCGTCGTCATGCCACCGGACGGTAACGACCGTCGCGCCCGGTCGGGGTGGTGTTCACCGACGGCGGAGGGCACCGCCCCGCACTCCGCCCGGCCCTCCCCCGCTCGACCCTCCCCCTCCCCTCCCCCTCCCTGCCCCGAGGGGTGACAAGGGTTTTCCCCGTATCGAGTTCACCTCGGCGTTCCCTACTGTCTGCCGCACCGGCAGATCCCTCTCCCCCACCTCCGCCTGACAGGTGCATGAGGACGGGTGGGTGGTGTCCGCCGGGGGCGGCCCTGACCCCGGCCGTCGCGCCGGTGGCGGCGCACGGGCCCCCACGCCCAGGGAACAGCGGACCGCGACCCCACTTCGCCCCGAGGTTCCCGCGCCGCCGCCACTGCTCCACCTACGTCGTACTCGAAAGGGCCACACCTTGAACGGTTCCAGGCGGAGAGTCATATCCGTGGTGGTCGCGAGCGCCGCGATCCTCGGCGCCGCTGCCACCACCTCCGGGGCGTTCGCCGCCGTCCCGGCCGCTGCCTCGCCGAAGCCCGCGCCGGCTTCGCAGTCGATGAAGGCGCTGCCCAGCGCCCCGGTCGAGAAGGTCATCGTCACCTACAAGTCCTCGTCCGCCGAGGCCGGCTCCAACGCCGCCGCCAAGACCGACGCGGCCGACAAGGCCGCCAAGACCGGCGAGAAGCTCTCCTTCGAGCGCCGTCTGGCCGGCGGTGCCGCGCTGGTCGACCTCGGCGGCTCCGCCACGAAGCAGGACGTGGCCGAGGTCATGGACGCCTTCCGCGCCGACCCGCAGGTCGCCTCGGTCGAGCCCGACATCCGCGCGTACGCGATGGCGGTCACGCCGAACGACACCGACTACGCCAAGCAGTGGGACCTCTTCGAGCCCACCGGCGGCATGAACGTGCCCACCGCCTGGGACAAGACGACCGGTTCGGGCGTCACCGTCGCCGTCATCGACACCGGTTACGCCGCCCACTCGGACGTGGCGTCCAACGTGATCGCCGGCTACGACTTCATCTCCGACTCCGCCGCCGCCCGCGACGGCAACGGCCGCGACGCCGACTCCAAGGACGAGGGCGACTGGAACGCCACCGACGGCGAGTGCGGCACCGGCTCCACCGCCTCGAACTCCTCCTGGCACGGCACGCACGTGGCCGGCACCATCGCCGCGGTCACCAACAACACCAAGGGCATCGCGGGCATCGCGTACAACGCGAAGATCCAGCCCGTGCGCGTGCTCGGCAAGTGCGGCGGTTCGTCCTCCGACATCGCCGACGCGATCACCTGGGCCTCCGGCGGCACCGTGCCGGGCGTCCCGGCCAACCCGAACCCCGCCAAGGTCATCAACATGAGCCTGGGCGGCGCGAGCGCCACCTGCCCGAGCGTCTACCAGAACGCGATCAACGGCGCCGTCTCGCGCGGCACCACCGTCGTCGTCGCCGCGGGCAACAGCAACGCCAACGCGTCCGGCTTCACTCCCGCGAACTGCGCGAACGTCATCACCGTGGCGTCGACCAGCCGTGAGGGCAACCGTTCCTTCTACTCCAACTACGGCACCATCGTGGACGTGGCGGCCCCGGGCGGCGAGACCCGTCGCGCGACCGACACGCCCGGCACCGTCACCACGCCCGAGAACGGCATCTACTCCACGCTGAACTCCGGCACCACCGTCCAGTCGACCGAGAACTACAAGCCCTACCAGGGCACCTCGATGGCGGCCCCGCACATCGCCGGTCTCGCCGCGCTCCTGAAGTCGGCCAAGTCGACCCTCACCCCGGCCGACATCGAGTCCGCCATCAAGACCAACGCCCGTCCGCTGCCCGGCACCTGCACCGGCGGCTGCGGCACCGGCATCGCCGACGCCGCCAAGACGGTCGACGCGGTCACCACCACGCCGCCCGCCGGCACCGTCTTCACGAACGCGACCGACGTCGCCATCCCGGACAACACCACCGTGTCGTCCTCGATCGCCGTCACCGGCCGCACCGGCAACGCCCCGGCCGCCCTCAAGGTCGGCGTGGACATCAAGCACACCTGGCGCGGTGACCTGGTCATCGACCTGGTCGCCCCGGACGGCACCGTGCGCAACCTGAAGGCGTCCTCCTCGTCCGACAGCGCCGACAACGTGCTCGCGACCTACACGGTCGACGCGTCGAGCGAGGTCGCCAACGGCACCTGGCAGCTGCGGGTCCGCGACGTGGCCTCGGGTGACACCGGCTACATCGACTCCTGGAGCCTGACCTTCTGATTCACCTCCGATTCGCTCGCGGATCGGTCCCGAACCACCCCCCACACCCAGCATCTGCGCTGGTCAGCGAAGCGCCCGTGGTCTACACCACGGGCGCTTTCGCCTGCCGGACACGCTCGGTTCACCGGAGCGTGCTGTCCGTATGCCGGACAAGGGGCCTGGACTGGGGCGGCAGGCTCCGTATTCTCTGCGCAACGGGCTCATGGGGCGAAGCCCGAGCGCCGGAGGTGGTGGACACGTGACGACAGCGCCGCACCGGCCTGCCCCAGTGGGCCGCGAGGAACTTCTCTCCCGTCTGGAACGCGTTCTGCAGACCCGCGGCCGCGCCCTGCTCACCGGCCCGGCCGGTGTCGGCAAGACCGAGGTCGCCCTCGCCGAGGCCGCCCGCGCGGAGGCGCGCGGCGAGACGGTGCTGTGGCTCGCCACGCTTCCCGCCGACCGCGACATACCCGGCGCGGCCGCCGCCGCGCTGGTGGCGTCCGTCGCCGCCACGGTCACCTGGCCGGGCCTCGCCGCGGCGCCGCCGCAGGACGGCCGGCTCGCGGCTCCCCGGGACGGAGTCTCGGCCGGCCGGCGCGCCGCGGACAGCGGCGCGGCAGCGGTGCAGGGCGACGGCCCGGCCTCCGCCGCCGCCGGTCATACGGGCGCGGGACGGACGCTCGGAGGCGCCCATGGTGAGACCGCCGGGCAGACCGGCACGGGCTCCTTCGGCGCCCCGGCGGACAGCGCCACGCCCGCCGGGCGTGGGCCGGCCGCCAGGAGCGGCAGCGCGGGTACGGCCGGAGCCGTCGACGCCTTCGGCCGCGCCGGTACGAGCGGGGCCGACGCCCCGCAGACCCCGTCCGGCCGGCTCGGCCTGCCCGGGCAGCGCGCGGGCGCCGGCCGCGCCGGGTCCGGCGCCCCTACGGGAGGGCAGGTCGGCGAGCCCGGCGGAATCGGCACCGGACTCGGCGGCGCGCACGGCAGCTCCGGGCAGCGACCGGCGGGCGGCCCCGCCTCCGCCGTCACGCACGACGGCGGCGTGTTCGCCGGTGACGGCCCCGGCGCCGCACCGGCCGGATCCGGCCACGGCGGCCCGGCCCCCACGGTCGGCCACGACGGCCCGGCGCCCACGGTCGGCCACGGCGCCGGGCGCGCTTCCCCTCCGGACGCGGCCGGCTCCTCCGACGCCGACGCCGACGCCGGCGCCGCACCCAGCGGTACGGGCGCCGCCCATGGCCACGATCCCGCCGCCTACAGCGGCGGCGCGGGCGCCCGTCCCGGCCACGATCCCGCCGCGTACAACGGCGGCATGCACGCCGGGTCCGGCCACGACGCCGGCGCGTACGGCGACCGCATGCACGCCGGGTCCGGCCACGACGCCGGCGTGTACGGCGACCGCACGCACGCCCGCGACGGCGTCGTGCACACGCCCGGTTGCGAGCACTCCGCCGCGCGGCTCGGCGTCGCCGCCTCCGGCGTCTTCGACGGGCTGCCGGGGCCGCAGCGGGCGGCCGTCGCGCTGCTGTGCCGGGAGGCGCCGGCGCAGGACGGCGGGTGGGATCCGATCGCGCTGCGCCTCGGGATCGCCGGCATCCTGCGCGCGCTGACCGTGCGCGGTCCCGTGCTGCTGGTCGTCGACGGCGTGCAGCACATGGACCCGGACAGCGCCGATCTGCTGCGCTTCGCCCTGCACCTGGCGCCGTCCGCGCTGCGCGTGATCGCCGTCGAGACACCGGAGGCGTACACCGGCTACGGCTCCCGCGAGCCGCGCGGCGGCGCGCACGGCACGCAGGCGGCGGCGCGCGAACCGCACGACACCCGGCTGTGGGTGCCCTCGGAGGCGGACGTGCTGCTCGTGCCGCCGCTGCACGCCGACGAGATCGCCGAACTCCTCATCCACCACCGGCTGCCCTCCCGGATGGCCGGCCGCATCCACAAGGCGAGCGGCGGCAATCCGCGGCTGGCGCTCGCCGTGGGCCGCTCGCTGGCGGACGCCCGTACACCGGTGCACCACGCGGAGGCGCTGACCCTGTCCGGGCGGGCCCGCGACCTGGCCCGGCAGCTGCTCGGGGCCGCGCCGGCCGAGGTCCGCGAGACGCTGCTGCTCGCCGCGCTCGCGCTGCGGCCCACCGCGACGCTGGTGCGCCGGGCCGGCCGACCGAACGCGGAGGCGGACCTGGCGGCCGCCGAGCGGGCCGGTCTGGTGTCGCTCGCCGAGGACGGCACGGTCTCCTTCACGGCCGGGCTGCTGCCGTCGACACTGGTCCACGACGCCTGCTGGGCGGACCGCAGCGCCGGACACGCGGCGTTGGCGCGGGTCGTGGACGACCCGGTGGAGTCGGTGCGGCACCGGGCGCTCGCCACCGACGCGCCGGACGAGGAGCTGGCCGCCGAGGTGGCGGAGGCGGCGGAGCTCGCCCGGGGCCGCGGCAACAGCGCGCTGGCGGCCGAACTCGCCCTGCTCGCGGCCGAGTCGACGCCCGGCGCGCACGCGCAGCGGCGGATCGCCCGGCTGGTGGACGCGGCCGAGGAGGCCGCGCGGGCCGCCCGCGCCGATCTGGCGATGCGGGCCGCAACCGATCTGCTCGCCCGGGACGCGGCGCCCGCGGACCGGGTGCGGGCCAGGCTCGCCGTCCTCGACACCGCGGGGCAGGGCCTCACCGGACTGGACGAGATGTACGTCCACGCCATGGAGGACTCGGAGGGCGACACCGCGCTGCGGGCCGGCGTACAGCTCCGGCTGGCCGTCAAGTACGTGCTGGCCGACGGTGATCCGGTGCGTTCGCGGGCGGCCGCGATGGAGTCGGCGGCGCTCGCCACGTCGATGGGCGACCACCGGACGGCCGCCCAGGCCCTGACCGTCCAGGCACGGATGGAGCGGGCGCTCGGCTCGCCCGACGCGGAGGCGGTGCTGGCGCAGGCGCGGGCCCTGGAGACGGCCGAGCGGCCGGCCGGGATCCGTAACGCCGCCCAGATTCTGACCATCCGTCACGCACTCTTCGACGGACGGCTCGTGGACGCGCGGGCGCAGCTGAACGCGCTGCTGCCGCTGGTGCAGCGGCGCGGTTCGGTGGAGGACGCGATCGAGCTGCTGAGCACGCTCGCGGAGATCGAGTCGCGGATCGGCCCGTGCGCGGCGGCACTGGCGCACGCCGGTCAGTCGCTCGGGCTGACCCTGGAGGCGGGCCTGTCGCCCGGGCCGGCGTGGTACGCGCTCGCGCTCGCGGAGACGGCCGGCGGCAGCTTCGCCCGGGCGGCGAGTTACGCGCGGCGCAGTGTGCAGGCCTCGGAGGAGGAGGGCGACCGGGTCTTCCTCTCGCGCAGCCTGTACGCGCTCGGCCGGGTCCAACTGGTCAACGGCGACGTGGCCGCGGCCCTGGAGACGCTGCGCCGGGTGGAGGCCAACGAGCGCGCCCAGTCCACCGTGGACCCGTCGATGCTGCGCTGGCACGAGGAGCTGGCCGAGGCGCTGCTCGCGCACGACGAGGTCGACGAGGCGATGGCGGTGCTCAAGGAGGTACGGCCGGTGGGCGAGCGGCTGGGCCGGACGACGGTGCTGCTCGGCTGCGACCGGGCGTACGGGCTGTGCCTGGCGGCGGAGGGCCGTACGGACGAGGCGGCGGAGCTGCTGGCCGGCACGGCGGCCCGGTTCGGCGACGCGGAGCTGCCGCTGGAGCAGGGCCGGGCGCTGATGGCGCTGGCGCGGGTCGAGCGGCGCCGTCGGCGGCGCTCGGCGGCGCAGACCGCGCTGCAGTCGGCGGCCGCGGTGTTCGAGCGGGCCGGGGCGGTGCCGTGGCTGGCGCTGACCAGCGAGGCGCCGGCCGGCCCGGCGGGCGAGGGCCCGGTGGGCGAGGAGGCGCCGTCCGCGCTGTCGACGCTGACGGAGGCGGAGCTGCGGCTCGCCCGCCTGGTGGGCCAGGGAGCCAGCAACCAGGAGGCGGCGGCGAAGCTGTATCTGAGCGTGAAGACGGTCGAGGCCCGGCTGACCCGGATCTATCAGAAGCTGGACGTGCGCTCGCGCGCCCAGCTCGCGACCGCGCTCCGGCCGTGAGGACTCGGCCGGGGCGCGGACCGCGAGGACCGCGAGACCTCGGCCCCTGAGGGCTCGGCCCCGGCTCAGACCGTGAAGGGGCGCTGGGCCAGGAACGTCGTCGAGGGTGCTCCGGTGACGTAGAGGTTGGGGCTCTGGGTCGGCGGCAGCCGGCGCTGGATCGCCCGGTGGAAGGTGCGGTAGTCGCCGTGGAAGGCGCCGTCGTTCCAGACGGCGAGCAGCGCCTCGGTGAAGGCGCCGTTGACCGCGCCGTCGGCGGCGACCTGGTTGTCCTGGCAGGCGGACACGAGGATCACCGGCGGTCCCTGCCCGTCGCCCGTGACGGCGGCGGACTTCGCGAGGGTGCGCTGGAGGTCGTCGTAGAAGTCCCGGTCGCGCTCGTAGAGCTCGGCCTGCCGGGGCTCGGGCAGGTAGCGGCCGGTGACGTCGCCGCCGCCGGGCAGTTCGACGCTGCTGCCGCTGTGGCAGCAGTCGAAGAAGGTGACGATGCGGACGCCGTCGTCGAAGCGCAGGAACTCCTGGTGCACCTCGTCGTCGAGGAACTGGCGGTCGTAGAAGACGAGGGTCTCGTCGAGCCGGTCGGGTTCGTCGTCGGGACCGGTGACGTCGGGGACCTGGCCGCCGTGCCCCGAATAGGTGAAGAGCAGGATGTCGCCGGCGCCGAGCCGTTCCGCCGCCGCGCGCAGCGCGGAGGTGATCCGGTCGACGGTGCCGTCCGGGGTGAGCAGGACGGTGTCCGCGAAGCCGGCGGCGCGCGCCAGGGCGGCCATGTCGCGGGCGTCGTTCTCGCAGGCCACGAGGGTGCCGTCCCAGCCGCCGTAGCGGTCGGGGTCGACGCTGTTGAGTCCGACGTGCAGTGAGAGTCCGGTAGGCATGGTGCCTCCTTGGCCGGATGGTGAGGGGGCACCGGTGGCGTCGTCTGTTCGAGTGGCCTGCGGGTCCGGTGCCGTGGGCGGCCCTCTTCCGCGCGGTACTTACATCGTATGGACCCCCGTGAATCCCGGCACGATCTGCTCGCCGACCGCACCGGCTACGACGAGAACTTCCTCGGCCCCGCGGTGCCGCTCGCGCTGCCGGTGCGCGCGTCGGTGGAGACGGTGATCCTGCCGTACACCCACTTCAGCGTGGTCTTCCGGCCCGACCGGCGGCTCGCCGCGTCGACCGCGGTGTGCATCGAGGGGCAGGCGCTCCTGGACGACGTGCCGCGCGACGACGTGTGGGCGTACGATCCGCGGCTGCCGCGCGAGCAGCAGGCGGGCGAGGACGTCTACCGGGACAACAGCCTGGACCGCGGCCATCTGGTGCGCCGGCTGGATCCGGTGTGGGGCGCGGCGGCGGTGGGCGCCCGGGCGAACACGGACACCTTCCACTTCACCAACGCGGCTCCGCAGGCGGACGTGTTCAACCAGGGCAAGAAGCTGTGGCAGGGCCTGGAGAACTACCTCCTGGACCACGCGGCCGAGTTCGACCGCAAGCTGGCGGTGCTGACGGGGCCGGTGCTCCAGGACTCCGACCCGCCCTACCGGGGCATCCAGGTGCCGCTGCGGTTCTGGAAGGTGGCGGCGTTCATGCAGGACGGGGCGCTGGCGGCGACCGCGTACGTCCTCGACCAGAGCCCGGACCTGAGCCGGGACGCGGACCGGGCCTTCGCCGGGGCGACGCCGGGCGCGCCGCCGCCGCTGGGCCCGTTCCGTACGTATCAGGTGCCGGTGTCGGACGTCGCGGAGATCACCGAGCTGGAGTTCGGGCCGCTGCCGGACGTGGACTTGATGCCGCCGATGCGCGCGCCGGACGAGCGCTGGCGGCGTCTGGAGTCGTACGAGGACATCGCGATGCAGCCCTGAGCGGCACGGCCGGGCGGCGGGCCGCACCGGCCTGGCAGCGATTGCGACCGGTGGGGCCCGGCGGGACGATGGCATCAGCGAGCAGTCGTCCCCATCGGCGCAGGGACGGCCGGGCAGGTGCGTCATGCCTCTCACCGAGACGGAGTGGGGCCTCGTCACCAGCTGGGTGCGGGACCATCTTCTCGACGACCCCGATCCTCGTACCGGGCTGTTGCGCACCTCGCTGAGCACGGACTTCGTGGCCGGTCTTCCGCTCACCGGGGACCGGGAGGCGAACGCGCGGCTGGTCGTCGGCGCTGCGCGCCGGGACATCGCGCACCAGCGGCGGCTGCTGGACGCGCTGGCCGGCGTGGAGACGCTGGACCGGCTGGACGCGGTGGACGCGGTGGGGCGGGGCACGGAGGTACGGGCGCTGCTCGGCCGGCTGCGGGAGGACGAGGAGCTGCGGCACTCGGCGCGGGATCCGTTCGAGGCGGTGGTGCTGCGGCACGGCACCGAGGTGTTCGTGGACCGGGCGGAGCTGCGGGCCACGCTGCGCCGGTTCGTCGCGGACCCGGAGCTGTCGGTCCTGGTGGTGGACGGGGAGCCGGACAGCGGGCGCTCGTACACGTATCGCCTGATCCGTCATCTGGGGCAGCACCGTGGCTTCCGCCCGGTGCGGGTGACCTTGTCGCGGACGTCGACGGCGGCGCGTCTGGTGGGGCGGCTCGCGGAGTTCGTGTCGGGTCCCGAGGCCGACGGATTCCCGTTGAACCCGACACGGTTGAACGATCCACTGCCGTCGATCGACGACGCCGTGCACCGGATCGTCAGCCGGGCCACCGCCGCCGAGGACCGGTTCTGGCTGGTGCTCGACCAGTGCGACGCGCTCGACCCGAACTCCGACGTCTGGGACTGCGTCGGCAAGCTCGCCCTCGCGGTCTACGAGCACACCCCGGTGCGCGAGGAGACCGTGCCCCGGCTGGTGCTGCTCGGCTATGCCAGCTCGCTGCACCAGCTTCCGTACGACATCCGCAAGGGCGAGTGCCACGACACGGCGCGCCCGGCCGGCCCTGACGAACTGCGGGACTTCTTCGGCCGGTTCTTCGCCGAGGCGGCCGGCGACCCGGCCGGCCGGGCGCCGCCCGGCCTGGTGGAGCCGACGGTCACGGAGGTGCTGCGGGCGGTGGACGCGGCGGATCCCGCGGACAGTTACATGCGCCGGCTGTGCACGGCGACCGAGGAGGCCGTCCGGCTCTTCCTCGACCTGCCGCCGGGCGAGGACTTCACCGCCGCGCTGCGGGCCGCGCCGCGCTCCTCGGCCGGGCCGGCCGTCGCACCGGAACTGCCCGGGCTGCGCCGGGCGTACCGCGAGGCGACCTGTCTCCTGGAGGAGTTCGATCCCGCGGCGCTGCGGCTGCCCGGTGAGCGCGTGGCCGCGGGCAAGGCCGTACGGGAACTCGTGGAGGACTGCACGGCGCTGGCGGGACCGCAGCGTTCGGTGCGCTGGGTGCTGACCCCGCAGGTGCGCGCGCGGACGTTGCGGGAGCTCGCCGGGCCCGAGGCCGCGCGGGCGGCGCTCGCGGCGAACGCCGACGCGTTCCCGCCGGGCCCGGGCGTCGAGCGGGCGGCGCTCGCGCTGCTGTCGGGCGTCGCGCCCGCCGCGGCCACGCCGGCCGAGGCCGACGTGGAGGAGCTGTCCGACCTGCTCCAGGCCGTGCTGTGGCTGGAACAGGTGCCGGGCACGGCCGGTCTGCTGCCGTCGGTCGACGAGGTGCACCGGCGGCTGGAGCGGGCCCGCCTCCTGCAGCCGCTGCGGCTGCTCGTACGGGACACCTTCCACGGCCGCACGCGGGAACTCGACGCCCTGCGCGGCTACCTCGCGCTGCCGACCGAGCCGGCCGAACCGCCGGTGCTGCTGCACGGCATCGGCGGCATCGGCAAGAGCACCCTGCTCGCCCGCTTCCTGCTCGACAGCCTGGCGGACGCGGCGCCGGACGGATTCCCGTTCGCCTACATCGACTTCGAACGTCCCACGCTCTCCCTCCAGGAACCGGCCACGGTGATCGCCGAGGCGGCCCGCCAGCTGGGCGTCCAGTATCCCGGCCACCGGGCCGCGTTCGACGCGCTCGCCGACCGGTGCGGCCGGACCGCGAGCGCCCAGCGCGGCGAACGCGACCAGATCGACGAGCTGTCCCGGCTGTCCGCCACCCGCGTCACGCTGGGCCGCGACTACTCGGCCGGGTTCCACGCCCGGGCCAGCTCCCGCGAGCAGGAGCTGGCCCAGGAGCTGGCCACGCTGGTCGCCGGCGCGGTCGAGGTGCCGCCGGGCGGGATGGAACCTCCGCTGGTGATCGCGGTCGACTCGTTCGAGGAGGCCCAGTACCGCGGCTCGCCGGTCATCTCCCGGATGTGGGCGGTGTGGACGGCGCTGCGCGCCGCCTATCCGCGGCTGCGGTTCGTCGTCGCCGGGCGGGCACCCATCGACCACCCGGCGCGGGTCCTCACGCCGCGCACCATGGAGCTGACCGAGCTCGACGAGGAGGCGTCCGTGGACCTGCTGATGTCCTGCGGCGTCGACGACGAGACGGTGGCGCGCAGCCTGTACGGCCAGGTCGGCGGCCACCCGCTCAGCCTCAAACTCGCCGCGCGCACGGCCGTGTCGCTCGGCGGCGGGACGGATTCGCTGGGCGATCTGCTGCGCAGCCTGACCTCGCGGCGGCGGCTGCACACCAGCGTGGACCAGATGCTGATCCAGGGCACGCTCTACGACCGGATCCTCAAGCACATCGCCGACCCGGAGGTCCGGGCGCTGGTGCAGGCGGGGCTGGCGCTGCGGGTCATCACGCCCGAGCTGGTCCGCGACGTGCTGGCCGGGCCGGCCGGGCTCGGTACGCCGTCCACGGCCGAGGCGGGCCGGATGTTCGGCCGGCTGGTGTCCCGGCTCGACCTGATGGAGTCGGCGGGCCCGCAGGCGATCCGGCACCGGCCCGACCTGCGGTCGATCATGCTGCGGCTCTCCGACGGCGCGCGCACCGACCTGATGCGGGCCGTGGACACGCGGGCGGTGGCCCACTACGCGGCCCGCGACACCGTCAGGGACCGCGCCGAGGAGATCTACCACCGGCTGCGGCTCGGCGAGAACCCCCGTACGGTCGAGGCGCGTTGGCGGTCCGGAGTGGAGCACCACCTGGCGGGCGCGGACCGGGACATGGCTCCCCGCTCGGCGGCCTTCCTGCTCGGCCGGATCGGCGGGCACGTGCCGGACCAGATCATGGCCGAGGCCGACCAGGAGGACTGGGAGCGGATCGCCGCCCACGAGGTCGAGGACCTGCTCACCCAGGGCTACCTGGACGCCGCGGCGCGGCGGCTGGCCGAGCGTCAGCCGTGGACGCCGTGCAGCCGGCTGCACGCGCTGCTGGTGGAGACGCTGGCCCGCTCCGGGCGGGCCGCGGACGCCCGGGAGACCGCCGAGCGGGCCGTGGACCGGGCGGAGGAGGCCGGCTGCGCCGAGACCCGGCTCGAGCTGCTCCAGCTGTCGGCGAGGCTCGCGCAGGACGCCGGTGACTTCGCCGACGCCGACCGCGACCTGCAGGAGGCCGAGGCGGTCGCGGCCGGTCTCGGCCTCCCGTACGAGTCGATCGGCGTGCTCGTGGCCCGGTCCCGGCTCGCGGAGGTCGCCCGGTCCGACTCGACGGAGACCGACGCCCGGCTGGCCCGCCGGCTGCGCGGGATGCCGGACGAGGACCTCGCCCGCCGGCCCGCCCTGGCCCGCGCGGCGGCCGTCTCGGCCTGCCGGGTGGACCCGCCGGCCCTGGCCCGCACCTTGCGCCTGGTGGGCCTGCCCGGCGACGACGACGCGGTGGTGACGACGCTGGCCCGCTGGTTCGAGACGGCGATGGCCGACGAACCGCGGCTGCGGGAGCCGCTGGCCCGCATCCTGGACGCGGCGGCGACCGGGGCCGGGGCGACGGGCACGGCCGGGGCCGCGGGGCTCTCCCCGGACCGGCGTCCGGCGCCGTACGCGCGCCCGTACCCGGCTCCCGCCGCCGATCCGTACACGGGTCCGTACGCCGGGCCGTACACGGGTCCGTACACGAGTCCTTACGCCGATCCGTACGCCGGTTCCCCGACCGGCCCGTACGCGCGGCCCGTGCCGCCCGGGCGGGTCGAGGAGGCGCTGCGGGAGGCACGGCGGCACGGCACGCTGGACAGCCTGGCCTGGCGGGCGCTGACGCTGAGCGACCGCAGCGGCGATCTGCTGCTCGGCGTGGCCGCGGCCGTCGACGCGGGCTCCGGGCTCGTCGGCCGGGGCGCCGGCAGTCCCGCGTACGGGCCGGTGCCCGGCGGGGCGGGCCTGGTGGGCGTCACCCCGCCGCCGGACCAGGCGCAGGCGGCCTGGCGGGAGGAGCCGTACCTGCCGGCCGAGGAGCTGCTGGCGGTGGAGAACGCGGCCGTGGAGGCGGGGCTGGCGGACCGCGAGCTGCGGGACCGGCTCTTCTCCGGCGTCAAGGACCACTTCCTGGCGGCGCTGCCGCCGCAGCCGACGCCGTTCACCCAGATCCAGTCCGATCTGCGGACGATGAACCGGGTGGAACGGCTGATGGAGGGCGAGGTGCCGCTGGAGCTGTGGCTGCGCAACGCGATCGCGCTCGCCGGCGGCCCCGGCCCGGTGGCCGTCTTCCAGCGGGCCCTGGACCATGTGGTGCGCGACGCGGCGGGCGAGCCCGACCTCCCGGCGGAGTACCTGTCGGCGGAGTTCAAGGAGGAGATCGTCATCCGGGACGACATGGTCCCCTTCGAGTTCCTGCACGACGGCTTCCTGGCCGGCGCCGCCGTGGCCCGGGTGACCGTGCCGCCGTACAAGGGCGGCAGGCAGCTCCAGCCGGCCTACCCGCACGTGGGCACCGGCTGGCTGATCGCGCCCGGCCTCCTCGTCACCAACCACCATGTGGTGAACGCCCGGGGCGGCGTCGGCGGCGGCCGCGAACTGGTCGGCGAGGACGACCTCCAGCTGCAGGTGCGCAACTCGCGTTCGCGCTTCGACTACGGCGCCGACGAGGCCGAGACGGAGGAGGCGACGGCGCTCTCGCTCGTCGCCTGGGACGCCACGCTCGACTACGCCGTCCTGCGGCTGACGACCGCCCAGCCGGAACGGCAGGTGCTGCGGGTGGCCACGCAGCCGTTCGAGATCCAGGGCAACGACCCGCAGGCGGTCAACATCATCCAGCATCCCAAGGGCATGCCGAAGCGGGTGGCGCTGCGCAACAACCTGGTCTATCAGGCGGACGAGAAGAACGTCGCCTACTTCACCGACACGCAGGGCGGCTCCTCCGGCTCCCCGGTCTTCACCGACCGGTGGACGGTCGTCGCGCTGCACCGCGGCGCGCGACGGCTGAGCGACGTCGAGTACCAGGGCAGGACGACCGCGGTCGTCAACGTCGGCACCCAGATGAGCCGGATCCTGGCCCATCTGCGGGAGAACCGGCCCGAGTTGTACGCGGAGATCATGGCGGCCCAGGCGGCGCTGCCCCCGGAGCCCTGAACCGGGGACCGCGGCCGGGCGGCGACAGGCGGAGGTGACGGGAGATGCGGAACGGATCACGGAGCGGCTCGCACAGCGGGTCGCCGGTCGCGACGGGCCCGGGGCAGGTCTTCGGGGATCTCGCCGAGGTGGCCGCGCGGGTGAGGGGCCGGCTCGAGGAGGAGCTGGAGGTCCAGGAGTCGGCCGAGGAGCTGCCGCCCGGCGCCGCCCCGGCCGCGGAGGTCGGCCGCTTCGCGCGGGAGGAGCGGGCCCGGGTCCTGGAGGCGGGCGTCACGGGTCTGGAGAAGCTGGCGGAGGGCCGGGCGGACGAGATCGACGAGGACGAGTACTTCGGGGTGGAGGCGATCGTCCTCCTGGAGGGCCGTCCCGCGATCCTCGTCCAGGGCCAGGATTTCGCGCCGCAGCCGGGCGACTGGTCGGTCCTGGAGGCGGGGCGGGCCGCGATCCGCGAGTCGATCGCCCGGGTGGGCCGGGTGGAGGTCACCGGTCATCCGAACCTGGACTGGATCGGCACGGCCTTCGTGGTCGGCCCGGAGGCCGTGATGACGAACCGTCACGTGGCGGTGGAGTTCAGCCGGGCCGAGGGCGCGGGCTGGACCTTCCAGCAGGGCATGACCGCCCGGGTCGACCCGGGCGAGGAACTGCCCGCCCACCCGGCGCCCGGCCCGGTGCCGGCCGCCGGCCCCCTCCCGTACGAGATCACCGAGGTGATCGGCATCCACCCGGACGTCGACATGGCCCTGCTCCGGATCGCCCCGCCCGACGGCGAGCCGCTGCCGGCCCCGCTGGCGGTCGCGGCGGACGCCCCGGCGGACCTGCCGGGCCGCCCGGTGTACGTGGTCGGCTACCCGGCCTGGGACGGGCGCCGCAACGAGCCGGAGTCGATGCGGCGGATCTTCATGGACATCTACAACGTGAAGCGCCTCCAGCCGGGCATGGCCACCGAGTTCACGGCCGGCGGCCTGGTGATGCGGCACGACTGCTCCACCCTCGGCGGCAACAGCGGCTCCCCGGTCTTCGACCTGACCGACCACCGCGTCCTCGGCCTCCACTTCGGCGGCCGCTACCGGATCGGCAACGTCGCGGTGCCGCTGTGGGAACTGGAGGACGACCCGCTGCTCGCCCAGGCGAAGGTCAACTGGGTGTGAGACGCGCACCTCAGGGCGTGGTCTTCTTCGCGTCGTGGAGTGCCTTCAGGTGACGCGCGAGTTCGGCCTGGCGGGCGGCCTCGCGCACTTCGCGGGGATAGAGGGCCTCGATCTCGGCCGGTGTCTTGCCGAAGTGGCGCCAGTACGTCTCGCCGACGCGGGCGAACTCGCCCGGTGCGCGCAGCAGAAGAGTGTAGAGGATGTTCTTGGCCATGTGGCGGCCTTTCTCCACGCTGGTCAGGTCGAAGACGACGAGCTGGCCCGGCGCGCGGACCACGAGGTCGGGGCGCAGGTCGCCGACAAGGCGCACCTTGCCGCCCTCGCCGGTGAACAGCGGACGCAGCTCACGTTCGTACGGCATCAGACCGGGCGTGCGCTTCACATAGGTCTCGATCGGCAGGTCGAGCACGTCGGCGGGGAGCTTGGCGAAGGAGCGCAGACTGGTCTCGGGGACGAGGGTGAGACCGCTGTGCGGGAACTTCTCCTGGACCAAGCGGGCGAAGATGGTGTGCAGCCGGGTGCCGCGCACGCTGTTCGTCAGGGTGGGGCTGCCGGGAGCCTCGCCGAGTTCGGCGATGGCCCGGCCGACCAGGTCCTCCAGCGCTTCGACGGTCAGGACGGCCTTGCCGCCGGCGGTGCCGCCCGCCGCAGCCTCGCCGGGCTTGGGGGCTGTCTTCTTCTCGAGGTCGGCGAGCCGCTTCATGGCCTCGTCGACATCGGCCTCGGGAAGGAGCGCGGTGCCGTCCTGGAGGGCTTTGACCACCTCGGCGTGGGCGAGCGCGGAGGTGCCCTTGACCTTCGGCCCCGAGGCGAGGATGTCGTCGCCGCTCATCATGAGGACGACGCCGGTGTCGGTGACCAGGGCGTGCCGCTCGGCGACCAGGAAGCGCACCACGTCGCGCAGGGCGAGCCCGATCCGGTCGAGAGCGGCGACACCGATCCGGTTGATCGCGACGACCACGCGGGCGGCGCTCCTGGCGAGCTTCGGCAGGGCCCGGACGGCCTCCGGAAGGGTCAGTAGGGCCACCACCAGCTGGCCGAGGAAACGGCCCGCGTCGAAGAACTCCAGCTGCTCCAGCTTCTCCCAGAAGGTGTCGCGCAGTTGCCGCAGTCCCTGCTGTCCCGTGACCACCGGGTGCTGGACGCAGGCGACGATCGCGGTCCAGAAGCGGTGCCGTTCCTGGGCGAGTTGCTCGGAGAAGAGCGAACCGGCCAGCATGCCGATGACCTCGAGGACGTCCGTGACGCTCTCGCCCGCTCCCCAGAGCACGCCGCTGAACACCGCGGCGCCGTCGGCCACGTTCGGCTCCCAGTTGGCGAAGACGTACGACCAGGGAACCTTCCGTTCGTGCAGGTAGGTCCGGAACTCCCGGACGCGGACCAGGGCCAAGGTCTCGCCCAGCTTCCCGAGTTTGCGCAGCTCCTCGAAGGCAGCCATGAGCTCGTCGTCGTCGAGGTCCCGGAGGTGCGCCTTGAGGGTGGTGGCCACCACCGAACCCGGCGCCTGGGAGAGCCCCTTGTCGAGGGCTGCGGCGATGCGGGCGGCGGCCGTACGCGGGTCGCCGGGCTTGCGGCCGACGATCGTGGTCTCCCGTAGCGTGTTGACGTCCGTGGTGTAGGCGAGGATGCCTGCCGGCACGACCGCGGTGTCCCAGGTGAGCACCCGAAGCCCGGTGTCGCGGCGGCGGCCGTCGTCGCCGACCCGGTGGACGGCGTAGCCGGCGCCGGGCACGGCGGCGGCCTGCACGCCGAACCGCTCGCGCGGGATCGGGTCGAGGTAGTAGGCGCCCTCACCGAGCCGGGCGGCGACGGTCCGCTCCTGGTCGGTGCCGCCGAGGCCTGGCACGAGCCGGATCCGCTGCTCGCCGAGCACCAGGGTGTCGACGGAGATGCGGCCGGTGAGCGCGTTGCGGAACCCGGGGCCCATGCGCGCGCGAAGGGCTTCCAGGGCGCGTGGGCTCCATGTGCGCTCGGTGGCGGCCGACGGGGCGGCGGGGCCGCTCGTGGAGCGGGCGCCCGTACCGAGGTCCCGCCGCCCGGACGCGCCGGCCGCGCCGGATCCGATCCCGCCCGCGGGACGACCCGCGGCGGCGGGAGCGGCCGGGGCCCGGACGAGCGGCACGGCGACGGGGCGACCCTCGTCGTCGTAGCTGGGGACCCGATAGGCGTCGCCGCGTGGGGTCCCGTCGTCGGCCGCGCGCCCGTCGCTGCCGCCGCCGTGGGCCGCGGTGCCGGGCGAGCCGGCGCTCCGGCGGGCCTCGGTGGCGCGGATGGCGTCCTGGAGGGCCTGACGGACGGCGACGGCGAGGAGGCGGGCGAGCTCCGTCGGAAGTCCCTCGGGCCGCGGTACGGTGTCGGGCACGTGGTACTCGTGCCGTCGGTGGTGACCCGGGGTGGGGCTCATCGGACCCTCCTGCCGCCGACGATGCGGTAGACGGTGCTGGTGTCGTCGGCGGTGACCTCGAACACGATGTCGGGGTGGCGGGCGCTGAGCCGTGCCAGGACACCGGCTCTGGGTCCGCCGCCGAGGGCCGCGGCACAGATGGAACAGACCTCCTGGTCGACCCGGACGGACACGGTGTGGCCGCGGGCCGCCTGCCGTTCGGCCGGCCCGAGGGCGGCGAGCCTGGCGTCGATCTGCTGGCCGATGTCCTGCTCCGCGTGCCCGTGCGCCTGGGGCACCACCACGTTCTCCGGCGGCCGGATGGCGTGCCCGGGGTCGTACGAGCCGAGCGCGCGCGGCGAGCCACCGGTGAAGAGCTCGCCGGCGAGGGCCGGGATGTCCGTTCGGGCGACGGCGACGGTTCCTTCGTAGCCGGCGGCGGCCTTGGCGGTGGGCGGGACGCTCTGCTCGCCCGCGCGTGTCCTGCGGGTCTCGAAACCGGCGCCCTCGCGCTCGGAGGGCTCTCGGAGGCCGGCCTGCTCCAGCCGGCGGCGTTCGGCCTCGACGGCGGCGCGCGCCTCGCGCAGGTCGTCTCGCAGCCGGTTCTGCAGGGCGGGGTCGCCGGGCCGGTCGGGCTGGTACGGGCGGCGTCTGCCGCCCCAGCGTTCGTCGAGGTACTCCCGGGCCACCGGATCGCGGGACTCGCGGGCCCGTAGCTGCGCCTCGCTCGCGTTCTCGTACCAGGCCCTGTCCAGACCGGCGTCGGGATCGGTGAGCGCGGCCTGTTCGAGTTGCGCGCGGCTCTGCCAGCGGGCGGCCGGGCCGGGCCGGAGGCGTACGGAGCCCGGCGCGGATCCTGTCGCGGGCTCCACGGACGGCACGCCCTCGGGCGTGGCCGGCACCGGCCCCGGCTGCGGGTGGGCGTGCGGGTGGACGTGGCCAGGCACCGGCTGCGGGACGGCCTCGTCGACGCGTTCGGCCAGCGCCGTCGTCCAGGCCCGGGCCTCCGCCTCGGGGAGGGTCCTTCCGAGCGTCTGCTCCATGCGCCGACGGGTCAGGACCATGGCCTCCGTCCACCGCTCCACCGTCACGCCCTCGTCGCGCAGCAGTTGGGTGAGGAGCGCGGCCTTGACCAGGGTCGGCGCGGCACGCTTGAGCAGCCCGCGCAGGAACGGCACCACCGTGAATTCCGCGACGATGCCGACGACCGCGCCGTACTCCATGCGCCGGACGTACTCGTCGACGCCGGTCCAGCGGCCGTCCCGGAAGGCCACGGTGACGACGTCGTGCGCGAAGGTCTCCAGCGCGGCCGTGGTGGCTCCGCCGACGGAGCCCGTGACGAGCTTGGGCACGAGCCAGGCGAGGACCCGGCCGCGCAGGGTGGCGGTGCCGATGCGGCCGCCCGCCCAGCCGCCGAGTCCCGCGCCGACGCGGAAGCCGACGGCGCCGAGGTAGCCGTCGACGGCCGCCATGACGAAACCTCCGACGCTCGCCTCCTCCTTGCCGAGGATCACCTTGAGGAGATAGGTGGCCTCGGACAGGCCGATCCCGATGCCGACCGCCGTACCGCCACCGCCGACCTGGACGAGCAGGGCGACGATGCCCGCCTCCCAGGCGACGGCGATGCCGCCGACGACGAGCACGACGAGGCCGACCGTGTGGAAGAACTCGCCGTGACGGCCCAGCCGCCACTGCACCAGCCGGGCTTCGAACTCTCCGACGCCCTCGACGAGCGGTCCGGCGGCGCGGCCCCACGGCTCGCCGCCGCCGACGGTGCGCGAGACGATCTCGAACTTCACGTCGTAGGAGGCGATGCCGCCGTTCTGGGACGAGATGACCTCGAGCAGCCGGATGCCGTACTCCACCTCGACCTTCTCGAAGTCGTCCGCCGTGACGTGCGCGGCCCGCGCCGAACGCTCGATGACCTCGGCCGCGAACTCACCTTCGGTGTAAGTGCGTTGTTCACGGCCCGTTAGGAGGTCGGAAACGAGCCGGGCGCGCTGGGCGAGGAGTTCGGTGCGCAGCGCCTCCGCCTTGCCCGGTTTGGGCCGCATGGCCTCGGACCGTCTGGTGTAGATCGGGTCGGCGTCGCCGAGGAGCCCGCCGGCCGGGACGGTGGTGTCGGGGTCGCGATGCAGTTGGACGGCGCCCTGTCCCGGCCCGCCCGGGGTGTAGGTGTTGAAGGTGGTGGCTCTGCGCTCCTCCCCGAGGTCGGTGCGCAGCCTCTGGACACGTGCGTGCCGGGCGTACGGGGTGGTCTCGCACTGCTGGAGCAGGCGCAGCCGCAGGGCGAACCGGCGGGTGGCGTCGGCCGCGTCGAAGAACTCGTCCAGTTTCCGCTGCTGTTCGAGCTCGGCGAGGACCTGGCCGAAGAGGCTGCCGAACCGGCCTCGGTGGTAGGGCGCGGCCTCGTCGAGGGCGTGGTCGAGGACGTCGCCGAACCGCTCGTCGTTCAGACGGGCGACGAGCGAGGCGGCGAGCTGCCGGGCGGCGGGCCGGAAGCCGGCGACGCCCAGGCGTTCGGGGGCGAGGTCGAGATGGGCCCGGCAGTACAGGACCCGGACGCCCGCCTCCGCCGGCCAGGAGCTCTGCCTCCGTACCGCCTCGGGCAGTCCGGGAAGGACGTCACCCTCGGCGACGAACAACCGGGCGGCGGGCTCGTGGTGCGGGGCGGCGCTGCCCGCGTGCCGGTCGAACAGCAGGAACAGGGCCTCCCGCCCGCTGTCCCCGGTGATGTCGAGCGCCGTCGAGGCGGGCCGCAGGACGGCGGGCTGGGTCCAGACGGTGACGGTCTCGTCGCCGAACTCCTCGGCGTAGCGGCTCCAGGGGACGCCGACACCCCGCTCGAACACCTGCGGGTCCACACAGAATCCGGCCTCACGCACGGTCATGGTCAGGGACAGGCCGGGGCCGACGACGGCCACGTCGGTGAGGTCGACCCGAGGCAGCCGCATGAACGCGAACAGGACGTGGCCGTAGGGCACGCCGGGGACGCGCGGCGCCAGTGTGCCGTCCTCGTCTGCCTCGACGAGCCGGTGCAGCGCCTCCTCGGACCCGGTGAGCGCCCAGGCGGGTTCGGTGCGCCCGCCCGCGTCGGCGACGGCGCCCGTGGAGGCCCGGGCGAGGAGTTCCTGGCCCAGTTCGTCGGGCACGTACGGCTTGTTCAACCGCACCAGCCACACCTCCACCGGCCGGCTGGTGCCGGCCAGGGAGGCGTAGAGGACGGCCTGCGGGAAGGGGGCGTGGAGGACGTCCTCGATGTAGGCCAGGAAGCGTTCGACGGGAAGCCGCGCCCGGCCGGTGCGCAGCACGGTCCACGGCTCCTCGGGCCGGCCGGGGGCCGGCCCCCGGTGTCCCGGTCCGCCGTGTACCGGCACGCGCGCGGGCCGGCCTCCGTCCGCGTAGGAGGGCAGGCCGTAGCCGTAGTCCGCCTCCCGGGCGGGGTCGTAGGGTTCCCGTAGGTCTGTCCGGTCCCGAGGCTCGCCGTCGGGCTCCGTCGCCGGGTGGCGGCGGGCGAGCTCCCGGTCGGCCGCCGCGAGGCGGGCCGTGACCAGCGCGGTGAGGCGGTTGCCGAGCGCGGCCAGTTCTGCGGGTCCCGGCTCTCCGGTGAGGGTGATCCTCACCGGTACCCGGACGTGGATCTCCACGGCGGTTCGGCTCTGGCTACTCGGTGACCAGCATCATCACGGTCAGCCCTGAGCCGACGAGGTATCCCTTGTCGTCCTTGAGGCCGATGTCGAAGGTGTGCAGGCTGCCGACCTCGGCGTCGCGGGGCAGTTGGACGACCATCTCGGAGTCGATCATGACGGGTCGGTCCTCGGCGAAGTGGAACGCCTCGCCGAGCCCCGGCATGCCCGGGGCCCGCAGCTCGAAGGTGGGCGGCTCGGTGCTGGGCAGGATCTTCCGTGGACCGCCGGAGGTGAGGAGGTTCAGTCCGCCGTTCGCGATGACGGTGTCCGAGTCGATCGAGAACCCTTCGTGGCCGCGGAGGGCGAGGATGCCCGCGGGGTCGAGCTCCCGCAGATTGTGCGTGGCGCTGACGAGGTACGGACCCGTGTGGGGGGTGTGCTCCACCGGCGGCGTGTACGTGCTGTAGTGCACGTGCTGGGGTTCGGACACGGCGTCCTGCTGGACCTGGACGATCTGGATGTTGCGCTGTCCTTGGTGCTGGTCTCCCACGGGGTCGACCGGACGGGCGTTGGGGACCGGACCGCCCTCGGGATCCGGGACGAATTCGTCGCTCTGGAAGCAGTTGGCGATGATGCACATGTGACCGTTCGTGGTCTTCGCCAGCTCTTCGGTGCTGGGGTGCCAGACCGGACTGGCGTCACAGGTGAAGACCAGCGAACTGCCGGCCGGGACGTCGCCCATGCCGCTCTCGAAGGTCTGGATCGCGCTCGACGGCGACATGTTGCCGATGCCGGGGACGAACGACCAGGCCTGCACCGTGACGGCCTTCATGGTCTGTCCGCCGCGGTTGCTGATCCGCACCTTGACGTGCGTCGCCTCGCCGACGTGGGCCACGTTGGTCCGGGGGTCGAGCCAGATACTGGCGTTGTCGTAGAAGGCCTGCGGCCCCTGCCAGGGTCGGTTGCCGTTGTCGTTTCCCGGCCCGTTGAGGCCGAAGTCGATGGGGATGTAGAGGTTTCCGGCCATGGGACTTGCTCCGTTCAGGCGGCGATGTAGGAGAGCTGGACGCTGATGATGTTGACGATGTCGCCGTCGGCCGCGTTGCTGAGCGAGGCCGTGACGAAGTAGCGGTAGGTCGCCATGTCGACCACCTCCTTGCCCGGCGTCACGTCGACGGGCGCGTCGAAGGTGCCGGTGCAGGTGACCGAGGCGATGGACTCCCGGGCGGTGGCGTCGGCGAGCTTGGCGCGGAAGAGGCTGACGGCCAGGTTGCCTCCGCCGGAGTTCTGGCCGACGGCCCGCAGTTTGAGCAGTTTGGCGCCGTCGGGCGGGCTGACGGGGATCAGGCCGGTGACGGAGGAGTCGGTGGTGGAGAGGCGGGTCGCCACGCCGAAGCGGTCCAGGCCCCAGGGTTTGGCGGGCGGCAGCGGTGTGAAGGCGGGGGCGAGGGCGAGCAGCCGGGTGGTCGCCGGGTGCTGGCCGGCCGCCTTGAGCCCGGCGTCGATGACTCCGACGACCCTCGACAGCTCTGCCAGGTCTTTCTGGATCGCGTCGAAGCGGACGTTGAAGCCGTTCTGTCCGCCGGCCGCGACACGGTCGCGGTTGTCCACCCAGGTGACGTGTTTGAAGGTGGGGGTGAAGCTGATGTCGGTCACGGAGTGCCTCCGGTGAGGGTGCGGGTGACGACCTCGACGCCGAGGGGGCGCAGGGCGGCGAGGAGGCTCACGATCAGGTCGCGGGTGGCGGGCGGCAGCGTGTGTCCGGCGAGCTCGGGGCGCAGTCGCACGACCATCTGGTACGGGCCGGGCCGGTCGCCGATGCGGTAGGCCGCCTGCACCCAGGCGGGGCCTGGACGCTCGCCGCGTACGGACATCTCGCCGGGAGCCGTGGTGAAGAGTGAGGCGGCTCCGTCGCCGGTGGACCACACGAGGACGCCGACGGCACCGACCTCGGCCGGGGTCGGAGCCACGGACAGCTTGGCGGTCGCACCGGTCTCCAGCACACCGCCGGGCAGCAGGGGCGCTGTGACCCGGACCGGGTCCTGGGCGGCCTGGGAGACGACGACGGTGCCGGCGGTGACCCTGACGTGGGTGAAGCCGGCCTGGTGGGCGAGTGCCCCGAGCGTTGCGGCGGCGACGCTCGGATGGGTGAGGCGCAGTTCGCGGCCTTCCTTGGCGAGGGCGCTCGCGTCGGCGGCGAGGTCCCGGCGTACGGCGAGCTTGTTCGCGGAGGCGGGCAGCAGGGTGATGAGCCGGTCCAGGTGTTCGGCGGTCTCACGGCGCATCTGGTGGTGGGCGGGGTCGGTGCCGTACTCGGCGTGGGCCGGGTCGTCGTGCCGTACGAGGAACACGGCGTGCAGGGCCTCGCCGGGCAGGTCGGCGGGCGGCGGAGCGGGGTTGGGCGTGCCGTCCGCGCCGATGGCGGTACCGTCGCCCACGGTCACGGGCCGGACGGTGATCTCGCGGGCGCTGGTGAGGGTGAGGCCGCCGAGGCGGAGTTCGGCGGTCACGATCAGCCGGCCGGCGGCGATGCCGGTGAGGACGGTGGTGGGCCCTTCGGCGGGAGCGGCGAGCTGCCCGCGGCCGGCCCCGCAGGGCACGACGGACCAGCGGACGAACGAGCCGGGCGGCGGTGGCGCGGGCAGGGCAGTGAGGACGAGGGTGCCGCCGACGAGGACGGTGCCGCCCGCGGTGTCGATGCCGAGGAGCTCGCCCGGGGCGCTCTCGGCGTGGACCAGGCCGTCGGTGCGGTGGGTGACGAGGTCGAAGCCGGCCCGGTGGGCGAGGGCGGCGAGCCGGTCGGGCGCCGTACTCGGGTGGCTGAGGAGGACGGCGCGTCCGGTGGCGCGGGCGTCGGTGGCGGTCGGGTCGTAGCCGGAGCGGACCCGGACGCGTCCCGTGAGCAGCTCGGCGAGCCGGCCGAGGGCGGCGGCGACGGCGGGCTGGACGCGCCGAGGGTCGGCGGGCTGCGCTCCGGGCGCGACGGTCCCGCCGGGGGCGGGGTCGGCGTCGCAGACGGTCGAGGAGAGGGTGGTGAGGAAGGCGGGGTGGAAGAGGTCCTCGCCCTCGGGTGGGGGCAGGTCGGTGCCGACGGTGCCTCGGGTGTCGATGCTCAGCCCGGCGAGCAGCACGCGGGGCACGATCCGCAGCGGCAGTACTCCGCGGCGGAGTTCGGCGTTGGTGTCGTCGACGACGAACGGGTTCGCGATGCCGTCGAGCGGGCCGGCGGCGTCGTTGAGTGCGGCGGCGAGTCCGGCCGGGGTGGGCAGGGTCCAGCGGCGGGCGACGGCCACGCGGCGGCCGTAGGCCTCGTCCGTCTCTCCGGAAGCGCGGACGACGCCGAGGCCGGCGCCGGTGCGGTCCAGCTGCACGCCGGTGGCCTGGCCCGGGGAGCGCTGGGCGAGCGTGCGGGCGATCTGGTGGCGCAGGTGGTCGCGTTCCCAGCCGACGGCCCACAGCAGCCTGGCCATGGTGCCGAGCAGGGCGGTGATCTGCCACCACTGCTCCTGGCCGCCCTTCAGGCCCGAATTGATGCCGGTGAGCAGGTCGGGCGGCTCGGGCACGGGGACGGAGGTTCCGGCGGCGAGCCCGTCGGGCAGGGGGACCACGACGACGGAACCGCCCTTGACGGTCAGGGTGACGGTGGTGGCGGGGACGTCGGTGCGGGCCTGGAGGACGTAGAGCGGGTGCGGGGTGATCCCGAACTGGGCCTTGTGCAGGGAGAAGTCGTACGGGTCGATCGTCACTCCCCGTACGGTCAGGTGCAGTTGGTCGGCGCCGCGGGCGAAGGGCACGGTGAGCCGGGCCGCCATGTCGGCGGCCGCCAGACGGGGCCGGTCGGGAGCGGTGCGCTCGGTCGCGGAGGCGGTCACCGGTTCACCACCTCGATCCGGCTCAGCGCTGGGTCCGTGGCGAAGACGGCCATCTCGGTCGGGCCCATGGCGAGGCTCTCGCCGACGGCGGCTTCGACGATGCCGAGCTGGTACGGCACCCCGCCGAAGCCGAACCGGCCGAAGGCGGGCGGGCAGCGGCGCAGATGGAGCCGTCGGACGTCCTCGACGCCCTGCTGGTCGGCGAGGGCGCACATCACTCGGGCGTAGAGGACGTCGTCGCCGAGACGGAGCCGGCCGATGTCGGCGGCGAGTCGCTGCCGGATGCGGGCGGTGACGGCGGTGGCGTCGAATCCGGGCGCGAGGACGATCTCGGCGCGGACCGACACGTCGATGTGGTCGGCTTCCACGACATTGATGTGGACACCGATGGGGCGGACGCGTTCGACCTCCTTCTCGACGAGTTCGCGGACACCGGCCACGGCCGCGTCGCCCTCCAGGGTGTTCCAGGGGCGCACGTTGCGGTGGGCGACCGCGACTTCCGCGAAGTAGGGCTCGCCGACCCGGCGCTCGTCGGTGAAGGTGCGGCCTCCGAAGTCGAAGCCTCCGAAGTAGGCCTGGGAGACGTCGATGCCTCCGAGCGGGTCGGAGACCCGGGCGTCGATGACGTCGGGGACGCGCAGCGCGGCCTGCCGGACGGCGTCCACGGTCCACAGGGCGCGCGGGAGGGCGACGAGGCGGGCGCGGTAGGCGTCGTCGTCCTCGGGGTGCAGTTCGGTGAAGGGGGCCGAGTTGGTGACGGCGAGGGTGGCGGGCGGCCAGTCGGCGAGGTACTGGGCGCGGTGGTCGGGGTGCACGTCGACGACGGCTCCGGCGGCGACCTCCGCGTCGCCCGGCTCGACGGCCAGAACGCGTACGGTACGGGCGGGTGCGGCGGCGGTGAGTTCGGTCGGGGCGGTGGTGGCGAAGGCCCGGACGGTCGGGCCGGCGGTGATCAGTACGGTGGCCTCGGGCACCACGTAGGTGCGGCCGGGCACGCCGCCGGCCAGGGTGAGGGTGACGTCTCCGGCCCGGCGGCCGACGTGCCGGGCGAGCCCGGCGTCGTCGCCGAGCAGGTCGAGGGAGGCGCCGTTGGCGGTGGCGACGAACTGGGCGTAGTAGAGGTCCTCCATCCGCTTCCACAGCTCGGCGTCCTCCTGCGCGACCACTTCGAGGAGTTTGCCGAGGGGGCTGGTGGGTGACAGGTCGACGTCCTGGCCGAGAGCGGCTCTGGTGCGGGCTTTGCTCTCGGCGAGGATGACGTCGAGGCCTTTGAGGACGAAGCCGTCCTGTGTGACGCCGTACGTCATGGCTCACACCTCCACTTCGGCGGTGAGGGCGGTGGTCCGGCCGTCGACGGCTTCCACCAGCACGCGGACGGACAGGACCCGGGAGCGGGCGGCCCCGGGCTGACCGGGCTCGTCCTCGGTGAACACGACGTCGACGACCTCGTGGACCCGCGGGTCGGTGGCAAGGGTGCGGACGATCTCCAGGCGCAGGAGGTCCTTGAAGACGCGTGGCCCGGCGGGGTGCGTGAAGGCCGTTCCGGCGCTCAGCCCGTACCGGTGGTCGCAGCGGTCGGAGCCGAACGGGGTGAGCAGGCGCAGGGTGAGCGCCTGGACCAGGTTGGCCAGGCCGTGCACCTCGGCGAGGCCGGTGCCGCGGACGACGAGGTCGCCGTCGCTGAGGAGCAGGCTGTGGCCGAGGGGTTCCAGGGCGGTCATGGCGGCTGCTCCTTCAGTCCGTGCTCAGTCGGTTCTGGCCGGCGGAGGAGACCTGCCAGGCCACGGGAAGGACGGGGACCGCCTGGCTGGTGCCCTTGGCGGTGTCGAGGGCGACGGGGCTGCCGCCGACGGAGAGCAGCCGGCTGCCTCCGGCGCTGACGGTCGTGACCTTCACGCAGGGCGCCTGGCCCGCGGCGGCGTTGGTGTTGGTGCAGTCGGGGACGGTGGCGGTCAGCAGGTCGCTGAGGAGCAGCACGGGCGCGCCGTCGACGGTGAGGGTGTGCTGCGACGCGGTGACGAGGAAGGTGCCGGAGTGGACGCAGCGGATGACGGCGGCGGTGGTGAGGACGCGCGGCATCACGCCACCCGCACCGAGGCGCCGTCGAGGGACAGGCTCACGGCCCCGTTGGTGAGCATGATCTTGCTTCCCTTCGTACGGACGGTGACGGCACCGGCCGTGTCGATCTCGATGGTGGTTCCGGTGTGGTGCTCAAGGGTGATCGTGTCGTCGGTGGGCGGGGTGGGCCGGGTGCCGACCTGGGGCAGCTTTCCGGTGCCGACGAGGACATGGAGGCCTCGGGCCTGGATCACCCGGCCGCCCTTGGCGTCGGTGAGGTCGTTGACCCCGGGGCCGAAGGGCTGCCCGTCGGGGCCGAGCCCGGTGGGCAGAGCAAGCCAGTGGTCGCCGGGTTCGGGTGAGGGCGCCCGGGCGCCGAGCGTGCGCGGCCAGAGGTAGCCGACGACGGCGGCGTCGTTGACGAGCCCGCGGTTGTGGGCGAGCAGGGCGCGCATGCCCGGGTAGACGGGGGTCATCAGACCGCAGGGGCCGAAGGCGAACGGAGAGGCGACGGGCTTGTCGAGGAGGGCGACGGCGTCGTCGACGGGGCCGCTGACGCTGGGAGTGCTCATTCCCGGGGGTGGGTCCTGGCCGTAGGCGAGGGACACCTGGTGGCCGGCGGAGCGGTAGGCGGTGACCTCGCCGACGTCGACCGAGGGCCGGGCGATGCGCTGCCGTTCGGCGCCTGCCTCGAGGCGGTCGACGCAGGCGCGGACGCCGTCACCGGCCTCGACGTACTCCCCCGCCTTGGCGGCGACGAGTTGGACCTCGCAGACGTAGCCGGTGCGGACGCCGAAGCGGTGGACCACCCGGGTGATGCGCAGCGGTCCGGCCGGGACGTTGTCGAGGTTCTTCAGCGTGGCGACCTGACCTACCCGCAGGCCGGGATGACCGAGGACGACGAGGCTCATGGTGGTGCGGCTGGGCGGTGATTCCTCGCCGGGAGCGACGACGATGCTCTCCTCGCCCTGCGCGTCGCCGTAGGAGACGAGGTTGACGGCGGGGTCGAAGGGAACCGGGGCGGGGTCGCCGGAGCCGACGACGGGGCCGATGTAGACGCGCTTGTCGCGGATGACGACGGGTGCGGGGACGGTCGCCGCGAGGTCGCGGAGGGCACCGAGCGCGGTGGGGTTGCGTACGGTGTGGTCGGCGAGGTCGGCGAGCAGGACGGAGCCCTCGGCGAGGGTGAGGCCGGCCGCCTTCACGACCTTCTCGGCGAACTCCAGGGCGTGACAGGAGCGGGCACGGTGGGCGGCCGCGGGTGTCATGCGTAGCGCGTAGCCTCCGGCGTCCTGTCCGGTGAGGCGGATGCGGTTGAGGCCGTCCTCGCCCACCCAGGAGGCGAGTCGCATGACGCGGCCCTCCATCACGGGCTTGCGGCCGACGCCGGGGTCGTCGAAGTAGCCGAGCTTGACGGTGACGGTGAGGGCCTGGTCGGCGAGTTTGGCACGGAGCATCTCGACGGTGTCGCCGGGTGGGTTGACGAGGACGACCTCGAAGGTGCTCGCGACGGCGCCCTCGTTCATGGTGACGGTGATGTCGGCGTCGAGGACGAGGGTGCCGCCGAAGATGTCGTTGGAGACGTTGAGCGGCAGTCCGGTGAGACCGACGAGGGAGCCGGCGGTGGCGGCGAGGGTGCCGAGCAGACCGCCGCCGGCGGGCTTCTCCTCGTCGACGGTGACGCTGTAGCGGATGGCGAAGCTCATCGTGCGGTCACCCCCGCGAGGACGCGCGAGCCGTAGCTCCCGGCGCCGTTGAGGTTGCGTACGTCCACCAAGGCCTGCCGGAAGACGATGCCGAGGTCGCCGGCCGGGCAGGGCAGGTCCCGTACGGCCTTGCGGCGCAGCAGCGGGACGAGACCGGTGGCGTCCTCGCGCCGGACGGCGATGACGAGGAACGGCCCGCGGCCGGCGAGGAGGTCGAGCACACCGCCCCGGGCCACGGCCTCCTCGGCGGCGTTGACGTACAGCTCGATCCGGTACACGTGGTCGCCGAAGCGCAGCCGGAAGGACTGCGGGAATCCTTCGTCGGCGTCGACGGGCAGGCTCGCCTGCATCGGGCCTCCTCTCGGGGCGGGGCGGGGTCGGGCCGAAGGGTCGCGGACGGGTCGGTCAGCCGAGCGGCGGGCCGGGCGGCCGGGGCACGGCGCCGGGCGCGGGCACGGAGGGGACGGCGGCGGTGCCGGCGGCGAGGGCCAGGTCCGCGGCCTCGCCGATGAGCGCGGTGAGGCTGGACCGCGGCACGTGCTGGAGCGTCAGCGACACGTCGATGGCGTCGCGCTTCTGCACGCTCTGCGCGAAGCGGAGATCGGTGATCTGCATGTCGAGACTGAGCGTCAGACCGCAGACGACGGGGATGCCGCCTGCCGCGAGCGCCGGACCTGCCGCCGAGAGCAGGGCCCGCGAGGTGAGCGCGAGCACCTCGAGGGCCTTCTTCGTGACGAGGCGCTCCGGGCCGAGCAGCAGCGCCTCGATGGTGATCGTCTTCGTGGACGGCTGTGTGGCCTGGGCGAACCTGCTGCCCAGGATGCGCTCGACCCGGTAGCCCTCCGTCATGGTGATGCTCTGCACGTAGAGCAGGGGGACCACGCCGACGAGCACCTTGTCCGCCATGGGCTACCCCCGGCTGCCGAGTTCGCGGTCGAGTTCGTCGAAGACGTGACCTGCGATCTGTCGCACGTGGTGGTCCTGGAGGGCACCGACCACCGCCACCTCCACGGGGAAGTGGTAGTGGACGACGGTGGCGCCGCTGCCGCGGTGGGTCACGACGGCCTCGCTTCCGGCGGCGGGGCGGATGTATTCGCCCTCGTGGACGAGCGCGAGGCCGGTCCGTTCGACCCGGGACTCCTCTGCCGCGGCCATGGTCACTCCTCCACGCCGACGTTGAGCGCCATGCAGGTGAACGTGGCCTGCGGTACGCCGTCCACGGTGACGTTGCTGGGCTGGGCGGCGCTGACGATGCAGCGGCTGAACTTGAGCGAGGCGAACGCCCAGTCGGTGCCCTTCTTCTCGGCGACGGCCACGGCGAACTCCTTGCCGGTGACGGCGAGTTCCGTGAGCTCGGCGACCGCGGAGGCGATGGCCGGAATGGTGAGCGTGAAGGTGAAGGTGAAGGGCTGGCGTACATAGCCGACGCCGTCCTCCTCCAGGCTGTGGATCACTGTGTGGGGCACGTTGAAGGACGGGGAGAAGTTGGTGATCGGCGAGATGGTCCGGCCGCCGAGTTTGACTTCCAGCCGGGTGTTCCAGTCGGACATGGAGGCGGCTCCTATTCGAACTTCAGGGTGATGTTGATGCGGTGGACGGCTCCGGCGTACGTGATGCGCACCAGCGCCTCGACGGCGCGTTCGGCCCGCGCCTTCTTGATCAGGTTCTCCTCCTGCGGGGTGGGCTGCGGCTTGTCGAGCAGGACGAGGATGGGCAGGACGATCTCGTAGGAGTCGATGACCGCGGCCCGCCGCAGGGGTTCGAGGACGGTCTCCATCTCGGCCACCAGACCGCGCAGCCCGGCGCGGCTGATGCGGAGGTTGCCGATGGACCCGATGAGCTGGGCCTTGAGACGGAAGGTGATGTCGTCGACGGTACGGACGATGTCGATGTACTTCTTGCCGCCGGGCTTCGCGTTTCCGGTGTAGCCCTCACCGAGGAAGACGCCCTTGCCCGGGATGAGCGGCGGGTCCACCAGCCAGTTGACGCCCTGTCCGCCCGGGCCTCCGGAGTTCTCGCCCTCGGCGCCGTTGATCGTGAGGACGTCCTGGGCGCTGAAGGGCTCGGAGCTGACCTTGACCTGCTTCAACAGCAGGGAGATGTGGGGTTCGTAGCCGGCGATCGTGCCGGCGACGGCCGCGGCGACGTCCTCGTCGCTCTTGTGCGCCACGTACACCATGCGCTCGGTGGCCAGTTTGCCCTCGACGATCCCGGGGTTGGTGTCGCCCTTGCCGAGCATGGCGACGCCGATGCGTTCCATGCCGTCGCCGGCGACGGCGTCGACGTGCTCGGCCAGTTTGACGATCGCGGGCGTGGGCGCGGACTGCTCGTCGTCCCCCGAGGTCCGGACCAGCGGGGTGTTGGCGACGGCCACCAACTGGACGTTGAGCGTGGCCACCCTGGCGAGCGCCGCGTCGAGGGCCCCGTCGCTGCTGTCGGCGAGGCGAACGGCCCAGACCTCGCTGGGCCCGGGCTCTTGGACGAGGGCGGTCGCGACCGCTTCGCCGAGCGGGCCGGTGGCCAGGGTCCGGGCATCGTTGACGTCGGTGAAGAGCGTCGGGACGTTGGGCTGGACGAACGTGTCGGGCGGCGTGGCCGGCGGGGTCGCGAGACCGAGGATGGCGACGTTGCCGTAGGCGCGGTTGGCCGGCGCGAACGGGAAGTCCTCGATCTTGACCCGGATGTAGCGGACGGGATCGGTCGTGGTCATGGGACGTGCTTCCTTCCGGCATCGGGAGGGGCTCGGACGGTGTGGAGGTGGGGCCGGCCCCGAGCGCGGCCGGCGGGCGTCAGTTGAGGAAGACGGCAACGATGCCCGCGCGGGTGAGCAGGGTCTCGATCTCCGCCTGGCTGAGCCCCTGTTGCGGGGGAGGGTCGAGGTTGCCGGGTACGGGAAAGGCGGCGGCCAGTGCGTACGGCGCCTTGCGCACTCCGAACGGGCCGGGAGCGAGCGGGCGGTCCCGGGCCGCTGCCGCGACGAGGCGGGCCGCTCGTACCGCTCCCGCGACGTCGGCCGGATCGCCGACGACCAGGGCGGTCTCCAGGCTGACGGTCCGGCGGTTGACGGGATCGGCCGGATCGAAGTCGGGTGGGGGTCGCAACGTGACCTCCGTGCGCAGGTACTCGCCGGATTCGCGCAGGTCCTCCACGGTGGTCAGGCCGTGGCTGCGCATGAACGCGTCGAGGTCAAGGAAGCGGAACTGGGCGCGGAACTGCTCCAGGGTCGTGTAGGCGTCCACCGCCTTGACGACGAGTGAGTCCAGTCCACCGGGGTCGGTCTCGGCGACGAGGTCGACCTCCACCTCGGCGAGGACGTCGATCCACACCGGTTCCGCCCCCTCGCCCTCCCAGGCGAAATCGGACCGGGTGAGCGAGGGCACGACCTGACTCCAGTTGCCCCGGCGGGAGTTGAGACGGAACAGCGGCGTCAGCGCGGTGACCGCACGGACCCGCAGCGCCGTCACGGAGTCGATGCGCTCGTGCTCCAGGTCGTGCGTCTGCTCGACGAGGAGGCGGGCCCGGGGAGTGAGCAGTTGCGCGAGGTTCGCCTTGTCGGTGAGCCGGGCGACGGCCCGGTCCTGGATGACACCCATGCTCGCGTCCTTTCACGTCGCGATGCACCGGGGCCGGTCGCTCTGGCCCTGGTACGCGACAGGACATAGCGACGCATATCGGGATGGAGAGTGGCAAGAGCCTCTACGCCGAGCAGATCGAAAATCCGCACCTAACGAGCGACTGCGTGAGGTCGGGGTTTCAAGGACACCGCTCCGCCCCTTCGGTCGAGCGCACGCCGCTCCCGCACCGAGTGCGCCGGGGGCGCGAACCCGGCGCATTTTCCTCGACTACCGTCGGCATGCGACGACTTGACGGGTCGTCAGTCAGCCGCCGCCGAGCATGCCGAAGACCGGGAGGAGGCCGTGCGGGCGGCGGTCGACGGGGAGGTGGTCGACGAAGTGGACGCGGGCGCCGAGGGCCCCGGCGCCGCCGTCGGCGGCGCGTTCGTCGCCGACCATCAGGGTCTCGTGCGGGGCGAGGCCGAGGCCTTCGCAGGCGTAGCGGAAGATGCCGGGATCGGGCTTGCGGACGCCGACCTCGTAGGAGAGGGCGTAGACGTCGACCCACTCGTCGAGGCCGTGGGCGCGGAACACGGGCCGCAGGTCCCAGCCGATGTTGCTGACGACGGCGACCGCGACGCCGCCGCGGCTGAGTTCGCCGAGGGTGCGGGCGGTGTCCGGGTAGGGGTGCCAGGCCTCGGGGGTGCGGTGGCGGTCGTAGAGGGCATCGGCGAGCTTCGGGTCGGTGATCCCGGCCTCGCGCATCAGCCCCGTGTACGCGGCGCGGTGCCGCCCGGCGTCGAGGTCGCGCTCCTCCCACAGCCGCTTCAGCTTCTCGGGCACCTCGCGCGGGGCCGGGCCGCCGGGCAGGGCTCCGTGGTGGGTGAGGCGCTCCACGGCGTGGGCGAACTCGTCGCCCGAGAGCACCACACCCGCCGCGGCCAGGCCCGCGTCCAGCCAGTGGGCGACGGACTCGACGCGCAGCAGGGTGCCGGAGAAGTCGAACATGACGCCTTTGATCACCCCTCGATCCTAGAACGCCACCGGGAACTCCCGGAACCACTCCTGCGTTATACCCCCTACGGGTATAACGACCAGGGAGGCGACACGGTGCGAGGAAGCACGGCACAGGCAGGGACCACGACGCGGCGGCTGACCGCGCTCGCGCCCGAGCAGGCCACCGGAAAGGCACGGGAGCTGCTCGCGGACATCGTCGAGCGGCACGGCTCGGCCGGCGAGATGGTCTCCACCATGGCCCACTCACCGGCCGTCCTCGAGGGCTATCTCAGCCTGTCCCGGGCCATGAAGCGGGCCAGGATGCCGCGGGCGGTGAGCGAGAAGGTCTCGCTGGCCGTGCAGGAGTGGATCGGCTGCGGCACCTGCCGTGCGGCGCACGTCGCGGCGGCACGGGCCGCCGGGCTCACCGAGAGCGACATCGAACTGGCCCGCCAGGGCACCTCCACGGACGCCCGCGAGGCCGCCCTCATCGCGGTGGCCCTGCGCGTGCTCGCCGAGCCGAGCGCGCTGAGCGACGAGGACGTGGCGGACCTGCGCGCGCACGGCTGGAGCGACCGGATCATCGCCGAGGTGGTGGGAGTGGTGACGCTCAATCTGCTGACGGGCGCGTTCAACCTGCTGGCCGGGATCCAGCCGGAGCCGGAGGAGGCCGGGGCGTAGGTCGTGTCCGGCGCGGGGCGGTCCGGCGCGGGGCCTTCCGGCGCGGGGCGGTCCGGATGCCGAGGCCGGGGAGCCGTGCCGTAATGGAGAACACGTATGCGAGGTTCCACCAGCGACACGGGAGCAGGAATGACGGACGGTCCCGAGCCCATCAGCGCCGACGCCATGCGGGCGCTCCAGCGCGAACTGGCCGAGCTGCGCGCCGAGCGGGACGAGGTGGCGGCGACCCTACGGGACCCGGACAAGGATCCCGGCGACCGGGCCGACGAGGCGGACGAGCTGCAGCGGGGCGACCAGGAGGCGCGGCTCGACCGGCGCATCGAGGAGATCGAGGGGCGGATCCGGGAGGCGGGCGTCGCGGGCGCGCCGTCCACGGACGTGGTGGGCGTGGGCAGCACCGTCACCGTCCGCTTCGAGGACGGCGGCGAGTCGACCGTCCACATCGGCGAGCTGGCCGACGCCGACGACCCGGCGCTGGTGACCTCCGACAGCCCGCTCGGGCTCGCGCTCCTCGGCCGGAGCGCCGGGGACAAGGTCACGTACCGGACGCCCGGCGGCCCGATGTCCGCGGTGGTCGTGTCCCTCGGCGACTGACGAGGGCTCAGAACGCGGAGCGGCGGTCGCCCGGGCCGGCCGACGGGCCGGCCGACGAGCCGGCCGGCAAGAACCTCCGCGCCCCCCCCACCGCGCCGCGCGCCGCGCAGCCCGGGACCCCCGCTTGCGGGGTCCCGAGTGTGCGGTTTGAGTGGGTCTGTCCCTCACTCCCCCCATGGAGCTTCAGATGTCGATGGCGTTCGGTTCACCCTTCGGTTCCTCCGATCCGTTCAGCGACCTGCTGAACCGGTTCTTCGGTATGTCGCCGGCGTCGTCGCCTCCGGCCGTCCAGCGGGTGCCCATCGGCCGCCTGCTCACCGAGTCGGCCCACCAGCTCCTCGGCCTCGCCACCCGCAAGGCGGTCCAGGACGGCACGAGGGACCTCGACACCGAGCACCTGCTCTGGGCCGCCACCCAAGTGGACCCGTCCCGCCGGCTCCTCGCCGACGCCGGCGTGAACCCCGACAAGCTGGCCGAACAGATCGCCGAGGTCCTGCCCGGCGAGTCCCGCGAGCCCTCCGCCGAGCCCGGGCTCACCCCGGCCGCCAAGCGCACCCTCGCCGCCGCGCACGCCTACGCGCAGGCCGCCGACGTGTCGTACATCGGTCCCGAGCACATCCTCGGCGCCCTGCTCGGCGACCCGGGCAACGGCGCCACCCGCTTCCTGCGCGCCGAGGACCTGGACGTACGGAAGCTGCGCGGCCTCGCCGACCAGGCGGCCCGCCCCGAGAACGCCGCGCCGGCGCCGAAGGAGCCGGCCACCGCGCTCGACGAGTTCGGCCGTGACCTCACCGAGGAGGCCCGGGCCGGCCGGCTCGACCCGGTGGTCGGCCGGGCCGAGGAGATCGAGCAGACCGTGGAGATCCTCTCCCGCCGCTCCAAGAACAACCCGGTGCTCATCGGCGAGCCCGGCGTCGGCAAGACCGCCATCGTCGAAGGCCTCGCCCAGCGGATCGTCGCGGGCGAGGTGCCCGACACGCTCAAGGACAAGCGGGTGGTCTCGCTCGACCTGTCCGGGATGGTGGCGGGCGCGCAGTACCGCGGCCAGTTCGAGGAGCGGCTGAAGAAGGTCATCGAGGACGTCCGGAAGGCCGAGGGCGAGATCGTCATCTTCATCGACGAACTCCACACCGTCGTCGGCGCCGGCGCGACCGGCGAGGGCTCGATGGACGCGGGCAACATGCTGAAGCCGGCGCTCGCCCGCGGCGAACTGCACGTGGTCGGCGCCACCACCATCGACGAGTACCGCAAACACGTCGAGAAGGACGCCGCCCTCGAACGCCGCTTCCAGCCCGTCCTCATCCCCGAGCCGACCGTCGAGGAGACGATCCAGATCCTCGAAGGGCTGCGGGACGTCTACGAGGCGCACCACCAGGTCCGGTTCGCCGACGGGGCCCTCGCCGCCGCGGCCGAGCTGTCCGACCGCTACATCCGCGACCGCTTCCTGCCCGACAAGGCCATCGACCTGATGGACCAGGCCGGCGCCCGGGTCCGGCTGCGCAGCGCGAGCCGTTCCACCGAGGTCGTCAGCCGCGAGGACACCCTCGCCAGGCTGCGCCGCGAGAAGGACCAGGCGGTGGCGGGCGAGGAGTTCGAGAAGGCGTCGGAGCTGAAGCAGCGGATCGCCGAGGTGGAGGGCGAGCTCGCCGGCATCGAGGAGCGGCGCGAGGGCGTCGTGTCCGTCACCGCGTCCGACATCGCCGACATCGTCTCCCGCCGTACCGGAATTCCCGTCTCCCAGCTGACCACCAGCGAGAAGGAACGTCTCCTCAGGCTGGAGGAGGAGATGCACGCCCGGATCGTCGGCCAGGACGAGGCGGTCACGGCGGTCGCCGAGGCGGTGCGCCGCAACCGGGCCGGCATGGGCGACCCGAACCGCCCGGTCGGCTCCTTCCTCTTCCTCGGTCCCACCGGCGTCGGCAAGACGGAGCTCGCCAAGACACTCGCCGAACAGCTCTTCGGTGACGAGGGCCGGATGATCCGCTTCGACATGAGCGAGTTCCAGGAGAAGCACACCGTCGCCCGGCTGGTCGGAGCGCCGCCCGGATACGTCGGTTACGAGGAGGCCGGCCAGCTCACCGAGAAGGTGCGGCGCCAGCCGTACAGCGTGGTCCTGTTCGACGAGGTGGAGAAGGCGCACCCGGACGTCTTCAACACCCTGCTGCAGATCCTGGACGACGGGCGCCTCACGGACGGTCAGGGCCGCACGGTCGACTTCCGCCACTGCGTGGTCATCATGACGTCCAACATCGGCGCCCACCGCATCCTCGCGCACGAGGGCGACGCCGCGGAGCTGAAGGACGAGCTGATGGAGGACCTGCGGGGCCGGTTCCTGCCCGAGTTCCTCAACCGCATCGACGACATCATCGTCTTCCACAGCCTCACCCAGGAGGATCTGACGCGGATCATCGAGCACCTCCTGGACCGCAGCGCGCGCCGGGTGCGCGCCCAGGGCCTGAACCTCGAGGTCACCGACGCGGCGAAGAAGCTGCTCGTGGCGCACGGCTACCAGCCGGAGTTCGGCGCGCGTCCGCTGCGCCGGACGATCCAGACGGAGCTCGACAACCGGATCGCCATGCTGCTGCTCGGCGGCGAGGCCGATCCCGGCGACACGATCGTCGCCGACGTGATCGACGACTCGCTGCACTGCACGATCCGCCACGGCGCCGGGCAGCAGGCCGCGTAAGGCGGGCGACGCGGGGCATACGGCGGCCGGGGTGCCGTCGGTGCCCCGCCCGCGTACGGAAGGGGTGATTCCGACGCGGGGTGCGGGGTAGGCGCGGGACGAAAGGCCACCGAGGCAGGAGGAGGAGGCCGTGAGTCCGACAGGCGCGCTGTCCGAGTACCACCGGCGCCGGGACTTCTCCCGGACCGCCGAGCCGAAGGGCGGCGAGAAGGACGGGGCCGCCGCGACCGCCGAGGCGGGCGCGGCGCCCTCGTTCGTCGTCCAGATCCACGACGCGACGGCGATGCACTTCGACTTCCGTCTCGAGGTCGACGGGGTGCTGAGGTCCTGGGCGGTGCCCAAGGGCCCGTCGCCGGATCCGCACGAGAAGCGGCTCGCGATGCCGACCGAGGACCACCCGCTGGAGTACCGCTCCTTCGAGGGCGTCATCGCCGCCGGCGAGTACGGCGCGGGCACGGTCATCGTCTGGGACGAGGGCACCTACCGGAACCTGTCCGAGGACCGGCGCGGCCGCGAGGTCCCGTTCGCCGAGGCCCTCGACCGCGGCCACGCCTCTTTCTGGCTGGACGGCCGCAAGCTCCACGGCGGTTATGCGCTGACCCGGATCCGCGGCGGTGGCGGCGACGGGAACGGGAACGGCGGCTCGGGCGGCCGGGAGGCGTGGCTGCTGGTCAAGCGCGCCGACGGGCGGGCGCGCCCGGGCGACGCCGGCACCGATCCGCGCCGCGCCCGCTCGGCCCGCACCGGCCGGACGCTCCACCAGGTGGCCGGGCACGCCGGACACGAAGACCACGACGGGCGCGGCGGCCAGGCCGGACGCCGAGGGCACGACGGGCGCGGCGGCCAGGCCGGACGCCGAGGGCACGACGGCCAGGCCGGGCGCCGAGAGCACGACGGCCACGGCGGGCACGACGGCCAGGCCGGGCGCCGGGAGCACGGCCGGCGCGGCGAGCGGACCGGCCGGGCCGGGCAGCGCGGCGGGACGGGTGGTGGGGGCTCATGACGGCGGCGCGGAGCGGTACGCGGATGATGCGGGTGGGCCGGCACACGGTGGAGGTGCCCCGCCCGGACAAGGTGCTGTTTCCCGAGGACGGCCTGACCAAGGCCGACCTCGCCGACTACTACCGGCAGCTGGCGCCCCGCATGGTGCCGCACCTGCGGGGCCGCCCGCTGATGCTCGAACAGCACCCGGACGGGATCGACGACCACGGCTTCATGCGCAAGGACGTGCCCGAGCACTTCCCGGACTGGCTGGCCCGGGCCGAGCTGCCCAAGGCGGACGGCAGCGTCACCTACGCGCTGTGCGAGGACGCCGCCTCGCTGGTCTACCTGGCCGGCCAGGCATGCGTCACGCCGCACCGCTGGCTGTCCCGCGCCGACCGTCCGGATCACCCGGACCGGCTGGTCCTGGACCTCGATCCGCCGGGCGACGACTTCGCGGCCGTACGCCGGGCGGCCGGCCGGCTGCGGACCCTGCTCGACGAGCTCGACCTGCCCTCGCTGCTGATGACGACCGGCTCGCGCGGCCTGCACGTGGTGGTGCCGCTGCTGCGCCGGGAGCCGTTCGACGACGTACGGGCCTTCGCGCGCGAGCTCGCCGAGGTGCTGGCCGGCCGCTACCCGGAGGAACTGACGACGGCGGCCCGCAAGCGGGACCGCCGGGGCCGGCTCTACCTCGACGTGCAGCGCAACGGCTACGGACAGACCGCCGTCGCTCCCTACGCCGTGCGCGCCCGGCCCGGCGCCCCGGTCGCGGCGCCGCTGGCCTGGGCGGACCTGGACGACCCCGAACTGACCGCCCGCCGCTGGACCCTGGCCGACGCCGGCCGGCTCCTCGACCGCGACCCGTGGCGCGACCCCCCGCGCGGCCGCTCCACGGCCGCGGCGCGCCGGCGTCTCGCCGGGCTGCGCCGCGAGGCGGGAGGGCCGGCAGCGGCGGGAGAGGCAGCAGAGGCAGGAGGAGGGTGATCGTCCGATGGCACAGGTGACCGTACGAGGAGACGGGACCGAGGTCGTCGTACGGCTCGGCCTGCGCGAGGCCGCGGCCGCGCGCCGCCGTACGGTGCGCTTCCCGGCCTCCGAGCTGCGCCGGGTCACGGTGGAGCCCAGCTGGTGGCGGGTCCTGCGCGGCGAGGCGGGCCGTGGCGTGTGGCTGCCAGGCCGTTGCGTCGGCGTCCGCCACGAGCTCACCGGCACGGACTTCGTGGCGGTGCGCGCCGAGGCGCCGGCCCTCTGCGTCGACCTGGGCGCCGGTGCGCCCTTCCGGCGGGTGGCCGTGTGCGTGCCGCGCCCCGAGCAGACCGCCCGCGAACTGCGCAGCCTCGTCCCGGCGGACCTGCCGCCCGACGCCTAGGAGAATCTTGTCGAACCAACCGGAAACGGAAGCTCCTGTCGTGCCCGAGCAGGCAGGGCGGGACACCGCGAGATCCGTCGAGACGTCCTGGGCCGCCCTGCGGACTTGCCGGAAGCCCCCTGGTCGCTGCCATGCTTCGTCCATGGCCGATGTGACGCGAGAGAACGGTGATGTGCTGGCGGGCGCTCCCACGCGCCCGGGCGGCGAGCCGGAGGAGACCGGGGACCTGGCCGCGCTCCGCGCGGTGGAGCGGGCGACGGGCGCGCTCATGGTGATGGCGGGACTCACGGCGGACGCGGCGCGCGCGGAACTGGAACGGCGGGCGGATCTGCACGGGCGCACACCGGCCGCCGAGGCCCTGTGCCTGCTGGCGGAGCCGCTGCCCGCCCAGCAGGCGGCGGTGCCGCATCCGCCGGGTGCGGCGCCGGAGGCGGCGTCGGCCGTGGACGGTGCGACCGTGCGCCTGTTCGACGCTCTGCCCGGGATGGTGGTGCTGCTGACACCGCTGCGCTCCGCCGACGGCCGGGACGTGCTGGACTTCCGTATCGACGCCGCCTCCCGCGACGCGGTCGACGTCGCCGGTCGGTCCGGGCGCGAGCTGGTGGGCCTGCGGCTGCTGGAGACCTACCCGAGCCTGCGCGATTCGGAGCGGTGGCAGGGCTACGTCACGGCGCTGGAGACCTCCGGCGTGTGGGCCGGCCCGTCGTTCGACCTGGAGGAGGAGGCCGACGGCGGCCCGCGGACGTCCCGGTTCGCCGCCCGGGCGGCGGCCTGGCGGGGCCGGCTGATCGTCTCGTGGGTGCGGCTGAGCACCGGGGAGCGGGAGCGCAGACGCCTCGCGGTGATGCAGCGGCTCGGGAACCTCGGTTGGGCCGACTGGGACCTGCGGTCGGGCGGCATCACATGGTCGGAGCAGGTGTACACGATCTTCGAGCGGGAGCCCGGCGACGGACCGCTCTCCTGGGAGTCGCTGCCGGACCAGGTCGTCGACGAGGACGTCCCCGCCCTCGCCGAGCACATCCGCCGGCTGCTCGCCGAAGGCCATCCGGTCGGCCACACCTTCCGGCTGTCCGTCCCGTCCGGCGTCCGGCACGTACGGCTCGTCGCCGAGGCCGAACGGGCCGCGGACGGCACGCCGGTCGAGGTGCACGGCTTCTTCCAGGACCTCACGGCCGCGAAGCGCGCGGAGCAGGAGATCCTCGCGCACGAGCGCGCGGCCGGTCTCCAGCGCGACCGGCTGCGGGTGGAACGGCAGTTGGCGGCGCGGCTGCAGGAGGCACTGCTGCCGGTCGCGCAGGAGTCGAGGGCCCTGCCCGGCCTCCAGGTCGACGTCGCGTACCGTCCGGCCGAGCAGGGCGTGAACGTGAGCGGCGACTGGTACAGCGCGGTCGAACTGCCGGACGGCAGCGCGCTGCTGGTGGTCGGCGACGTCGCCGGGCACGGTCTGGACTCCGTCGCCACCATGGCCCAGCTCCGCTTCACCGCGAAGGGCATGGCCGTCACCGGCACGCCGCTCGCGGACATCCTCGCCCGGCTCAACACGGTCCTGCTGCACACGGCGGACGGGCACATCACCACCGCGACCGTGATCATCGCCCGCTACCGGCCGGACGCCCGGCGTCTGTCATGGGTGCAGGCCGGTCATCTGCCGCCGCTGATGATCCGCGACGGCCGCCCGTTCCTGCTCGACCGGCCCGAGGGCGTGCTGCTGGGCGCCACGCCCAACCCGGTGTACACGGAGGCGGAACTCGACCTCGAGCCCGGCGACGAGCTGGTCTTCTACACCGACGGGCTCATCGAGACGCCGGGCGAGTCCCTGGACGACGGTCTGAGCCGGCTCACCGCCATGGCCGCGGAGACGCCGCCCGAGGTCAACCTGCTCGACCACCTGCTGACCCGGCTCAACAACCCGGCCGAGCGCCGGGACGACATCTGCGCCCTGCACATCCTGACCCGCCCCTGACCGCGACCGTCGCCTCCGGAGGTGCTCAGGCCGCCTTCCGGCCACGCCCCGCGGTCAGGGCGGGCCGCGATCAGCTCCTCTCGCTTCCTGGCGGAGCGGCCGGCCGCGGCCTCCTTCTCGTACAGCTCGGCCCTGGTCAGCCCGGCGAGGTCCTCCTTCGGGCGCCGGGGCCGCCGTGCGCCCGGTCTTCGCGCGCCCTCCTCGCGGCCGCGCTCCTTCCGGCCGCCGTTCCTCCTCCCCCACCCCTCTCCTCGCCGTTCCTCCCCGCGCGTGCCCGCCCGGTCAGCCCGGTCAGCCCGGTCAGCCCGGGAAACGACGCAGCCGGTCGGCGAGCGCGGCGAGCCAGGCGCCCGGGGTGAGCGGGACCGGCGGCTCGACCTCCGCTCCCAGCGTGACCACCGCCAGGGCGAGGCCGTCCTCGTCGAGCGGCAGCGCCAGCAGGTCGTGCAGCTCGCCGGTGAGCTGGGCCGCCAGGCCCGGATCCGTGCCCTCCAGGTAGTCGGCGAGCGCCGTCTCGTGGTCGCCGAACTCCTCCGGCATGTCCTGCGTGAACCAGCCGCCGAGCAGCTGCGCCAGCTCCGGGAAACGGGCCCGCCACTCCCAGGGCGTCGCGGGCGGCCCGGGCGGCGGCGCCTGGCCGGACGCCAGGCTCTCGTCCAGCCGGTCGGCGAGGCCCGTCAGCCAGTCGTGCGTCTCCTCCGGCCGCAGCCCCAGGTCGGGCAGCCGGTAGTACTCGCCGAGCCGCGTCCTCAGCCGGCCGGGCGGGTTCTCCGCGTAGGCGCGCAGCTGCTCGGCGGCGACGGCGATCGCCCAGGGACGGGTGCGCCACGTCTGCCGCAGATATCCGGTCACCGCCTCGGGCGCGTGCGGTCCGAGGCCGAGGTGGGCGCGGACGACCTGGTCGAGTTCGCCGTACTTCCGGTCGTGCTCGGCGGGATTCAGGGACACGGGAGCCTCTACAGGTGGACGGGCAGGCTGGAATGGACGGTGAAGCCGTACGGAGCGGCCTCGCCGGGCGCGGTCCGGAGCAGCACCACCCGGGCGGCCCGCACCGGGACGGGCTCCGTCTGCCCGGCCAGCACCATGCCGGCGGTCAGCACGGTCCCGACCGGCTCGGGGCGCGAGGGCCAGGCCGCCTCGACGACCAGCCGGCGCCGGGTGGACTGGGCGAGCCAGCGGTGGATGAGCTGCTCGTTGAGGGCGACGACCTGCTGGGTCGCCCACCGGGCGGTCGCCCGGTCCGGGTAGGTCGCGGCCCGGTCGGCCCGGGCGCGGGCGGCGGACGTGGTCATCTCAGGCTCCTCCCCAGCCGCGCAGGGTGGCCCGCTGGGCGGCGGAGTAGTTGGCGTGGCCGGTGGACACGATCGCGTGCAGCCAGGCCTGGGCGGCCTGAAGGTCCGCCATCTGCCGGTCCCAGCGGTCGAGTTCGTCCAGGAACGCCTCCCGGGCCTCGCCCTTCCAGGCGAGGACGACCGGCACCGTACGGTCGTACAGCTCGGTCAGGCGCTCGTCGAGCCTGCGGAGGATGTCCTCCAGGTCGCTCGCGATCGCGCGCAGTGCGGCGATGTCGACGGTGATGGAGCCGTCCTCGCTCATGTTCCGTGTCCCCCCATGCCTGTCAGATGCCGCTGATCCTGCTCTGCGGGGCGGGCGCCGCCGGTCCCCGCCCTCCGGTCCCGGCCGCGCCCTCACCCTCGCCCTCGCTCTCGCCCGAGAGGCGGGCCACCTCGGCCGCCACGTCGACCGACCGGCCCTCCGCCCGCAGCCGCCGCAGCGTGTCCAGCTCCTGCCGGGTGAAGCCGTCCCGGCTCATCCGGACGGCCTGCTCCAGGACACCGAGGATCTCCCGGATGCGTACGGCGTCGGCGCCGGCCTCCCGGTGCAGTTTCCGGTAGGCCGTCGCCGCCTCGCTCCGCCACCCCGCCTCGGCCCGGTCGACCAGCGCGTCCATCCGGCGCACCTGCCCGTCGAGATGCTCCCGCATGGCCCCGAGATCGGCCGCGAGCCGGTTCAGGTCCTCCTCCGACACGTCGAGGTCGGGTTCGATGGGCACGTCGGTCACTCCTTCCGGTGAGGTCGGCGCTGGTCGGGTGGGGCCGGTGCGGTCAGTGGTGTTCGGCGAAGTGGGCGTGCACGGCGTCGAGGAGGAGCCGCAGCCGCGCGTGCGTGACCGCGGGCATCACGCGCGCGAAGGCGGCGTCGAGCGCCCCGGCGCCCGGGAACATGTAGAGCACGCGCTGCAGTTCCCCGGCGAGGGCTGCGATTCTGCCGTGGCAGTCGGGATGGTCCATGGCGACCACCTCCTGCGGGCTCTCTCCCGCCGCTGTCAACGAGGCGAACGAGTCGAGGAGCGAGAAGCGGGCCCGTGCTTCCCACGGCGCGAGCGGCAGTTCACGGATGTCCGGGCAGGCGGCGAACCAGGGAGCGCGCAGGATCTCGGCGAGCGAGCGCAGGAAGGCGTCGACCGGCTCGTTCCCGGCGGCGTGCGCCAGCCTGGACCGGAAGATCCTGGGCCGGGCGGCGAATGCGTCGGTCCGCGTCTCCTCGGCCAGGTCGTCGAGGAGCGCGGCAACGGCGTCGAGCGGCATCACCCAGGCGGTCGTGGGCGAGTCCTGGACGAGCCGCGAGAAGCGCTGGAGTTCGTTCTCCAGCGGTTCGGCGCCCGGGTTCCTCGCCGCCGCGGCGAGGTCGACGAGCTGTGCGAGCACGCCGGCCGTGCAGCGGATGTCGGTCGGTTCGGTCACCTGGCGCATGTTAGGGGGCTTCCGGATACGCGGTCACGACGTACAGGGTCTTCGACTCGGGCGAGTAGGCCACCACGACGCGTACGGAGTGCACGGCCGCGGACCAGGCGCGCGTGCCGTACGCGTCGTAGTCGGCCCGGGTGACCGAGGATCCCGTCACCACCCTCTGCCCGTTGGCGTCCTTGGGCTCGAACCTCCACGACTGCCGCGACTCGGGGTTGAAGGTGCCGTCCTGGACCTTCTGCTCCTGCCTGCGCATCCAGTTGTTCAGCAGGTCCTTCATGGTCGGGTCGTCCAGCGCGGCCTGGACGTACTGCTGGGCGGTGGGCAGGTCGGGGAACGAGGAGGCGCTGGAGGGCTTCGGGCTGTCGCGGAGCCGGTCGACCAGCTGCTCGGGAGTCAGGCCGATGTGCCGGTCGACCGCGTGGGCCTCCCTTCCCTTCAGCGGGTCCGTCTGGCCGGGCGGCAGGAAGTCGTTGCTCTCCCACTCCGTCGCCGCGAGGTCGACCGGGAAGTCGTGGGCCGGGTTCCAGGCCTCCGGGTTGACCGGGTAGAGCTTGCGGTCGAACTCGAACAGCGACCGCGCGCCGAAGGCCTCCGCCCTGGCCTCCTCCGCCTGGAAGGTGGGCACCTCGCGCAACGCCTCCCGCAACGGCTCGATCAAGCCCTGCAGCCGCGCCCTCTCGGCCCGCAGCGCCTGCTCGTAGGCGTCGACCGCCCGGTTGACGGCGTGGGTGTCGATGTTGACGAGGACGTTGAGGAGCAGTCCCTTCGCCAGCTTCTTCAGCCGGTCGAAGAGGTCCTTGAAGAAGCCCTTGATGTCGGTCGGGTCCAGGACCAGCATCGCCTTCGTGAAGGCCTCGGTGAGTTCGTGCCGCAGGGCGGCCCGGACGTTCTGGGCCGCCTTCGCGTAGAGCCGCAGCGCCTCGGCCAGTTGTTCCGCCGTGGTGAACAGGACGGAGAACACCGGGAGACTGGAGCCGGCGGGCATGTTCGGCGGCTGGTGGTTCCACTCGTAGCCGGCGGTCCGCTGTCCCCACGACGTGGTGCCCCACAGAGAGGACACGAACTGCAGCATCGCCCGGTGCCAGTCGTCCTTGTTCCGGTCCGTGATCGTCTGCACGGTCGACGTGAGCTGCTGTTCGATCGCGGCGATGCCGGCCGCGTAGGGAAGCCACAGTCCCGTCGAGACCTCGTTGACGCGGAGGTAGTTCGGCAGCGGCAGGATCTCCAGGGCCCGGCCGGTGCGCAGGACCTCTTCCACCACCTCGCGCATCAGGTCGCCGGGTATGCCGTGGAAGACGTCGAGGAACTCGTCGACGGGGTTGCCGTCGCGGACGCCGAAGGGCGGCGGAGGCGTGTACGACGGCTGCAGGAAGATGATCTGCGGGGCCGGCCGTGGCACGAACGGCGGCGCGCCCGGGTGGGTCGCGGCGTCCGCCTGGCCGAAGTTGTTGGCGGTGGTGGTGAAGCCGAGGGCGGCCCCGCCGAGGGCGACGACCGCCTTGGCGTGGAGTTCCAGGAGCAGGCCGAGGACCTCGGCGTACGTGCCCGCGAACTCGGCCGCGGCGGCGCCGGAGCCGCCCACTCGTGGGTAGCCGGCGTGGGCGTCGAGGAACTGGACGAGCGCCTTGTGGAAGGAGTGCTGCTCGAAGGCGACGGCGGACGAGACCTGGTAGAGCTGGAGCGGCTGGACGTCGATGACGCCGGGAGCCGTCACCGGGCTCGTGACCGCGGGCGGCGTCGGCGGAGGCAGCTGGGGCGGCGGTCCCGAGGGACCGGGCATGTGCGGGACCGGTGACTGGTTGGCCTGCGGCGAGGGTGTCGCCGGTCCGGTGGGTGTCGCCGGCGTGCCGGGTGCGCCGCCCTGGGTGGGCAGGTGGGTGGTGCCGGGTGTCGGCGCGGTACCGGTCGGACCGGGTGGTGTCGGGGTGTTCGGGGTGCCGGTCGGGCCTGGTGTGCTCACCGGGCCGGCCGGTCCGTCGACCCGTCCGTCGACCCGTCCGTCGTCCGGCCCGTCGCGTACCCGCCCGCGCTGCGTCCCATCGGTCCCCCCGGCTCCGTAAGGCTGGCGCGAAGCTAGCAGCGCGGGCCGCCAATTCCCATACTTGGAAAGGATGTTGGCCGGATCGGACGCGTCGGGGCCGGGCCCGTCGGAGGACGGGCCCGGCCCCTGGGATCGCCGGTCGTGGCGGGTCGGACGGGATCAGACGCGGTCGGCCGCGATCAGGACGTACTGGAAGGAGCCGTCCTTGTACGACTCGATGAACGCCTCCTCGATGCCGGTGACCAGCGAGGACGTGGCCCGCAGCTCCCAGTAGGGCAGGGTCTCGGGAGTCAGGTCGATGACGGCCTGCGGCACGAGCCGGTTGTCGGCCATGGCCCGCAGGTACTCGCGGCGGGAGTGGATGTTGCACTCGAAGTGGGCGTTGATCTGGGAGACCCACTTGGAGGGCTGGCCGTACTTCGGGTTCCAGCAGCCGGTGATGGTGACGTAGCGGCCGCCGACGGCGAGGATGCGGGAGTGCTCGGCCATCAGGTCGTGCAGGTCCACGTACATGCTCGACTCGTTGTTCCAGGACGCGGCGGCCTGCCCGGTCTCGAACGGGGTGTCGAGCATGTTGCACACCCGGGCGTGCACATGGTCCTCGATGCCGAGCTCCTGGGCGCGCCGGTTGGCGAAGTCGGCCTGCTTGGCGGAGAGCGTGACGCCCTCGACCTTGCAGCCGAAGCGCTGGTGGGCCATGACCATGGAACCGCCGCGTCCGCAGCCGGCGTCGACGAGCGTGTCGTCGCGGCCGATGGAGCCGAGGTGCTCGAGCAGCACGTCGGTCTGCGCCGACTCCAGGCGGTGCAGCTCGGCGATCAGCTTCTTCTCGTACTCGCTGTCCGCGGGGTCCCCGAGCGAGGCGTGGTCCACGGCGCCGATGCCGTAGTGGTGGTGGTAGAGCCCGTCGACGTCGCCGAGGCGGAGGTTCACGGGCCTGGCCTCGTCGTTCCAGTAGCGGGCGATGTCCCCCTGGTAGGGAGTCGCGGGCGCCGGGACGAACGCGGAGGTGCTTTCGGCGGTGGTGAACTCGGTGCTGGTCACTGATAAAAGTCCGTTTCTTACCAGAAGTCGGGCAGGCTGTAGCGATAGGTGTTGGTCTGGTGCCAGTAGTGGTTGCCGTCCACCCAGGTGGCGACGCCCCGCAGGAAGCGGAGCAGGCTCGGGACCGGGGTGGCGGCGGCGAGCGCGGCGGCCTCGGCCTCGAAGGCGTGCATGAGGTCGTTGTGGACCTCGACCGCCTTCAGATAGCCCTCCTTGTCGGAGAGGCCCTCGCGTTCGGCGAGCACGACGGGCAGGTTGAGGTGCCGGCCGGGGCTGTTGAGCTCCTTGGTGTAGGAGTACAGGTCGTTCACGATGGTGGTCGCGTTCCCGGCCAGTGCGATGACCCGCTGCATGGCGGGCAGGGCGTGCAGGTCCGCCGGGAGCTCGTAGCCGCCGACGGAGTCGGTGATGGTGGGACAGGGGCGGAAGTTGTTGAACTGGCGCATGGCCAGGTACTCCCACACCTCGGGTACGTGATCGGTCTCGGCCCACGCGGCCTCGGCGAGGTAGCCCATGTGCAGCCGGGCCATGTCGTGCCGGAACCGGTCGGCCTGGGACGGCGTGGCCGCCTCGACGAAGTACTGCATCGCGGAGCGGTAGGCGCGCCGTGGTGCGTCGGAGTGGAGCGACTCCGCCCAGGAGGGCTCGTACTCCTTGGTGGTGTGCAGCGGGTCGAGGGCGGTGTGGGCGAGGAGGAGACGGCTGCCGAGTCCGACGGGTGATCCGCCGTGGTCCTCGCAGTAGCAGTCGTCGACGGCGTTCTCCGCCACCATCAGCCGGGTCGCGAGCATGAGGTGGTCGACCGTCGGGGCGTCGGGGTGGCAGGCCACCATGTAGCGCCCGACGGAGAAGCCGTCGAACTGGTCCTCCCACTCCGGTGGGTAGACCTGGGCCTCGTTCACCGCCCAGTCCTTGATCCGCCGGCTGAGCTCCGCCACCCGCGCCGCGTCGGGTTCGGGCACGGGGTGGAAGTAGAGGCCGGGGATCGGGTTGCCTTCCACGGCCGTCGCCTCGTCCGTGTCCGCCGCCTCGTCGGCCGGTGCGGGCGGGGCCGGCGGCTCGGCGCGCCGGGCCAGGGAGAGGCTCGCCGTGCCGAAGCCGCTGGGGCCGCGCAGGATCCGGTCGATGTCGGAGGTGGTCGGAGCGGGCGCCGCCGCCGTCGGAGCGGGTGAGGCTCCGGTGGCGGGTGAGGTGTCCGTGGACGTCAGCGCCGATGCCGTCGTGGCCGGGGAGACCTGCGAAGGCGGCGAGACCGGCGCGGCCGACGCGGCCGACGCGAGGGACGGGAACGGCGGAGAGGGCGGGCCGGGCAGCGAGGACCGTACGGAGGACGTGACGGGTGGGCTCGACTGCACGAGAGAAAGCCCGGTGTCGGGCATCCGTGGCTCCTTGCTGGGATGGGTGGGCCGTCCCGGCCCGGGGTGGCCCGGCCCGGCGCGGCCCTCGGACGGATCGACGGATCGACGGGTCGACGGGTCGACGGATCCTCGCCGGACAGGCCCTAGTCGCGCTTGCGGGCGATCTGCACGTTCTCGAGGACACCGAGCGCGTCGGGCACGAGGACGGCGGCGGAGTAGTAGGTGGTGACCAGGTACGAGATGATCGCCTGCTCGTTGATGCCCATGAACCTGACCGACAGGCCCGGCTCGTACTCCTCCGGCAGGCCGGTCTGGCGCAGACCGATGACTCCCTGGTTGTCCTCGCCGGTACGCATGGCGATGACCGAGCTGGTCTGCTCCTTGCTGATCGGGATCTTGTTGCAGGGCAGGATCGGGACGCCGCGCCAGGCCGGGACCGACTGACCGCCGAGGTCGACGTGGTCCGGGTAGAGCCCGCGGGCGTTGAACTCGCGCCCGATGGCCGCGATGGTCCGCGGGTGGGCGAGGATCAGCTTGGTGCCGCGCCGGCGGGAGATCAGCTCGTCGAGGTCGTCCGGGGTGGGCGGCCCGGAGTGGGGCTGGATGCGCTGCTTGAAGGCGGCGTTGTGGAGCAGACCGAACTCGCGGTTGTTGATCAGCTCGTGCTCCTGGCGCTCGCGCAGCGCCTCGATGGTGAGCCTGAGCTGCTCCTCCGTCTGGTTCATCGGCCCGTTGTAGAGGTCGGCGACCCTGGTGTGGACCCGCAGCACGGTCTGGGCGACGGAGAGCTCGTACTCCCGCGGATTGAGCTCGTAGTCGACGAAGGCGCCGGGGAGTTCGACCTCGCCGACGTGACCGGCCGACATGGCGATCTCGGCCTCGCCGTGACGGTTCTGCCGCTGCTGGGGCAGCGAGCTGAACTCCTGGATGTGGGCCTGGAGGCTGGGCGCCGAGGCCATGACGGAGGCGAAGTCGGAGCGCGAGAGGGTGAGCAGGGTGCCCGGGGTCTCGGCGGTGGCGGTGTAGTCCCACTGGGAGTCGCCGTCGAGGAGCGCGTTCTCGCCGAAGCGGTCGCCGTCGGCGAGGGTGGCCACGCCGACCTCGTCGCCGTACTTGCCGACGGAGGTCTGGTTGATCCGGCCGTGGGCGATGAGGTGGATCTGGTCTGCGGGCGTGCCGCGCTCGACGAGCACCTCACCGGCCCGGAAGTCGCGCTGGAGGCACCGGTTGGCGAGGGCGGTCAGCACCTCCTCGTCGTCGAAGCCGCGCAGCAGGGCGAGTTCGCCGAGTTCCCGCGGGATCACCCGGACGTTCGCGCCGTCCTGGACGAACTCGATGACACCGTCGCCGACGGTGTAGGTCAACCGGCGGTTGACCCGGTAGGCGCCGCCCTTCGTCTCCACCCAGGGGAGCATCCGCAGCAGCCAGCGGGAGGTGATCTCCTGCATCTGCGGGGCGGACTTGGTGGTGGTGGCGAGGTTCCGGGCAGCCGCGGTGCTCAGACTGGACTGCGGCCTCGGCGGCTCCAGCTCCGTGTCCGGGCCGGTCTCAACGGTCATGGGACGAGCGCTCCTTGAAAAGAGGAAAAACCGACACAATCTCTGGGAATCCGTCCAGATCCCGGGGAACAGTAACGGCCCGTGCACCCTGCGTGCCCGGCAGGACCGTGGGCATTACCTCGAAGCGGTGATCTTGCTGGGCACGGTGTTTATCCGGGCTTGTGACGACATTCGAGCCACCCGGGGAGAGCGCGCCGGGGCGTGCGCGACACTTCACGCGCCCCCTCCCCAACTTCCGCCGCAGCGAAGGGAAATGAGGAAGCCTCAGGCAGGCGCGCTGGGGCCCGTGTGCGCGGGGCGCACGGGGGCTTGCGCCGAACGGGAAACGCTCCGGGCGTCGGGCGCGAGGTTTCGGCCACCACCGCACGGGTCCGCCGGCGCCGGGCGGGCGGACCGTGACAGCGGCATGGGCCACCGGGCAGGGGGGAAGGTAACCGGAATGCGCGAAAAGGGTGACGAGGGACGGACGTTGACGGCGGCCGAGCTGTTCGACAGCGTGGGCCTGGACTACGAGAAGGCGTTCGGGCGCCTGCCGGAGCAGCGGGCGGCGGTCGACTGGCTCACGCGACGCCTCCGGCCGGGAGCCAGGGTGCTCGACGTGGGCAGCGGCACCGGCCGCCCGGTCGCCGAGCTCCTGGTGCGGGCCGGCCATGAGGTGACCGGCATCGACGTGTCCGACACGATGGTGACCTTGGCCCGCGAACAGGTGCCGGGCGCCCGCTTCGAGCGGTGCGACGTTCTGGACTTCGAGGCGCCGGAGGCGGGCTTCGACGCGGTGTGCGCCTTCTTCCCGCTGCTGATGATGAGCCGGGCGGAGGCCACCGCCGCCCTGCGGCGCATGGCGGGCTGGCTGGCGCCCGGCGGCTTCCTGGTGAGCGCCACCGTGCCGGCGGACGTCGAGGAGGTGGAGATCGTCTGGATGGGCCGCCGGGCCCGGGTGTCCAGTTTCTCCGCGGAGGAGTACGTGCGGCTGCTCCGCGAGGAGTGCGGGCTCGAGGTCCTGCACCAGGCCGTCTCGCTCTTCCGCCCCGACGAGCCCTCGGCGGCCCCTGAGGAGCACCTTTTCTGTTACGCCACGAGAGGCCAGGGCGCCCCGGCGTGATCGGCGGGACACCCCCTAGAGTGCGGGTGTGCCGTCGTACAGCATTGGGCAGGCCGCGCGGCTGCTCGGAGTGAGTTCGGAGACCGTTCGCCGGTGGGCGGACGGCGGCCGGCTGCGCGTGGACCGGGACTCCTCGGGGAACCGGGTGATCGACGGCCTGAGCCTGGCCCGCTTCGCGAAGGAACGCGGGTCCGGTCCGCACGCGGTGGCGGACGACGGCGTGCCGACCTCCGTGCGCAACTCCTTCGTGGGAATCGTGACGGCGGTACGGGTCGACGACGTGGCCGCCCAGGTGGAGGTCCAGTCGGGGCCGCACCGGCTGGTGTCACTGGTGACGCGCGAGGCGGTCGAGGAGCTGGGCCTGGAGGTCGGCGTCACCGTGACGGCCCGGGTGAAGTCGACGAACGTCCACGTCGACCTGCCCTGACCTGTCGCGACCCGCCCTGACCTGTCGCGACCTGCCCTGGCCTGTCGTGACCTGCCGGCCTCCGCCCTGTCCGGTCGTCGGTCGTCACCGGCACAGGAGGGCGGCGCGCAGGTCCAGCTTGTGGTCGAGGCGGGACAGGTCGCGGCCGGTGAGGCTCTCCACGCGCTGGATGCGGTAGTGGACGGTGTTCACGTGGAGGTGCAGGGCCGCGGCGGTCCTGGCCCAGGAGCAGTTGTGGGCGAGGAAGACCTCCAGCGTCTCCAGGAGCACGTCGTTCGAGGTCCGGCCGGCGCGCAGGAGCGGGCCGAGGACGGTCTCGCGGTAGACGCCGCGTACGTCGTCGGGTATCCCGGCGAGCAGCAGTTCGAGCCCGGAGAGATCGGCGACGCCGGACACATGGGCGCCGCCGGGGTGCGAGGTGCGGGCGGCGGCGAGCGCGTGGCGGGCCTGTCCGGCGGCCACGCCGAGGTCGGCGGGCGCGCGGGCCGGTTCGCTCACGCCGGCGTGCAGGGCGGCGCCCGGGCGGCAGGCGTGCAGCAGCGGCCACACGGCGGCGAGCTCGGCGCGGACGTCGAGCGGCTCGGCACCGGGGCTCACGTCAGCCGCGCTTCCGGCGGCCTCGCTCTTGGCGGCCGCACCGGCGTCGGTACGGGCTCCGGCGCGGCGGCGGTCGTCGGCGGCGGCGACGACCGCCATCGCCTCGCCGCCGGGCCGGCCGGCGACCGCGAACGCGACGGCGGACGAGGGCAGGTGCCTCAGCGCCTCGGTGAGCGCGGCGCCGGCGTCCGCACCGTCCTCGGCCGGGTCGACGGAGGCGACGACGACGGCGTACGGCCCGGTCTCGGGCAGCCCGCTCGCGGCCAGCGCCCGCTGGACGGCGTTCGCGTCCGGGTACGCGGCGCCGACCAGGCCCATGAGTTCGGTGTGGGTCCGCCGGCGCGCGGCTTCTCGCCGGTCGTGGCGGCGCCGGTGCCGGGAGAGCAGTTCGGCGATCTCCTGGAGGACGCGCGGCGGCACCCGGACCTCGTCCGGCAGGTGCAGGTGCCAGGCGTCGAAGGCGGTGTCGTCGGCCTCGACGCGCAGCGTCGTGCCGCGCACGCCGTGCGGCAGCGCGGCCGCCCGCCTGGCGGGCAGCGCGGGCGCGCCGGCGGTGCGGGCGACCGTGCGGCCGCTGCCGGTCAGGAGGTGGCAGGCGGGCGTGCCGAGGTGGGCGAAGGCGCGGTCGAGGAGTTCGCCGGCGGACGCGCCGTTCTCCAGGGCGCGGCCGAGGTCGTCGCGTACGTTCTCGGGCAGCGCGTAGTGGCCGGTGGGCCGCCGGCTGAGCTCGCCCCACTGGCGCAGGTAGACGGCTTCGGTGACGGCCCGGAAGGTGGTGTGCGCCGGGACGCCGAGCAGCGCGATCCGGTGGCCGCGGCAGGCGTCGGCCAGCTCGCGCGGCACCTCGCCGTGCGTCTCCTCGCCCGCGAGCAGCGCCACCGCCCCGGCCTCGCGCAGCGCGGAGACGAAGCGGTCGGCCTTGCCGCGGCCGTCCTCCCGGCTCCACCACACCAGGCCGCTGAGGACGATCTCGCCGGGCTGGAGGAAGCGGGCCGGGTCCTCCAGGTCGGTCGCCGTCACTCCGCCGATCTCCTGGTCGAGCAGCGCCTGCTCGCCCCACACCAGGGAGAGGTCGAGTCGGTCGAGCCGGAGAAGATGGTCGACGTGCATGACGGTGCTCTCACATTCACGAGGCCGAAGCGGGTCTCGTCATCGTAAATGCGTGGTAAATCACGGGAAACGCCTTGCTGATGATCGGAACGTCCAGAGCGCGGGGCGAGGCGTGGTGGTATCCGACGGCCCGTATCCCGATGGGCGCATGAACCAGGCAGATGCGAGCGGCATCCTCGTATCAAGCTCACAATCTTGCACGAAGAGGTGAGGCAGGGCCGCAAACGTGGTTCCGCATCCCCGCTCCTCGGGTATCTCTGGGCGCAGCCCGCCCACCGAACCGCCAGGAGGGGATCACCATGAGCCGGCCGACCGCTGCGCCACCGCCCGTCACTCCCCCGGCCGCCGTCGGGGCCGCCTCCGCCTTCGCGCTCTGGGGCGATGTCGCGCGGCCCGCCACCCTGACCGTCGCCGATCTGCGGCGGGGCTGGACGCGGCACCGCGCCGAGGTCGTCTTCGACTGCGCGACCGCCGGGCCGCAGCACCACACCTTCGAAGGGCCGCTGCTGCGTGAGGTCGTGGCCGCGGCCCACCCGTCCTTCGACCCGGACCGCCGCAAGGAGCGCTCACGCTTCCTGCTCGCCGTGAGCGGCGGCGACGGGCACCACACCGTCCTGTCGTGGGCGGAGATCGACGCGGACTTCGGCGACGCGCCGGTGCTGCTCGCCACCCGCCTCAACGGCGAGGAGCTCGACACGGCCGGCGCCCAGCTCGTCGTGCCCTCCGACCGCTGCGGCGCCCGCTACGTCAGCGCGGTCACCGGCATCTGGATCGGCGCCTGCCAGGCGCCCGCGGACGCGGCCGCCGGCGCCGACGTAGGCCTCGGAGGGACCCGGGTCGCATCCGAGGGATGAGACATCCGGGAGCCCCGGGCACCCACCTCCGTCCCTTCCTCCAAGGCGCCTCTCATTCGCGATGGAGACTCGCACATGTTTGTTGCAGATGAGAGCTTCAGCGCCCTACGGTGTCGCACATGCAGTCCTACACCATCGGTCAGGCCGCGCGGCTGCTGGGCGTCAGCCCCGACACCGCGCGGCGCTGGGCGGATGCGGGCCGGGTCGTGACCCACCGCGACGAGAGCGGCCGCCGTCTGATCGACGGCAAGGCCCTTGCGGCGTTCTCCGTGGAGATCGCGCAGGGCGGCGTCGGCGACGAGGGCGTGTCGTACACCTCGGCGCGCAACGCCTTCCCCGGCATCGTCACGGAGATCAAGCTCGGCGACATCGCGGCCCAGGTGGAGATCCAGGCGGGCCCGCACCGGCTCGTCTCGCTCCTCACCCGTGAGGCCGTGGAGGAACTGGGACTGGAAGTCGGCATGCAGGCCACCGCCCGCGTGAAGTCGACCAGCGTGCACATCGACCGCACCTGACCCCTCACGCCGTACCGGGCGACGGCGGCCGTCGGCGCGACCGGCCGCTCCCGAGCCCCGCCATCTTCCGTTCGTCCGCAAGGAGTTCAGACCCTCATGTCCGTCATCCTCACCGTCTCCGGACGCCGCGCCGCCGCCGCTGTCCTCACCGCGGCCCTTCTCGTCCCGCTCGCCGCCTGCGGCACGAACGACACCAAGGACGAGGGCAGGAAGGACGCCGGCGGCTCGACCGCCTCCGGCTCCGCGAGCGCCGCGCCCAAGGCCGATCTGACGGTCCTCGCCGCGGCCTCCCTCACCGACGTCTTCAAGACCGCGGGCGCCGCCTACGAGAAGTCCCACCCCGGCACGAAGATCACCTTCTCCTTCGCCGGCTCGCAGGAGCTCGTCGCCCAGGTCTCGCAGGGCTCGCCCGCCGACGTCCTGGTCACCGCCGACACCAAGAGCATGGACAAGGTGAAGGCCGACACCGGCACGCCGACGGTCATCGCCAGGAACCGTCTGGTCATCGCCACCGGCAAGGGCAACCCCTTCAAGGTCGACGAGCTGAAGGACCTCGCGGACACCAAGCTCAAGGTCGTCCTCGCCGCGCCCGAGGTGCCCGCCGGCAAGTACAGCAAGAAGATCCTCGACGCCCAGAAGATCACGGTGAAGCCGGTCTCCCAGGAGCCGAACGTGCGCGCCGTGCTCAGCAAGGTCGAGCTCGGCGAGGCCGACGCCGGCCTCGTCTACAAGACCGACGCCGAGAGCGCCAAGGGCAAGGTCGAGGCCGTCGAGATCCCCGACGCGCAGAACGCCGTCGCGCAGTACCCGGCGGCCACGCTGAAGGACTCGAAGAACTCCCAGGCAGCCGCCGCGTTCGTCGCCTGGCTCTCCTCGCCCGAGGGCCAGAAGATCCTCCAGGACGCCGGCTTCCAGAAGCCGTAGCGGTCGCAGCGGCGGCGGGCGCACGCCGCCCGCCGCCTTCCCGATGCCGAGGGGCCGCCCGTTCTACGGGGGGAACGGGCGCCTCCTCCTTCCCCCGTCTCCTGGACCACCGATGAAACGATCAGGCTCGCTCCGCCCCGAAGCCCCTCGCAGCCCGCGTGACCCGCTCGCCCCGCGCAGCCCTCATGCCCCTCGCGCACCGCGCACGCCGCAGGCCCTCGCCCGCCGGTCCGGCGCCCGTCCGCCGCTCGCGCTGGCCCTGCCCGCGCTCCTGGCCGTGGCCTTCCTGACGCTTCCTCTGCTCGGCATCCTCGTACGGACCCGGTGGAGCGAACTCGGCGGGCACCTCACCTCGCCGGCGACCGTCGAGGCGCTGCGGCTCAGCCTGGTCGTGTCGTTCTGGGCACTGGGGCTCTCGCTGCTCCTCGGTGTCCCGCTCGCCTGGCTGCTCGCCCGCGTGTCCTTCCCGGGCAAGGCGCTGGTCCGCTCGCTGGTGCTGCTTCCGATGGTGCTGCCGCCGACCGTCGGCGGTGTCGCCCTGCTGCTCGCCTTCGGCCGGCGCGGGCTCCTCGGGCCGTGGCTGGAGGACACCTTCGGCGTCACGCTGCCGTTCCACACCTCCGGCGCCGTCCTCGCGGCGACGTTCGTGGCGATGCCCTTCCTCGTCATCAGCCTGGAGGGCGCGCTCGGCGGGCTGCGGCCGCGGTACGAGGAGACGGCGGCGTCCCTCGGCGCCTCGCCGGTCCGGGTGTTCTTCACCGTCACGCTCCCCATGGTGGCGCCCGGGCTGATCGCGGGCGCGGCGCTCACCTGGGCCCGGGCGCTCGGCGAGTTCGGCGCCACGATCACCTTCGCCGGGAACCTGCCGGGCACCACCCAGACCCTGCCGCTCCAGGTGTATCTGCTGCTCCAGGACGAGCCGGCGGCGGCGACGTCCGTCTCGCTGCTGCTGCTCGCCATCGCCATGGCCGTGCTCGTCGCGCTGCGCGGCCGCTGGACGGGAGCGCCGGCGGACCGGCGCACCCGCCCGGTCGCCGACGCCGGGCCCGACGACACCGGACCCGACGACGGTGCACCGGCCTGGGTGCCGTCCGCGTCGGTGACGCCCGCCTCGTTGACGTCCGAAACCGGTCCGGCCGGCGCCGACCCGCCGGACGCCTCCGGCGGCGAGGAGCAGCGCTGGGCGCTGCACGCGGAGGTCACCGGCTTCACCCGGCTCACCCTGGACGCCGAACCGGGCACCACCATCGCCGTCGTCGGCCCGAACGGCGCCGGCAAGACGACGCTCCTGCGGGCCCTGCTCGGCCTCACGCCCCGGGCCCACGCCACGCTCCGGCTCGGCGACGCCGACGTCACCGCGCTGCCGCCGCACCGTCGGCACGTCGCCTGGGTGCCGCAGGACGGCGCCCTGTTCCCGCACCTGACGGCCCTCGCGAACACCGCGTACGGGCTGCGGGCGCAAGGAGTGCCGAGGGCGCAGGCCCGCCGGGCGGCACAGCTCTGGCTCGACCGGCTCGGCGTCGGCCGGCTCGCGCACCGCCGGCCCGCCCAGCTGTCCGGTGGGCAGGCCCAACGGGTGGCCCTGGCCCGGGCGCTGGCCGCCCGGCCCCGGCTGCTCGTCCTCGACGAGCCGCTCGCCGCGCTCGACCAGACCACCCGCGCCCACGTCCGGCACACCCTGCGCACGCACCTGGCCGGATTCGGCGGCGTCTGCCTGATCGTCACCCACGACCCGGTGGAGGCGGTCTCGCTCGCCGACCGCGTCCTCGTGCTCGACGAGGGCCGCGCGCTCCAGGACGCCCCGCCCGCCGAGGTGACCCGCCATCCGCACTCGCCGTGGGTCGCGCGGATGCTCGGCCGCAACGCCTGGCCCGGCACCGCGACCGCCGAGGGCCTCGCGCTGCCGGGCGGCGGCACGCTGGTCACGGCCGAGCCGCTGACGCCCGGCACCGAGGCGCTGGCCGTGATCGCGCCCGAGGCGGTGGCCGTCCACCGCGAGAAGCCCGAGGGCAGCCCCCGTAACGTGTGGCCCGGCACCGTACGCGAGATCACCACGAGCGGCAGCAGGCTGCGGGTCCTGGTCACCTCCGACCGGGCGCCGGACCTCGTTGCCGAGATCACGCCTCAGGCGGCGGCCGAACTCGGTCTCGCCGACGGTGTGTTCGTATGGACCAGCGTCAAGGCGACCGAGGCGACGGTCGTGACGCTCTGACGGACCGACGAGAAGGAGAAGCGGACGGCATGAGCACGGTGAACGACGACTCCCCCACCACCCCGGCCCCCGGCTCCGGCCCGGCCGCCGACCGCTCCCACTCCGGATCCGACTCCGGCTCGGTGCGTGACTGGCTGCGCGGCATCGAGGTGTTCGCGCGCCCGCTGCCCGGGTTCGCGACGGACCGGGTGCCGGCGGAGCCGACGGAGCTGTTCCTCGACTGGCTGGCCGGAGCGGTCGAGGCGGGTGTGCCCGACCCGCACGCCATGACGCTCTCGACCGTCGACGAGTCCGGCGACCCGGACGCCCGGGTGCTGATCCTGAAGGACGTCGGCCCCGAGGGCTTCCGCTTCGCGGCTCATGCCGCGAGCCCCAAGGGCGTGCAGCTCGCCGCGACGCCCCGGGCCGCGCTCACCTTCTACTGGGCCGAGCTCGGCCGGCAGGTCCGGGTCCGCGGCGCCGTCCGGACGGAGCCCGCCGAGCGGTCGGCGGCCGACTTCCTCGCCCGTGGCGCAACCGCCCGCGCGGAGGCCCTGCTCGGCCGGCAGAGCCGCTACCTGACCGACCCGGCCGCGCGCGACCGCGCCCTGCGCGACGGCCTCGCCCGGATCGAGGCGGAGCCCGGCCTCGTCGGACCCGCCTGGACGCTCCGCACCGTCGTCCCGGACGTGGTCGAGTTCTGGCAGGCCGACGCTGCCCGCGCCCACACCCGGCTGCGGTACGAGAGGGAAGGCGCCGCCTGGCAGCGGCACCGCCTCTGGCCCTGACGTGGGCGCGCGCTCCGGCCCTGACGTGAGCGCGCGCCGCACCGGACGCATGGCGCCGCACCGTACGCATGTGGCCACACCGTACGCATGGCGCCGCAGGCCGCGTACGCCGGAGGGCGCCCGCCGAGCGGGCCCGTCCGACGGCGCGCGCGGGTGCGGTGCGGCACGAGACGTTTCCCCGCTCTTTACTCCGTGCATCTTCCACGTTGTCATGCTCACTCCTAGCCTTCGGTTGCACCGCCCCCAGCCGTCCCCCTTCAACCGGAGGCAACCGTGTCCGGCGCGCCCACCAAACGCCGCACCGCCCTTCTGTCCGCCCTCGGCCTCGCCGCCGCGTCGATCGGCCTGTGGGCCGGATTCGGCGGTACGTCCTCGGCCCAGGCCGCGGCGACCGTGCCCACGCCCGACCACGTGGTCGTCGTGGTCTTCGAGAACCACGCCTACAGCCAGGTGATCGGCAGCTCCAGCGCCCCGTACATCAACTCGCTGAAGTCCGGCGGGGCCAACCTCACGCAGTCGTACGCCCAGACGCACCCCAGCCAGCCCAACTACTTCGCGCTGTTCTCGGGCTCCACCCAGGGCATCACGGACGACAGCTGCTACACGCCCGGCTTCTCGTCCGCGCCCAACCTGGCCTCCGAGCTGATCGCCGCCGGCAAGACCTGGGCCAGCTACAACGAGACGCTGCCCAGCCAGGGCTCGACGACGTGCAGCAGCGGCAAGTACGCCCGCAAGCACAACCCCTGGTTCGGCTTCTCCAACGTCCCGACCTCGTCGGCCTACACCTTCGCGCAGTTCCCGACCGACTTCACGAAGCTGCCGCAGGTGTCCTTCGTCGTCCCGAACCTGTGCAGCGACATGCACGACTGCTCGGTCGGCACCGGTGACACCTGGCTGAAGAACAACCTCGGCGCCTACGCGACCTGGGCGAAGACCCACAACAGCCTGCTCGTCGTCACCTTCGACGAGGACAACCGGCTCGCCGGCAACAAGATCCCGACGGTCTTCTACGGCCAGCAGGTCACCCCGGGCGCCACGTCCTCGACCACGTACAACCACTACAACGTGCTGCGCACCATCGAGGACATGTACGGCACCTCGCACGCCGGACAGGCCGCCAACGCGACCCCGATCACGGGCATCTGGACGTCCTGACGTGTACGTAGCGGACAGTCGCAGCACTCCCGCGACGGCCGCGCCCGCCGCCGCCCGGAACCCCGGTTCCGGGCGGCGGCGCCACGCCGTCGCCCCGACCGTGCTCGCGCTCGGCACGGTCAGCCTCGTCACGGACGTGTCCTCGGAGATGGTCGCGGCCGTGCTGCCGCTCTACCTGGTCTCCGGGCTCGGCCTCTCGCCGCTCGGGTTCGGCCTGCTCGACGGCGTCTACAACGGCTTCAGCGCGCTCGTGCGGCTCGTCGGCGGGCACCTCGCCGACCGGGGCGGCCGCCACAAGACGGTGGCGCTGCTCGGCTACGGCCTGTCCGCGCTGTGCAAGCCGCTGCTCCTGGTCGCGGCCTCGCTGCCGCTGATCGGCGCCGTGCTCGCCGCCGACCGCACCGGCAAGGGCCTGCGCACGGCGCCGCGCGACGCCCTGATCTCGCTGGCCTCGCCCGAGGAGTCCCGCGGCCGGGCCTTCGGCGTGCACCGGACGATGGACACCGCCGGCGCCCTGATCGGCCCGCTGACCGCCTTCCTGATCCTGCGTCAGACCGTGGACGGTTACGACGCCGTGTTCACGGTCAGCTTCTGCGTGGCCGCCGCCGGCGTGCTGGTCCTGGTCCTGTTCGTACCGTCGCGCCCGCCACGGCCGACACCGCCGGCACGGCCCGCACGGTCGGCACCGTCGGCACCCGCCTCCGCCGAGGCGCCGCGCCCCTCGCTCAAGGCCGCCCTCGCCCTGCTCCGGATCCGCGACGTGCGCCGCCTCGCCGTCGTCGCCGTGCTGCTCGGCCTCGCCACGGTCAGCGACTCGTTCGTCTATCTGCTGCTGCAGCGGCGCCTCGGCGTCCCCGACCGCTGGTTCGCGCTGCTGCCGCTCGGCACCGCCGCCGCCTTCCTGCTGCTCGCCGTGCCGCTCGGCCGGCTCGCCGACCGGATCGGCAGCCGGCGGGTCTTCCTCGGCGGCCACGGCGCCCTGCTCCTCGCCTACGGCGCGCTGCTCAGCGGCTGGCACGGCGCCGCGCTCCCCTGGCTGGTCCTGGCGCTGCACGGCGCCTTCTACGCGGCGACCGACGGTGTCCTGATGGCGGCCGCGGCCGGCTCCGTCCCCGCCGAGCTGCGCTCCTCCGGGCTCGCCCTGATCCAGACGGGACAGGCGCTCGCCCGGTTCGGCTGCTCGATCGCGTTCGGCGCGGCGTGGACCGCGTGGGGCGACCGCACGGCGCTCGGCACGGCGACCGCCGCGCTCACGGTGTGCGTGCTGGCCGCCCTCGCGCTGCGGCCCGCGGCCACTCCTCCCGTACCGAAGGAAGACCCCGCATGACCCTGCGCAGCAAACTGCTCGTCCTGATCGCGACGCTCGCCGTGCTCGGCGGCGTGGCCACCGCCTCGCTGCTGCACGCCTCCGACCGGGCCGCCGAGAAGGACCGGCCGCAGGCGGGCGGCCCGGCGGTGACGGCAGGACCGGTCTCCCTCGCGCCCGGCGCCGCCCGCCGGATCGTCTTCCGCAACATGGCCTGGGGCCCGCACCGCGACGAGCTGGTGACCGTCCCGGCCGGCGCGCCCGCGGGCCCGCGCACCTCGTCCGGTGTGACGTGCCTGCGCTTCCACGCCGCCGCCGGCACCGGGATCTGTCTGCGGGCCGAGCGCGGCGCCGTCCAGGACACGTATCGCGCGGTGCTCCTGGACGCCGGCCTCAAGGAGCGCGCGCACTACCCGCTGCCGGGCATTCCCACCCGGGCCCGGGTCTCGCCGTCGGGCCGGCTGGTGGCGTGGACGGTGTTCGTGGGCGGCGACTCGTACGCGGGCTCCGACTTCTCCACCCGGACCGCCGTCCTGGACACCCGCTCCGGCGCGCTCACCGAGTCGCTGGAGGAGTTCCGGGTGGTGAAGGACGGCACGGAGCACCACGCCGCCGACACCAACTTCTGGGGCGTCACCTTCTCCCGCGACGACGTGCACTTCTACGCGACGATGGCGACCGGCGGGCAGACCTACCTGGTCCGCGGCGACCTGGCGCGGCGCACCGTCACCACGCTCCACCGGAACGTCGAGTGCCCGTCCCTGTCTCCGGACGAGACCCGGATCGTGTACAAGAAGCGGGTCGCGGGCGCGCCGGCCGACGCGCCCTGGCGGCCGTACGCCCTGGACCTCGCGACCGGGCGGGAGACCGCGCTGGCCGAGACCCGCAGCGTCGACGACCAGGCGGTGTGGCTGGACGACCGCACGGTCGCGTACTCCCTGCCGGGCGACTACGGCGCGGACCTCTACACGGTCCCGGCCGACGGCTCCGGGCGCCCGGCACGGCTGCTGACGGCGGGTCTGGCGCCGGCGTTCCTCGGCTGAGGCGGAGGCCAGGTCAGGAACGGCCCTCGGGAGCCGGGCCGAGGACGCGGTCGAGGTACGGGTTGGCGAAGACGCCGGCCGGGTCGAGGGCGTCGCGCAGGGCGACGAAGTCGTCGAAGTGCGGGTAGCGGGGCCGGAGCCGGGCGGCGTCGAGGTCGTGCATCTTGCCCCAGTGCGGCCGGCCGCCGTGCTCGCCGAGGATCCGCTGGCAGGCGTCGAAGTACCGGCGGTACGGCATCCGGTGGTACTGGTGGAAGGCGATGTAGCAGGTGTCGCGGCCCTGCGCGGTGGAGAGCCAGATGTCGTCGGCGGCCGCGAAGCGGACCTCCAGCGGGAAGGAGACCGGCTCCTCGTGGGTGTCGACCCACCGCCGGATCTCGCGCAGCGCGTCCACGGCGTGCTCGCGCGGGATCGCGAACTCGCCCTCGTGGAAGCGGACGTCGCGCACCGAGGCGAAGATCCGGTAGGCGTGGTCGGTCCAGGTCCGTGAGGACATGGCGCGCGCCGCGAAGCGGGTGATGGGCGGGACGAGGCGCGGGAAGCGGGTGCCGATCCGGTTCAGCGCCTCGAAGCCGGGCCCGCTGACGGCCTCGTCGAGGCGCCGGGAGAAGGCGCCGATCGGGGCGAGCGGAGTGTCGCCCGGCAGCCGCTCGAAGCGGCGGGTGAGGGTGACGTCGCTGTGCGGGAACCAGAAGAACTCGAAGTGGTCGTGGGTGTCGGCGAGTTCCTGGGCGCGCTCCAGGGTCTCGGCGGCCGGCATCGCCGCGTCGCGGGCGTGCAGCGCGAAGAGCGGCACGGTCTGGAGCGTGACGCGGGTGAGGATCCCGAGCGCGCCGAGGCCGACCCGGGCCGCCGCGAACAGCTCGGGCCGTTCGGTGGGCGTGCAGGTGGTCACGGTGCCGTCGGCCAGGACGAGTTCGAGCGCCCGCACCTGGGTCGCGATGCCGCCGAAGCGGATGCCGGAGCCGTGGGTGCCGGTGGAGATGGCGCCGGAGACGGTCTGGCGATCGATGTCTCCCATGTTCTCCAGGGCGAGGCCGTGCGCGGCGAGCAGCGGATTGAGCTTCCACAGCGGCATGCCCGCGCCGACGGTGACGAGACCGGTGCCGGGGTCGACCGCGTGCAGGGCGTCGAGGCCGTCGAGCCGGAGCTGGACGTCGGGAGCGACGGCGACGGCGCTGAAGGAGTGGCCCGAGCCGACGGCCTTGACCCGCAGCCCGTCCCGTACCGCGGCCTTGACCGCCTCGGCGACCGCCTCGGTGTCCGCCGGGCGCCGGATCCGCCGGGGGCGGGCCTCCTCGTTTCCGGCCCAGTTGCGCCACACGTCGCTCATGCCAGGTCCTCCCGCCGTCTCATCGTCTCACCCGGCCGCGCCGGTCTCGTCCGGACCGGGCGTCCGGGGAAGACTGAACTTGGACAACCGTCCAAGTCAAGGGTTCCCGCCTCTTGACTTGGACGGTCGACCAAGAGACCGTGGCGGCTCCTCGACCGGACGACGGAAGGGCCGTACGCCATGGGAAGCGCAGCCTCCGACACCGCCGAAGGCCACGCCCTCGCCGACGCGGGTGCGGGCACGGACACGGGCGTGGACACGGGCACGGGCGTGGCTACGGACACCGGCGTCGGCACGGGCGCGGACACGGACACCTCGCACCGGCTGACCGGGACCGGGCGCGCCGCCGGGTTCGCCGACCTGGAGCAGGCCACGGCCGAACTGCGGCCGCCCTTCGCCGTGGTCGACCTGGGCGCGCTGCGGGCCAACGCCGCGCAGATGGTGCGCCGCGCCGGCGGCAAGCCGGTCCGGCTGGCCAGCAAGTCGCTGCGCTGCCGGGCCCTGATCGACGACGTGCTGCGGCTGCCCGGCTTCTCCGGGATCCTCGCCTTCACGCTGCCCGAGGCGCTGTGGCTCGCCCGCGGCAACCCCGACGCCGACGTCCTGGTCGGCTATCCGACGGCCGACGTGCCCGCGCTGCGCGAACTTGCCGCCGACGAGGCCGCCGCGGCCCGGATCACGGTGATGGTGGACTCCCTGGAGCACCTGGACCTGCTCGCCGAGGCGCTCGGCCCCTCCGGGCCGCCCGTACGGGTCTGTCTCGACCTCGACGCCTCGCTCCGGCTCCTCGGCGGCCGCGTCCACCTCGGCATGCGCCGCTCGCCGCTCCACGCGCCCGAGCAGGCCCGCGCACTGGCGCTCACCGTGCTGTCCCGGCCGCGGCTGCGGCTCGTCGGCGTCATGTCGTACGAGGGCCAGATCGCCGGCGTCGGCGACGACCAGCCCGGCCAGGCACGGCCGATGCGCACGGCGGTGCGGCTGGTGCAGAAGGTCTCCGCGCAGGAGCTGCGTGCCCGCCGCGCCGCCGCGATCCGCGCCGTACGGTCCGTCGCGCCGCTGGAGTTCGTCAACGGCGGCGGCACCGGCAGCCTGGAGAGCACCTCCGCCGAGCCCGCGGTCACCGAACTCGGCGCCGGCTCGGGCCTGTACGCCCCGACGCTGTTCGACCACTACCGCGGCTTCCGGCCGCTGCCCGCCGCCTTCTTCGCGCTGGCCGTCGTACGGCGCCCGGCTCCGGGTCACGTCACCGTGCTCGGCGGCGGCTGGGCGGCGTCGGGCGCCGCGGGACCGGACCGGCTGCCCGTGCCCGTCCATCCGGCGGGCCTGCGACTGCTGCCGGCCGAGGGCGCGGGCGAGGTCCAGACACCGCTCGCCGGGCCCGCGGCGGACACCCTGCGGATGGGCGACCGGGTGTGGTTCCGGCACGCCAAGGCCGGCGAGCTGTGCGAGCGGGTCGACACCCTCCACCTCGTGGAGGGCGACCGGATCGTGGACGCGGTGCCGACCTACCGGGGCGAGGGCCAGGCCTTCCTCTAGGCCGCCCGCGAGAGACCCTTCGGGGCCTTCTCGGGGTCTTCTCGGGGCCTTCTCGGGGCCTTGTCCGGGCGGGTCTTCCGGTACGTTGGCAGGCCCCGGTGTCCCGCAGGCACCGGCGGCACCGCGGGCCCTGCCCGCACCGCCAGCACCACCCGCACCGCCCGAAACACCCGATCAGCCCGAGGGAGTCCGATGCCGCGACTGTCCGCCGACGAGCGCCGCGAGCAGCTGGCGGAGGCGGCGATCCGCGTGATGATCCGGGACGGCGTGGCGAAGACGACCACGCGGGCCGTGGTCACCGAGGCCGGCGTGCCGCTGGGCGCCTTCCACTACTGCTTCCGCTCCAAGGAGGAGCTGTTCCAGACCGTGATCGAGCGGATCATGGAGCGGAACCTGCCGTCCGAGGCCGTCCGGACCGAGGGCGCAGCTCCGTACGAGGCGTTCCGCTCGACCCTCCACTCCTACTGGGACCAGGTCCGCGCCCGGCCCGCCGAGCACCTCGTGACGTACGAACTCACCCAGTACGCCCTGCGCCAGCCCGGTCTCACGGACCTGGCCCGCCGCCAGTACCGCCACTACCAGGCCGTCAACCGGGCCCATCTGGAGGCGATGGCGGGCGCGACGGGCATCACCTGGACCGTCGACCTCGACGTCCTCGCCCGCCACGGGCTGAGCGTCCTCGACGGCCTGACGCTCAACTGGCTGATCGACCGCGACGACGCCCAGGCCTCGGCCGCCCTCGACGAGTACGCCCGCTACCTCGCCTCGGTGGCCCACCGGGACTGACGGTCCTAGACCGTACGGCGGTTCTGCTGGGACATGACCAGGCGTACGTTGCGGAGGCGGGCCTCGGCGTTGGTGTGGGCGGCCCTGGCCGCGAGGCGGCCGCCGGGCGGGGCCGGGGCCTGCTGGGGAGCGGGAGGCGCGGGCGGGTACGGCTGGTGCGGGAAGGCCGGCACGGCGCCCGCAGGCGGCGGCGTCGGGGCGTAGGGCGGGGCGCCGGGGACGGCGACGACGGCGTCGGCCGTCAGGACGTCCTCCAGCGCCTCACCGAAGCCGAGCCCCACCGCGTACGCGTCGGCCCGGAACTCGGCCCGCCGGTGCAGCCATCGGATGAGGAGCGGGGCCGCGGCCACCGGCAGGACGAGCCACCACATTCCCTCCACGAAGGTCATGAGGAAGAGGAACTGGAGGATCGTCAGGGACAGGCAGCCGCCGCAGGCGATGCCGGCCCAGTTCTTGGTGCGGAAGAGCAGGAACAGCAGGGCCAGGATCGCCCGGCCGGACGCGCGCGCGGGCAGGGCGTACCAGTCGGCCAGCATCGCCGCCCAGGTGTGCCCGCCCACGTGGTGGCCGAGTTCGTGGGCGAGGATCGCCGCGAGGCGGGTGTTGGGGAGCCGTTCCATCGCGTGCCGGGTGACCGCCACGATGTGTCCGGCGGCGGCCGTGGCGTTCAGCTCGGTGCGTTCCTGGATCCAGAGTTCGTACGTCTCGCGGTCCACGCCGGCCCGCCGGGTCACCTGCTCCCACACGACGTCCAGCCGCCGGGCCTCCTCCGGAGTGGGCCTGCGCATCCCGAACAGGCGCCGGGCGATGGCCGCTTCGACCGTGCGGTGGAAGACGAGCGGCCCGGACAGCAGCCAGGCCACCGGCACGACCACGGCGAGGAACGGGTTGACCATGCCGGACACCAGGGCGACCACGGCCAGGCTGATCAGTCCGATGGGCACGGTCACGAGGAGGTGGGACAGCGCGGCGCCGTCGATGCCCCGCTGGACGGCCTTCACCATCCGTCGACCCTGGTCCAGGGCCAGGTCGTCGTGGTCCACGGCCGGCGCCGGCCAGGGGGACGGCGGCGGAGGTGCCACGGGCGGGGGCGGTACGGGCTGAGGAGGTGCGGCGAGCCGCGGAGGCGCCGCGGGCTGCGGAGGCACGGGCGGCTGCGGCTGTGGCTGTGACGGGAGTGGGAGGGGCGCGGGAGGGAGCGGCGCGGGAGGGAGGGCGGGCGGCGGCTCGTGCGACCTCGGCGGCGGCACCGCCTCACCGGGATACGCCGGCGGCGGCGCGTCGCGTAACGCCGTGAGCACCTCGGCGGGACGGGCGGGATACGCGGGCGGCGGCGCCTCGCCGAGACCCTCTCCCGGATACGCGGGCGGCGCGGCCTGCGGGTAGGCGGGCGGCTCCTCGCCCGGGTAGGACGGGGGCGGGGGCTCGTCGCCGGGGTACGGCGGCGGAGGGACGTCCTCGTGGTCGGACATGACGATGGGTCTCCTGACGGTTCCGTGTCGATACGAGTCGCCGGCGGCGCCGCGTCGCGGGCGCGGCGGACTCAGCCGGCGAGCAGCGCGCCGGGCAGCAGCACCAGGGCCGCCGTGAAGCCGGCCAGACCGGCCCTCAGCCAGCCGTACTTGATCGCGACGATCCGGCTGTTCTCCGTGAGCGAGGCGAGGAGCGCGGCCCGGGGAGCGCGGTCGGTCTCCCGCAGCGCCTCCTCCAGGACCGCGGGGCCGCGGCGGGCCGCGCCGCGGATGTCCGCGAAGTGGGTGAGCGGGGCGCCCGGGCGCCAGCCGGCCCGCCGGTAGCGGGGCAGGACGGCCATGAGCAACGAGACGAGCGAGGCGAGGAAGCAGACGGCTCCCGTCCACCACAGGGCCTGGCCGGGCCCGGAGAGTTCGGCCGGGCGCCAGCCGCGGGTGGCGAGGACGCCGACGAGCGCGGCGGCGGCCATGCCCTGGGCGGCCACGAGGACCGAGCCCTTGGTGTCGGCGCGGGCGGCCTCCAGGCGGAGTTCGGCGAGGAGGCGCTCGGCGGTGCCGCGGGCCCGCGGTTCCGGTGCGGTGGCGGCGCTCATCGCGGGGGCTGCGTGGACTGCGGCGGCAGCGGAGGCAGCGGCGGCGGGGACGGGTAGCCGAAGACCGGCCCGTCCTCCGGCGCAGGCGGCGGCGTGCCCTCCCCGCCGTCCGTGCCGTCCGCGTCGTGCGACGTCGCCGGCGGCTCGGGAGCGGCCTGCGGCTCCGGCGGCGCGGGCGGAACCGGCGGCACCGGCGGGACGGGCGGCGCCTCGACGGCGGGCGGCAGCGGCTGGGCGAGCGAGCCCTGCGAGAGCTTCGCGCTCAGCACCTCCTTGATGACGTTCGCGGCGAGCCGGCGCGGCTCGTCCAGCTGGTGCTCCTCCAGGCCGCCCGGGCCGCCGCCGAGCGCCTGGAGGGCGACGGTCAGCTGGTTCTGCATGGTCAGCAGCTGGTCCTGGCGGAGGTTCTCCATGACGAGGCGCGCGTCCTCGGGGTGCCGGGCGAGCTGGAAGGCCATGGCGGCCGGCCCGCCGCGCTCCAGGTAGTAGGCGTAGTACTCGATCTTCTTGGCCTCGATCTCCTGGAGTTCCAGCTCCTGGCGGCCGCGGGCGAGGCTGCGCTCGTGGTCGAGCGCCTGCCGCTGGAGTTCGACGCGGTGCTGCTGCTCGCCCTGGGCGAGGGCGCGCTGCGCCGCGAGCTCGTCCTCGCGCATGAGCAGGGCGTGCTGGGGTTCGAGCTTGCGGCGCGCGAACTCGATCTCGCGCAGCTGGCGTTCCTGTTCGAGGGCCGCCTCGTCGCGCCGGATCTGCAGCCCGCAGCGGATCTCGAGTCCGGCGGTGACGCCCAGCGGTCCGCCGGCTTCGAGGGCCTTGCGGGCGTGGAGTTCGGCGGCGGCGCTGTCCTCCATGGCGTAACCGCGGAGCACGGGCCGCACGGCCCGTTCGACCAGGCGCTGCACCATGGCGGGCACGTTGCGCTCGCCGCTGGCGACGAAGGCGGCCGGGTCGAGGACCTGCCAGGTGCAGCTGAGGGACACCTCGAAGAGGAAGGCGTCGTTCTGGCTGGTGAGCGCGAGGACGGCGGTGGCCTCGTGCCGGCCCATGTCGACCTCGTACACGCTGGTCCAGCGCCGGGTGGCGAGCTCCGTACGGCTGGGGCGGCTCGGCGGCAGATAGGTGTCGAGCGCGCCCTGCGAGGTGGTGAAGACGAGGGCGTGGTCGATGCGGGTGGCACGCAGCGGCTTGAAGCGGGACAGCTCCTGGATCGTGACGACCGGGTCGACGAGGACGGAGTGACGGTTGGCGTCCTGCTGCCACTGGGGCGGCTGGCTCATCATGGTGACGCTGCTCCTTGGGACGGGCTCACCGGGTTCACCGGGAGGAGGTGGCGGCCGGGGTTCGGGGGTCCGCGTGCGGTGCGGACAGCAGGGCGCGCAGCCGGAGGGCCACGGGAGGCGGGGCGGCCTCGCCGTCGGCGCGCAGGTTCTCCAGGAGGTAGGCGAGCCGCCGGTGGTCCTCGGTGGAGACGGCGAGCAGCGGCAGCAGTTCGGCGAGCGCGGCCTCGGCTCCCGGGTCGTCGGCGGCGGCGCGGATCCACTGGCGCAAGGTGGTGAGTCCGGAGGCGGAGCACATCGGGTCGCCCAGGACGCCGCGCCACAGGGCGGCGAGGGCGTGCCGCAGGACCGCTCCGTCCGTACCGGGCGCCGGGTCGGCCCGGGCGAACAGGTCGAGCAGCAGCGGGCGTCCGGTGCCGGCGGGGCCGTCCGTGGGGCCGCAGGCGTGGACGGTGGTGCGCAGGACGAAGTCCCTAGTGGCGCCGCGGACGAGCGGCGGCAGGGCGCTCCACAGGCCGGCGGCCGTGTCCCAGTCCTCGCGGGCGGACGCCTGCTGTCCGGCGGCGAGCAGCAGGGTGGCGGCGGAGCCCGCGAGGTCGTTGCGCTCCTCCGTCCAGCCGCGGGCGGGTCCGCCGCGGGCCTCCATGGCGCGGGCGGCCTCGGTGAGCGCCGCGAGCGCCTCGCGGGGAAAGGCGTCGCCGGCCAGGGCGTAGCCGCGGACGGCGGTCCAGCGCAGCCGGTGGTCCGGGGCGGTGCACCACTCGGCGAGGATGCGCGAGACGTGCGGGGCGCCGAGGTGGTGGGCGAGGGCCAGCGCGTTGGCGGCGGCGAGGCGGGCGCGCAGCCGCCGGTCGGCGGCCCAGGAGCGGATGAGGAGCGCCATCGCGGAGGGCAGGTCGGCCTCGGCCATGACGGCGGCGGTGGCGGCGGCGCGGGTGCGGACGACGGGCCGCGGGTCGTCGGCGAGGCGGCGCAGCCAGGCGACGAGCGCGGGCCGGGCGGAGGGATGGCCGGTCCACACCTCGCGCAGCAGGGTGATGGCGGTCAGCCGGTCCCGGAACTGCACCTTGGTCTGGAGCACCGGTCCCCACTCGGTCTCCTCCGGCTCCTGGTAGCGGTCGGCGAGTGCCTGCTCGACGCGCTGGGCGCTGGAGGTGCCGAAGACCGGGATGCGGGCGGGCTCGCCGGGGTTCTCGATGCGCTGGAGGAGGCCGTAGAGGACGTCGCTCAGCTCGGCGGTGAGCGGGTAGGGAGCCTCGTCGAAGGTGGCCAGGGCGATGAGGAAGGCCTTGTCGTGCAGGGTGTGGTCGGTGCTGTCGAACCAGGCGCGGACCTGGCGTTCGGCGGCGTAGTGGCCGAAGGCGCCGAGTTCGGCCAGGGACACGGTGCCGCGGGCGTGGCCGGCGACGCGTTCGGCGAAGCGGGCGGTGTCGGCGACCGGCCGGTGGTGGGCGAGGACCGCCCGTACCTCGGGCAGTTCGAGCAGTTCGGCCACGGTCCGGCCGCCCAGGTCACGGTTCCTGAGGTGTCCGGCGAGCAGCGCGGCAGGCTCCGGCGCGCGCCAGGCGACGGGAGTGACGCCGCCGTGGACGACGGGGTGGGGCCCGACGACGAGGACGAGGTGGCCGCCGGTGGCGTGGAGCCGCTCGCTGAGGGCCCGGACGTGGTGCTCGTGCACGGGCCGTTCGGCGCTGGTGGCGAAGTCGGCGACGAGATGGCCGCAGCCTTCGCGGAGTTCGCCGACGAGCCGGCCGGGCGGGAGGGCGGGGTCGAGGGCCCGGTAGGAGCGGGCGCCGGCCGCGCGGAGCAGCATGAGGGCGGCGGCCCGGCGGCCGGTGGTGGCGGGGCCGGAGAGGATGGCGAGGCGGTGTTCTCGCAGTGAGGCGAGCGCGAGGGCGAACGGGCTGCCGGGCTCCCACGGTTCGTCCGCGCCGCGGCCGTCGGTGGTCGTCATGCCGTCGGCGTGCGCCATCCGGTCGGTGGTCGCCACGCGGTCGGCGGGGCCGGTGGGGTCGGAGGGCGTGGTACGGGCGGCGGGGCCGGTGGGGGCTGAGAACGTCGCACCGCCGGCGAGCGCCGCACCGGCGTCGGGCGCCGTACCGCGGCCCGGGCCGTCGCCGTCGCGTTCGGCGGGCGGGTGGACGAAGTGCCGGGCGAGGGCCTCGACTTCGGCGCTCGGAATCTCGCCGGAGCGCTCCTCGGTGTCGCCGCCGAGGTGGTACTCCACCTTGCTGCCGCCGAGGATGACGTCTCCGGTGACCTGGCCGCCGCTGACGCCGTGCTGGTCGCCGCCGACCAGGGAGCCGCCGATCCGGGCGGACTGCCCGAGCATGATGCCGGGGCTGTGCCGGTAGAGGTCGCGGCGGGAGTCCCAGGCGTGTTCCGTCTCGGTCTCGGTGTCCGCGTCCGTTAACTCCTCTTTCCCGGCGGCCGGTTCGGCGGCCGCGTCGGGCGGCTGGGGCGTGGCGGCCGGGGCCGCCGGGCGCTGCGGGTCGGGGTGGTCCTGCGGGTCCGCGGGCGCGTTCACGAACGGCCTCCGTCCTCGTCCTTGCCGCCGGTCACGTTCCGCGTGCCGCCGAGGACGACGTCGCCGGTGACCTCGCCGCCGCTCACGCCGTGCAGGTCGCCGCCGACGAGGGAGCCGTGGACCACGGGAGCGCCGCCGTGGAAGTGGAAGACGGCTCCGGCCGGGCGTTCCTGCGCGGCCGGGGCGGGCGCCGGAGCCTCGGCGGGCGCGGCCACGGCGGCCGGCGCGGAGTCGGGAGCCGGTACGGAGTCGGGCGCGGCGCCCTGGTGGATCCAGGCGGGCAGCACGCCGTCCTTCACGGTGACGTCCGTCCGCCGGAAGAGCTCCGGCCGTACGCCCCGGTGTCCGTGCCGGACCACGCCCTCGTACACCGGCGCGCTCACGGCGAGTACGCAGTGCTCGTCGGGGCGCGCGGCGAGGACGTCGCGCAGCACCTGGGCGTCGAGCAGGCGGCAGGCCTGGTTGAGGTCGTGGCCGACGAGGCCTCCGGTGGTGCCGGTGTGCGGGTCGTGGGCCACCTCGCCGGCGGCGAGGACGATCCTGAGCCGCATCTGGGCGCTGTCGGAGGCGAGCAGGTTGTGCCCGTGGAGGAGTTCGGGCGTGGTGGTGAGCAGGGACCGCAGGAGCACGGTCTTCGCCACGTCGCCGTTGAGCAGGACGATCAGGGCGTCTCCGCGGTCCTCGCGGTACTGCTGGGTGGCCTCGACGCCGGCGGCTTCGAGCGTCTGGTCCACGATCTTGTTCAGGGTGCGCCGCAGGACGGCCTGCACCACGTCGTCACGACGGCTGAACCGCTCGATGTCGAGGAGCAGGATGGTCCGGTTGACAGGCTCGCGCATGGCCGCCTTCCGCTGGTGACAGGGCCCGTTCGGGGCCTTCTGGGCATACAGAAGATGCCAGGGGAGGGGAGTCGGAGGCGACGGAACTTAGCACACCGGGAATGTGACCACGTGCACAGAACGGGGCCCGCGGGGGCCGCTCCCCCGGTCCTGGTCAGTCGTGCGAGGAGCGGGCCATGCGGCGCAGTACGTCAGGTCGTACGACGACGAGACCGCGCCGCCCGGTCCGTACGATGCCCCGGTCCCGTAACTGCTTGAGAAGCCGGGCGACCGCCTCGCGCGAGGCGCCGACCGAGCCGGCGAGCTCGCTCTGGGTGAGTCCGGCGGTGAGCTGGACGCCGTCCTGCGACTCCTGGCCGTGGGTGCGGATCAGTTCGAGCAGGAGCAGGGCGAGCCGTTCCTGCACGGTGAGGGAGGCGAACTGCACGCGCCGCCGGTCGCTGTCGCGGGTGCGGTCGGCGGTGAGGGCCAGCAGCTTGCGTGCGATGTCGGGCCGTTCGTCGAGCAGCGCGCCGAACCGGTCGGCGTCGACGGCGAGCGCCTCGACCGCTTCGAGCGCGGTGACGGTCGCGCCGCGCGGCCGTCCGCTGAGCAGGGCCTGCTCCCCCACGATGTCCCCGGGCCCGCGCAGCGCGAGCAGGGCCTCGTAGCCGTTGGGCGCGGCCGAGGTGACCTTGGCCCAGCCGGAGAGGATGACCAGGACGTGGGTCGAGGGTTCGTGCTCGCGCAGGAGGACCTGTCTGGCGGGGAAGGCGAGCGGGCTGCCGCTGCCGAAGAGCGCCTGCCGGTCGTCGGCCTCCAGCCGCACCACGAACGGGACCTGGTCCTCGAACTGCGTCACTGTCTCTCCTCGACCGTCCCCGTGGGAGCGGTCCCGGGGTCAGGGAAACAGCGGGGAGGTTAGCGCATGACCGCTCTCCGGCTCCGGCGGGACGGGGGAAGCGACGTCGGCCGGGACGATGTGTTAGGGTTCAAGAGTTGCAGTTGTGGTACCCATGAACCTATGTGCGCCTGACGGGAATGCTTTTCCTCAGGCGCATTATTTGTTTTCCCGGCATCTCCGGATGGGGCCTCTGCCTACCAGAAGGAGAAAATCATGGCTCAGGGAACCGTGAAGTGGTTCAACTCCGAGAAGGGCTTCGGCTTCATCGAGCAGGACGGCGGCGGCCCCGACGTCTTCGCCCACTACTCGAACATCGCGACGCAGGGCTTCCGTGAGCTCCAGGAGGGCCAGCGCGTCTCCTTCGACGTCACGCAGGGCCAGAAGGGCCCGCAGGCGGAGAACATCGTCCCCGCCTGATCGCCGGACGCTCATCCCGCTCGACCGGGGTCCGCACGACGCGTGCGGACCCCGGTTCGTGCTGTTTCCAGGAAGGCCATACCTCCGCATGTCCCGCAGGGCCCAGAAGCCGAACCGCCGTACGCCGTCGTCCGCTCCCTCCGTCGCGGCGCCCAAGGAGTTCCGGCTCCCGCAGAACACGTCCCCGGCTCTCCCCGCGGTCGAGGAGTTCGGTGCCCTCGACATGCCGGCGGGACTGCTCGCGACGCTCACCGCACAGGGCGTGACCGAGCCGTTCCCCATCCAGGCCGCCACGCTGCCGAACTCGCTGGCCGGCCGTGACCTGCTGGGCCGTGGACGCACCGGTTCCGGCAAGACGCTCGCGTTCGGCCTCGCGCTGCTCGCGCGGACGGCGGGTCAGCGCGCCGAGTCCCGGGCCCCGCTCGCCCTGGTCCTCGTGCCCACCCGTGAGCTCGCGCAGCAGGTGACGGACGCGCTGTCCCCGTACGCGACGGCCGTCAACCTCCGGATGACGACCGTCGTCGGCGGTCTCTCGATCTCCCGGCAGGCCGCCGCGCTGCGGCGCGGCGTCGAGGTGCTCGTGGCCACGCCGGGCCGGCTCAACGATCTCGTGGAACGCGGGGACTGCCGGCTGGACGAGGTCCGGATCACGGTCCTCGACGAGGCCGACCAGATGACCGACCTCGGCTTCCTGCCGCAGATCACCAAGGTGATGCGGCAGGTGCGCGGCGACGGCCAGCGGATGCTGTTCTCGGCCACGCTGGACAGCAACATCGACCGCCTGGTGCAGGGCTTCCTGACCGATCCGGTGGTGCACTCCGTGGACCCGTCCGCCGGGGCGGTCACCACGATGGACCACCATCTGTTCCACGTGCTGGACGAGACCGACAAGAAGGCCGTCACCACCCGCATCGCGGCGCGGGACGGCCGGGTGATCCTCTTCCTCGACACCAAGCGGTCCGCCGACCGGCTCGCCAAGCGGCTGCTGACCGCGGGTGTGCGGGCGGCGGCGCTGCACGGCGGGCGCTCGCAGTCGCAGCGGACCCGCACCCTGGACCAGTTCCGCACCGGTCAGGTGACGGCGCTGGTGGCGACCAACGTGGCGGCCCGCGGCATCCACGTGGACGATCTCGACCTGGTCGTGAACGTCGACCCGCCGACCGACCACAAGGACTACCTCCACCGGGGCGGGCGCACGGCGCGCGCCGGCGGTTCGGGCAGCGTCGTCACGCTGGTCCTGCCCCAGCAGAAGCAGGAGGTCGCCCGGCTCATGTCGCACGCGGGCATCCAGCCGCGTACCACCCGTCTCACGTCGGGCGACCCGGTCCTCGCGGACCTCACCGGCGCCCGGGAGCCGTCCGGGGTGCCCGTCACGCTGGAGGTGCCGGAGCCTCCGGCGGCGAAGGCGGCCCGTCCGGCCCGGAAGGACGGCGAGCCCGGCCGGCGGCCGCGGCGGCGTCGGGGCGAGGGCGGCGCGGCCGCCGAGACGACGGCGCCGAAGCGCGGCGGCAGGACGAACGGGACCGCGGCGAAGGCGGGAGCGGCCGGCACGCCGGAGCGTGCGGCGGGCTCGCGCCGGACGGCGGACCGTACGGCGCAGGGCTCGGCCGGCGGCTCGCGCCGGGGCGCCGAGCGGACGGCGGGCGGCGCGGGCTCCGGGTCGCGCAGGTCCGCCGAGCGTACGGCGGGTGGCGCCGGCGCGGGATCGCGCCGGGCGTCGGGCCGTGGCGCGGCCGCGGACGGCGCCGGGCGCAAGGGCGGGCGGCGCGCTTCCGCGTCGTAGGAGCTTCGGCTACGTCCTCGGCCCCGCCCGCGCCCTCGGCGGCGGGGCGGGGCCGCGTCACCGGCCGTGGTCGGCCGACGCGGCCGGTGCGCCGGGCCGCGGGTGCCGCGCGAACCAGCGGCCGACGGGTTCGCCGGTCACTCCGTGGACGATCACGCTGAGCAGGACGGTCGCGGCCGTCACGTTCACCACGAAGGCCGCGTCGTCCGCCCGAAGCTGGAGGTAGGCGAGGACCGCGAAGACGATCGAGGTGACGCCGCGCGGGCCGAACCAGCCGATCGCGACCCGCTCGGCCCGGCTGAAGCCGCTGCCGGCGAGCGAGGCGAGCACGGGCACGAAGCGGGCCACGACGAGGACCAGGACCGCGTAGGCGAGGAGCTGGGCGGTGAGGCCGCCGGCGAACACCTGCGTGGTGAGTGCCCCGAAGGCGTACCAGACGGCCAGGGCCAGCAGCTGGCCGACGTCGTGCACGAGGTGGAGCGAGTCGCCGCCGGTCACGTGCGCGCCGTGGGCGTACCACAGGCCGGCGACGAACGCCGCGACGAAGCCGTTGCCGCCGAGGAGCACGGAGGCGGCGTAGGTCAGGAAGGGCAGCGCCAGGGCCGCGAAGCGCAGGCTCGCGGGCCGGGCCCAGCCGGATGCCAGGGACCGTGCCGCCAGCCGGGCGGCCAGGTAGCCGAGGACCGAGCCGACGGCCGCCGCGTACACCGAACCCTTGAGGGCGTTCAGGAGCAGGTCGCCGATCGAGTCGCCCTCGGCCGAGACGAGGTTGGCGACGCAGAACACGAAGAGCGGCGAGATCAGGCCGTCGTTGAAGCCGCCCTCGAAGTTGAGCGCCGCCCGCACGCGCAGGGGCACGCGGGTGTCGCGCAGGAGCATCAGGACCGGCGCGAGGTCGGTGGGCATGACGACGAGGGCCGCCACGGCGAGCAGCCACCAGCTCGTGCCCGGGAAGACCAGGGCGCCGGCCAGCGTGGCGAGGACCAGCGAGCCGGGGAGCGCGAGCCCGAGCAGCCGCCCGCCGCCGACCGGGCCGCGCAGTCCGGCGTAGTCCCGGGCCTCGGTGGCGTCCGTGAACAGCATGACCGCGAGGACGAGCTCGACGGCCCGGTGGAAGTTGTGGGTGTCCATGTCGAGCGGCACGGCCGGATGGCCGCCGCCGCTGATCAGGATGCCCGCCCCGGCGAAGGTGATCGGCGCGGTGATGCTCCACCGCTCCAGCCGGTCCGACACGAGAACCCAGAGGAACAGCAGGGACGGCAGGGCGAACAGGGCGATCACGGCGACTCGCAGGGTGGGGCGGGTGGGGGTGAGCGGCGGGGTCTGGGCTCACATCCTGGCAGGCGGCACGTACGTCCCGGCGGAGGCAGCGACGGGACGGCGAGCCCCGCCCACCGCGAGCGGGACCGCGGGCGGCGCCGTGCGGACCACCGGCGGCGGTATCGAGACCGTCGGCGACAGGGGAACGGCCCAGCTCGTCGCGGCTCGGACCGCCGGCAGCGCGGGCGGGACCACCGGCGCCGCCGTGCGAGCCCCGGCAGCGCGGGCGGGACCACCCGCGACGCCCTGCGCCCCCCGGCAGCGCAGCCCGGACCGTCGGCGGCACGGGCCGGACCGCGTGAACCGTGGTCGTGGTCTACGGGACGGGCCGGACCTCCACGGCGCCGCGCAGGCGGCGGTGGACGAGTGGGTCGAAGGAGCCGGCCAGTGGGGCGGCGACGGCGGATGCGGACAGGGCGACGGCCTCGGCCAGCCGCTCGGGCCAGGGGACACCGGCCACCAGGCCCCGGGTGAGGGCGGCGACGGCCGCGTCGCCCGCGCCGGTCGGGTTGCCGCGCAGCCGCTCGGGCGGCGCGGCCCGCCAGGTGCCGGAACCGGTGACGGCGAGGACGCCGTCCGGGCCGAGGGAGGCAACGACCGCCTCGGCGCCGGCGAAGCGCAGCGCGTGGGCGGCCCGGTACGGGTCCGACTCGCCGGTGGCCTCGGCGAGTTCGTCCGCGTTCGGCTTGACGAGGGCCGGGCCGGCCGGGAGCGCGCGGTGGAGCGCCGGGCCGCTGGTGTCGAGAACCGCCGGGACGCCGCGGGCGCGGGCGGCGAGGACGAGGGTCGCGTAGGCGTCCTCCGGGACGCCGGGCGGCAGGCTGCCGGACAGCACGACGGCGAGCGGGCCGGGCACGCCCCGTGAGCCGTCGAGGATCTCGTCGAAGCAGGCCAGGAAGCTGCGCCACTCGTCCGGGCGGACGGCCGGGCCGGGTTCGAGCAGGGTCGTCGTGTCGCCGGTGTGCGCGTCGACGACCGCGACGGTGCGGCGGGTCTCGCCGCTGATCGGGGTGAGGCGCTGCGGCAGGCCCGCCCGGTCGAGGTCGCGGCGCACCGCCTCGCCGGTCGGTCCGCCGGCCAGGCCGGTGACGAGCGTGGGGCGGCCCAGGGTGTGCAGGACGCGTGACACGTTGACGCCCTTGCCGCCGGCCCGGGCGCCGACGTCGCGGACGCGGTGCGCGGCGTGCGGAAGGAGGCGGTCGACGTGGTGGGTGATGTCCAGGGCCGCGTTGAGGGTGACGGTGACGATCACGCGGGTACCTCCGTCCGGAGCAGCAGGTCGTGTGCGAGGAGGGCCGCGCCGGTGCAGCCGGCCCGGTCGCCGAGCAGGGCGCCGGTCAGTTCCGGGACGGTCTGGAAGGTGAGGCGTCGGGCGAGGGCCGCGCGCAGCGGCGCCAGATACGCCTCGCCGGCCCGCGCGAGGCCGCCGCCGACGACGACGCGCTCGGGGTCGTAGAGGGTGACCGCGGTGGCCAGGGCGTCGGCGAGCGCTTCGACGGCCTCGGTCCAGATCTCGGCCGCCACCGTGTCGCCGGCGTCGGCGCGGTGCCGGACGTCCCGGGCCGTGATGCCGCGCCAGCCGGTGGCGCGGGCGTAGCGGCGGGCGACGGCGGCGGCCGACGCCACGGTCTCCAGGCAGCCGCGGCCGCCGCAGTGGCAGCGTTCGCCGTCGGGCCGGACGACGACGTGGCCGAGCTCGCCGGCCCGGCCGTGGCCGCCGGTGAGCGGCCTGCCGCGGCTGAACGCGGCGGCGGCGATGCCCGTGCCGACGGGTACGAAGAGGAAGTCGGCGCAGCCGCGGCCGGCGCCGGCCCGTGCCTCGGCCAGGCCTCCGGCGCGTACGTCGTGCCCGAACGCGACGGGCAGGTCGAGGTGTTCGGACAGCCAGTCCTGCAGGGGCACGCCGCGCCAGCCGAGGTTCGCGGCGAGGACGGCGAGTCCCGTGTCCTCGTCGACGATGCCGGGGACGACGACGCCGGCGGCGCGGGCGTCCGGGCAGCGCTCCAGGAGTTCGGCGGCGCAGGCGAGGACGGTCTCGAGGACGGCCTCGGCGCCGCGGTCGGCGCGCGTGTGCCAGCGTTCGGCGTTCTTCAGGGCCGTGTCGCCCGCGCCGAGGGTGCCGCCTTTGATGTAGGTGCCGCCGACGTCCAGGGCGATGACGTGGGTGGCCGGTGGCGGGTCGGCCGTGTCGACGTCGGCGTGGCTCACGGGGCCTCCGGAAGGCGTGGCGGCGGAAACCCGACCGCACATGATTGAAGATGACTCGTTTATAGACCTCATGCGCAGTTTCGAGCAAGCATGCACAGCTCCGATCATGAGGCAGCGCGCCTGAGCAGCGCGGAAGTCTCGGGAACGCCAGGTCTCGATCATCTTTTGCGCACTGTTCTGTTTTTTTTTGATTGCAGAATGGCTGTAACGATCACTTGACGTCATTTGAGCGGGCCTGCTGTCATGTCGCGGACCACTCGGCGGTGTCGGCCCGCGAAAGGCGGCGGTGATGCGAGAACGCTCTTCGATACGAAACAGAGGCAGAGGCCCGGGCAGAGGCAGACGCCCTGCCGTCCTCGGCCTGGTCGCGGCCATGGTGGCGGCGGTCCTCACCCTCGCCGGACCGGCGCCGCAGGCCTCGGCGACGACGGCCGGCGACGCCACCGGCGTCAGCCAGTCCGGCAGCACCTTCACGATCAGCACCTCGACCGCGGCCAAGGCCCGGGTCACGGTCGCCCGCCAGGACATCTTCCGGATCTGGCTGTCGCCGAACGGCACCTTCACGGACGACCCGGCGGGCAAGGCCCTCGCCACGGACACCGACTTCGGCGCCGTCACGACGAGCGTCACGGACGCCGGCACGTACTACAGGATCACCACTCCCGCCCTGAACATCCGGGTCAACAAGTCGCCGCTGCGCTTCTCCGTCTACCGCGCCGACAACACCACCCTCGTGTGGGCCGAGTCCCAGCCGCTGTCGTGGACGGGCACGCAGACCAGCCAGTACCTCACCCAGGGCGCCGACGAGCAGTACTACGGCACCGGCCTGCGGCTCGGCGAGTGGGCGCTGCGCGGCAAGACCGTGCCGGTCTCGGGCAGCAACAAGTGGCTGGAGAACCACAACGCCAGCCCCGCGCCGTTCTACATGTCGACCAACAACTACGGCGTCATGCGCAACACCTGGGCCCCGGGCAGCTACACCTTCGGCGCGCCCGGCACCTTCACCCACAACGAGAGCCGGTTCGACGCCTGGTACTTCGTCGAGGACTCCCTCAAGGGCGTCCTCGACGCGTACACGGACGTGAGCGGCAAGCCGTTCCTCGCGCCGCTGTGGGGCTTCGAGCTGGGCAACGCCGACTGCTGGAATGCCTCCAACCCCGACTACACCGGCGACCACGGCCGGCTGCGCCACCAGACCACGCCCGACGTGGTCGGCTACGCCTCCGACGCCCGCGCGGCCGACATGCCCTCCGGCTGGTTCCTGCCGAACGACGGCTACGGCTGCGGCTACACGGCGCCGCTCAAGAGCACGGTCGACGCCCTCCGGGCGAAGGGCTTCCAGACCGGCCTGTGGACCTCCACCGGTCTCGCGAACATCGGCACCGAGGTCGGCACGGCCGGTTCGCGCGGCGTGAAGACCGACGTGGCCTGGATCGGCGGCGGCTACAAGTACGCCTTCGAGGGCGTGCAGCAGGCCGTCGACGGCATCGAGAAGAACTCCGACGCCCGCCGCTACGTGTGGACCGTCGACGGCTGGGCCGGCACCCAGCGCAACGCGATCGTGTGGACCGGTGACACGCCCGGCACCTGGGACGCCATGCGCTGGCACGTCCCCGCCGTCACCGGCGCCGGCCTGTCCGGCCTCAACTACGCCTCCGGAGACGTCGACGGCATCTTCCAGGGCAGCCCGAAGACCTATGTCCGCGACCTCCAGTGGAAGGCGCTGACGCCGGTCTTCATGACCATGTCCGGCTGGGGCGCGACCAATCCCGGCGCCGGCTACCAGGACAAGCAGCCCTGGCGCTTCTCCGAGCCGTACCTCTCCATCAACCGCAAGTACCTCAAGCTGAAGATGCGGCTGATGCCGTACATGTACTCCATGAGCCGGGTCGCCACCGAGACCGGCACGCCGACCCTGCGCGCCATGGTGCTGGAGTACCCGGACGACCCGGTCGCGCGCGGGAACCAGACGAGCGGTCAGTTCATGACCGGCGACTCGCTGCTCGTGGCGCCCGTCGTCACGGACACCACGACCCGCAACGGCATCTATCTGCCGGCCGGCACCTGGACCGACTACTGGACCGGCCGGACCTACAGCGGCCCGGGCTGGCTGAACGGCTACGACGCCCCGCTCGACACCCTTCCCCTGTTCGTCAAGGGCGGCGGCATCGTGCCGATGTGGCCGCAGATGAACTACACCGGAGAGAAGCCCGTCTCCACGCTCACGTACGACGTGTACCCGCGCGGCGACTCCAGCTTCACGCTCTACGAGGACGACGGCCTCACCCGTCAGTACCAGACCGGCGCCTACGCCAAGCAGAAGGTCGACGTCTCCGCGCCCGCCTCCGGCACCGGTGACGTGCGGATCGCCGTCGGCGCGAGCACCGGCGCGTACAACGGCAAGCCCGCGTCCCGGGGTTACGAGTTCACCGTGCACGCGGCCGGAGCGCCGGCCGGCGTCACCGTCGACGGCACGGCCCTGCCCACGCTGACCTCCAAGGCCGCCTACGACGCGGCCGCGACCGGCTGGTTCTTCGACCCGGCGGACCGCTCCGGCACCCTGTCGGTCAAGACCGGCTCGAAGTCGGGCGCGTTCACGGTCACCGCCACCGGAGTCCGGCTCCTTCCGGCCACCGGCGTGCCCGCGTCCGGGGCGCCGATCCCCAAGGCCGCGTGGAAGGTGGCGTACGCCGACAGCGCGGAGACCAAGGCCGAGAACGGGGCCGCCGCCAACGCCGTCGACGGCGACCCGGCCACCCTGTGGCACACCGCCTACTCGACCGGCGCCGCCGCCCCGCTGCCCCACGAGATCCAGATCGACCTCGGCAGGCGCTACGACGTGGACAGCCTGTCCTACCTGCCGCGGCAGGACGGCGGCGGCAACGGCCGCATCGGGTCGTACGAGGTCTACGTGTCGGACACGACCGCGAGTTGGGGCACTCCGGTCGCGAGCGGCAGCTGGGCCGACGACGCCACGGAGAAGAAGGTCTCCTTCGCTCCGAGGACGGGCCGCTACCTGCGGCTGAAGGCCCTGTCGGAGGCGGGCGACAGCGGCCCGTGGACCAGCGCGGCCGAGATCTCCGCGACCGGCGCCGCCACCGCGCTCCCCTCGGACGCGATGCTGGTGGGCGCAGCCTCCGGGTCGTGCGTGGACCTGCCCTACAGCGCGACCACGCCCGGCACCGAGCCCGCGCTGTACGGATGCCACGGCGGCGCCAACCAGCGCTGGACGTTCACCGCCGCCGGCACGCTGACCGGCAAGGACGGTGTCTGCCTCGACGGCTCCGGCACCACCGTCACGGTCCAGGCCTGTGACGGCTCGGCCGGCCAGCAGTGGCAGCTCGGCGCCCAGGCGACCGTGACCAGCGGCGGACGCTGCCTCACCCCGGCCGGCTCGGGCACGGCCAACGGTACGAAGCTGACGCTCGCGACCTGCACCACCTCGGCGGCCCAGCGCTGGACCCCGACGGCCTGAACCCACCTCTCGCCGGTGAACGGCACCTGACCTGCGCCTCCGACCGGACCTCCCGGTCGGAGGCGCAGTCGCGTCGGCAAAAACCTAGACATGCAAGGTTTTGATACCTACCGTGGAGGAACCGGGCGGTCCCTCCCCCACCGCCCCGCGCCCCGCCCCCCAGGCGCAAAGGAGCCCCCTCATGCCCCTCTCCGTGCAGCAGGACCGCAGCGCCTTGTGCGTGATGCCGGCGACCGTCGAGGTGGTGCCGCTGCTGCGGCGCTTCGTCCGTGACACGGCACGCCGCTGGGAGCTGGGTGACCGGGCCGACGAGGCCCTGGCCCTCGTCACGACCGAGCTCGTCGCCAACGCGGTCCGGCACAGCGGCAGCCCCGACGTCGCCGTGCTCCTCACGGCCCGCGGGCCCGTGGTCAGCCTCCAGGTGCGGGACACCGGTCGGTGGCGGCCCCGGCGGCCGCGCTTCGCCGGCGACCACGACTCCGCGGCCTGCGGCGGCCGCGGCCTGCTCCTCGTACGGTCGTACGCGCCGGACTGCGTGATCGACCGGACGGCGCACGGCACCCGGGTGGCCGTGACCCTGGCACCGGACGCCGTCGCACTGGCGGACGAGGCCTGGCAGCCGGAGGGGGCTCGGGCGGTACGGCCCTACGCCTTCGGCTGATCCAGGACCTCCAGGAGCACGTCCCGCAGCAGGCCGATGTCCCCGGCCATGTCGATGGACGGCTCGAGGAGCCACTGGAGCTGGATCCCGTCCGTCGCGGCCAGCAGGACCCGGGCCGCCCAGTCGGCGTCGCGCGCGGCCGCAGGCTCGCGGGCGGCCGGCTCGTCGTCCGCCGGCTCTTCGTCCACCGGCTCTTCGTCCGCCGGCTCGTGCCGGTCGGCCGGCGGGCCGCCGAGCAGCAGCGCGGCGAGCTGGGTGCGCAGAGCGCGGTAGCGCTCCGTGAAGAAGGCGTGGCCCGGGTGGTCCGGGTCGGCGGCGGCCGCGGCGATGTCGAGGAAGAGCTTGACCAGGCCGGGCGTGGCCGCGTTCCGCGTGAGCAGTTCCGTGCGCCAGAGCACGGTCTCCGGGCTGTACGTCTCGGCCGCGGCGGTGTCGCGCGCCTCGATCACCGCCGTGAGCAGCGCCTCGCGGCTGCCGAAGTGGTGCAGGACGCCCGCGTCGGTCATCCCGACCCGCTGGGCGATGTCCCGTACGGACACGCCGCGGCTGCCCGCCTCGGCGTAGGCGGCGAGCGCGGCGTCGAGGATCTCCCGCCGCCGGGCGGCGGTCTTGGCGTACGGGCCGCGCGGTCGATGAGTGCTCACCCGGGACATGATGCCCAACGGCGGGCCGGGCCCGGGTGAACGCGTCCACCGTCGGGGCCGCGCCGTCCTCGGGCCTCTTGACCTGGGTGACCGCAGCAACTAATTTGCGGTGGACGTCGACCCATGACGCCCTGTGACGACCGGAAGGAGGCGACTCGCGGATGTACACCAGCTCCGATCTGAGCCGCCTCGCCCACACCACGGTCTGGATCCCGGGTCGCATCGCCCACGGCGCCTAAAGAACGCGCCTTTGCGACGTGCCGTCCACGGCACGTCCCCGGCATGTCGCCGGCACCTCCCTGGTCTGTCTTCCGGGTGCACCCTTCCTGGTCTCCTTCCTGGTCTCCCGTCTCCCTTCCCGGCACGTCGCTGTCGCGTGCCGTCGCGCGCGCCCGATCCTGGCTCCCGTGGCGCCTCCGAACACAGAAAGCTGCCTGACATTGGCGAATAGCATGCGGATCACGGTCAACGGACGAGAAACACCGATCTCACCGGCCGCTCCTCACACCACCGTGCTGGACTTCCTGCGCGAGCGCGGTCTCACGGGCACCAAGGAGGGCTGCGCCGAAGGCGAATGCGGGGCCTGTTCGGTCCTGGTGGCCCGGCCCGGCGTGCACAAGCCCACCGACTGGGTGGCGGTCAACGCCTGCCTGGTGCCGGTCGCGGCGCTCGACGGGCAGGAGGTCGTCACCTCCGAGGGCCTCGCCACTCCCGGCGCGCCCGGCACGGCGCCCACGCTGCACCCGGTGCAGGAGGAGATGGCCGTCCGCGGCGGCTCCCAATGCGGTTACTGCACACCGGGATTCGTGTGCAGCATGGCCGCCGAGTACTACCGCCCCGACCGTTGCGCGCACGCGGACACGACCGATGCCCACGACACCGGCACCGCCGCCGCCGGCACCGGCACCGCCGCCGACTCCGCCGCCGCTGACGCCGAGCACGGTCCGAACGGCTTCGATCTGCACGCGCTGAGCGGAAACCTGTGCCGCTGCACCGGCTACCGGCCGATCCGCGACGCCGCGTTCGCCGTCGGCGCGCCCGCCGACGACGACCCGCTGGCCCGCCGCCGCGAGCAGGACCCGCCCGCGCCGGTCGCCACCGCGTACACCCGGGACGGCCGCGCGTTCCTGCGCAAGGACACCCTCGCCGAGACGCTGCGCCTGCTGCGCGAGCGGCCCGACGCGGTGGTCGTCGCCGGTTCCACCGACTGGGGCGTGGAGGTCAACATCCGCTCCCGAAGGGCCGATTGCGTGGTGGCCGTCGACCGGCTGCCCGAACTGCGCGAGCTGCGCGTCACGTCCGACGGCGTCGAGATCGGCGCGGCGCTCACGCTCACCGAGATCGAGCGCCGCCTCGACGGCGAAGTCCCGCTGCTCGCCGAGCTGTTCCCGCAGTTCGCGTCCCGGCTCATCCGCAACGGCGCCACCCTCGGCGGCAATCTGGGCACCGGCTCTCCCATCGGCGACAGCCCGCCGGTGCTGCTCGCCCTCGAGGCGTCGGTGGTGCTCGCCGACGCCGACGGTGAGCGCGAGGTGCCGCTCGCGGAGTACTTCACCGGCTACCGGCAGAGCGTGCGCCGTCCCGGCGAGCTGATCCGCGCGGTCCGCGTCCCGCTGCCGCTGTCCGGACTCACCGCCTTCCACAAGATCGCGAAGCGCCGCTTCGACGACATCTCCAGCGTGGCGGTCGCCTTCGCGCTCGACGTCGAGGACGGCGTCGTCCGCAAGGCGCGCATCGGCCTGGGCGGTGTGGCCGCCACGCCGATCCGCGCCCTCGCCACCGAGGCGGCTCTGGAGGGCCGGCCGTGGACGTCCTCGACCGTCGAGGCCGCGGCCGCGGTGCTGCGCGCAGAGGGCACGCCGATGGACGACCACCGGGCCAGCGCCGCCTATCGCTCCGCGATGCTCGGCCAGAGCCTGCTGAAGCTGTACGCGCGAACCACCGAGGCGGTGTCGTCATGAGTCATCTGTCCGAGCGTCCCGAGAAGTCCGTCGTCGGTGTCCCGATGCCGCACGAGAGCGCCGCGCTGCACGTCACCGGCACCGCGCTCTACACCGACGACCTGGTCCACCGCACCAAGGACGTGCTGCACGCCTATCCGGTCCAGGTGATGAAGGCCCACGGGCGGATCACCGCGCTGCGCACCGGACCGGCGCTCGCCGTGCCCGGTGTGGTCCGCGTGCTGACCGGCGCCGACGTGCCCGGCGTCAACGACGCCGGGATGAAGCACGACGAACCGCTGTTCCCCGACGAGGTGATGTTCCACGGCCACGCCGTCGCCTGGGTGCTCGGCGAGACGCTGGAGGCGGCCCGGCTCGGCGCGGCGGCCGTGGAGGTGGAGCTCGACGAGCGGCCCTCGCTGGTCACGCTGCGGGAGGCGATCGCGGCGGGCAGCTTCCACGGCGCCCGGCCCGTGATGCTGACCGGCGACGTCGACGCCGGGTTCGCCGACTCCGCGCACGTGTTCACCGGCGAGTTCACCTTCTCCGACCAGGAGCACTTCTACCTGGAGACGCACGCGGCGCTGGCCTATGTCGACGAGGCCGAGCAGGTGTTCGTGCAGAGCAGCACCCAGCATCCCTCGGAGACGCAGGAGATCGTCGCCCATGTGCTCGGCCTGCACAGCCACGAGGTGACGGTGCAGTGCCTGCGGATGGGCGGCGGCTTCGGCGGCAAGGAGATGCAGCCGCACGGCTTCGCGGCCGTCGCCGCGCTCGGCGCCAAGCTGACCGGCCGGCCGGTGCGGGTGCGGCTCAACCGGACCCAGGACCTCACCATGTCCGGCAAGCGGCACGGCTTCCACGCCGAGTGGAAGATCGGCTTCGACGCCGACGGCCGCATCCGGGCCCTGGACGCCACGCTCACCGCGGACGGCGGCTGGAGCCTGGACCTGTCCGAGCCGGTCGTGGCCCGCGCGCTGTGCCACATCGACAACACGTACTGGATCCCCAACGCGCGCATCGCCGGCCGCATCGCCCGGACCAACAAGGTCTCCAACACCGCCTTCCGCGGCTTCGGCGGACCGCAGGGCATGCTGGTGATCGAGGACATCATGGGCCGGTGCGCGCCGCTGCTCGGCCTGGACCCGACGGAGCTGCGGGAGCGCAACTTCTACCGGGAGGGCCAGTCCACGCCGTACGGGCAGCCGGTCGTCCGGCCCGAACGGATCACCGCCGTCTGGGAGCAGGTCAAGGCCGACGCCGGCATCGCCGACCGGCAGCGCGAGATCGCCGCCTTCAACGCGGCGCATCCGCACACCAAGCGGGCGCTCGCGCTCACCGGCCTGAAGTTCGGCATCTCGTTCAACCTCACCGCCTTCAACCAGGGCGGCGCGCTGGTCCTGATCTACAAGGACGGCTCCGTCCTGATCAACCACGGCGGCACCGAGATGGGCCAGGGCCTGCACACCAAGATGCTGCAGGTGGCCGCGACCACGCTGGGCATCCCGCTGCACAAGGTGCGGCTGGCTCCGACGCGTACGGACAAGGTGCCCAACACCTCCGCCACCGCCGCCAGCGCCGGGGCGGACCTCAACGGCGCCGCGGTGAAGAACGCCTGCGAGCAGCTGCGCGAGCGGCTGCTGCAGGTGGCCGCGACCCAGCTGGGCGCGCACGCCTCCGACGTGCGGATCGTGGAGGGCGTCGCGCGCGCCCTCGGCGCCGACCAGGAGCTGGCCTGGGACGATCTGGTGCGCACCGCGTACTTCCAGCGGGTCCAGCTGTCGGCGGCCGGTTTCTACCGGACCGAGGGCCTGCACTGGGACGCGAAGACGTTCCGGGGCTCGCCGTTCAAGTACTTCGCGCACGGCGCGGCGGCGGCCGAGGTGGAGGTGGACGGCTTCACCGGCGCGTACCGCGTCCGGCGGGTCGACATCGTGCACGACGTCGGCGACAGCCTGTCGCCGCTGATCGACATCGGTCAGGTCGAGGGCGGCTTCGTGCAGGGCGCGGGCTGGCTGACGCTGGAGGACATGCGCTGGGACGCGAGTGACGGGCCGCAGCGCGGCCGGCTGCTCACCCAGGCCGCGAGCACGTACAAACTGCCGAGCTTCTCCGAGATGCCCGAGGAGTTCCACGTCCGGCTGCTCGAGAACGCCACGGAGGAGGGCGCGGTCTACGGCTCCAAGGCCGTGGGCGAGCCTCCGCTGATGCTGGCCTTCTCGGTGCGCGAGGCGCTGCGGCAGGCCGCCGCCGCGTTCGGGCCGGGCGGGAACGCCGTCGAGCTGGCCTCGCCCGCGACGCCGGAGGCGGTGTACTGGGCGATCGAGGCGGCGCGCGGCGCCGGCGGCTCCTCCGGGAGCGCTGCCGGGAGCACCGCCGGGCCGGGGCGCTCCGGGAGCGCTGCGGGGAGCGGTGGGTCTCGCACCGGCGCGGCAGAAGTGCTGAGCGGTGCCTGACATGACCTGGATCGCCGCGGTCGCGCGGTTGCGGGCACGCCGGGAGCCCGGCGTCCTCGTGACCGTCGCGACCGTGCGCGGCCACGCACCGCGCGACGCCGGCGCGAAGCTCGTGGTCGGACGGACCGGGACCTGGGGCTCGATCGGCGGCGGCAACGTCGAGGCCGTCGCCGTCGACCGGGCCCGCGAGATGATCGCCGCGTCCAAGCCGGAGCCGGAACTGATCGACTTCGCCCTCAACGACAAGGTGACCGGCCCGCACGGCGTGCAGTGCTGCGGCGGCGCGGTCTCGGTGCTGCTCGAACCGCTGCCGGTGGTGCGGGCGGTGGCCGTGTTCGGCGTCGGGCACGTCGGGATGGAGCTGGCCCGCATCCTGGCCCGCCAGGACCTCGACCTCCATCTGATCGACAGCCGCTCCGACCTCCTCACCGAGGAACGGCTCGGCGCGCTGTCCGACGCGGTGGCGCACGTGCACGTGCACCACACGCCGCTGCTGCCCGAGGAGGTGCTCGCGGAACTGCCGCACGGCACCCACGTCCTGATCATGACTCATGACCACGCGGAGGACGCCGCGTTGTGCGACGCCGCCCTGCGCACGAGCCATCTCGGCTCCATCGGGCTGATCGGGTCGGCGGCGAAGTGGGCGCGGTTCCGCAGCCGTCTGGCGAACGAGGGCGGGCACGACGAGGCGGCCATCGCCCGGATCAAGACGCCGATCGGGCTCGCCGACATCACCGGCAAGGAGCCGGCGACGATCGCCGTCAGCGTCGCCGCCGATCTGCTGCGCACCTTCGAGTCGGAGGTGGACTGACGCCGGCCCGGGGCCGCCCGGCCGGGCCCGGGTCGGGCGGCTCGGGCGGTCGGGGCGGCCGGACCGCCGGGCGGGGCGGCGAAGGCGTGCTGCCGGTCGGCGAAAGGCGTACGGCGGGGCCGGTCAGGCGCGGGCGTGCGGCGGGGCCGGTCAGGCGCGGGCGCTCCTGCTGAACCAGCCGCTGAAGCTCTGCGTCCCGCCGTACACGGCGGCGTCCGCGCCGGCGTCCGCGTCGCGGTCCGCGCCGGTACGGGGAGCGCGCGCGGCCCTGGCGAGGACCCGTTCCGCCTCCGCCCGCCAGGTCGCCGCGCTCGCGCGGGGCGACGGCAGGAACGGGCCGCGCTCCGGCGCCTCGGCGGCCGCGGCGAAGAAGTCACCGCCCTTGCGCTTGACGTCGTCCGTTCCCCACGGCCGGCCGGAGCCCTGCCGCGGGACCTTCTGGAGGTGCGGGATGTGCTTGGCGCAGTGGATGTAGGCCTCGTCGACGGAGATCTGCACCCACACGCGGGCCCTGCGGCCGGGCACCGGATCGACCGCGATCCCGTCGTGCGCGCGCCGCATGTCCTCGTCGGCGACGACCCGGGCCCGGCCGTTGACGTGGAGTCCGATGCGGTCGCGCAGGAAGTCGACCATGAGGACGCCGACGTGCGGGTTCTCGTCGATGTTGCCGAGGCTGGCGTGGACGCCGTTGCCCCGGTACTCGGGATAGGCGAGCGTCGTGTCGTCGAGGACGTGCAGGAAACCGGGCGGGCCGGCCCGGAAGGTGTTGTCGCACTCGCCGTGCCGGTCGGCGGTGGCCAGGAAGAACATCTCCTGACGGGCCACGAACTCCCGCATGCGCGGGTTGAGCCGGTCGAGGACCTGCTCGGCGTAGAAGCGGTCGGCGCGCTCGGTGGTGCCCATGCGCTGCTGGACCAGGTGTTCGCCGTCGCTGCCCGGGCGGGTGGTGCGCAGGGGCGGGGTCGTGACCTGCCGCTGCCCGGCCTCTTCGAAAGTGCTCAATTGCTTGCCCCGACCAGTTCCTCGATGGAGTCGTGCCGTATGCGGTGGGTGGGGACGCCGATGCCCAGCAGGGTGTCGACGCCGCGGCGGATCATGCCGGGCGGACCCGACAGGTAGACGTCGTAGGTGTGCCAGGGGCCGAACTCCCGTACGGCTCCGGGCAGTCCGCCGGACAGCAGGCCGGCGGGACCGTCGTCGACGACCGGCCGGACCGAGAGCCAGGAGTGCGACTGCTGCAGCCGCAGCATGGTCTCGATGTCGTACAGGTCGTCGTTGCGGCGAGCCCCGTAGAACACGTCGACGGTGCGGCGCCGGCCGCTCTGCGCCACGTCCTCCACCAGGGCCTTGATGGGCGCGATGCCGGTGCCGCCGCCGAGGCACAGCAGCCCGTTGTCGGTGCTGTGGTCGATCGTCATGGAGCCGGTGGGCGCACCGAGCCGGACGACGTCGCCGGGGCGGGCGCGGTGCACGAGGGCGTTGGAGACCCAGCCGGCCGGCACGGCCTTGACGTGGAAGGAGAGCAGCCCGTCGGAGCGGGGCGCGGACGCGAAGGAGTAGTGCCGCCAGACCCGCGGCCACCAGGGCGTCTCCAGGGCGGTGTACTGCCCGGCACGGAACGGGTAGGGCTGGTCGGGCCGGACGGTGACGACGGCGATGTCCTTCGTGCGCATCTCGTGGCCGACCACCTCGGCCTGCCACCAGGCGGGCGCGCGCAGTTCGTCCTCGGTCGCCGCGTCGATCATGATCTGGGAGATGGTGGTGTAGGCGCGCACCCACGCGGCCTCGGTTCTGGGGCCCCAGGTCGACGGCGCGTAGCGGGTGAGGGCGCCGATCAGCGCCTCGCCGACGGCCGGGTAGTGCTCGGGCCGGGTGCCGTACTTGCGGTGGCCGCGGCCGAGGTGGTTCAGGTACGTGGTCAGCGTCTCGGGGTCGTCGGCGTGGGTGGCGGCGGTGAGCAGCGCCTTGAAGAGCCGGTCGCGCTGGGTGTCCATCGCGGCGGGGAAGAGCGCCCGCAGGTCGGGGTGCCGGAGGAAGAGCAGGGCGTAGAAGTACGAGGTGACCGTGTCGGCGATCGGCTCGACCTCGGCCATCGTGCGGCGCAGCAACTCCGTGTCGGACGGGGCCGCGCCGGGCGGCTCGGACGGGCGCTGCTGCGGCGGTACGGAGCGGGCGCCGGGTTCCTGGCCGCGCGCGGGCGCGGACGGCTGCGCGAGGGGCTGAGACGCCGGCGCCGAGGGGCGCGCGGGCGGCTGCGCCGGCGTGGGCGCGGACGGGTGCGCGGACGGGTGCGCGGGTGCGGGGGCCGACGCGGCCGTGCCCGGGCTGCGCCCGAACCAGTCTCCGCCGCCCGACGGGGTGGCCGGAACTTCCATCGGTCTGCCTCGCCTCGAACGTCTGCGGTCGGTCTTTCGCCTTGGGTCGGTCGGGTCGGGTCGGTCGGTCGTCGTGCGCCACCGGAAAGGACGGCGTTTCCCGGTCGTCGTTCACCCGGGCGAGTGAACGGGGCCGACCATACCCCGACGAAGCGAAAGCGGGGCGAGGACCGCAATGCGCCCTTCAGGGCTCTGTTTTCGCTGGCCAGAAGGTGGTTACTGACGAGTCGGTCCAACGGGTCGGGCCCCACGGCGCGCGTCCGCGCACGAATCGCTGACGGAAGACTCACGTACTCCTCAGGACTTCTCCACATTTACGCGAGGGTCTTCACGAGCGCGCCGGGAGCCCCGTACCCGGTTCAGGAGCAGTGGACGATGACCTCGGCGCTGCCGCCGTTGCTGGTGAAGCCGATGGTGAACAGGCCGTTCCCGGGCATCTGCTCGATCCGGCCGCTCAGCTCGATCTCCGCGACGGCGCTCGCGGCGAGGGACCCGCCGCTCCGGCTGAGGGTGACACCGGCGGGCAGGGCGCCGGCCGTCCTGTCCAGTGCGCCGCCGCCGGTGTTGACGACGACGACCTTGTTCGGCCACTCGCCGTTGGCGCAGTACTCCTGGACGTCGGCCGAGCGCAGCGCCAGCACACCGGCGGGCGCCGGGGAGGGCGGTGCCGACCGCGTGGGCCGCCGCGTCGGAGGCGGCGGTGCGGTGGTTCCCGTTCCCTGACCGGGGCTCTCGCCTCGGGCGGGCGCGGTGGTGGGCGGGTGGCTCACGCCGGGCGTGGTCGCCTCGCCGGCGGCCGGCGGCGTGGTGGCGTCGGGGGCTCCGGGGGCCGCGGACGAGCCGGCGGGCGCGCTGCTGGAGGGCGTGGCCACGACCAGCGGCGTATCGGCGCCCGGCCCGTTGCCGAGCCGCTGCCCGACGACCGCACCACCGACGCCCACCACCATCAGACCGCCGATGACCAGCGCCAGCGGCTTCGCCTTGGCCCGCTTCCTCACCCGCGCCTTCTTCGAGCCCCCCGTCCGCCCGCCCTGCACGATGATCCCGCGCCCCACGCTCCGCGGATCGTCCTGCTTCGGACCAATGGACCGAGGGTCATCCTGCTTCGGACCAATGGCCCGAGGATCATCCTGCTTCGGGCCGATCGCCCGAGGATCATCCTGCTTCGGGCCGATCGCCCGAGGATCATCCTGCTTCGGGCCGATCGCCCGAGGATCGTCCTGCTTGGGCCCGATCGCCCGCGAGGGATCCTGGCCTGTTCTCGCCGCCGGGTCCGGGACCGGGTCGGTGAAGCCACCGTCCGCGCCGTCGGGCACCCGTGTCGCCTCGCTCTCCGGACGCGGCACGCCCGGTTCCCCTCTGCCGTCGCTCATCACGCCGATCCCCCACTGCTCTTCGACGCCCGCGCTGGACATCGCACTGCCCTTAATGAGCCACCGTTTGGCCGAAAGGTCCATCCCCGCGGCATGACGGCGCTGTCCCGATCTCGTCCCGGACCGCGGGCATCCCACCTTCTGAAATTGTTCATTCAATGTCTTGCCACCTGTTGAACGCCATGCGAGATTCGGCGCACCGCAGCGCGGGACGACCGGCTGCGGTTCGTCCGGATGCTCAGGAATCGCTGCGGGATGGGGTTTTACGATGCCGGTCCGACACGCCCCCGGGGAACGACTCGCGATGGAGAGGCGCACCATCGAGGTCATTCCCGACGCCGAGCGGCACGGCACGCCGCGTAGCCAGTTCACGCTGTGGTTCGGCGCCAACATGCAGATCACCGCGATCGTCGACGGCGCGCTGTCCGTCGTGTTCGGTGCCGACGCGCTGTGGGCGATACCCGCGCTGCTGATCGGCAACGTGCTCGGCGGCGTCGTGATGGCGCTGCACTCCGCGCAGGGGCCGCGGCTCGGGGTGCCGCAGATGATCTCCAGCCGCGCGCAGTTCGGCGTGCACGGCGCCGTCCTGCCGCTGCTGCTGGTGATCCTCATGTACCTCGGCTTCGCCGCGACCGGCAGCGTGCTGGCCGGGCAGGCGCTGTCCGCGATGCTGCACATCGACGACACGTCCGTCGGCATCCTGGTCTTCGGCGTGCTGACCGCCGTGGTCGCCGTGACCGGATACCGGCTCATCCATGCCGCCGGCCGGGTCGCCACCGTCGTCGGCGTGCTCGGCCTCGGCTATCTGCTGGTGCGGGTGTTCACGCGGTACGACGTCGGCGCGCACGTCGGGACCAAGGGCTTCGAGGCGGCGACCTTCCTGCTCGCCGTGGGGCTCGGCGCCGGATGGCAGCTGACCTTCGGCCCGTACGTCGCCGACTACTCGCGCTATCTGCCGCGCCACACCAGCACCCGGGCGACGTTCTGGTCGACGTTCGCCGGTTCCGTGATCGGCTCCCAGTGGGCCATGACGCTGGGAGCGCTCACCGCCGCCGTCGCGGGGAAGGCCTTCCTCACCGACCAGGTGGGCTTCCTCGGCGAGCTCGCCGGGCCCGCGTCGCTCGCCTTCCTCGTCTATCTGGTGATCGTGGTCGGCAAGCTGACCGTCAACTGCCTGAACGCGTACGGCGGCTTCATGTCGATCCTGACCACCGTGACTGCGTTCGACGGGCGCTCGCGCATCTCGGCCGGCGCCCGCGCCGCGTACATCGTGTGCTTCACCGCGGTGTCGATCGGCATCGCGCTCGCCGCCAGCGCGGACTTCCTCAACAACTTCAAGAACTTCGTGCTGCTGATCCTGATGGTGTTCACGCCGTGGAGCGCGATCAACCTGGTCGACTACTACCTGGTCTCCCGCGAACGCGTCGACATCCCCGCCCTGTACGACCCGGCCGGCCGCTACGGGCGCTGGAACGTCACCGCGCTGACCTGTTACGTCGTGGGTGTGGCCGTGCAGATCCCGTTCCTGGCCACCAAGCTCTACACGGGCGCGATCACCAAGCGGCTGGACGGCGCGGACATCTCCTGGATCGTCGGTCTGCTGGTCACCGCGGCGCTGTACTGGGTGTGGGTGCGGCGCACCGCCGACCCGCCCGCCGCGACCGTGCACCCGGCCGGCACCGACGGCGGCGAGCGGGTCACCGCGCCCGTCGGCTGATCCGTACTCACCCCACGGGAACGACATCCGCCCACAGGGCGGTGGCGCCGGGCGAGAGCGGTACGACCGCTCGGCCGCCCGGCGCCCCGTCGTACCCGTGGCCCCGCTCGTACCCGTGCCCGCGCTCGGGCTCGGGCCCGCGCTCGTCCTCGTCCTCGTTCCACCACAGGCCCTGGCCGGCGGTCATGACCTGTCCGTCCGTCTCCGCCCGCCAGTGGCCGCTCAGCACGTAGCAGACGCCCGCGTGGCCGGCGGGCGGCACGAACGGACCGGTGAGCCGGTCCACCCGGGCCGTGCGCCGGCCACGCCGCACCATGACGTTGAGCACGCGGCAGGCGCCGCCCGGCAGTTCGGCGGTCAGCTCCAGGTCACCGGGGAACGCGAAGGGCTCGCCCGGGCGCGCCAGCAGCCGGTCGAACGTGCCGGGAGCGGTCAGCCGGACGCCGTCGCCCGCCAGGAGAGTGAGCGTGCGGTCGATCCCGGGAAACGCCGAGAACGGCCCGTCCCGGTCGATGTCGGCGACGCTCGCACGCCATGCGAACTCCTGGGCGCCGGCCGGCCACGAGACGATCTCCCGGGTGGCGCCGCCGCCGTTGCGCCACCGGCCCGCCGTCAGCGTCTCGACATCGAAGTGGTGCATGTGTGCGGCCTTTCCGGAGCTCGGGACCCCTCCAGGGTGTCACGGCCGCGCCACCGCGCCTCCTAGGGGCTTGGCACCACGACGGCCGTGCAGAGCAGGTCGCGGCTCAGCGACCAGCGGCCGGTGAAGACCGTGAGGCGGACGCCGGCGACGGTCGGTGGCGGGACGAGCAGGCGGGCGTGGAAGGTGCCGTCGTCCGGGTCGAGGGTGATCAGGGCCTCCTCGAAGTCCAGCCAGCGGCCGGTGAGCGGGAACCACGTCTTGTAGACGCTCTCCTTCGCGCTGAACAGCAGCCGGTCCCAGCACACCTCGGGCCGCGAGGCCGCGAGCCGGTCCAGCGCGCGGCGCTCCTCCGGGAGCGCCACGAGGTCGCGGGTGCCGGCGCTGGGCAACGGCAGATGGGGTTCGGCGTCGATGCCGAGGGACAGCAGGTGGTCCGTGCGGGCGACCGCCGCCGCGCGGTAGCCGGCGCAGTGGGTCAGGCTGCCGGTGGTCCCGGACGGCCAGCGGGGCGCGCCGCGCTCGCCCCGCAGGATCGGAGCGGGCGGCACGCCGAGGGCGGCGAGCGCGGTACGGGCGCAGTGGCGGGCGGTCGCGAACTCCCCGCGGCGCGACTCGACGCTCGTCGCGACGAGCGCCCGCTCCGCCTCGTACAGGACGGCGTCGGGCAGGTCGCCGAAGGCCTCCTCGACCTCGACGCCCGCCGGCAGCAGCTCCTCGATCACCCGGCGGCCCCCGTGGCCCCGGCCGGGCCGGGCGGGCCGGCGTCGGCGTCGGCGTCGGCCGCCGCGGGCAGGATCGGCACCAGACGGCCGGGCGGCGTGTCACGGCGCCGCCACTCGCGCGGATAGCCGAGCGAGACCTCCACGAACGGCACGCCGTCCTTGTGGAGGGTGCGAGGGATGTGGAGGTGCCCGTAGACGACGGCCTCGGCGTGGAACCTGCGGTGCCAGTCCGCGGTGGCCTCGGTGCCGCACCACAGCGCGAAGTCCGGCCGCCACAGCACCTCGGTGGGCTCCCGTACCAGCGGGAAGTGGTTGACCAGGACGGTCCTGGTGCCGGGCGGGAGGGCGGCCAGGCGCGCCTCGGTGGCCGCGACGCGGGCGCGACACCACGCGTCCCTGCTCGGGTACGGGTCCGGGTGCAGCAGGAACTCGTCCGTGCACACCACGCCCGCCTCGTAGGCCTGTTGGAGCGCGGCCTCCTTGGTGGTCACACCAGGGCGCCGGAAGGTGTAGTCGTACAGCAGGAAGAGCGGCGCGATCGTGACCGGCCCTCCGGCGCCGCGCCACACCGGGTAGGGATCCTCGGGCGTGACCACGCCGAGGGAGCGGCACATCTCGACGAGGTGGAGGTAGCGCTCCTCTCCGCGCAGGCGCACCGGGTCCTGCTTCGGTGTCCACAGTTCGTGGTTGCCGGGCGCCCAGATCACCTTCGCGAAGCGGTCGGAGAGCAGCTTCAGCGCCCACTCGACCTCGCTCGCGATCTCGCCGACGTCGCCGGCGACGAGCAGCCAGTCCGCGTCCGAGCGCGGGCGCAGCTCCTCCACGATGCGGCGGTTCTCGGCGTAGTGGATGTGCAGGTCGCTGATGGCGAGCAGCGAGCCGGCCGTCTCATGCTCCGTCACGGGTTCATTCTCCATGGCGGACCCGTGCTCCACGAGGGGTCGGTGCGCCAGGGCGGGTCCCGTTCGTGGCGTCCTCGCCGCGGAGGACGAGGAGCTGCTCCCGCAGCAGCGCGGACAGGCCCGCCTGGTCCTGGACGAGTCCGAAGTGGCCGCCCGGGACGGTCCGTTGCTCGAAGGTGCCGCTGGTGTACGCGGCCCAGTGGCGCGCCTCCTCGGTCGTGACCCGCGGGTCCGTCTCGCCCGCGAGGGCGAGGACGGGACAGCTCAGGACGGCCGGGGAGAGGGCGCGCCGGTAGGTCTCGACCGCCTGGTAGTCGCCCCGGACGGCGGGCAGGATCATGCGGACGAAGCCCTCGTCGGCGAGCAGGGCGTCATGGGTGCCGCCGAGCGCGCGCAGTTCGGCGACCAGTCCCTCGTCCGTCCGGGTGTGCACCAGGTCGCCGTCCGGGCGCCGCAGGTGCGGGGCGCGGCGGCCCGAGACGATCAGACCGCCGACGGGCACGCCCCGCGCCTGGAGCCGCTCCGCCGTCTCGAACGCCACGAGCGCGCCCATGCTGTGCCCGAACAGCACCAGCGGCCGCCCGTCGGCCGCCGCGGCGAGCCGGTCGGCGGCGTGGTCGGCGAGCACGGTCAGGTCCGTGACGACCGGTTCCGTACGGCGGTCCTGACGGCCCGGGTACTGCACGGCGAGGACCTCGGCGGCGTCGTCCCGCGCCAGGTCCTCGGCGAGCGGGCGGAAGAGGGTGGCGGCGCCGCCGGCGTGCGGGAAGCAGGCCAGGCGGACGGCGGCGGCGGGCGCGGGACGGGCGGTTCTGAGCCAGTCCCGGCCGGCGGTCTGTGTCGCGGTCATGGGCGGGTGACGTTCCTTTCGAGGTGCGGTGGCCGGTTCGACCAGGTCGGCCGGTTCGCGCCGGCCGGTGGGTTCGCGCCGGCCGGTCGGATCGACCGGGTCGGTCGGTTCGACCCGGTCGGTGTCACAGGTCGCGGCGCCGGCCGTCCGCGCCGAGCGGGGACCACCACTGGTCGTAGTTGGTGGCGCCGTCGCCGAAGAAGCCGGCCCGGCCCTCGACCACGCGGCCGTCCTCCCAGCGGAAGACCTGCACGCCGAGGGCGTCGAGGACGTCGAAGGGCGAGGTGCTGCCGGCCGGGGCGCCCGGGCGGACGGCGTGCACCTTCACGACGTCCATGTTCTCGTTGCCGCTGATCATGGAGGTGACCAGTTCGACCTGGAAGTCGCCGCCGGCGGCGTCGGTGAGGGCCTGCCGGAAGGCGAGCAGCGCGTCGAGGCCCTCGTGCCAGCCGGCCTGGCCGTGCCGGCCGGGGACCGAGAAGCGGACGTCCTCGGCCCAGTACTGGGCGGCCTCGTCCCGGTCGCAGGAGACGAGGGCGATGTAGGCCTTCTCGACGAGGGCGGGGGTTATCTCGGTCATGTCGTGCGCTCCTGTACGTGGTGGATGGCACCGTCCCGGCCCGAGAGCCAGTCGTGGACGGCGTGAGCGGTGGTGGCGGCGTGCTCCTCGAGCATCGAGAAGTGGTCGCCGGCGGTCTCCCGCGTGGTGGCGTCCGAGGCCCAGGCGGGCCGCGGTTCGTCCTCGGCGCCGGCCGGTGGCCGGGCCGCGCGCAGGAAGAGGGTGGGGGCGCCGGGCGGAGTGGGGCTCCACTCCTCGAAGACCCGGACGTAGGCGCCCATGGCGGTCAACGACGGTCCCCCGACGGCCGTCCGCTCCCCGTGCCGGGCGAACAGGCCGTCCGTGAGGGCGCCGGCGAGGGTCTCGCTCGTCTCGCTCTGCAGATACGTGTCGAGCAGGACGAGGGCGTGCGGGGCCTCGCCCGTGCGCGCGAGGCGGGCGGCCACGGCGTGGGCGATCCAGCCGCCCGAGGAGTAGCCGAGCAGGGCCACCGGCCCGGCGGCCGCGTGGCGGCGCACGGCCGCCGTCTGCACCTCGACGACGGCCTCCCAGTGGGCCGGGAGCGGCTCGCCGGGCCGGAAGCCGGGCTGCGGCAGCGCCACCACCTCGCGCCGTCCGCGCAGGGCGCCCGCGAACCGGGCGAACTGGTGCGGTCCGGAGAGCGCGACCACCGGCGGGAAGCACAGCAGCGGCACGGTCGTGCCGTCGCCCGCCGCGAGCCGTACGGGCTCGGGCGTACGGGTCAGGTCGGCGGCGCCGGTGAAGGACGGCAGGAGCCGGGAGGCGGTACGGAGCAGCTGGATGCCGTCGAGGGTGCGCCCGGCCGCCCTGGCCTGCCGGAAGAGCACGCCGACGGCGTCCTCGCCGGAGGGTTCGGCGGCGGGGGCCTGAGCGGGCCGGACGGAGCCGACGGCGGAGACGGTGGTGGAGGCAGTGGTGGTGGGCGCGGCGGCGGAATCGGGCGTGGACGGGGCGCCGCGCAGGGCGAGTTCGTCCCGCAGGTGCGTGACGAGGGCCGGGAGCGTCGGGTGGTCGAAGACCACGGTGGCCGCGAGCCGCAGGCCCGTCGCCCGGTCGAGGCGGTTGCGCAGTTCCACGGCCGTCAGCGAGTCGAGACCGAGTTCCGGCAGCGACCGGTGCTCGTCGACCTCGTCCGGTGACGGGAAGCCGAGGACGTTCGCCGTCTCGGTGCGCACGGTCGCGCGCAGCGCGTGCTCCAGCGCGGCGCCCTGGAGCGTGTCCAGGGCCGCGGTCCGTGGCGCGGGACCGTCCGCGCGGCCCGGCCGGTCCGGCCCGCGCGTCCGGTCCGGCCGGGGCCGGGCGAGGGCGCGGAGCGGTGCGGGCAGTGCCGGGTCGTCGGCGTGGGCCGCGAGCCGTCCCGGTACGAGCGCGAGCGGGGCGAGGACGGCGTCGGGCAGGTCGCGGCCGACGGCGGCGTCGAAGAGGGCGAGGCCCTGTTCCGGGGTGAGCGCCTCGATGCCGGCGCGGGCGATCCTGCGCAGTTCCGGGTCGCCCGCCATGCCGCCCCGCTGTGCCCAGGGGCCCCAGGCGAGCGACACGGCCGGCAGGCCGTGCGCCCGGCGGTGGGCGGCCAGGGCGTCGAGGAAGGTGTTGGCCGCCGCGTAGTTGGCCTGTCCGGGAGCGCCGAGCAGACCGGCCGCGGAGGAGAAGAGCACGAACGCGGAGACCTTGCTCTCCCGGGTCAGCTCGTGCAGGTGCCAGGCGGACGCGGCCTTGGCGCGCAGCACGCGTGCGGTCCGCTCGGGCGTCAGTGAGGCGATGACGCCGTCGTCGAGGATTCCGGCGCAGTGCACGATCCCGGTGACCGGGTGCTCCGCCGGCACGGCGGCCAGGACGGCGGCCAGCGCGGCCCGGTCGCCCACGTCGCAGCCGGCGACGGTCGCCGCGGCGCCGAGCCGTTCCAGCTCGGCCGCCAGGGCGTTCGTCCGCGGGTCGTCGGCGCGGCGGCCGACGAGCAGGACGCGGCGGACGCCGTGGGCGGCGACCAGGTGACGGGCGATCAGGCCGCCGAGGGCGCCGGCCGCTCCGGTGATCAGCACGGTGCCGTCGGGGCCGAAGGACGAGGCGGCGGCAGGTGCGCTCGCCGACGGCGTCAGGCGGGGCGTGCGCGGCCGTCCGTCGCGTATCGCCACCCGGTCCGCTCCGGCGGCCAGCGCGGACGGCAGCGCGCGCCAGGACGCGGCGCCGCCGTCGACGTCGACCACCGCGAAGCGCCCGGGATGCTCGGCGGCGGCCGAGCCCAGCAGGCCCCACAGGGGCGCGTGGGCCAGGTCGGGCGCCTCCTCGTCGCCGTCGGTCACGACCGCGCGCCGGGTGACGGCGACGAGCCGCGCGCCCGTCCGCCGTTCGTCGGCCAGCCAGTCCCGCACGAGCTCGAGGGCCCGTAGGACGGGCTGGGACGCGAGCGGCGTGTCGGAGGCCGGGAACGGTACGAGGACGACGTCGGCGTCCTCCGGTACGCGGGCGAGGTCGGGCACTCGCGGGAGGGAGCCGAGCGCGTCCATCTCCTGGGTGGCGGCGGGCAGTTCGGAGGTGAGGACCGCCCAGGTGGCGGGCGCCGGGGCGGGTCCGGCGGCGGTGTCGGGCACCGGCAGCTGCGGCCAGTCGAGCCGGAGCAGCGTCCCGGCGGCGCCGGCGGCCGGACGCAGGGTCAGGGAGTCGGCGGACAGGACCGGCGCTCCCGTGCGGTCGGTCAGTTCGAGGGCCACGGCGGCCGCGGAGCCCGACCGCGCCAGCGGTGTCAGCCGGACCCTCACCTCCCGGGCGCCGGTGCGGTGGAGGCGGATGCCCTGCCAGGCGAACGGCAGGGCTCCGGGCGCCGTCGGGCCGGCCGTACCGGAGCCGTGACCGGCGTCGGGACCGGCGTCGAAGCCGAGGCCGAGGGCGTGCAGGGCGGCGTCCAGGAGGGCCGGGTGGACGCCGAACCGCCCGGCGCCGGCGTCCTCCGGCAGCACGACCTCGGCGAGCAGGTCGTCGCCGTCGCGCCAGGCGGCCCGCAGGCCGTGGAAGGCGGGACCGTAGGCGAGGCCGGCCTCGGCGAGGCGCGCGTACGCGGCGTCCGGATCGAGGGCCGGCGCCCCGGCCGGCGGCCAGGGTCCGGCAGCGGCCGACGGCTCCGGACCGCTCCCGGGTGTCCCGGGTGTCCCGGGTGCGAGCGTGCCGGTGGCGTGCCGGGTCCAGTCGGTCTCGTGGGCGGCCCCGGTGGCGGCGTAGAGGCGGAAGGACCGCCGGCCGTCCTCGTCGGGTTCCGCGACGGACAGCCGCAGCGGCAGGGCGCCTCGGCCGGGCACGGGCAGCGGCGTCTCCAGGACGAGGTCGTCGACGACGGGGCAGCCGAGTGCGGCGCCCGCCCGCAGGGCCAGTTCGACGACGGCCGCACCGGGCAGGACCGGGGCGCCGGCGACCTGGTGCTGGTCGAGCCAGGGCAGCACGCGCGGGTCCAGGTCTCCGACGAAGACGGTGCCGGCGACGTCCGGCGCGGACACGCCCGGGCCGAGGACGGGATGGTCCCGTCCGGTGTCGGCGGTCTCGGCCGCGAGCCAGTAGCGGCGGCGCTGGAAGGCGTACGTCGGCAGGTCCACGGGCCGGGCGCCGGTGCCGTCGAAGTACGCCGTCCAGTCGACGGTGGCCCCGCTCACATGCGCCTCGGCCACGGCCGCGGCCAGCGCCCGGGGCTCCGGGAGCCCGGGCCTGAGGACGGCGACCACCGCGCGCTCGCGGTCGGCGAGGCTGTCGCGGGCGGCGGCGGTCAGGACGGCGCCGGGGCCGATCTCGAGGAACGTGGTGGCCCCGTCGGCCTCCAGGCGCGCGACGGCGTCCCGGAACCGCACCGGCCGGCGCAGCTGCCGTACCCAATAGGCGGGCGAGCACAGCTCGTCGGCGGTGGCGGGCCGCCCGGTGACGGTGGAGACGACGGGCAGGACGGGCGCGTGGAAGTCGACGTCCTCGGCGATCAGCCGGAACTCGTCGAGCAGGCCGTCCATGTGGGCGGAGTGGAACGCCCGGTTCACGCGCAGCGTCCGGGTCCGCCGGCCGTCCGCCGCGAGCCGGGCGACGGCCTCCTCGACGGCGTCGGTGTCGCCGGAGAGGACCACCGAGGCCGGGCCGTTGACGGCGGCGAGCGCCACCCGCTCCGAGAGCAGCGGCAGGACCTCCTCCTCGGACGCCTCCACGGCGGCCATGGCTCCGTGCCCGGCCCGCTCCCGCATCAGCCGGCCGCGGGCCGCGACGAGCCGGGCCGCGTCCGCCAGGTCGAGGACGCCGGCCGCGTGCGCGGCGGCCAGCTCCCCGACCGAGTGCCCGGCGACGGCGTCGGGCCGAAGGCCCCAGGCCTCGAGCCGCTTCAGCACGGCCCGCTGGAACGCGAACAGGGCCGGCTGGGTGTAGTCGGTGCGGTCCAGGAGCGCGGCCGTGGCGGGATCGTCGCCGTCCGGGCCGGCGAACAGGACGTCGCGCAGCGGCCGGTCGAGGAAGGGATCGAAAGCCGCGCACGCCTCGTCCAGGGCCGCGGCGAAGACCGGGTCGGAGGCGGCCAGTTCGCGTCCCATGCCGGGCCGCTGGCTGCCCTGGCCGCTGAAGAGGAAGGCCACGGTGCCCTCGCCCGCCCGTGCGGCCACGAGCCGTCCCGGGCCGGTCGCGCCGGTGTCGGCGAACCGTTCCAGGGCGGCGGCCCGCTCCTCCCGGCCGCCGGTGAGGACGGCGGCCCGATGGCGCAGCGCGCTGCGGGTGGTGGCGAGGCTGAAGGCGAGGTCGCGGTCCGAGGCCGTGGTCGCGGTGGTCCGCGCGTGCGCGGCCAGGCGTCGCGCCTGCGCGCGCAACGCCTGCGGCGTCTCGGCCGCGAGCAGCCACGGCGCGCCCTCGTCCTCGCCGGTGTCGGACGGGGAGGAGGACACGGAGCCGGCGGGAGCGGCGGGAACGGCAGGGGTCTCGGGAGTGGCGGGAGCGGCCGGAACGGCAGGGGCCTCGGGGACCTCCGGGACCTCGGGAACGGCGGGGCCGGTCGGAACGGCCAGGTCGTCGGGGGCCTGCTCGATGATGACGTGGGCGTTGGTGCCGCTGATCCCGAAGGACGACACACCGGCCCGCCGCGGTGCACCGGTGTCGGGCCAGCTCCTCGGCTCCGTCAGGAGCCGCATTCCGTCACCGGACCAGTCGACATGCGGCGTGGGCCGGTCGACGTGCAGGGTGCGGGGCAGCGTGCCGTGGCGCATCGCCTGCACCATCTTGATCACGCCGCCGACACCCGCGGCGGCCTGGGTGTGGCCGATGTTCGACTTGAGCGAGCCGAGCCAGAGCGGCCGCTGCCCGGTGCGCTCGCTCCCGTACGTCGCGAGCAGCGCCTGCGCCTCGATCGGGTCGCCGAGCCGGGTGCCGGTGCCGTGCGCCTCCACGGCGTCGACCTGGCCCGGCGTCAGGCCGGCGGCGGCCAGCGCCTTGCGGATCACCCGCTGCTGCGCGGGACCGCTCGGCGCGGTGAGCCCGTTGCTGGCGCCGTCCTGGTTGACGGCGCTGCCGCGCAGGACGGCGAGCACCGGATGGCCGAGGCGGCGGGCGTCGGAGAGCCGCTCCACGAGGAGGACGCCGACGCCCTCCGCCCACCCGGTGCCGTCCGCCGCGGCGGCGAACGACTTGCAGCGGCCGTCCGGCGCGAGTCCGCGCTGCCGGCTGAACTCGACGAAGGGGCCGGGCGTCGCCATGACGGTGGCGCCGCCGGCCAGCGCGAGGGAACACTCCCCCGCGCGCAGCGCCTGAGCGGCGAGGTGCAGGGCGACCAGAGAGGAGGAGCAGGCCGTGTCCACCGTGACGGCGGGCCCTTCGAGACCGAGGGCGTAGGCGACGCGGCCGGAGGCGACACTGCCCGCGGTGCCGGAGCCGAGGTAGCCCTCGACGTCCTCCGGTGCGCGCCGCACCCAGGAACCGTAGTCGTGGTACATCACGCCGGTGAAGACGCCGGTGCCGGTGCCCCGGACCGCGCGCGGGTCGATCCGCGCCGCCTCCAGGGCCTCCCAGGAGACTTCCAGGAGCAGCCGCTGCTGCGGGTCCATGGCCAGGGCCTCGCGCGGGCTGATGCCGAAGAAGCCCGCGTCGAAGTCGGCGGCGCCGTGCAGGAAGCCGCCGTGCCGGGTGGCGATGGTGCCGCTCCGGCGGCCGGTGGCACCGGGCCGGGACTCGGAGGCGGGGTCGGGGCCGGGGTCGTAGAGTCCGTCGATGTCCCAGCCGCGGTCGCGCGGCATCTCGGTGACGGCGTCGCGGCCGGACAGCACGAGCTGCCACAGGTCCTCGGGCGAGTTCACGCCGCCCGGGTAGCGGCAGGCCATGCCGATGACGGCGATCGGCTCGTCCGGGTCGGCGGCCCTCGTCGCCGCGGACCGCGCGGAGGCGGCCGCCGGGGCGGCGGAACCGGTGGACGGCGACGGGCCGAAGAGCGTCAGGCGCAGATGGCCGGCGAGCTCGGCCGGGGTGGGATGGTCGAAGACCATGGTCGTGGGCAGCCGCAGGCCGGTGGCGGCGTTGAGGCGGTTGCGCAGTTCGATCGCGCCGAGCGAGTCGAAGCCGAGCTCGGCGAACGTGCGGCCGTCCGGCAGTTCCCGCGCTCCCGCGTGGCCGAGCACGCCCGCGGCCTCGCCGCGGACCAGCGCGGTCAGTTCCCGCAGCTGCTCGGCCTCGGGCAGGGCGGCGAGGGTCCGTACGGGGTGGGCGCGGCGGGGTTCGCCGGCGGCGGCACGCGACCGGCGCCGTGCGGGGCGGGCGCCCGGCAGGTCGTGCAGCAGCGCCGGTACGGAGGTGCCGTCGCCGCCGCCCAGACGGCGCGGGTCCAGGTGGAGCGGGGCGGCCACCGGTACGTCGCCGGCGAGGGCCGCGTCGAAGAGCGCGAGCCCCTCCGCCGCCGGGATCGGCCGCATCCCGAGCCGGGCAAGACGGCGGCGCGTGGCCGCGTCGGCTCCCGCGACCATGCCGGACGCGCCGTCCCACAGGCCCCAGGCCAGGGACAGGGCGGGCAGGCCGAGCCGGCGGCGGTGGACGGCGAGGGCGTCGAGGAAGCCGTTGGCCGCCGCGTAGTTGGCCTGGCCCGGCGCCCCGAGCAGACCGGCCGCCGAGGAGAAGAGCACGAACGCGGCCAGGTCCTTCCGGTCCTTGGTCAGCTCGTGCAGATGCCAGGCGGCGTCCGCCTTGGGCGCCATGACGGCGCGCACCCGCCCGGGAGTGAGCGTCTCGACGGTGCCGTCGTCGAGGACGCCGGCCGCGTGGACGACGGCGGTCAGCGGATGCTCCGCCGGAACGCCCGCGAGGAGCGCGGCGAGCGCTTCGCGGTCCGCCACGTCGCACGCCGCGAGGGTGACGCGCGCGCCCAATGCCCGCAATTCTTCGGCGAGTTCGGCGGCGCCGTCGGCGTCGGGCCCGCGCCGGCTCGTCAGCAGCAGCCCGCGCACCCCGTGCTCGGCCACGAGGTGCCGCGCGAGCAGCCCGCCGAGGACTCCGGTGCCGCCGGTGATCAGCACGGTGCCGTCGGGGTCGAGGCCGAGGGCGGCGCCGGGGCCCGGCGCAGCCGGGTCCGCAGGCGGGGCGGGCTCGGGGGCCGGTGTGGCGGGGACCGGGGCGAGGCGTGGGGCCAGGAGGCGGCCGGCGCGGAGGGCGAGGGCGGGTTCGTCCGCGGCGAGGACGGCCGGCAGGTCCCGGGCCAGGGCCCCGGGGTCGTCGGTGTCCACCAGCACGATCCGTCCCGGGTGCTCGGACTGGGCCGAGCGCAGGATGCCCAGGGCGGCGGCGTGGGCGAGGTCCGTCACGTCCTCGGTCCGCGCGGTCGCGACGGCGCCGCGGGTGACGGCGACCAGCCGCGTGTCGGCGAGCCGGGGATCGGCGAGCCAGGCCTGGACGCGCTCGAGGACGTGGACGGCGGCCGCGCTCGCGGCGCCCGCGGGGCTCGCGGGACTCGGCGAACTGTCGGTGGCGGGCGGGTCGAGGAGCGGCAGCAGGACGGTGTCGGGCGGCGGCGCGGTGGAGGCCAGTGCCTCGTCGAGGGGTGCGCTCACGCCGTACGCCGCCGCTTCGGCGGGGACGCGGGGCTCGGTCCAGAGCACGTGGAGGAGCGGTTCGCGTGCCGCCTTCGCCGCGCTTTCGGCGAGTCGCCCGGCCGGGCGCAGGGCCAGGGACTCGACGCTGAGCAGCGGCCGGCCCGCCGGGTCGACGGCTTCGATGGAGACCGCTCCGGGACCGGCGGGTGCGAGGCGGACGCGTGCCCGGCCGGCTCCGGCGGCGTGGAGCCGGACGCCGCGCCAGGCGAACGGCAGCTGGGCGCCGTCGGACGTGCCCGGGAGCTCGCCCAGGGCCAGGGCGTGCAGGGCGGAGTCGAGCAGGGCGGGGTGGAGCCCGAACGCCTCGGCCGTGCCGTCGTGTTCGTCGTCCAGGGCCACCTCGGCGGCCAGCTCGTCGCCGCGCCGCCAGACGGCCCGGAGTCCCTGGAACGCGGGGCCGTAACGCAGTCCTTCGGCGGCGAGCCGGTCGTAGAGGCCGTCCAGGTCGAGCGCGGTCGCGCCGGCGGGCGGCCAGACCCAGGCCGGTGAATCGCCGACGGACGGGGCGCCGACGGATGGGGCGCCAAGGGACGGATCGCCGGCGGACCGAACACCGGCGGCTCGGTCGCCGACGGTCGGGACTTCGGCGGCCGGAACATCAGCGGCCGGGTCGACGACGGACCGGCCACCGACGGACGGAACATCGGCGGACGGCTCACCGACGGCCGGGTCAACGACGGACGGGCCACCGACGGCCGGGCCGGCCACGACCGGGTCACTGGTCGGGGCCGCCGACAGCAGGCCCGAGGCGTGCCGTACCCACGGCCGGCCGGGCAGGGCGGTCTCGTCGCGCGCGTACACCTCGATCGCCCGGCGGCCCTCGCCGTCGGGCGTGCCGACCCGGATCTGGACGAGCACCGCGCCGTCGGCCGGGATCACCAGCGGGGCGAGGAGCGTGAGTTCGTCGAGCCGGTCGCAGTCCGCCTGACGGCCCGCGCGCAGCGCGAGCTCCAGGAACGCGGTGCCGGGCAGCAGGACCTGGTCGCCGACGGCGTGGTCGGACAGCCAGGGCTGGGCGCCGGGGGCGAGCCGGCCGGTGAGGAGCAGTTCCTCGGAGTCCGCGACGACGACGCTCGCGCCGAGCAGCGGGTGGTCCGGGAAGCCGAGGCCGGCCGCGGACACGTCGAGCCGGCGCCGGGGCGGCGCCTCCAGCCAGTGGCGGGTGCGCTGGAAGGCGTACGTGGGCAGCTCCACCGTCCGCGCTCCGGTGCCCCGGAAGAAGGCCGCCCAGTCGACGGCGGTGCCACGGGCGTGCAGCCGGCCGACGGCCGCGGTCAGGGCGGCGACCTCGTCGTCGCCGGCGTGCTGCGCGGACAGCGCCGCCGCGCCGGTGCCGTCGAGGCAGGCCTCCGCCATGGGCGTGAGGGCGGCGGTCGGTCCCAGTTCGAGGAAGGTGCCGACGCCGGACTCCTGGAGGTGGCGGACGGCGTCGGCGAACAGGACGGGCCGGCGGGCGTTGCGTACCCAGTACTCGGGAGTGCACAGCTCCTGTTCGCTCACCGGGCGGCCGGTGACGGTGGAGACGAAGTCGATGCGCGGCGCCCGGTAGGCGAGACGGGCGGCGACCTCGCGCAGTTCGTCGAGCATCGGCTCGACGCGGGCGGAGTGCGAGGCGTAGCTGACGTCGAGGCGCCGGGTCCTGCGGCCCTGGCCGGCCAGGGTGGCGGCGAGGGCGGTGACGGGTTCCTCGTCGCCGGCGAGGACGACGGCGCCGGGGCTGTTGACGGCGGCGATCTCGACGCCGTCGGTCAGCAGCGGAGTGACCTCGTCCGCCGAGGCGGCGACCGCCACCATGGCCCCGCCGGCGGCGAGCGCCTGGGTGAGCCGGCCGCGGGCGGCGACCAGGGTCGCGGCGTCGGCGAGGGTGAGCACTCCGGCGACGTGGGCGGCGGCCAGTTCGCCGCCCGAGTGGCCGACCACGTGGTCGGGTTCGACGCCCCAGGAGGCGAACAGCCGGTAGAGCGCCACCTCGATCGCGAACAGCGCGGGCTGGGCGTAGGCCTGCCCCGCGAGCAGCCGGTCCGCGTCACCGCGCCGTGCTCCGCCCGCGGCGGACTCGTCGCTGTCGCCGCCCGCGCCCTGCTCGCTGCCCGCGCCGTCCTCACCGCTCTCGCTGCCCGCGCCGTCCGCGCCGCTCTCGCCGAGGACGAGGGGCCGCAGCGGGTGCGGGAGGTGCCGGTCGAACTCCGCGCAGACGGCGTCGAAGGCCTCGGCGAAGGCGGGGAACGCGGCATAGAGGTCGCGGCCCATGCCGGGCCGCTGGCTGCCGCCTCCGGTGAACATCACCGCGAGGGCGCCCGGAGCGGTACGCCCGTGCCGCAGCGCGGCGGTGGGCCGGCCGGCCGCGAACGCCTCGAGCTCGCGCAGCAGTTCCTCGCGGTCGTGTCCGGCCACCACCGCCCGGTGCTCCATGGGCGTGCGGGTGGTGAGCAGCGAGTGCCCGACGTCGAGCGAGCCGTGCCCGGGGCGGCCGCGCAGGTACGCGGCGAGCTTTCCGGCCTGGGCCCGCAGGGCCTGCTCCGAGACGGCCGACAGGGCCCAGAGCGGGGCCGGGCGGGCGGTCGCCTCGCCCGAGCGCGCCGACGGGATCTCCGCTGCGTCCGCGGCGTCCGCAGCTTTGACGGCTCCCGAGGCGTCCGCGGACGTCGTACGGGCCGCCGAGGCGACGGTCTCGCCGTCGGCGGAGGACGTCGGGGACGCGGCGGCCGGTGCACCGGCCCGTACGTCGTCCTCGGCGGCCGGCGGCTCCTCGACGACGACGTGGGCGTTGGTGCCGCTGAAGCCGAAGGAGGACACGCCGGCCCGGCGCGGCCGGTCGCCGCGGGGCCAGGGCCGGGCCTCGGTGAGCAGCTCGACCGCGCCCGACGACCAGTCGACGTGCGGGTTGGGCGCGTCGACGTGGAGCGTCCGCGGAAGCTCCTCCTCCCGCAGCGCGAGGATCATCTTCATCACGCCGCCCACGCCCGCGGCGGCCTGGGTGTGGCCGATGTTCGACTTCAGCGAGCCCAGCCGCAGCGGCCGGTCCTCGGGCCGCCCGGCGCCGTAGGTGGCGAGGAGCGCCTGCGCCTCGATCGGGTCGCCGAGCTTGGTGCCGGTGCCGTGCGCCTCCACTGCCTCCACGTCGGCGGTCGTGAGGCCGGCGTCGGCGAGCGCCTGCCGGATGACCCGCTGTTGCGCGGGGCCGTTGGGGGCCGTGAGCCCGTTGCTGGCCCCGTCGGAGTTGACCGCGGTGCCGCGGATCACGGCGAGCACGCGGTGCCCGAGGCGGCGGGCGTCCGAGAGCCGCTCGACCAGGAGCATGCCGGCGCCTTCGGCCCAGCCCGTACCGTCGGCGGAGGCGGAGAAGGACTTGCACCGGCCGTCCGAGGCGAGGCCCTCCTGGCGGCTGAAGTCGACGAAGGGCAGCGGCGAGGCCATGACGGTGGCGCCGCCGGCCAGCGCGAGGGAGCACTCGCCGCGGCGCAGCGCGGCGACGGCGAGGTGGAGGGCGACGAGGGAGGAGGAGCAGGCGGTGTCGACGGTGACGGCCGGGCCCTCCAGACCGAAGGTGTAGGCGACGCGGCCGGAGGCGATGCTGCCGGAGGTCCCGGTGCCGAGGTAGCCCATGACCTCCTCGGGCAGTTCGGGGAGCCGGGCCGCGTAGTCGTGGTACATGACGCCGGCGTAGACGCCGGTCCTGCTGCCGCGCAGCGTGGCCGGGTCGATGCCGGCGTGCTCGATCGCCTCCCACGCGGTCTCCAGGAGCAGCCGCTGCTGCGGGTCCATGGCGGTCGCCTCGCGCGGGCCGATGCCGAAGGGCGCCGGGTCGAAGTCGGCGACGTCGTAGAGGAATCCGCCCGCGTGCGCGTCGCTGGTGCCGGCGGCGTCGGCGTCCGGGCCGTGCAGGGCGTCGAGGTCCCAGTCGCGGTCGGTGGGGAACGCGGACACGGCGTCGCGGCCCTGGGCGACGAGCCGCCACAGGTCCTCGGGCGTGCGGACGCCGCCCGGGTAGCGGCAGGCCATGCCGACCACGGCGACGGGCTCGTGCGCCGCGTCCTGCGTGTCGCGCAGTCGCTTGCGGGTCTGCCGGAGTTCGGTGGTCAGCCGCTTGAGCGAGTCCAGGACCTTCCGGGAGTCGGCTGCGGTGGTGTCGGCGGTGCCCGTCATCAGGCGTCCCCCAGTTCCTCGTCGATGATGGCGAGCAGTTCGTCGATGTCGGCGGAGTCGAGCGCGTCGGCGTCCACGGTGTCCACGGTGTCCACGGCGCCGTTCGGGCCGCCGGCGCCGCCCGTGCCGTCCGCGCGTGCGGTGGCCTGGTCCCAGGCGGTGAGCAGCGCCTTGAGCCGCATGCGGACGGGTTCGGCCGCCGCGGGGTCGGTGGCGAGCTCGGGCAGGGCGTCGCGCAGCCGGTCGAGGTCGGCGAGCGCGGTGTCGGCGGCGCCGGGTCCGGCCGGCAGGAGTTCGTCCCCGAGCCAGGCGGCGAGCGCCGCGGGCGTGGGGTGGTCGAAGACCACGGTGGCGGGCAGCCGCACGCCGGTGGCCGCGTCGAGCCGGCCGCGGATCTCGACGGCGCCGAGCGAGTCGAGTCCCGCCTCGGTGAAGGGCCGGTCGGCGGCGACGGAGCGCGGTGTGCTGTGGCCGAGCACCAGGGCGGTCTCGGTGAGCACGAGGTCGAGCAGCAGGCTCGCGCGTCCGGCGGCGTCGAGCGGCCGCAGCCGCTCGACGAGCGCGGGTCCGCCGCCCCCGGCGGCGCCGGCGGGGCCGGCGGGTGCGGTGCCGGCGGAGGCGGCGCTCCCGGTGGCCGGGGCGGCCGGGGCGTTACGGGCGGGGAGCGGGCGCACGAGGCGCTTCAGGACCGCCGGGAAGACGGCTTCCTCGCGGCGCGAACGGAGCGCCGACAGGTCGAACCGGGCGGCGACCAGGTCGGGTTCGGGCCGGCGCAGGGCCTGGTCGAGCAGCGCGAGCCCGTCGGCCGGCGCGATCGCGCCGAACCCGGCGCGGACGATCCGGTTCCGCTCGGCGTCGGTGAGTCCGCCCGCCATTCCGCCTCCCGCCTGGTCCCACAGGCCCCAGGCGATCGAGGTGGCGGGCAGTCCGGCGGCGGCGCGCCGCCGGGCGAGGCCGTCGAGGTAGCTGTTGGCGGCGGCGTAGGCGGCCTGCCCGGCGGAGCCGAGCACACCCGACGCCGAGGAGAACAGCACGAAGGCGGACAGGTCCTGGTTCTTCGTCAGCTCGTGCAGGTGCAGCGCGGCGAGGGCCTTGGGGCCCATGACGCGCGCCAGGCGCTCCGGTGTGAGCGAGGCGATCACGCCGTCCTCCAGGACGCCGGCGGCGTGCACCACTCCGGTCAGGGGCCGTTCGGCCGGTACGGCGGCGAGCAGCGCGGCCAAGGCCTCGCGGTCCGACACGTCGCAGGCCGCGACCGTCACCTCCGCTCCCGCCGCCCGCAGCTCGGCGGCCAGCTCCGCGGCTCCTTCGGCCTCGGGCCCGCGCCGGCTCGTGAGCAGCAGGCTCCGCACGCCGTACGCGGCGACGAGATGCCGCGCGACGAGCGCGCCGAGGTCACCGGTGCCTCCGGTGACGAGCACGGTGCCGCTGCCGCCGAACGGGTCCCGGCCGGGAGCCGCGGGCCCGGCGACGGCGGACGCGGCGGACGCGGCGCCGTCGGCGCCGTCGGCGCCGGGCACGGCGGGCGTGGACGGCCCTGCGGACGTGGCCGGGTCGACGGGCGTGGGCGGGTCGGCGGGCGTGAGCGGGCCGGCGGGCGTGGACGGGCCGGCGGGCGTGAGCGGGCCGGCGGGCGTGGACGGGTTGACGGACGTGGGCGGGTCGGCGGGCTCGGTGAGGCGCGGGAGCAGGAGGCGGTCCTCGCGCAGGGCGAACTGGTCGTGGCCCGAGGCGAGGGCGGCCGGGAGGCTGTGCCAGGAGGTGTCGCCGCCGTCCAGGTCGGCCAGGACGACCCGGCCCGGGTACTCGGCCTGGGCGGCACGGGCGAGGCCCCAGACCGCCGAGCGGGCCGGGTCGACCGCGGGCTCGCCGGACCCGGCGGCGATGGCGCCGGTGGTGAGCAGCACCAACCGGCCTCGCCCGGAACGCTCCTCGTCGGAGAGCCAGGCCCGCACCGCGTCCAGCGCGGTCCGCGCCGGGCCGTCGGCGTCCTCAACAGCCCCGGTGTCCCCGGCCGTCACCGGTACGAGCGCGAAGGCGGCCTCCCGGTCGGCCGGGGCTATCGGGGCAGCCGTGTCAGCCGGGTCCGTCAGGTCGGTCCGGTCGACCAGGTGGGCGAGCGGCGCCGGGGGCGGCGCGGCACCGAGCCAGGTCATGGTGGGCGGTTCGGCGGGGCGCGCCAGGTCCTCCGGCACCCAGTCCATCCGGTACAGCGCACCGGTCGTGCCCGCGTCCGCGCCGCCCAGCCGGCGGGCGGACGCCCGCCGTGCCATGAGGCGTTCGACCGTGACCACCGGGTCGCCGTGGGCGTCGGCGAGGTCCATCGTCACGGTGGACTCGCCGGCCGGTGCGACCCGGACCCGGAGCCGGGTGGACCCGGCCGCGTGCGGCCGGACGCCCGCCCAGGAGAACGGCACCGCCGCGCCCGACGCGGAGCCGAGGCCGTCCATCGCGGCCGGATGCTGCGCCGCGTCCCAGAGCGCCGGGTGCAGGGCGAAGGCGCCCGGGTCCGCGTCGTCGGGCAGGGCCACTTCCGCGTACAGCGTCTCGCCGTCCCGCCAGGCCGACCGTACGCCGCGGAACAGCGGCCCGTACCGGACGCCTTGGGCCGCGAAGTCCTCGTACAGACCGTCGACCGGTACGGCGTCGGCACCCGGCGGCGGCCACGCGCGCAGGTCGCGCGCGGGCGCCGGGGCGTCGTCGCCGAGGGCGCCGCTCGCGTGCAGCGTCCACTCCCCCGCGTCCCCCGCGTCGGCGGCCGGGCGGGTGTAGAGGTGCAGGGACCGGGCGCCGGAGTCGTCCGGCGCGCCGACCAGCACTTGCAGGTCCACGGCCTCGGCGGCGCCGGTGGTGGTGCCGTCGGCGCCGAGCAGCAGCGGCGCGTGGAGGGTCAGCTCCCGCACCGTCGGAAGCGCGACCGCCGCCCCGGCCCGTACCGCCAGTTCCAGCCACAGCGTGCCCGGCACCACCGTCGCGCCGAAGATCTCGTGCTCCGCGAGCCAGGGCAGGGCCTCGGTCGAGAGCCGGCCGGTGGCCAGCCACCGGTCCGCGTCGGCGATCCGTACGAACCCGCCGAGGACCGGATGTCCCGCGCCCCGAGCCTCCGTCGGGAAGGCGCCGGGCGTGCCCTGTCCGGCGAGGCCCCGGCGCGGCCAGTAGCGGCTGCGCTGGAAGGCGTACGTGGGCAGGCCGACGACGCGGGCACCGCGGCCGGCGAGGACGGCGCGCCAGTCCACCGGGACGCCGTGGGCGTGCAGCAGGCCGACGGCGTGCAGCAGCGCCGCCTCCTGGGGCCGGTCCTTGCGCTGCGCGGCGACGACGGTGCCCGCCCGGCCCTCCAGGCTGTCGGCGGCCGACGACGCGAGCGCGCCGGCGGGCCCCACCTCCACGTAGAAGGTGGCGCCGTCCTCGTCGAGGGCGCGGACGGCGTCGTGGAACCGTACGGTGCCCCGGACGTGGCGGACCCAGTGCTCCGGCGAGGTCAGCTCGTCGGCGGTCGCCGGGCGGCCGGTGAGGGTGGAGACGACGGGAATGCGCGGCGGGTGGTACGTGAGCCGCTCGGCGACGCGCGCGAACGCGTCGAGCATCGGGTCCATCAGCGGGGAGTGGAAGGCGTGGCTCACCCGCAGCCAGGAGACCCGGTGGCCCCGGTCGGCGAGGGTGGTGACCAGCGCCGCGACGGCGTCGCGCTCGCCGGACAGGACGGTGGACCGGGGCCCGTTGACGGCCGCGACACCGACCCGGCGCTCCGCACCGTCGCCGGCGGCGGAGCCGTGCGTGTCGATCAGCGCGGCCACCTCGGCCGGGCCGGCACCGACGGCGGCCATGGCGCCGCCCTCGGGCAGGGCCTGCATCAAACGGCCCCGGGCAGCGACGAGTTCGGCGGCGTCGGACAGCGAGAGCACGCCCGCCACGTGGGCGGCGGCGATCTCGCCGACCGAGTGCCCGGCGAGGAGGTCCGGGACGACGCCCCACGACTCCAGGAGCCGGAACAGCGCGACCTCGTAGGCGAACAGGGCGGGCTGGGCGTACTCGGTGCGGTCGATCGCCGCGTCCGTACGCCCGGCCTGCCCGGCCCCGTCGGCCTCGCCGCCCAGGACGACCTCGCGCAGCGGTCGCGAGAGGTGCGGGTCGAGGGCGGCGCAGGCCGCGTCGAAGGCCTCGGCGAAGACCGGGTGGGCGGCGTACAGTTCGCGGCCCATGCCGACGGTCTGGCTGCCCTGGCCGGCGAAGAGGAACGCGACGCGGTGTCCTTCGCGCGCCTCGGCGAGCACCAGTCCCGGCGCGTCCCGGCCCTCGGCGAGCGCGGCCAGTGTGGCCCGGTTCCCGGCCGGGTCCTCCGCGACGACGACGGCGCGGTGGCGCAGCGCGGCGCGGGTGGTGGCGAGCGACCAGCCCACGTCCAGCGGCGCCAGGCCCGGCTCCGCTGCCGTCTCCGCCTCCAACTCCAGCTCCAGCTCCAGCTCCGGCGCCGGCTTCGACCCCGTCTCCCGCTCCGACTTCGGCTCCAGCTCCGGCCCCGCCTCCCGGTCCGACTGCGGCTCCGACTCGGACTGCGGCCCCGGCCCCGGCTCCGGCCGGGCGGTCGTCAGGTGGTCGACGAGCCGGCGCGCCTGCTCCCGCAGCGCCTCCGGGCTGCGGGCGGACAGCACCCACGGCACCGGACGGCCGTGCGCCGGGTCCACCGCGGCGGCCGCGGTGGTCTCCGCGGGACCGGCCGGCGGTTCCTCGATCACCACATGGGCGTTGGTGCCGCTGATGCCGAACGAGGACACACCCGCGCGGCGCGGCCGCTCGCCGCGCGGCCAGGGCCGCGGCTCGGCGAGGAGTTCCACCGCGCCGGACGCCCAGTCCACGTGCGGCGTCGGCTCGGTCAGGTGCAGGGTCTTCGGGAGCCGTTCGTGGCGCAGGGCCTCGACCAGCTTGATGATGCCCGCGACGCCGGACGCGGCCTGGGTGTGGCCGATGTTGGACTTCACCGAGCCGAGCAGCAGCGGCCGGTCCTCGGGCCGGCCGGCACCATAGGTGGCGAGCAGCGCCTGCGCCTCGATCGGGTCGCCCAGCTTCGTGCCCGTGCCGTGCGCCTCCACGGCCTCCACGTCGGCGGTCGTCAGGCCGGCGTCGGCGAGCGCCTGCCGGATGACCCGCTCCTGCGCCGGGCCGTTGGGCGCCGAGAGGCCGTTGCTCGCCCCGTCGGAGTTGACGGCGGAGCCGCGGACCACGGCGAGCACCCGGTGGCCGAGCCGGCGGGCGTCCGACAGCCGCTCCACCAGGAGCACGCCGACGCCCTCGCTCCAGCTGGTGCCGTCCGCGTCCGCCGAGAAGGAGCGGCAGCGGCCGCCGGGCGACAGCACCTTCTGCCGGTTGAACTCGGTGAAGAGCAGCGGACTCGCCATGAGCGTGACGCCGCCGACCAGGGCGAGCGAGCACTCGCGCCGGCGCAGCGCCTGCGCGGCCCAGTGCAGCGCGACCAGCGAGGAGGAGCAGGCGGTGTCCACGGTGACGGCCGGGCCGTCGAAGCCGAAGGCGTACGCGAGGCGTCCGGCCAGGACGCTCGCGGCGTTGCCCGTCCCGACGTAACCCTCCAGGTCGTCCTTCCCGGTGGCCAGCACCCGCGGGTAGTCCTGGCCGTTGGTGCCGACGAAGACGCCGACCGGCGCGCCGGAGGCCGACCGCGGGTCGATGCCGCCGCGCTCGAACGCCTCCCACGTCGTCTCCAGGAGCAGCCGCTGCTGCGGGTCCATGGCCAGGGCCTCGCGCGGCGAGATGCCGAAGAAGGCCGCGTCGAAGTCGGCGACGCCGTCGACGAAACCGCCCTGCCGGGCGTAGGTGGTGCCGGGGCGGTCCGGGTCGGGGTGGAACAGCTCGGCCAGGTTCCAGCCGCGGTCGCGCGGGAAGTCGCCGATGACGTCGGCGCCGCTGTCGAGGACCTGCCAGAGCTCCTCGGGAGAGTTCACTCCGCCCGGGAAGCGGCAGCTCATCGCGACGACGGCGATCGGGTCGTCCGCGGTGGCGGACGGAGCCGGTGCGGCGGAGCCGAGGGCGGCCGCGCCGGGCGGGGCGGCGTCAGCGGCATCGGCGGAGGCGTCGGCCGGCTGATCGGCCGTGAGGGCCAGGACGAGGTCGGCGACGGCTGCCGGGGTCGGGTGGTCGTACACGAGCGTGGCCGGAAGCCGCAGCCCGGTCGCCGCACCCAGCCGGTTGCGCAGCTGGACGGCGGTGAGCGAGTCGAGGCCGAGTTCCTGGAAGCGGGCGTCGGACGCGATCGCGTCCGTGTCCGGGTGGCCGAGCACGGCGGCGGCTTCGGTACGGACGAGGCGGACGAGCGCCGCGCGGTCCCGGACCGGCGCGGCGGGCACGGCGGGCGAGCCGGCGTCCGAGCGCGGCGCGGCGGCGGGCGGGGCCAGGAGGACCGCCTGCCCGGAGTGCCGGGCCTCGGTGAGGTGCTCCAGGGCCCGCCCGGCCCGCTCGGTCGGCCAGCTCGGGACCTCCGGCGGCGGCAGCGTGCCGTCGGCGAACAGCGGGGCCAGCTCGGCGAAGAGCGAGCGGACCCGGTCGCGCCCGGCCTCGGCCAGGTCGGCGGTCAGATAGCGCACGCCGGGGTGGTCCGCGGCCACGCGGGACGGCTCGCGGCGCTCGGTGCGGCCGGTCTCCACGAACCGGCCGCCGTGCGGCAGCATCCGCAGGCCGGCGTCGATGTGCTCGCCCGCGAGGCAGTTGACGACGACGTCCGCTCCGCGCCCGTCGGTGGCGCGAAGCAGCGGCTCGACGAAGCCGGGCGTGGCCGCGGAGGCGATCCGTTCCTCGGGCAGTCCCAGGTCCCGCAGGGCCGCGGCGCCGTCAGGAAGGTCGGTGGCGAGGTCGGTGGCGAGGACCCGTGCCCCGTGGTGGAGCGCGAGCCGCGCCGCCGCCAGGCCGGTGGAGCCGCCCGCGGCGTGGACGAGGACGGTCTCGCCCGGGGCGAGGCCGGCCACCCCGAACAGGGCCTGGTGGGCGGTGAGATGGGCGAGCGGGGCGGCCGCGGCCTGGGCGAAGGACCAGCCCTCCGGGACCGGGGCGGCGTAGCGGTGGTCGGTGACGGCGAGCGGGCCGGCGGCGCCGTCGGGGAAGAGGCCCATGACGCGGTCGCCCGGGGCGAGGCCGGTGACCTCGTCGCCCGTCTCCAGGACGACGCCCGCCGCCTCGACGCCGAATCCGGTGCCGTCGGCGTCGGTATCGGTTGCTTCCGAGGCGTGGGTGGCGAGGCCGAGACCGACCAGGACGTCGCCGAAGTGCAGGCCGGTGGCCCGGACCGCGACGCGGATCTCGTACGGGGCGAGCGCGCGCAGGACGTCGGGCGCGGGCACGGGAGCGAGGGCGGCGAGGCTGCCGGGCTCGGTCACCGCGAGGCGCCACGGCTCCTCGTCCGCGCCGGCGGCCGCGAGCCCGTCGGCGGCCCGGACTCCGGCGCCGGGGCCCGGAATTCCGGCCGCCGGCGTCCGCTCGTCGTCACCCGGCAGCCAGAAGCGGGTGCGCTGGAAGGCGTACGTGGGCAGGTCCACGCGCTGCGCCGGGCCGAAGTACCGGTCGGCGTCCAGCCGTGCGCCGGCGGCCACCGCCTCGGCGACCGAGCCGGCGAACCGGCGCGCGGTCGCGTCCTCGCGGTGCAGGGAGCCCACGACGGCGACGTCGGCTCCGGCGTCCTCGGCCGTCTCGTACAGGGCCTGGGCGAGGACGGGATGCGGGCCGCACTCGACGAAGAGGTCGAAGCCGTCCGCCAGCATGGCGCGGGTGGCCTCCTCGAACCGCACCGGCTCGCGCAGGCTCCGGTACCAGAAGCCGGCGTCCTGCGCGGCCGGTTCGAGGAGGTTGCCGGTGGCGGCGGAGTACACGGGCAGCCGGGCCTCGCGGGGCACCACGGGCGCGAGGGCGGCGGACAGCTCCTCCCGTACCGCTTCGACCTGCGGCGAGTGGGCGGCGTAGTCGAGGGCGACGCGCCGGGACCGTACGCCCTCGGCCTCGCACCGCGCGTGCAGCGCGTCGAGCTCGGCCGGTGTGCCGGCGACGACGACGGAGCGCGGTCCGTTGACCACCGCGACCGACAGCGAGCCGGGTGCGGGCAGGCCGGCCAGCAGGGCGCGGACGTCGTCGGCGGCGGCGGACACGGCGAGCAGGCCGCCGCGGCCGCTGATGGCGGCGAGCGCCCGGGCGCGCAGGGCGACCACGCGGGCCGCGTCCGGCAGGGACAGCGCGCCGCTGACGGCCGCGGCGGCGATCTCGCCCTGGGAGTGCCCCACCACGCCGGAGATCTCGACGCCGCAGGACTCCCACAGGGCCGCGAGCGAGACCATCACGGCCCACAGCGCCGGCTGGACGACCTCGACGCGCTCCAGGTCGGCGGCGTCGGCCTCGCCGCGCAGGACGGCGGTCAGCGACCAGTCGGTGTACGGGCGCAGGGCCTCGGCGCACTCGTCGATGCGCCGGGCGAACACGGGCGAGGCGTCGAGCAGTTCGCGGACGCGGCCGGACCACTGGCCGCCGGCACCGGGGAAGACGAGGGCCACCCGGCCGGCGCCGGCGAGGGCCGGCGCGGCACCCGGGGCGGCGGTGCCGGCCGCGATCGCGTCGACGGCGGCGAGGAGTTCGGCACGGTCGCCGCCGACGGCGGTGGCGCGGTGCGCGAAGGCGGTACGGGTCCGGGCGAGCGACCAGCCGACGTCCGCGGGACGCAGTGCGGGGTGGGCGCGGACGTGCTCGGCCAGGCGGGCGGCCTGGGCCCGCAGCGCCTCGGCGCTGCGGGCGGACAGCGTCCACACCGGCGGGAGTCCGGGCAGGTCGGAGCTCCCCGCCGTGTCCGCGCCCGCACCCGGGCCCGTGTCCGTGTCCGCACCCGGACCGGTGGCCGCGCGTACGGCTACGTCAGGGCCCGTGTCCGCGGCGACGGCCGGCCCGGGTGCCGTCCCCGATGTCGGTTCCGGCCCGGCCTCGGGCGCCTCCTCCAGGACGACGTGCGCGTTGGTGCCGCTGATCCCGAACGCGGACACACCCGCGCGACGCGGCTCGCCGGTGGCCGGCCAGGGCCGGGCCTCGGTGAGCAGTTCGAGCGGACCGCCCCGCCAGTCCACGTGCGGTGAGGGCTCGTCCGCGTGCAGGGTCCGCGGCAGCACGCCGTGCCGCATCGCCATGACCGTCTTGATGACGCCGGCGACGCCCGCGGCGGCCTGGGTGTGGCCGATGTTCGACTTGAGCGAGCCGAGCAGGAGCGGCCGCCCGGCCGGCCGGTCCGGCCCGTACACCGCCGCGAGCGCCTGGGCCTCGATCGGGTCGCCGAGCGTGGTGCCGGTGCCGTGCGCCTCGACGGCGTCGACCTGGGCGGGCCGGAGGCGGGCGTGGGCGAGGGCCTGGGTGATGACGGCCTGCTGGGCGGGCCCGTTGGGCGCGGTGAGCGCGCCGCTCGCACCGTCCTGGTTGACGGCGCTGCCGCGGACGACGGCCAGGACCGGGTGGCCGTTGGCGCGGGCGGCGGAGAGCCGTTCGAGGAGGAGCAGGCCCGCGCCCTCGGCCCAGCCGGTGCCGTCGGCGCCCGCGCCGAACGCCTTGCAGCGGCCGTCCGCGGCCAGGCCGCGCTGCCTGCTGAAGCCGACGAAGGTGGCCGGCGTGGCCATCAGCGACACGCCGCCGGCCAGGGCCAGGTCGCAGTCGCCCTGCCGCAGCGCCTGGGCGGCGAGGTGCACGGCGACGAGGGAGGAGGAGCAGGCGGTGTCGAGCGTGACGGCCGGGCCCTCCAGGCCGAAGGTGTAGGCGAGGCGCCCGGAGGCCACGCTGCCGGCGCTGCCGGTGCCGAGGTAGCCCTCGGTGTCCTCGTCGGGCCGCCGGACCCGGCTGCCGTAGTCGTGGTACATGACGCCCGCGAACACGCCGGTACGGCTGCCGCGCATCCGCTCGGCGGGGATGCCGGCCCGCTCGAACGCCTCCCAGGCGACCTCGAGGAGAAGTCGCTGCTGGGGGTCCATGGCGAGCGCCTCGCGCGGGCTGATGCCGAAGAACGCCGGGTCGAAGTCGGCGTAGCCGTCGACGAACCCGCCGTGGCGCGTGTACGAGGTGCCCGGGTGGTCCGGGTCGGGGTGGTAGAGCGCGTCGAGGTCCCAGCCGCGGTCGTCGGGGAAGCCGGTCACGGCGTCGGTGCCGTCGGCGACGAGGCGCCACAGCTCCTCGGGCGAGCGGACGCCGCCGGGGAGCCGGCAGCTCATCGCGACGACGGCGATCGGCTCCTGGGCGGCCGCCTCGGCCTCGTCGAGCTTGCGGCGGGTCTCCTGCAGGTCGGCGGTCACCCACCGCAGGTATTCGACGAGTTTGTCGTCGTCGGCCATCGGAACCAACCTCATCTGTGGTCGTGGGAGGGGCGGGCGGGTGTCGGGTTCAGGGGAGGGCGGGCCGCGCCGGGCGCGGCCCGGCCGGTCAGCGGCGGCGGAGGTTCTCGTCGATGAAGGCGAGCAGCTCGTCGGCGGTGGCGGGCGGGCCGGGCGGCGGCCCGTCGGGATCCGTGCCGGCGGCGGACGGGTCCCGAGGCGCCGGAAGGTCCTCCCGTGCCTCGGCCGGACCGTCGCCGTTCGCCGGGGCGAGCGCCGGGAGGAGCGCCGCGAGGCGGGCGCGGACCCGTGGGTCGGGCGGCGCGGCGGCGAGGGAACGTTCCAGCCGGTCCAGTACGGCGAGCAGCTCGTCGGCCGGATCCTGCGCGCCCCGCTCTCGGTGTGGCTCCTTGTCCGGCGCCGTCTCGGCCAGCAGCTCGCCGAGACGCCCGGCCAGGCGGGCCGGCGTCGGATGGTCGAAGACGAGGGTCGTGGGCAGCTGCAGGCCGCTCAACTCGGTGAGCCGGTTGCGCAGTTCGACCGCCGTGAGGGAGTCGAGGCCCAGGTCGAGCAGCCGGTCGTGGGCGTCGACGCCCGCGTGCGAGGACCGGCCGAGCACCGTGGCGACCTCCCGTCGGACCAGGTCGAGGAGCAGGTCGGGACGCCGGTCGGGCGCGGCGGCCCGCAGACGGTCGCGCCATCCTCCGGCGCAGCGGGCCGCGCGGTGACGGGAGGTGCCGGTGGCCGGACCGGTGCCGGTGGCCGGGCTGGCGTCGGTGCCGCTGCCGCTGCCGGTGCCAGGGTCGGTGCCGCTGCCGGCTCCGGGCACGACGTCCGCCAGGAGCGGGTCGAGCCGTCCCTCCGCGGCCCGCGCGCGCAGGGCGGCGGTGTCGAGGCGGACCGGGGCGAGGGCGGCGGCGCCGTGCCGGAGCGCCGCGTCGAACAGGGCGAGGCCCTCGCCGGGCGCGAAGGCCGCGACTCCGGACGCGGCCATCCTGGCCCGGTCGGCGGCGCCGAGCGCGCCCGCCATGCCCCGGTCCTCGTCCCACCAGCCCCAGGCCAGGGCCGTGGCGGGACGCCCCTGGGCCCGGCGCAGGGCGGCGAGGGCGTCGAGGAAGGCGTTGGCGGCGGCGTAGTTACCCTGGCCGGCCGAGCCGAGCACTCCGGCGGCCGACGAGAAGAGCACGAACGCGGTCAGCTCCCGGTCCCGGGTCAGCTCGTGCAGGTGCCAGGCGGCATCGGCCTTGGGCCGCAGCACGCGGTCGAAGCGGTCGGGCGTGAGGGTTTCGAGGACGCCGTCGTCGAGGACGCCGGCGCAGTGCACGACGGCCCGCAGCGGCCGGTCGGCGGGCACGGAGTCGAGCAGCCGGGCGAGCGCCGCGCGGTCGGAGACGTCGCAGGCCTCGACGCGCACGTGGGCGCCGGGACCGCCGCGTTCGGCGAGTGCGGTGAGTTCGGCGGCCAGCAGCGCGGCGCCGGGAGCCTCCTGGCCGCGCCGGCCGGTCAGCAGCAGATGCCGTACGCCGTGCTCGGTGACCAGGTGCCGCGCGAGCGAGGCGCCCAGCGCTCCGGTGCCTCCCGTGACCAGGACGGTGCCGGTGACGTCGAACCGCGGCCACTCCTCGAGTCCGTCCTGCGACCGTGCGGCCGGTTCGGACACGAGGCGGGACACGGAGAACTCGCCTCGCCGCAAGGCGAGTCGGGGCTCGCCGACAGCCGGGAGCGAGCGCAGGGCGGCCGTGGAGACGGCCTCGCCGTCGGTGTCCAGGAGGAGCACGCGGCCCGGGTGTTCGCGCTGCGCGGACCGCCCGAGGCCCCAGACGGCCGCGGCCGCGGGATCGGCGGGCGCGTCGTCGGGCCCGGTGGCCACGGCACCGCGCGTCACGAGGACCAGGCGGGTGGCGCCGAGGCGCGGTGCTGCCGCCCAGGACCGCAGCAGCGCGGCCGTGTGGTCAAGTGCGGCGCGTGTCCGGGCCGGGAGGTCGGCCTCGTCGCCGGCCAGGGGCACGGGTGCGAGGACGAACTCCGGTGCGGGATCCCCGCCGTCGAGCGCAGCCGTCAGGGCGTCGAGCCCGTCGTACCGCACGGCGCCGGGCACGGCGTGAAGCCCGTACGACAGGTCCGGTCCGACGACCGCGAGGCGTACGGGAGCGCTCGCTGCGGCCTCCGCCGTGGCCCTCGTCCACCGCACCGCGTACAGCGCGCCGGCCGGTCCGTCGCCGGCCGGTCCGCCACCCAGCGGTGCCCCGTCCAGCGGTCCGTCGCCCGCCGGTCCGCCGTCCAGCGGTCCGGCCTCGGCGGTCGGCGCGGCGGTCTCGCTACGGGCCGGGGCCGGGCGCAGCAGCAGGGAGCGGACGGTGGCGACGGGCCGGCCGGCCGGGTCGGCGAGGTCGAGCGCCACGGTCGTGTCCCGGACGGTGAGCCGGACCCGCAGCCGGTCCGCGCCCTCGGCGCGCAGCGCCACGTCGCTCCAGGCGAAGGGCAGCAGCGGCGCCGTGCCCGGGCCGTCCCGGTGCGTCCGGAGAGCGGCGGCGTGCAGGGCCGCGTCCAGCAGGGCGGGATGCACGGCGAACCGCCCGGCCTCGGCCGCCTCCTCCGGCTCCAGGACCACCTCGGCGAAGACGTGCCCGCCGAGGGTCCAGGCCGAGCGCAGCGCCCGGAACGCCGGGCCGTAGCCGACGCCGCCGGCCGAGACCCGCTCGTACAGCGGGCCGACCGGGACGGGTTCGGCGCCGGCCGGCGGCCAGGCGGCGTCCGCCGCCCATCCGGCGTCGCCGGCGGGCGCGTCGGTCGTGTCCGGCGCCGTGGGCGCGAGGGTGCCCGAGGCGTGCAGCGTCCACGGTTCACCGGACGCGGCCCGGGCCTCCGCCTCGCCGGGGGCGGGCTCGGGCCGGGCGTGGACGGTCAGCCGGCGCAGGCCGTCGGGGCCGGCCGCCGCGAGGCGCACGTTCAGCCGGACGGCTCCGTGCTCGGGCAGGACCAGCGGCCGGCCGAGGGTCAGTTCGGCGAGGTGGCCGAGGCCGAGCCGGTCGCCGGCCCGCAGCGCCAGCTCCACGAAGGCGGTGCCGGGCAGCAGGGCCTCGCCGCCGACGCGGTGGTCGGCGAGCCAGGGATGGGCGGCGAGGGACACGGTGCCGGTGAGGACCAGGTCGCCGGTCTCCGGGAGTTCCAGCGGCGGGCCGACGAACGGATGGCCGGACGTCTCCCGGGCGGTGGCGGACGGCGCCTCGGCGTCGGTCGCGAGCCAGTAGCGCTCGGGTCGGAAGGCGGCGGTCGGCAGGTCGACGCGGCGGGCGCCGCTGCCGGCGAAGAAGGCGTGCCAGTCGACGGCCGCACCGCGCACGTGCAGGCGTCCGAGGGCGTCGGCCAGGGCGTCGGGCTCGGGCCGGTCGCGGCGCAGGGCGGCGACGGCGGTCAGGTCCGGGTCGCCCCAGCCCGTGACGAGGCCGGCGAGGGAGCCGTCGGGCCCGGCGTCCAGGAGGGTCCGTACGCCGTCGTCGGCGAGGTGGCGCACGGCGTCGTGGAACCGCACCGGACGGCGCACCTGTTCGGCCCAGTACGCGGGCGAGCACAGGGTCTCGGCGGTCGCCGGGCGTCCGGTCACGGTGGAGACGACCGGGATCGTGGGCGCGTGGTAGGTCAGCTTGTCGGCGACGGCCCGGAGTTCGTCGAGCATCGGGTCCATCAGCGGGGAGTGGAACGCGTGGCTGACGCGGAGCCGGGTGACGCGGTGCCCGTCGTCGCCGAGCCGCCGCGCGAGGGCGAGGACCGGGTCCGTACGGCCCGAGAGGACCACGGCCGAGGGGCCGTTGACGGCGGCGACGGCCACGTCGTCGGTGAGCAGGGGCAGGATCTTCTCCTCCGGCGCGTCCACGGCGACCATCGCGCCGCCCGGCGGCAGGGCCTGCATGAGCCGGCCCCGGGCCGTCACCAGCGCGGCGGCGTCGGACAGGTTCAGCACTCCCGCCACGTGGGCGGCGGCGAGTTCGCCGACGGAGTGGCCGACGAGGGCGTCGGGGCGAACGCCCCAGCGGGCGAGGAGCCGGAAGAGCGCCACCTCGACGGCGAAGAGCGCGGGCTGGGTGTAGGCGGTGGTGTGCAGCAGGTCGGCCTCGTGCGTGTCCTCCTCGGCGTCGATCACCTCGAGCAGCGGCCGCGGCAGGTGCGGGTCGAGCGCGGCGCGGACGGCGTCGAACGCCTCGGCGAAGACCGGGTGGCGCTCCCTCAGCCGGCGTCCCATGGCGAGCCGTTGGCTGCCCTGGCCCGCGAACGCGAGGGCGAGGCGGCCGCCGGCCGTGCGTCCCCACGCCTGTCCGGGCGTCTCCTCGCCCGAGACCAGGTCGTCGAGACGCTCCAGGAAGTCCTCGCGGGAGGCGGCGACCAGGGCCGCCCGGTGTTCGAAGGCGGCCCGGCCGGTGGCCAGGACGTGGCCGACGTCGAGCGGGCGCAGGTCGGGCCGCTCGTCGAGGCGGCGGCGCAGCTTCGCGGCCTGGGCACGCAGGTGCTCGGGGCTGCGGCCGGACAGGAGCCAGGGCACGGCGCCGGGACCGGCGGGCCCGTGGGCCCGGGAGGCCGTGGTCGCGGGCGGTGCCGCCGGCGCGGCCGGCTCGGGCGCGGCGGCCGGGGCGGCCGGGGCGGCCGGGGCCTGTTCGAGGATGACGTGGGCGTTGGTGCCGCTGATCCCGAAGGACGACACGCCCGCCCGGCGGGGCCGGCCCGCGGCGGGCCAGGGAAGGCTTTCGGTGAGCAGCCGGACCGCGCCGGAGGACCAGTCGACGTGCGGTGTGGGCTCGTCGACGTGCAGCGTCCTCGGCAGGGCGCCGTGACGCATCGCCATCACCATCTTGATGACGCCGGCGACACCGGCCGCGGCCTGGGTGTGGCCGATGTTCGACTTGACCGAGCCGAGGAACAGCGGCCGGTCCGGGGCGCGGTCGGCTCCGTAGACGGCGAGGATCGCCTCGGCCTCGATGGGGTCGCCGAGCGAGGTGCCGGTGCCGTGCGCCTCGACGGCGTCCACGTCGGCCGGGGCGAGGCCGGCGCCGGCGAGCGCCTGGCGGATGACCCGCTGCTGCGAGGGCCCGTTGGGCGCGGTCAGTCCGTTGCTGGCGCCGTCCTGGTTGACGGCGGAGCCGCGGAGCACGGCGAGGACGGGGTGGCCGTTGCGGCGGGCGTCCGAGAGCCGTTCGAGGAGCAGGACGCCCGCGCCCTCGCCCCAGCCGGTGCCGTCGGCGGCCGCGGCGAACGGCTTGCAGCGTCCGTCGGCGGCCAGGCCGCGCTGGCGCGAGAACTCGACGAAGGGTGTGGGCGTGGCCATCACGGTCACGCCGCCGGCCAGGGCGAGGTCGCTCTCGCCCGACCGCAGCGACTGCGCCGCCAGGTGCAGGGCGACCAGCGAGGAGGAGCAGGCGGTGTCGACGGACACGGCGGGACCTTCGAGACCCAGGGTGTACGCGATACGGCCGGAGGCCACGCTGCCGGCCGTGCCCGAGCCGAGGTAGCCCTCGACCTCCTCGGGGACACGGCGGACCCAGGAGCCGTAGTCGTGGTACATGACGCCGGCGAAGACACCGGTGCGGCTGCCGCGCAGCGAGGCCGGGTCGATGCCGGCCCGCTCGACGACCTCCCAGGAGGTCTCCAGGAGCAGCCGCTGCTGCGGGTCCATGGCGAGCGCCTCGCGGGCGTTGATCCCGAAGAAGGCGGCGTCGAAGTCGGCCGCTCCGCGCAGGAACGCGCCGCGCCGGGTGTAGCTGCGGCCCGGCCGGCCCGGCTCGGGGTCGTACAGCTCGTCCGGGTTCCAGCCGCGGTCGGACGGCATGTCGCCGACGGCGTCGACGCCTCCGGCGACCAGCGCCCACAGGGCTTCCGGGCTGGTGACGTCGCCCGTGGCGGCGTCGCCGCCGGGATAGCGGCAGGCCATGGAGACGACGGCGATCGGGTCGTCGTCGGCGGGCGCCGCCGGGCGCCGCCGGGGACGGTCCTGTGCCGGGAGCCCGCCTTCGAGCCCGCCTTCGAGCTCGCCCTGGATCTGGCGCTGGAGCTGTTCGGCCAGGTAGGCGGCGAGCTCGCGCGGGGTGGGACGGTCGAAGACGAGTCCCGCGGGCAGGGTGAGGCCGGTCTCGGAGCCCAGGCGGTTGCGCAGTTCGAGCGCGGTGAGGGAGTCCATCCCGAGCTCGGAGAAGGGCCGTTCGTCCTGGGTCTCGTCGAGAGTGTCGAGCCCGAGCACTGCCGCGGCCTGGGCCCGTACGAGTGCGGTGAGCGTCCTCGTCCGTTCGGCGTCCGCCAGGGTCCGCAACGGCCCGGCGAAGGCGCCGGCCGGTGCGGTGGTGGCGGCGGCGCGCCGGGCGGCGGCCGGCCGGACGAGCCCGCGCAGCGGCGCCGGGACCGTCCGTCGCCCGTCCGCGGCGGGCCCCGCGAGACCGTCGGGATCCAGCCGTACGGGTACGAGGACGGGCTCCTCCCGCGCGGCGAGCGCGGCGTCGAGGAGCGCGAGGGCGTCGTCCGTCGCCAAGGGCCGCACACCGGTGCGCGCGAGCCGCCTGAGGTCGGTCTCGTCGAGCGCCGCGGTCATGGCGCTGCGCTCCTGCCACAGTCCCCACGCGAGCGAGGTCGCGGGACGTCCCTGGGCGCGGCGCTGCGAGGCAAGGGCGTCGAGGAAGGCGTTGGCGGCGGCGTAGTTGCCCTGCCCGGCCGAGCCGAGCACGCCGGCGGCCGACGAGAACAGCACGAACGCGGTCGGCTCCCGGTCCCGGGTCAGCTCGTGCAGCAGCCAGGCGGCCTCGGCCTTGGGCCGCAGCACGCGGTGCAGGCGGTCGGGCGTCAGTGCCGTGACCGCGCCGTCGTCCAGCACGCCGGCGGCGTGCACCACGGCCGTCAGCGGATGCTCCTCGGCGATGCCGTCGAGCAGGTCGCCCACCGCCTCGGCGTCGGCGAGGTCGCAGGCGGCCACCGTGACCCGCGCGCCCAGCTCCTTCAGCTCCTCGCGCACCCCCTCGGCCCCGGCCGCCCGGGCGCCGCTCCGGCTGGCCAGCACCAGATGCCGCACGCCGTGCCGCACGACGAGGTGCCGCGCGACGATCCGCCCGAGCACGCCCGTACCACCGGTGACGAGCACGGTCCCGTCCGGGTCGAACGCGGGAGCGGCGGCGTCACCGCCGTGCGGCGCGGCGACGGGGACGAGGCGGGGAGCGTGGAGGCGGTCGGCGCGGAAGGCCAGTTGGGGTTCGTCTCCCAGGGCGGCGGACAGCAGGGTGCCGGGCAGACCGGCGGTGCCGTCGAGGTCGGCGAGGACGAAACGGCCGGGGTGCTCGGTCTGGGCGGAGCGGATCAGGCCCCAGGCCGTGGCCTGGGCGGGGTCGGCGGTGTCGGCGGGCGTGACGGCGACGGCCGACCGGGTCACGACGACGAGCCGGGAGCGTGCAAACCGGGTGTCGGCCAGCCAGTCCTGGGCGAGCGCGAGGACGTGGGCCGCGGTGGCCTCGGCGAGGGCGGGCACGCTGTCGCTCGTCCCCGCCGGCTCGGCGGTGGCGAGGACCAGGTCCGGTACCGCTTCGCCCGCGTCGAGCGCGCCGCGCAGGGCGGCGAGGTCGGCGTGGCGGCGTACCGGCGCGTGCGTTCCGAGCCCGTCGGCGGAGCCGAGCAGGACGGCCGCGGCCTCCGCGACCGGCGCGGGAGCCGGAACGACCGGCCACGCGAGCCGGTGCAGCGCCGGGTCCCCGGCGGCCGCGGGACGGCCGGCTGTCAGGTTCTCGGGCGCGGGCCGCAGGACGACGGCGCCGACGGACGCCACCCGCCGTCCGCTCTCGTTGTACGCGGTCAGCCGGCCCGCGTCCGGGCCCTCGGTCGTGAGCGTAACCCGCAGGCTCGTCGCGCCCTCGGCCACGACGGTGGTGTCCTGCCAGGCGAACGGCAGGAGGACGGGATCGTCCTCCGAGGCGCCGGCGGCCAGGCCGAGGGTGTGCAGCGCCGCGTCGAGAAGGGCGGGATGGAGCACGTGACGGCCGGCCGTGGCGGCCTCGGGCGCGGCGAGGGCGACCTCGGCGAAGACGGTCTCCTGTGTCCGCCAGGCACGCGAAAGGCCCTGGAAGGCGGGGCCGTAGCCGTAACCGCGGCGGTCAAGGCGGTCGTAGAGATCGGTGACGTCGATCGCCGTCGCGGCGGCCGGCGGCCAGACGCCGAGCGTTTCGTCCTCGGTCCCTTCGGCCGACTCGGTCCCTTCGGCCGTCTCCGCCGTGTCCGCCGTGTCCGCCGTGTCCGCCGTGTCCGCCGTCTCGGCCGATTCCGCGAGGGCGGCGGGCGCGAGCAGGCCCGTGGCGTGCTCCGTCCACGCCGCGGCCTCGTCCGCGCTCTCGGGCCGGGAGAAGATCCGTACGGTGCGCCGGCCGTGCTCGTCGGCCGCGCCGACCGCGACCTGGAGCGCGACCGCGCCGGACGGCGGCGGCACGAGCGGGGCGGTCACGCCGAGTTCGGCGAGCGCGGCGCAGTCGGCGTGGGCGCCGGCCCGCAGCGCCAGGTCGACGAAGGCGGTGCCCGGCAGCAGCACGGTGTCGCCGACGCGGTGGTCCGTGAGCCAGGGCAGCGTGTCCTCGGACAGCCGGCCGGTGAGGACGTACTCGTCGGTGCCCGCGAGGCGCAGGGCCGCCGACAACAGCGGGTGGTCCAGCGGCTCCTGGCCGGGTCCGCGCGAGCCGGCGGTGCGGCCGGCGGAGGCGGCGGAGGCGGGCAGCCAGTACCGCCTGCGCTGGAAGGGATACGTGGGCAGCTCGGCCTGCGGGCCGTCCGCCCGGCCGAGGACGGCCGTCCAGTCGACCTCGCCGCCCCGGGCGAACTCCTCCGCGACGGCGGTGACAGCGGTGACGGCGGCGCCGTCGTCACCGGCGTCACCGGCGGGCAGGGCGGCGGGGGCCACGACACCCTCGGCGCCGGCGGCGACCGCCGCGAGGCCGGTGAGCAGCTCCTCGCGGTCGGCGCCGAGGACCACCGCACGGTGCTCGAACGCCGTACGGGTCGTGGCCAGCGCCCGGGCCACCGCGATCGGCTCGGGCTCCGGTGCCGCGTCCGCCGGCTCGCTCAAGGAGGCGTGCAGGCGGGTGGCCTGGGCGCGCAGGGCCTCAGGAGTACGGCCGGAGAGCGTCCAGGGAACGGTGCCGCCGGAGCCACCGGTGCCGCCGGTGCTGCCGTTGCCATCGACGTCACGGACCCGGTCCTCCGGCTCGGCCGGCGTGGCGGGCTCTTCGAGGATGACGTGGGCGTTGGTGCCGCTGATGCCGAAGGAGGAGACCGCGGCCCGGCGCGGGCGGTCGGCGGTGGCGGCCGGGGCACCGGCGGCGGGCCAGGGAAGCGGTTCGGTGAGCAGTTCCACCGCGCCGGAGGACCAGTCGACGTGCGGCGTCGGCTCCTCGGCGTGGAGCGTCTTCGGCAGCAGGCCGTGGCGCATCGCCATCACCATCTTGATGACGCCGCCGACGCCGGCCGCGGCCTGCGTGTGGCCGATGTTCGACTTGAGCGAGCCGAGCCGGACCGGAGCACCGGCCTCCCGCCCTCGGCCGTACGTGGCGAGGAGGGCCCGCGCCTCGATCGGGTCGCCGAGCCGGGTGCCGGTGCCGTGGGCCTCGACGGCGTCCACATCCGCGGCGGTCAGCCCGGCGTTCGAAAGCGCCTGCCGGATGACCCGCTCCTGCGCCAGGCCGTTGGGCGCCGTCAGACCGTTGCTCGCTCCGTCCTGGTTGACCGCCGAGCCGCGCACCACCGCCAGCACCCGGTGGCCGTTGCGCCGCGCGTCCGACAGCCGCTCGAGCACCACGACGCCGACGCCCTCGCCCCAGCCCGTACCGTCGGCGTCCGCGGCGAAGGCCCGGCACCGTCCGTCCGGCGAAAGGCCGCGCTGACGCGAGAACTCCAGGAACACGCCCGGGCTCGACATCACCGTCACACCGCCCGCGAGGGCCAGCGAGCACTCGCCCTGCCGCAGCGACTGCGCCGCCAGGTGCAGGGCCACCAGGGAGGTGGAGCAGGCGGTGTCGACGGAGACGGCCGGGCCCTCCAGACCGAGGGCGTAGGCGATACGGCCGGAGGCCACGCTGCCCGCGCTGCCGGTCAGGACGTAGCCGTCGGCGCCCTCGGCCGGCTCGGCGAGACGCGGACCGTACTCGCCGAGTGAGGTGCCGACGTAGACGCCGGTGTCGCTGCCGCGCAGGGACGCCGGGTCGATCCCGGCCCGCTCGAACGCCTCCCAGCCCGTCTCCAGGAGCAGCCGCTGCTGCGGGTCCATGGCGAGCGCCTCGCGCGGGCTGATCCCGAAGAAGGCCGCGTCGAACTCGGCGGCGTCGTAGAGGAATCCGCCGTGGCGGGTGTACGTGGTGCCCGGCCGGCCCGGCTCCGGGTGGAACAGCCGCTCGACGTCCCAGCCCCGGTCACGGGGCATCTCGCCGATGGCGTCGGCGCCCGAGGCGACGAGCCGCCACAGGTCCTCGGGACCGGTGACGCCGCCGGGATAGCGGCAGGCCATGCCGACGATGACGACCGGGTCGTCCTGGCCGCCGTCGGCGGCGGGCGCCGGCCGGGGCGCGGCCGGGGCGGGGTCCTGGGCGTCGCCGGTGAGCATCGACAGGACGAGGCGGGTCACGGCCTTCGGCGTGGGGTGGTCGAAGACGAGGGTGGCGGGCAGGGCGAGTCCGGTGGCGGCGCCGAGCCGGTTGCGGAGTTCGAGGGCGGTCATCGAGGTCAGGCCCAGTTCGGAGAAGGGCCGCCCGTCCCGTACGCGTGCGGGGTCGGCGAAGCCGAGGACGGCGGCGACCGCGCCGCGTACGACTCCGGCGGCCTCGCGCTCCCGCTCGGCGGCGTCGAGGCCCGCGAGGCGGAGGGCCAGTCCGTCGCGAGCGGGCTCCCGGCCGCCCGCGTCCCCGCCCGCGCCCGTGCCCGTACCCGTCAGGACGACGGAGCCGGGGCCGTCGGCGGAAAGGCGGCGCGCCTCGGGCAGTTCGGCGAAGAGAGGGCGGGGCCCGGCGACCGTGGCGGCGGGCAGGAAGGTCGCCCAGTCGACCCGGGCGACGGTGACGCAGACGTCGTCGTCCGCGAGCGCCACGTCCAGGGCGGCGAGGCCCTCGTCGGCGCCGAGGCGGCCGAGGCCGAAGCGCGCGAACTCCTGCGCCACGGCGGCGTCCGCGGCCATGCCGGCGCCTTCCCACGCGCCCCAGGCGACCGAGGTGGCGGGCAGCCCTGCGGCACGGCGGTTCTCGGCCAGCGCGTCGAGGAAGGCGTTGCCGGGCGCGTAGCCGCCCTGGCCGGGCATGCCCCAGGTGGCGGCGACGGAGGAGAAGAGCACGAAGGCGTCGAGTTCCGTGCCGCGGGTCAGCTCGTCCAGGTGGCGGGCGCCCACGGTCTTGGCGCGCAGGGCCCGTTCGAGCTGGGCGGGCGTGAGCGCGGCGACGAGGGCGTCGTCGACCCGGCCCGCGGCGTGGACGACGGTGGTGAGGGGCAGGTCGTCGGGCACGGCGGCGAGTACGGCGCCGAGGGCCTCACGGTCGGCGACGTCGCACGCGGCGAAGGTGACGCGGGCGCCGAGCGCGGTCAGTTCCGCGCGCAGTGCGTCTGCTCCCGGAGCCTGTTCGCCGCTGCGGCTGACCAGCACCAGGTGTTCGGTCCCGGTCGCGGCGAGCCGTCGGGCGACGCGCGCGCCGAGGGCGCCGGTACCGCCGGTGACCAGGGCGGTGCCACCGGTGCGCCGGCCGCGCCGGCCGGTGGCCCGCCCGCCGGCCCGGTGACCGGGCCGCCGAGGAGCGCGCTCCAGACGGCGGGCGAGGAGGTCGCCGCCCGGCCGCAGGGCGAGCTGGTCCTCGGCGCCCGCGCCGCCGGCGAGGACGCCGCCGAGCGCTTCGGCCGTGGAGGCGTCCGGCCGTGCGGGCAGATCGAGGAGTCCGCCCCGGCGCTCCGGGTGCTCCAGGGCCACGACCCGGCCGAGGCCCCACAGTTGGGCCTGGTCGGCGTCGCCCGGCGGGTCCTCGGCCCCGGTGGTCACGGCGCCGGTCGTCGCGTACCAGACCGGGGTACGGGCGGAGAGGTCGCCCAGTGCCTGGGTCAGGGCGAGGGTGGCGGCGAGGGCCGCGGGGACCGACGGGTGGCCGGGCGCCCGGCCCTCGGCGAAGGCGAGGAGGGACAGCACTCCGGCCGGCCGCGCCTCGTCGAGGTGGGGCCGCAGCAGCGCGGCCAGCTCCTCGCGGCCGGCCGCCGGGTCCGCGGTCAGCACGTGTACGGCGGCGCCGCGGGCGGCCAGCGCGTCGCGCGCGGCGTCGGCCCAGGGCCCGGTCCCGGAGCAGGAGTGCGGGCCCTCGGGCACGACGACGAGCCAGGTCCCGTCCGCGACGGCTCCGGCGGCCGTGCCGACGCGCCGCCAGCGGATCCGGTACCGCAGCGCGTCCACGGCGGCCTCGGACCGGAGCCGTCCGTGCCAGCGCGAGAGGGCGGGCAGCGCGGCGCCGAGCGCGGCGAGCTCCGGCCCGTCCTGGACCGTCCCGCTCGGTTCGTCGCTCAGTTCCTCGCGCAGCTCTTCGCGCAGCTCTTCGGCGAGGGCCCGCGGGTCCTCGGCGTGTACGGCGGCCCAGAAGCGGCGCTCGGCGTCTTCGGCCACGGTGTCGGTCCCACCGTCGGCAGCGGCGGGATCCGAGAGGGCGGCCGCGTGACGTCGTGCCCCGGGCGCGAGCCAGTAACGCTCGCCCGCGAAGGGATAGGTGGGCAGTTCGACGGTGCGGGCGGCGGCGTCCGCGAACAGCGGCGCCCAGTCGACGTCCGCGCCGCCTGCGAAGTCCGCGGCGAGCTTCGCCGCCGGCCCGCCGTCCGGTGCCTCGGCGGCGGATCCGGCAGCGGCCACCACTCCTTCGGCGCCGGCGGCGACCGCGGCGAGGCCCGTGAGCAGCTCCTCGCGGGTGGTGCCGAGCACCACCGCGCGGTGCTCGAACACGGCGCGGGCGACCGTGAGGGTGTACGCGACGTCCAGCGGGCGCGGCGCGTCCTCGTCGCCCAGGCGGCGCCCGAGGCGCCGGGCCTGCTCGCGCAGGGCCGACGGCGTCTTCGCGGACAGCACCAGCGGCAGCGTCGCGCCGGCCGCGTCGGTCGCGCCGGCCGGCCCGCCGGCTCCGGCCTCGGGCCTCGGCGTCACCGCCGCCGGCTCGGACGCCTCGGCGGTCTCGGACGTCGTCCCGGCCGTCAACGCCGGCTCTTCGAGGACGACGTGGGCGTTGGTGCCGCTGATGCCGAAGGAGGAGACGCCCGCCCGGCGCGGCCCGCTGCCCCGCTCCCACACCGTGTCCTCGGTCAGCAGCGACACGGCGCCGGAGCTCCAGTCGACGAACGGCGAGGCCTCGTCGACGTGCAGCGTCCTGGGCAGCACGCCGTGGCGCATCGCCATCACCATCTTGATGACGCCGGCGACGCCGGCCGCGGCCTGGGAATGGCCGATGTTCGACTTGACGGAGCCCAGGAACAGCGGCCGGTCCGGGGCGCGTTCCGCACCGTACGAGGCGAGCAGCGCCTCGGCCTCGATGGGGTCGCCGAGTCGGGTGCCGGTGCCGTGGGCCTCGACGGCGTCCACGTCCGCGGCGGTCAGCCCGGCGTTGGCAAGCGCCTGCCGGATGACCCGCTCCTGCGCCAGGCCGTTGGGCGCCGTCAGACCGTTGCTCGCTCCGTCCTGGTTGACCGCCGAGCCGCGCACCACCGCCAGCACCCGGTGGCCGTTGCGCCGCGCGTCCGACAGCCGCTCGAGCACCACGACGCCGACGCCCTCACCCCAGCCCGTACCGTCGGCGTCCGCGGCGAAAGCCCGGCATCGCCCGTCCGGCGACAGGCCGCGCTGACGCGAGAACTCCAGGAAGAATCCAGGGCTCGACATCACCGTCACACCGCCCGCGAGGGCCAGCGAGCACTCGCCCTGCCGCAGCGACTGCGCCGCCAGGTGCAAGGCGACGAGCGACGAGGAGCAGGCGGTGTCTACGGAGACGGCCGGGCCCTCCAGGCCGAGCGTGTAGGCGATACGGCCGGAGGCCACGCTGCCCGCGCTGCCGGTGAGCAGGTGGCCTTCGGTGCCACCCGCGGCCTCGTGGAGGGCCGGGCCGTAGTCGGAGGCCATGAGACCGGTGAAGACGCCGGTGTCGCTGCCGCGCAGGGACGCCGGGTCGATCCCGGCCCGCTCGAACGCCTCCCAGCCCGTCTCCAGGAGCAGCCGCTGCTGCGGGTCCGTCGCCAGCGCCTCGCGCGGTGACATGCCGAAGAAGGCGGCGTCGAACCGGTCGGCCTCGTGCAGGAATCCGCCGTGGCGGGTGTAGGTGGTGCCGGGATGGTCCGGGTCGGGGTGGTAGAGGGCGTCGAGGTCCCAGCCGCGGTTGTCGGGGAAGGCGGTGACGGCGTCGCGGCCGTCGGCGACGAGCCGCCAGAGGCCCTCGGGGTCCCGGACGCCGCCGGGATAGCGGCAGGCCATGCCGACGATGACGACCGGGTCGTCCTGACCGCCGTCGGCGCCGGACGCCGGACGGAACGGCGCCGGGACGAAGCCCTGCGCCTCGCCGGTGAGTTCGTCGCGGAGCCGGTCGGCGAGGGCGCGGGGCGTGGGATGGGCGAAGACGACGGTGGCGGGCAGGCGCAGGCCGGTGGCGGCGGCGAGCCGGTTGCGGAGCTCGACGGCGGCGAGGGAGTCGAAGCCCAGGGCCTTGAACTCCAGCCGGCTGTCGACCTCGGCCGCGGAGGCGAGACCGAGGACGGCCGTCGTCTCCTCCTGGACGAGCCGGAGCAGCAGCGCGGTCTCCGCCTCGGCGTCCCGCGCCGCGGCGAGCCGCTGCCGCCAGGAGGGGCCGGTGGCGGTGTCCGGCGCGGGGTCCGCCGTGGCCGGCGCGGCCGGGGCGGCCGGGGCGGCCGGGGCGGCGGGCACGGTGGCGGCGTCGGGCAGCCAGTGGGCGCGGCGCTGGAAGGGGTACGTGGGCAGGTCGACCGGCCGTCCGCCGCGCACCGCGCGGGTCCAGTCGACGTCGGCTCCGGCCACGTGGGCCTGGGCGAGGGAGGTCAGCAGCCGGGCCCGGTCGCCCTGGTCGCGCCGCAGGGTGCCGACGACCGCGGCCGGGTCGTCGGGCGCGGCGGCGAGGTCGAGGGTCTCCTGGACGCCGACGGCGAGGACGGGATGCGGGCTGGACTCGACGAACAGCCGGTGGCCGTCCGCGAGCAGGGCGCGGACGGTCTCCTCGAACCGCACGGTGCCCCGCAGGTTGCGGTACCAGTAGGCGGTGTCGAGGCTCGTGGTGTCGTCGGTCCGGGAGGCCGTGACGGTGGAGTAGAAGGCGGTGTCCGTGACGGGCCGTGGCGTGATGTCGGCGAGGGCGGTGAGCAGTTCCTCCCGTACGGCTTCGACGCCGGGCGAGTGCGAGGCGTAGTCGACGTCGATGCGCCGGGCGCGTACGTCCTCCGCCGTCCAGGCCGCGAGGAGGAGGTTGAGGACGGCGGAGTCGCCGGCGAGCACGGTGGAGGAGGGACCGTTGACGGCGGCCACGGCGACCCGGTCCTGCCAGGGCGCGATGCGGTCGGCGACGTCGGCGACGGGCAGCGGTACGGACATCATGCCGCCGGTGCCGGCCAGCCGGGCCAGGGCGCGGGAGCGCAGCGCGACGATCTTCGCGGCGTCGCGGAGGCTCAGCACGCCGGCGACGTGGGCGGCGGCGATCTCGCCCTGGGAGTGGCCGACGACCGCGTCGGGCACCACGCCGTGGGCCTTCCACACCGCCGCGAGGGACACCATCACCGCCCACAGGGCGGGCTGTACGACGTCGACGCGGTCGAGCGGGGCCGCGCCGGGCTCGCCGCGCAGCACGGCGGTGAGCGACCACCCTGTGAACGGGGCGAGGGCGCGTTCGCACGCGGCGATACGGGCGGCGAAGACCTCGTCCTGCGCAAGCAGGTCGCGGCCCATCGCCTGCCACTGGGAGCCCTGGCCCGGGAAGACCAGGACGGTGCGGCCGCGGGTGGCGGGGCCCTGGGGCACGACGGCGGTCCGGGCGGGCCGGCCATCGGCGACGGCGGCGAGGCCCGCGGCCAGCTCCTCGCGGCCGGCGCCGACGACGACCGCGCGGTGCTCGAACCGCGAGCGGGTGGTGAAGAGGGAGTGGGCGACGTCGACGGGGTCGAGGCCGGGGCGGTCGCTGACGAGGCGGGCGAGGCGGGCGGCCTGCGCGCGCAGGGCCTCGGGCCCGCGCGCGGACAGCACCCAGGGCACGGCGCCGGGCTCCCCGCCCGAAGCTCCGCCGACGTGCTCCGCGCCGGACGTCTCGTCGCCGGGCCCCGCGTCCGGGGCCTCGCCGACGCACTCGGCGCCCGAGACCTCGTCGCCGGGCTCCCCACCCGAAGCCTCTCCGCGCTCCGCGCCCGGAGCCTCGTCGCCGGCGCGCTCGGTGCCCGAAGCGCCCTCGACGGGCTCCGCCTGCGCGGTGCGCGGCGGCTCGGCGAGGACCACGTGGCAGTTGGTGCCGCCGACGCCGAAGGAGCTGACTCCGGCGACGAGTTCGCGGTACTCGTCGGGCCACGGGCCGAGGCCGGTCTGGACGCGCAGGTTGAGCGCGTCCAGCGGGATGCCGGGGTGGGGCGTCTCGTGGTGGAGGGTCGGCGGAAGCTGCCGGTGGCGCAGGCTCAGCACCACCTTGACGAGGCCCGCGATGCCGGCGGCGCCTTCCAGGTGGCCGATGTTGGTCTTGACGGAGCCGACCCGCAGCGGGGCCGTTCCGGCGGCCCGGGAGCGGCCGAGCGCGGCACCGAGCGCCTCGGCCTCGACCGGGTCGCCGACGGGCGTTCCCGTGCCGTGGAGTTCGACGTACTGGACATCGTCCGGGGCGGTGCCGGCGCGCGTGTGGGCCTGCCGGAGGACGTCCTCCTGGGCCCGCGGGTCGGGCACGGTCAGGCCCGCGCCGCCGCCGTCGTTGTTGACGGCGCTGCCGCGGATCACGCAGAGGACGCGGTCGCCGTCGGCCAGCGCGCGGTCGAGGCGCTTGAGGACGACGAGGGCGCCGCCCTCACCGCGTACGTAACCGTCCGCGCCCGCGTCGAACGTGCGGACCCGTCCGCTCGGGGACAGGCCGCCCATGGCGGCGGCGGCCGCGGCGGTCTCGGCGGCGAGGGCGAGGTTCACACCGCCGGCGAGGGCGAGTTCGCTCTCGCCGCGGCGCAGGCTCTCGCAGGCGAGGTGGACGGCCACGAGCGAGGAGGACTGGGCCGAGTCGACGGTGAGACTGGGCCCGCGCAGTCCGAGCCGGTACGAGAGGCGGTTGGCGATGACGCCGCGCTGGGAGCCCGTCAGGGCGTGCCGGCCGGCGGCGCCCGCGCCCTGCCGGCGCAGCAGGGTGGCGTAGTCGTCCCAGATGGCCCCGACGAAGACGCCGGTCCGGGTGCCCTGGACGTGCTCGGGGACGATCCGGGCGTCCTGGAGGGCCTCCCAGCCCAGTTCCAGCATGAGCCGCTGCTGCGGGTCCATGGCCGCGGCCTCGCGCGGTGCGATGCCGAAGAACGCCGCGTCGAAGCCGGTGACGGTGGACCAGTCGAGGAAGCCGCCGTGCCGCAGGCCGGCGGCCGCCGCCCCGGTCCCGGTGCCGTCGTCGAGGGCGTCCGGGTCCCAGCGCTCGGGAGGCGTGGGCACGACGGCGTCGACGCCGTCCCGCAGGAGCCGCCAGAACTCCTCCGGGTTCGCCGCGCCGGGCAGCCGGCACGCCACTCCGACGACCGCGACGGGCGTGTCGTGGGCGTCGTCCGGCGCGGCGGGTGCCACCGCGTGGTCTGCGTCGTGTCCGTGGGCGGCGGGGCCGGCCATGTCGTTCCCTCCGTGGCTTTCCGGTGCGGAGCGGTGGGGCGCTGCTCCCGGTCGTGCGCGACGCCTCGCGCGGGGCTGTCCGTGCCGTGCCGTGCGGGCCGCCCGTGCCGTGCCGTGGCGGCCTCCGTGGCGGGCCGGCGGTTCGACGACCGCGCTCACCGCGACCGCCGTACCGCCGCACCGCGGCCCGGGCCGGGCCGGTGCGGGCCGTGCGGGCCGGGGCGGGCCGGGGCGGGCCGGTACGGGCCGGCTCAGGCTGCTGGCTTGATCCAACTCAGACCGGTTCCGGCCGGCTTGAGCCGACTCAGGCCGGTGCAAGCCGGCCCAGCCAGACCAGGCCGGACCAGGCCAGGCCAGGTCGGCCCCAGCCAGCCGGCTCAGCCGGTCGGCTCAGCCGATCGGCCCCGGCCAGCCGGCTCAAGCCCGTCGGCCCCGGCCGGTCGGTCCCAGCCAGCCGGCTCAAGCCGGCAGGCTCAGGCCATCGGCTCAGGCCATGGGCTCAAGCCCGTCGACCCCGGCCGGTCGGCTCAAGCCAGCCGGCTCAGGCCATCGACTCAAACCAGCCGGCCCCGGCCCGTCGGCCCAGCCCCGCCGGCTCAGGCCATGCGACCCACATCACCTCACGTCACCAGCACCACGCGCCCGGTGGTGCGTCGCTGTTCCAGGAGCTCGTGGGCGCGGGCCGCCTCGGTCAGCGGGATGCGGGCGTGGATCGCCGGGCGTACGGAGCCGTCGGTGACCATGCGGACGAGGTCGCGCACGGCCTGCTGGGCCTGGCGCGGGCGGTGTTCGAGGACGGCGGGCATGCTGAAGCCGATGACGCTGCGCATGCCGAGGAGGTCCAGGACCGGCAGGTCGGGCTGGGCGGTGTCGCCGCCGGAGCCGCCGAAGACGACGAGCCGGCCGTACGGGGCGAGCAGCCGGACGTCGGTGACGAGCTGCTTGCCGCCGATGCCGTCGAGGATGACGTCGACGCCGCCGCCGGCGGCCTCGGTCACCCGCTCCGGCCAGTCGGGGGCCGTGTAGTCGACGGCGTGGTCGGCGCCCAGGGACAGGATGAAGTCCCGCTTGCTCGCGGAGCCCGCGGTGGCGATCACCCGGGCCGCGCCGAGGCGGCGGGCGGCCTGCACGGCGATGTGTCCGACGGCGCCCGCGCCGGCGTGCACGAGGACGGTGTCGCCGGCGGCGACCGCCGCGGTCCGCAGCAGGTTGAGGGCGACGCGGCCGGTGGAGCCGAGCAGGGTGGCCTCGGCGTCGTCGATGCCGTCGGGCACGGGCAGGACGCGGGAGGCGGGCGCCGCCACGTAGTCGGCGTAGGCGTCCCGCGCCTTCCACACGACGACCCGGGTGCCGGGCGCGAGACCCTGGACGTCGTCACCGGTGGCGACGACGGTGCCGACGACGTCGGTGGACGGGCAGTGCGGGAGCGTGGGCGCGCCGAGCGGGAAGGTGCCGCGGCGGCGCTGGACGTCGGCGTGGTCGACGCCGATGGCCGTGGCCCGTACGAGCACGTCCTGCGGCCCGTACGCGGGCAGGTCGGCCTCCTCGGTCCGCAGCACGTCGGGGTCGCCGAAGGCGTGGTAGCGCACGATGCGCACGTGCGTTCCTTTCGGTGGGTCTCGGGGTGTCGGGGACACGAGGTGGCGGGCTCACGGGAGCACGGAGCCCGGTGGCGGCCTCAGTCCAGGGTGGTGCGGTCCCGCAGCCGCGTGCACCAGTCCCACACGTCGGTGTGGAGCGTGTGCAGCGGGCACAGCACGAGGACGGCCTCGCCGGCCGTGCCGTGCCGGAACCGCAGCGTCGGACCGCCGTCCTCCAGGTCCACTCCGTGCGGCCGCAGCCACCAGTCGTGCAGGGTGACGGCGATGTGGTGCAGCCGTGCGGACTTGGCGGCCAGGGTGCGTTCGCCGGCGAGCCGGCGGGCGGCCGTGCAGTCGGCCCCGCCGCACTCGGTGGTCCGGGCGGCCGGGTTCAGGGGCGTCCACCGGTCGAGGACGTCCATGTCGTCGCGGGAGAATCCGCTGGCGGGAGTGCAGTCCAGGAGGAGGACGTCCTCCCGGGCCGGATGCACGTCGGTCTCGTCCATACCGACATGCGTGCTCCGTCAGTCACCCATGCCGATGCCGCCGCTCACCGGCACCACCGCACCGGTGACGAAGGCCGCGTCGTCGGAGGCCAGGAAGCGGACCACGGCGGCGACCTCCTCGGGGGTGCCGGTGCGCTTGAGCGGCGTGTTGCCGATGAGTTCGGCCCGTCGCTTGTCGGTGACGTGCTGGATCATGTCGGTCTCGATCAGGCCGGGCGCGACCACGTTGGCCGTGATGTTGCGGCCGCCGAGCTCCCAGGCCAGCGAACGGGCCAGGCCGACGAGGCCGCTCTTGGAGGCGGCGTAGTTGGTCTGGCCGGGCGAGCCGAGGGTGCCCATCACCGAGGACATGAAGACGAGCCGGCCCCACCGCTTGCGCAGCATGCCGCCGGTGGCGTGCTTGACCAGGCGGAACGCTCCGGTCACGTTGGTGTCGAGGACGTCGTGGAAGTCGCTCTCGCTCAGCAGCGGCATCAGGGCGTCGCGGGTGATGCCGGCGTTGGCGACCAGCACCTCGACGTGGCCGAACTGGGCCTCGACCTCGGCGACCGCCTGCTTGACGGAGGCGTCGTCGGTGACGTCACAGCGGACGCCGAACAGGTCCGCGGGCGGTTCGCCGTTGCGGTACGTGACCGCCACCTTGTCACCGGCCTCGGCGAAAGCGCGGGCCACGGCGAGACCGATGCCCCGGTTTCCTCCACTGATCAGGACGGTGCGGCTCATGACGGGATCCTTTCGGGGTGCGGCGTGAGGTCGGAGCCGTCCTGCGCGAATCCGCAGGCGGCCCGGAGGGCGCGCACGGCGCCCTCGGTGTCGGTGAAGTGCAGTCCGCGCCAGCCGGCCCGGACCGCGCCCTCGCAGTTCTCCGCGAGGTCGTCGGCGAGCAGGTTCTGCTCCGGCGGAAGCCCGGAGCGGCGCGCCGCCAGGTCGAAGACCTCCCGGTCGGGCTTGCGGCAGCCCACCTCGAAGGACATGACGAGGTCGTCGAAGTCCTCGGGCGGCACCATCAGGCGCCAGTACGGGTCCCAGCCGGGCGGCATGTTGGACAGCAGGCCCACGAAGACGCCGGCGGCGCGCAGGCGGCGCAGCTCCTCGATCCAGGGCTCGTTGACCCGCCGATCGGCGAACCACCGTTCGGCGAAGCCGGACATGTCGGCGGTGACGCCGAAGGAGTCGCGCAGCACCTGCTCGACCTTGCGGCCCCACTCCTCCTCGGTGGCGAGCGGGGTGTCGAGGACCTCCATGGAGCCGGCGCCGTAGGACTCGCCGACGACGCGCATCGCCGCGTGCAGGGTGCGCGGCTCCAGTCCCATGGGGCGGCAGAAGGACTCGACCGCCCAGGACAGCGGCGGGGTGAGGACGCCGCGGAAGTCCGTCCAGACGGCGCGTACGGGGGCGGTCACGCCGCCGCGCCCGTCTCGACCGGGCTCGCGGCCTCCTCGGCGAGGCGCACGGAGACGGTGGCGATGACGCGTCCGGACTGCTCGAAGACGACCTCGAGGGTGTTGGCGTCGCGTTCGGGCATGGTGGCGGCGAGGGTGACGGGGGCGTCGAGCTCGGCGAAGCGGAGGAAGGCGGCGTCCATGCCGAGGACGTGGGTGCGGCCGAGCCGGCGGCCGCGCCAGAAGGCGGCCAACAGGCTGAGCTGGCGGGCGCCCTCGAGCAGGGTCATGGCCGGGAAGTGGTCGTACTCGTGGTCGAAGAGGCTGCGGTTGGCGAAGTCGGGAGTGAGCCGCGCGGTGAGCCGGCCGTCGTCGAAGACGGGCGAGGAGAGCACCACGTTGCCGCGGACGTTGCGGCCGACCTGCTCGGGCGCGAGGACGGCGGAGCGGTCGGGCGCCGGGACCTCGCGGGTGGAGGGCGCCTCGCCGCCGCGCTGGAACTCGCGCAGCGCCTTGTACTCGGTCTTGGTGAGGGCGCTGACCTGCATGGTGGCGACGCCGACGGGGCGGCCGTTGAAGGTGAGTTCCTGGGCGACGCCGACCTTGCGGGCGCGGTCGGCCTTCATCCGTACGGTCGGGTACTCGGTGAGCAGCTGGAGCTCGCCCGGGTCGCTGCCGATGCGCAGCGCGTCGGGGTCCTCGAGCTGGACGGACACCTCGTTGACGAGGAAGGAGGTGTCCATCGGGATGTCGAGGAAGGTGTGGGCGGCGCAGACGGCGGCCTGGCGGGAGGCCTCCAGGACGAGCAGGACGTCGGTGACGGCCGGCTCCTGGACGTGGTCGTTGTAGTAGCTGTGGGACAGCGGGGTCTGGGCGCCGGCGAGGTAGACGGAGTCGCCGACCTGGCGTGCGTCGGTGACGAACACCTCGGCGACCGCGGCACGGTGCACCAGGTGCCGGTCGACGGTGTGGGCGAAGCGTATCTGCAGGGCGGGCTCGGCGGCCTGGGCCACCGCGGTCTCGGACATGTGGGGTTCTACTCCGTGCTTCGTGTGAGGGGCGCTGGGAAGGGGCGCGGTTCAGCCGCGGGCGGCGCGGCGGCGTCCGCCGCCCACGACGGCCACGGCCGCGACGGCTCCGGCCGCGAGGAGCAGGCCGGTCACGGTGAGGGTGGCGGCGTCGGGGTGGGCCAGCGACTGGCCGCGCAGGGCCTGCCAGGTGACGATGGCGACGAGGCCGGCCCAGACGATGCCGAGGTCCACGACCAGGCCGGTGGCGACGCGCTCGTCGGCGAGGAGCGAGCCGCGCCGGCGGCGGCCGGCCCGGACGAGGGCGAGGGCGGCGAGCGGCACGACCTGCAGGGCGTGGATGCCGACGAAGTGCGGGATGCGCAGATCGCCGCCCACGGTGCTCCAGTTGGTCAGCGGCATGCCGGGGCCGCCGTCGGCCACGCCCACGTTGTGGGCGCCGACGAGGGTGGGAAGTCCGGCGTCGAGCGCCTGCTGCTGCTCGGGCGTGGCCGGGTTCATGAGCATGCCGAGGGCCATGCCGATGATGGCGAGCCACAGGCCGAACCGGACGCCCCAGCGCAGCGGGAGGGGCAGCGACCGGTCCCGGAGGACCAGCACGCCGGCGACGAAGTTGGACGACCACAGGACAATCACCGCGACGGTCATGCTGTTCATGAACGCGATGTTGACGTCGGTGGTGTGGTTGAAGTGGCTGAACGTGCCGCGGCCCGCCTGGATGCCGATGATCAGCATCTCGGCGAGGGAGCTCAGGGCGATCAGGGTGCCGGCCCACCACGCCGTTCGCGGGAAGCGGGTGACGCGCGGCAGGAGCCAGGCGAGCGTCAGCCCGTAGACCGCGAGGGAGAAGGCGAAGTGCAGCGGCTTCAGCCAGATCGGTGCTCCGTTGAGGACCCGGTCGTCGAGGGCCAGGGCCACCAGGGCGCCGAGGGTCACGACGCCCATGGCGCCGGAGAAGACGGCCAGGGGCCGGTGGAGCGCCGGGCCCGGGGCCACGGGCGCGAGGGCCGCCGCCGTGTCGCCTTCCCGGGTCGCACTTATCGCTGAGGGCATCGGAATTCCCTTTCTACGCCGCGCCTTTCGGGGCGTTCCGGGAACGAGCATGGGTGCCGTCCGGCGCCGTCTCAACGCCAGTGCCACCAAGAGGGACGGGCACTACCTCGAAAGTGACATCGAGACACATCACCCCTGGTCGAAGGGGTGCCACTGGTCGATACACGGCTGCTGCCACTTGCGGCGACGAGGTGGGCGCCTTGGTGGCAAATCCCTTCTCCTGCCCTGTCCGGCCTGCCAGATTCCTTCTCACCGGTCGTCGGAGGTCGACGGCCGAGAGGGGAGACCTACCGTGTCGAACAACTCTGTGGCGCTGTCGTCCGAGGAGATCGAGGCCCGCATCCGGATCATCGTCGCCGAGGAGCTGGAGCTGGAGGACGAGCCGGCCGAGCTGGACGCCTCCGCGCAGTTCGTCGAGGACTTCGACGCGGACTCGCTGGCCCTGATACAGATCCTCGCCCGGATCGAGAAGGAGCTGGGCATCGCCGTTCCGGTCGACCAGAGCGAGAACCTGACCGACCTGTCCGCCCTGTCCGGTCACGTGATCTCGCTCGCCTCGGAGGCGGAGCGTGCCTGAGACCACCGCACGGCGCGTCGTGGTGACCGGGCTGGGTGCGGTGAGCAGCCTCGGCATGAGCGCCGACGCCCTCGCCGACTCGGTCCGGGAGGGCCGGAGCGGCATCTCGCCGATCCGTTCCTTCGACACCGCGGGCTTTCCGAGTGTGATGGCGGGTGAGGTGCACGACTTCGAGCCGCGCGCCGCACTGCGCCGGCTCGACACGGACCGGTGGGGGCGCTCCAGCCTCCTCGCCGCGGCCGCGGCGGCCCAGGCCGTCGAGGACGCCGGTCTGGACCGTGCGGAGCTGTCCCGGGCCCGTGCGGGTTCGGCGATGGGCACGACCAGCGGAGAGGCGCCGGCCGTCGACCGGCTCACCCAGGAGTGGGTGGCCGGCGGGCTGAAGAGCCTCTCCCCGCACCTGGTGTCCCAGGTGCCGGCGGGCCGGATCGCGGCCGCCGTGAACACGGAGCTGGGTCTGACGGGCGAGGCGCAGACGCTGCCCACGGCCTGCTCCGCGAGCAACTACGCCATCGGTTACGCGGCCGACCTCGTCGGCACCGGCGAGGCCGACTACATGATCGCCGGCGGCGCGGACTCGGTGAACCGCTACACCCACGCGGGCTTCCTGCGTCTGGGGGCGCTCTCCGAGGACGTGTGCCGGCCGTTCGACAAGGACCGGGCCGGCATCCTGACCGCCGAGGGCGGTGTGGCGCTGCTGCTCGAGCCGCTCGACCGGGCCGTGGCCCGCGGCGCGCGGATCTACGCGGAGGTGCTCGGCTACGGGCTCAGCTGCGACGCCAAGCACATGGTGCACCCGGACTCCGGGAGCATCGCCGAGTGCATCCGGCGGGCCCACCGCAACGCGGGCGTCACGCCGGACCAGGTCGACTACATCAGCGCCCACGGCACCGGTACGCCGACCAACGACATCACCGAGGTCACCGCGATCCGCGAGGCGTTCGGCGACAAGCTGCCGCCGGTCAGCTCGGTGAAGTCCATGCTCGGCCACACCATGGGCGCGGCCAGCGGTTTCGGCGCCCTGATCTGCTGCAAGGCGATCGAGCAGGGCTTCCTGCCGCCCACGGCGAACCTCCGTGAGACGGACCCGGCGCTCGGCCCGGGCCTGGACCCGGTGCCGAACAAGGCCCGTCCGGCCGAGGTCCGCATCGCGCAGAACCACGGCTTCGCCTTCGGCGGCAACAACGCCATCACGATCCTCGGGAAAGTGTCATGACGACAACGCTCGCTTCGAACCCCGGCGCCGCACCGGCGACCGCGCTGCCCCGGGTGCGTCCCCTGGCCGTCACCGCCCACGGTGTCGTCTCGCCGGCGGGTCTCGGTCTCGACGCCCTCGCCGAGGCGCTGCGCGGGACCCGCGAGGCCTGCGACGACGCCGGCCAGCTGCCGCTCGGTGAGGCGGAGGCGGACGGTCTGCCGGGCGCCGTGCGGGTCGTGCCGGACTTCCGGATCGCGGACCACGTGGGCCGCAAGGGCACCCGTCACCTGGACCGGACGACGGCGCTGGGCCTGGCCGCGGTGGCGGTGCTCCGCTCCGGTTCGGCCGATCCGGTGGACGCCGTCTCGGCCGACGACCCGGAGTGGTCGGCGACGGGTGTGGTCATCGGCAGCACCTCGGGCAGTGTGCGCAGCAGCAGCGAGTTCGCCCGCGACACGCATGTCCAGGACCGTCCCTACCTGGTGAACGCGGCCGCGTTCCCGAACACGGTGATGAACTCGGTCACCGGCCAGGTGGCGATCTGGCACGGTCTGCGCGGCATCAACGCCACCCTGTCCGGTGGCACGACGGCGTCGCTGAACGCGTTCCGCTACGCCCGCAACGCCCTGGCCCAGGGGCATGCCGAGCGGCTGGTCGTGGGCGGTGTCGAGGAGCTGTGCCCGCAGACGGCCTGGGGCTGGCAGGCCACGGGCTGCCTGACCGAGGGCACGCCGGTGGGCGAGGGCTGCGCGGTGTTCACCGTCCGGGACGCCGAGGCGGCCCGTGCGGCGGGTGCCCCGGTGCTCGCCGAACTCCTGGCCTGCGAGACGGCGTTCGTGCCCGAGGGCGAGCGGCCCGGTCCGGCCCTGGCGCTGGCCGGCCTGATCGGCCGGGCCCTGGAGCGCAGCGGTGTCGACGCCTCCGAGGTGGAGCTGGTGTCGCTGGGCGCCACCGGTCTCGCCGGCCTCGAGGAGGCCGAGCAGCGGGCGGTGCGCAAGGCGCTGGGCGACCGCCCGGTGGCGAGCGTCCGCGTCAAGGACGTCGTCGGCGAGGCGTACAGCGCCGACGGCGCCCTGCAGCTGGCCGCCGTCCTGGCCCACTGGCAGGGCGAGGGCGCGGCTCGGGGCCGGGTCGCGCTGGTCACCTCGGTCGGGCACGACGGCAACGTCGCCTGCCTGGTCGTACGGGACGGAGCCGCCCGATGAGCACGCAACGGAACGGCGCCGGCGTCCTCGTCGTCGGCGCCGGGCCGGTCGGTCTGGCCGTGGCCACGGGACTGCTGCAGCAGGGCGTCCCGGTCCGGCTGGTCGACCAGGCCGAGCGGCCGAACCCGCACGCCAAGGCGATCACGCTGTGGCCGCGGGCGCTGGAGGCGCTGGACCGGCTGGGTGCCGCCGAGGAGATCCTGGACCGCGGTCTGGCCCTGCACGCGCAGAACTACCACTCGGGTGGCCGCAAGGTCGCCCGGCTCACCTTCGACAAGGTCCGGGACACCCGGTTCCCGTTCGCGGTGTCGCTGCCGCAGCAGGAGACCGAGGAGGCGCTGCGCCACCGCTTCGAGGCGCTGGGCGGCAAGACGGAGTTCGGTGTCCGGCTGACCTCGCTGGAGCAGGACGGCGAGGGCGTGACGGTGACGCTCGCCGACGGCGAGGAGCGGGAGTCGACGCTGCGGGTGGACTGGCTGGTCGGCGCGGACGGCGCCCACAGCACGGTGCGCTCCGCGCTCGGCACGGGCTACGAAGGGGAGACGTATCCGCAGCAGTTCCTGCTGTCGGACGGCCCCTGCGACACGCCGCTCGCCCAGGACGAGGCGCACTACTTCATGACGGCCAAGGGCGTGCTCGTCGTGGTCGGCCTGCCCGGCGGCAACTTCCGGGTCTTCACCAGTCTCGCGCCGGACGCCGAGATCGCCGAGGACGTACGGGCGGAGGTGCAGCGCGCGGCCTCCGAGCGCTGCCCGGTGCCGATCCGGCTGACCGGCGAGCACCGTACGGGCGTGTTCCGGGTGCACCGCAGGATCGCCGACCGCTTCCGCGACCGGCGGGTGCTGCTGGTCGGCGACGCGGCGCACATCCACAGCCCGGCCGGCGGCCAGGGCCTCAACACCGGTATCGAGGACGGCGCGACGCTCGCCTGGCGGCTCGGCTCGGTGGTGGCCGGCGGTTCGCCCGAGTCCTTCCTGGACCGCTGGGAGGCGGAGCGCCGCGCGGTCGCCCAGGGCGTGCTCGGCGACACCGATCTGCAGACCCGGCTGTGGATGATGAAGGGCTGGAAGCGCACCGTGCGTGACACGGCGCTGCGGGCCGGCGAGCGCTCCGGTCTGCTCGACCGGTTCGTCATCCCCCGCCAGACCCAGCTGTCCCTGATCCATCCCGGCCCGCGCCGGTCCTTCGGCCGGCTGCGCGAAGGCGCGCGCCTGCCGGACGTGCCGCTCTCCCCCGCGCGTGACGCCGGCGGCGTCCGTGTCGAGCGGCTGCACGACCTGCTCGACGGCGGCCGTCCGCTGCTGCTGGTGTTCGCCGCCGACCAGCGGCGCACGTCCCGTACCGCCGAGGCGTTCCAGGCCGCCGCCGCGCTCGACCGCCCCGGTCACCACACCCTCGTCGTCTCCGGCGCCCCGTTCCCCCGGGACAGGAGCGGCGTGCCCGTGCTCGCCGACCCTGCCGGAGCGCTGCACGCGGCACTGGGCCTGCGCGGCCCCGCCGTGTGCCTGGTGCGCCCCGACGCGGTGGTCTCCACGCTCAGCAGACCGGGCGATCTCCGCCTGGTCAAGGACCTCGTGGAGCTGCCCGCCCACCCGCACCCCGTACAAGAACCGCTCACATAAGGAGCTCGACCCCATGACCACCCCCGACACCCGGCCCGCCGCCGGGACCCGACCGGGGCTCACCCTGCTCGTGGTGTGTCTCGGCGTACTGATCGTGCCGCTCGGCGTCAGCGGCACACCTGTCGCGCTTCCGGACATCGGCCGCGAACTCGGCGGCGATCTGGCCTCTCTGCAGTGGGTGGTCAACGCCTACAACGTGATGGCGGCCAGCCTGATGATGGTCGCCGGCTCGCTGGCCGACCTCATCGGCCGCAAGAAGATGTTCGCGTTCGGCACCGCGCTGTACGCCCTGTCGCTGGTCGCGACGGTGCTCGCGCCCAGCGTGCTCGTGATCGACATCGCCCGTGGTCTGGCCGGTGTGGCCGCGGCCGCGCTGATGACCTCGGCGACCGCGATCGTCGCCACCAGCTTCGACGGCGCCGAGCGCGCCAAGGCCTTCGCGGTGGCCGGCATGACGCTCGGCGCCGGTCTGGCGCTCGGCCCGACGACCAGTGGTCTGCTGGCCGGCGCGTTCGGCTGGGAGTCGGTGTTCTACGCGCACCTGGCGCTCGTGGTGCTGTCGATGCTCGGCCTGCCGTTCCTGGCGGAGTCGCGCAACCCGGACGCCGGCCGCATCGACTGGCCCGGCACGATCACCTTCAGCCTGGCGCTCGTGCTGTTCACGCTCGGCATCATCCAGGGCCCGCAGAGCGGCTGGGGCAGCGCGACGGTGCTGGGCCTGTTCGCCGGTTCGATCGTGCTGGTCGTGGTGTTCGCCGCGGTCGAACGGCGCCAGAGCGCGCCGATGTTCGACCTGTCGCTGTTCAAGGAGCGCCGCTTCCTCGGCGTGAACCTGCTGAACGTCGCCTTCTCGTTCGGCTTCATCGGCCTGCTCCTCGTGCTCCCGGCGTACCTGATCGGTGCCAACGGCGCGAGCAGCGAGGGCGCCGGACTGATCATGCTGCTGCTGACCGGTCCGGTGCTGTTCTGCCCGCTGATCGCCGGCAAGCTGGTCGCGGGCGGCATGCAGATGCGCACGGTCCTGGGTCTCGGCCTGTTGCTGATCGCCGCGGGCTGCGCCCTGCTGACGATCGTTCACCCGGACATCTCGGTCGCCGGTCTGGCGGCGCCGCTGCTGGTCTCCGGTGTCGGCGTGGGTCTGATCATGGGTGTCCTGGACGGCGCCGCGGTCAGCACGGTGCCGCCGGAGCGGGCCGGTATGGCCGCCGGCATGTTCAACACCATCCGCCTGGCCAGCGAGGCGATCGCGGCCGTGGTGATGGTCGCCGCCCTGGCCTCGCTGGTGCGCTCGCAGATCTCCGACGGTCTCGGCCGCTTCCTCGGCCAGGACGCCTCGGCCGGCCGCGCCTCCGACCAGGTCGCCAGCGGTGACACGGCGAGCGTGGTGGCGGACGCCCCGGCGAAGCTGCGGGACTCCTTCCTGGACTTCCTGTCCCAGGGCCACACCGACGCCCTGCGGGTCGTCCTGTGGGCCTCCGCCGCGCTGTGCGCGGTGACCGCGGTGGTCGTGCACCTGATGCTCGCCGAGAAGCCCGCCCCGGCGGCGGCCGGCGGCGACGTCGCCGCGCCGCGTGAGCGGACGCTCGTCGAGGACTGACGGCCCGTCTGCTCCACCCCCCCTCCCGGGGGGGGCGGGGGGGGGCCCCCCCCCCCCGCGCCCCCCCCGCGGGGGGGGGGGCGCGGGGCCCCCCCCCCCCCCCCCCCCCCCCCCCCCCCCCACAACCCCAC
>NZ_JBITXS010000002.1:493799-971129 GCF_044544825.1 Streptomyces sp. NPDC053493
GGGGCCGGCGGCCCCGGCGCCGCCCCGGGTGAGCGCACCCTCGTCGCGGCCTGCCGCCCCGTCGGCACCCCCCCCCCCCCCGGGCCCCCGGCGCCCCCCCCCCCCCCGCGGGGCGCCCGCTTCTGACGTGCTCCGCGCGGCCCGCCGCCGCTCCGAGCCGCTCCCCCACTGCACCGAACCGAAAGGAAGCGACATGCTGCATCCCGATGTCGTCGACGTCTGGCTCATCTCCCTCGACGCGGTGGCGCCCGGTGGCCACGACGACCGGGTGGACGAGCTCAGCCCGTACGAGCAGCACCGGCTGTGGCGGCTGGGCCAGCGCAATCCGAGAGCCCGGCACCGCTATCTGGCCACGCATCTCGCGGTCCGCGAGATAGTCGCCGGCTACCTCGGCTGCCATCCCGGCGAGCTCACCCATGTGCGCAACGCCCCGCACGGCAAGCCTGGATACAATCTCGGCTGGTGCCCCGGGCCCGCCGTGAGCCTGTCGCGGTCCGACGGTCTGGCCCTGCTCGGTGTGCGTCCGCCCGGCGCGACGGTCGGCGTGGACGTGGAGCGCATCCGGGCCGGCATCGACTGGCCGAGGGTGCTCGGCCGTCGTGCGGTGGGCACGGTACCGGGCTTTCGCGCGTGGACCCGTCTTGAGGCCTCCGTGAAGGCGTCCGGCCTCGGGCTGGCCGCCGGGGCGGGCCGGGATCTGTCGCCCTGGCCCGCCGCCACCCTGGCGCTTCCCCACCCGTTCCGCGACTACGCCGCGGCGGTGGCGACCGAACAGCGGCAAAAGCCGGTCGACATCAGATTCCGTCACCACTCGGGCGCCTTGGGACGTCCGAGTGAAGAACGTGCATTGGCGCAGGTAGGGTCGTGGTAAGAGCACGTTACAAGTTCAATTCTGTTCTTTCGACGTCAAGAAGTCTCGTTACACTCCTCCATGCAACGCAAGGGGGAGCTGATCATGATGAAGACCGAACCGGTCGAGGACACAAGGACTGCGGCACGACAGCTGGAGAGCTGGTTGTTCGCCGGAAGAGACGAGATCGTCCGCTCCTTCCGGAACGCCCTGCTGGAAATCTCGAGTCCCCTGGTAACCACGGACGAACTCTGGGTCGAGGCCCGCGAACACGCGCTGCTCGTCCTCGAGGAATGCTGCGCGGCCCTGCGTGAGGACGGCGACCGGGCGGGCGGCAACATCGCGCTCAGCCTCTCGGTCGGCCTGAGCACCCGGGGCATCCTGCAGACGGTGCACCCGGCCGACACGCTCCGCTCGTCGGGGCTGCTGTTCCAGATCACCCTGCAGTACCTGGTCAGGGTGGTCGCCGACCTTCCGCCCGCGCAGGCTTCCCACTGCCTGGGACGGGCGGTGTCGGCGCTCAACCAGAGCCTGTCGACCTGCCTCCAGGTGTCGGCGGCCGGCTATGACGCCTATCTCCTGAACAAGGTGGAGGAACGGGCCGGCAGCCACCGCCGGCAGCTGGGCCGCGACCTGCACGACCACCTGGGCAACACCCTGGCCGTGGCCCACCGCTACCTCGACCTGCACGAGCAGGCCTCGGAACGGTCTCGACCTGACGAACTACGGACGCCTTATTTGGGCCGTGTACGAGACGCTCTCGACGAGGCCTCCGTTTTCACCCGTCAACTGATCTCCGATCTGCGGGTAACGAGCGGAACGCGCCATCTGGCCGATTCTTTGAAGGAATACGCGGAGCAGCACCAGCCGTCCGGGACGGCCCTGCACATCGAGGTCAACGGGGACGAGAGCTGGCTCCCGCAGGAGCACGCCGAGGAGTTGTTTCTCGTCCTGCGGGAATTCCTCCGCAACTCACTGGCCCACGCGAGACCGAGAACCGTGGCGTTGAAGGTCGACGTGGCGCCGCACCGCGTGGACTGTTTCGCCCACGACGACGGTGACGGCTTCGACACCGACCGGCCCCTGGGTCTCGGCAGCGGCCTGCTGTCGATGCGCGAGCGCACGCAGGCGCTTGGCGGATCGTTCCACCTGACCAGCACGCCCGGCGTGGGAACCGGTATGCGCATGTCCGTGCCGCTGCCGCCCGGGCCGGAACAGGCCGGGGGGCGACCCGCTTCGTGAACCCGTACCGGATCGTGATCGCGGACGACCACACCCTGCTCCGCGACGCCTTGGCCGAACTGATCGCCGCCATGGGCGACTTCGAGGTGGTGGCGACCGCGGGCGACGCGCCCGGCATGATCGCCGCCGTCGCCGAACACCGGCCCGCCGTGGTCCTCATGGACATCGAGATGCCCGGCAACGAGGACCCGGGCCGTACGGTCCAGGCCCTGCAGGCCGCCTCGCCCGACACCCGCGTCATGGTGCTGACGATGCACGACGACCCGCGGCTGCTGCAGGCGCTGCTGCCGCTCGGCATCCGCGGCTTCCTGCACAAGACGGCCACCCACCGTTCGCTGACCGCCGCCCTGCGCGACGCCTGTACGCAGGACGGCCTGACCGTGTCGCTGCCGCCGCGCTCCCGGGCGGCGGCCCGGCAGCCGGCTCCCGCGCCGCCGCGTGAGAGTCTGAGCCCGCGCGAGGTGGAGGTGATCACGCTGGTGGCGGCCGGCTACAGCAACCGCCGCACGGCGACCTCGCTGGGCCTCACCGAGGGCACGGTCAAACGCCACATGCGCAACATCTTCGCCAAGCTGAGCGCCACCTCACGGGTCGACGCGACCAACAAGGCCGTCGCGGCCGGCCTCATCACGCCGCCCGCCTCGGCCCCGCCGAACACACCGTCGCTCTGACGCCCTCGGGGCGTCCTCCCGGGTCGGCCCCGGCCGCCACCGCGTCCCGTACGACGGGACGCGGGTGCGGTCCGGGGCTTCGGCATGCCCGCGGCGGGGCGTCTTGGGCGCGGCGCCTCGGGCGCGGCGTCTTCGGCGCGGCGATGAGTTCGCGGCCGACGGCCGGTCTATCTCTTGACGGAGACAACCGACTCTCCGCAGAGAGGAAGCCATGGGCCTCATCCACATCGAGATGTTCGCGACCCTCGACCTCGTCGGGCAGGCGCCGGGCGGCCCGGACGAGGACCCGGTGGGGTTCCCGTTCGGCGGCTGGCAGGCGCCGCTGCTCGACGAGGTCACCGGCGGGCAGGTCGCCGCCGCGTATGAGGGCACCGACGCCCTTCTGCTCGGCCGGCGCACGTACGACATCTTCGCCGCCTACTGGCCCCACCAGAAGGACGGCGAGGACGAGGCGATCGCCACGCTCTTCAACCGCGTCCCGAAGTACGTGGCCTCGCGCGGCCGGCCCGACCTCTCGTGGGCCGGGTCGACGCAGCTCGGCCCGGACCTGGCCGCAGCGGTGCGCGAGCTCCGGGACCGGCACGAGCACGTGAAGGTGGTCGGGAGCCTGAACCTCGTGCAGAGCCTCCTGCGCGAGAAGCTCTTCGACCGGCTCGACCTCTGGCTGCACCCGGTCGTGCTCGGCGTCGGCAAGAAGGTGTTCGACGGCGGCGCGGTGCCGTCCAACCTCACGCTTCTCGAACCTCCCGCCGCCGGCCCGAAGGGCACCGTCTACCTGCGGTACGGCCTCGCCGCCGGCACTCCCGCCACCGGAGACATGAGCGCCCCCGACCGCGGTGTCGGCGGCGACGCCTGAGCCCGCCCGCACCCTCTCGTCCCGTCCCCGTCGTCAGCTGACGGTCAGGAACTTCGCGACGCTCGGCACCCCACGGTCGTTCAGGGCGAAGAGCATGTACGTGCCCGGAAGGACTACGCCCTTGTCGGCCGGGATCGACACCGTGTACGTGCCGGGTGACACGGCCGTGGAGGCCAGCGGGACCCGCCGCTGGTCGTTGTCCGTGGAGTGGGTCGCGGCGGCCGCCCGCATCAGGACGAAGGAGGCCACCGGCCCGTCGGTGCCGACGGTGAGCGAGGCGCCCGCGGCGGCCCGGGCCGGTACGCCGCCGGTGATGGCGGGACGCGGTTTCGGCGAGCCGTCCGCGTTGAGCAGGTAGGGCGGTGTGAACACGGCCCCGTCGGCGTGGTTGGTAGCGCAGTCGCCGCACAGACCGCCGCCGCCGGAGAAGATCCGCCCGTCGGGCAGCAGGTTCGCCACGCTGTGGTAGTTCCGCGGGATGGCCATGGTGGCGAGCGGGGTGAAGCGGCCGGTCGCCGGGTCCCACAGCTCGGGAGTCAGCACGGAGGTGGCGTCGCTGAACGGCACCGGATAGGCCTGGCCGCCGAACACGGCGACCTTGCCGTCGGGCAGGACGACGCTGTTGACGAAGCCGCGGGCGTAGCCCATGTCGCCGGTGCGCGCGGTCCGGACCTCGGTGCCGTCGGTGCTGACGGTGTACGCGCGCCGGGTGGCGGGCGTCTTCTCGTAGGCGGGCGCGCCGCCCAGGGTGAGCAGCTTGCCGATGTCGTAGGCGACGGCGTTGCCGGTCATGGCGTCCGGGCTGTCGGCCCGGGTGCCGGCGGAGGTGATGCTGCCGTTCCCGCCGGTCGTGATCCAGTTCATCTGCTTGCTCGGGCCCAGCTGGAGCACCTTGCCGCCCGAGGTGGCGTACAGCCACATGTGGTTGTCGGCGCGGTAGGCGCCGGCCGGGTCGGCCGTCACGGCCGGGCCCGCGGGGACGCCGGGGAGCTTGCGCCAGGTGCGGGTGTCCGGGGACCAGACCTCGCCGGCCTTGTCGCCCGCGGCTCCGCTCCAGGATCCGCCGAGGACGAAGGCCTCGCCGGTGGAGAGGAGCGTCATGGCCTGGTAGCCGCGGGCGATGTTCATGTTGGTGGTCGCGGACCAGCCGTCGGTGGCCGGGTCGTAGATGCTGGCCTTCTCCGCGTTGCTGCCGCCGGTGACCAGGACCCGGCCGTCGGCGAGCATCGCTATGCCCGGGCAGAACATGTCGTGGCCGGTGTTGTCGATGCGGCGCTGGGTGACCTTGCCCGTCTTCAGGTCCAGGATGGCGGTCTGTGTGTAGCCGTTGCTGCCGCCGTAGCGGTCGACCGCGTACGCCGACCAGGCCAGGAGCTTGTCGCCGGGCAGGACGGCGGTGGCGACCGGGACCAGGGGGAAGCCGGTGATACGGCTCCAGGTGCCGTGGACGGCCGGGTCGGCCGGTCCGCTCAGGCGTATCTCGGCGGCGGAGGTCCAGGGCCCGCGGTTGCCGGCCTCGCGGGTCACGGTCAGGCGTATGTAACGGGCGGTGGCGGTACGGGTGAAGGTGGCGGTCTTGACGGTGTCGTCGTCCCGCCAGGTGCCGGAGGAGACCGGTGTTCCGAAGGTGGTGCCGTCGGTGCTGGTGGTGACGGTGTAGGCGCCCGCGCGGCCGTTCGCGCCGTCCTTGCGGGGCTGGTAGACGAGGGCGGAGACGGGCGCCGTGCGGTGCATGTCGACGGTGATGCTGTGCGGCAGCGGCGCCGGGGTGGTGGACCACCTGCTGTGCCAGATCGTGGTGGCGTCGCCGTCGAGGACGTTGGCGGCGCGGCCGTTCTCCTTGGCGGTCTCCTCGTCGCTCGCCGCGGCCGTCCATCCGGTCCGGGGCAGGTCGACGGTGGCCGCCGGTGTTCCGGGATCGCCGAGCAGGTTGAGCTCGGCGGCGGCGCTCCACGGGCCGCGGTTGCCGGCCTCGGTGAGGGCGGTGAGCCGGACGAACCGCGCGCCCTGCGGGGCGAATCCGAGCGTCTTGGCGCCGGGATCGTCGGCGAGGGTGCCGGTGGCGACCGGGCTGCCCCAGCTCCGGCCGTCGGTGCTCACGCTGATGCTGTACTCACCGACGCGCCCGTTGGCCTTGTCGGTGCGCGGCTGGTAGACGAGCGCCGAGACCACGGTCGTACGGTGCATGTCGACGGTGATGCTGTGCGGCAGCGGCGCCGGGGTGGTGGACCACCTGCTGTGCCAGATCGTGGCCGTGTTGCCGTCGAGGACGTTGCTCGCGCGGCCGTTCTCCCTGGCGGTCTCCTCGTCGCTCGCCGTGGCCGTCCATCCGGTCCGGTCGAGGACGGGAGCCATCGGCTCCATGGCGTTCGCCGGGGCCACGCCGTGGTGCGGCGACTGCTTCGCCGGCTGCTGGGCGAAGGGCACGGGCGTGGGCCGGGCGACGGGACCGTGGGCACCCGGCGCCGGGCTCGCCACGCCGAGCCAGGGGGTGAAGCCGACGATGAGCGAGCCGAGGCCGAGCGCGATGAGCAGAGGGGAGCGGCGCAGCGCTCCGGCGAGGGCGCGAACGCGTCTGGGCGGCAATCAGACCTCCTGGGCGAACCGTGTACCGCTACGGGCCCCTCGAACATAGGTCAGAATGCCTCAACTCGACTCCGGAACGGAGGAGTTGGCCCGAACCCGCCCGACCGGAACCGGAACGGGCTCCTCCGTCGGGCCGGTTCAGACGGTGCGGATCGCGGTGCCGAGGATGTGGGCACCGGCCGGCATCGGGACGCGGGTGGGCGGGAAGGCGAAGCGGTCGACCGCGGTGACGGTGAAGCCCGCGGCGGCGATCGCCGCCTCGGTGTCGCGGCCGGTGTGACAGCCGCCCGCCAGCCGAGGCCAGAGGGTGGCGTCGAGCACCCGCTGCAGGCCGCGCATCGCGGGCGAGGCGGCCCGTACGTGTTCGAGGAACCTGAGCTGCCCGCCCGGCCTGAGCACGCGCCGCAGTTCGGCGAGCGTCGCCGGCTGGTCGGCCACGGAGCAGAGCACGAGGCAGACCACGGCCGCGTCGAAGGAGGCGTTGGCGAAGGGCAGTTGTTCACCTCGGGCGGTCACCGTGTCCACCGGGAGGGCGAGGCCGTGCGCCTGCCGCACGGCCAGCGCACGCAGGGTCGGTTCCGGCTCGACGGCGACCAGACGGGTCACGTCGGGCGGGTAGTGGGGAAAGTTCAGTCCGTTGCCCGCGCCGATCTCGACCACCTCGCCGCTCAGGCCGGCCAGCAGCCGCCTGCGGTGCGCGGTGATGCCCGCCCGCTCGAGCGCCGGGCCGACGAGCCTGCTGTAACAGCGGGCGAAGACCGGATGCGGTGTGATCGGCTGCGCCATGACGCCCTCGCCCTCTCTCCTCGGGTGCCGGACAGGCCCTTTCTCCATGATGGGCCGTCGCGGCCGCGGTGACGTCGGGTGGGGGCGCGCTCACGTGCCGTGTCCGCGCCGGACCCGGTCGCGTCGCCGGGTCGCGTGTGCTGTTCTGGAAGCAGCCGCAGGAAGGCACGCCGATGCGTCGCAGCCGGATCTCCGCCTTCGTCCCCGCCCGGCCGCCCTCGCCGACCGGAGCCGGTGGAGGCTTGCAGCCCAGGCGGGATCTCGCGGCCGCCTGGATCCTCGTCGTCCTGATCTCCGTGCCCGCCTGGGTGCTGACCGTCGGTCAGGCCCGGGACATGGGTGTCGAGCCCGGCACCATGGGGATGGCGCTGCCCCTGTTCCTGCTGCTCTGGGTGACGATGATGGCGGCCATGATGCTGCCGTCCATGGCACCGGTGGCCCTCTCCTGGGTGCGCGGCATCGGCCGCCGGTCCTCCGGCTGGGCCAGGACCGCCCGCACGGTGGAGTTCGTGGCCGGATATCTCCTGGTGTGGACCGCCTTCGGCCTGCTCGCCTACGCGGCACTGGCCTTCACCGGCGGCCTGCTGGACGACCATCCCGCCGTCGGCCGCTGGATCGGCGCCGCCGCCTTCCTGCTCGCCGGCCTCTATCAGCTCGGTCCCCTCAAGAACGTCTGTCTGCGCCACTGCCGCGACCCGCTGGGTCAGCTGGTGCGTTACGCCGGCTTCCCGCGCCCGGCCCGTGACCTGCGGGTGGGCGTCCACCACGGCGCGTACTGCGTCGGCTGCTGCGCCGGGCTGATGGTCGTCCTGATCCCGCTCGGCGTGATGAACGTGGCGGCGATGGCCGGACTGGCCTTGGTGATCTTCGTGGAGAAGCTGTGGCCCCGGGGCGTCCTCCTCAGCCGCGTCGTCGGCGTCGCCTTCCTGGTCCTGGCGGTGCTCGCACCGTTCCAGGACTGGATGCTGCCGGGCCTGGAGGGCTCGATGCCGTCCATGGACGGCATGTGACCTGGAGGTGCAAGCTGGAAGGGAGACCGTCCTTTCGATCCCGGGAACGGGCTCGGGACACACGGCCTCGCCACTCCGAGTGGGCTCCTCGGAGCCCGGCTGGAGGAAGCGAGATGACACAGCAGGCCACCAGCGGCACGCGCTGGCATCTGGCCGGCGACTGGTTCGACGTGTGCAAGTGCGCGATCCCGTGTCCGTGCACCTTCGCCCAGCCTCCGACCTACGGCGACTGCGAAGGCGTCCTGGTCTGGCACATCCGGGACGGCAACTTCGGCGACGTACGGCTCGACGGCCTCAACGTCCTGATGCTCGGCTCCTTCGAGGGCAACCCGTGGGCCGGCACGCACACCGAGCCCTACGCCGCGGTCTTCCTCGACGAGCGCGCCGACGAGCAGCAGCGCGCCGCCCTCGGGGCCGTCTTCGGCGGCGAGGCCGGCGGATGGCCGGCGGAGTTCGGGCAGATGTTCCACCCGGAGATGCGGGGCATGGACGTCGTCCCGATCCATGTGGAGATCGACGAGGACCTCGCCACCTGGCGGGCCGAGATCCCGGGCCGTGTCACGGCGAGCGCCGAGGCGCTCACCGGCCCGACCACGCCGGACGGCACCCGCGTCCAGGTCCACAACCCGCCGGGCGCCGAGGTCGGACCGGGCCAGATCGCCACCTGGGGCCGGGCCACCGTCGACCGCGCCGACGCGTTCGGCTTCTCCTGGGACCGCACCGGCAAGTCGAGCAAGCACTTCCCGTTCGACTGGAGCGGTCCCGACTGAAGGACCCGCCGAAGAACCCGCCCCACGCGCGGGAGCCCTGTCTCACCGAAGTGAGACAGGGCTCCTGTTCTGCGACGACGAGGCGAACCTCTCGTCGGGACGACAGGATTTGAACCTGCGACCCCTTGACCCCCAGTCAAGTGCGCTACCAAGCTGCGCCACGTCCCGATACCCGTCTGACCTGGGCTTTCCCCGGCCGAACGCGCATGAGAACAATACCGCACTTCCGCGCGTGGTCACGAACCGGTTTGCGGTTTGACCTCAAGCAAGCTTGAGGTTGCAAGGTGTGAGGCATGACGAACACGACGTACACGCCGCGCCCGGACGCCCAGGACCACGCCCGGGATCACGCCCGGGACCACGCCCGGGACATCGAGCGGCTGCAGCGGCTCATGGGGCTCATGACCGGGGACGAGAAGCACTCCCCCGCCGCCACCTCCACGCTCGACGCGCTGTGGGTGCTCTACGACCGGGTGCTGCGGGTCGGGCCCGGGACCGTCGGGGACGCGGGCCGGGACCGGTTCCTGCTGTCGAAGGGGCACGGCCCCATGGCGTACTACGCCGTCCTCGCCGACAAGGGCTTCATCGGGGAGGAGATGCTGAGCGGGTTCGGAGGCTACGACTCGCCGCTCGGGCACCACCCGGACCGGACCCTGGTGCCCGGCGTCGAGATCGGCAGCGGGTCGCTGGGGCACGGACTGCCGCTGGCCGTGGGGACCGTGCTCGGGCTGCGGGCGCAGGGGCTGACCGAGCCGCGCGTGTGGGTGCTGATCGGCGACGCCGAGCTGGACGAGGGCAGCAACCACGAGGCGCTCGCCTACGCCGGGCCCGCCGGGCTCGAGCAGCTGCACACGCTGGTGATCGACAACAGCTCCGCCAGCCACGGCTGGCCCGGCGGGATCGCCTCCCGCTTCGCGGCGGCCGGCTGGTCCGCCGAGACCGTGGACGGCCGCGATCCCGAGGCGCTGTACGCCGCCTACACCGCCCCGCACCCCGGCCGGCCCCGCGCCGTCGTCGCCCGGGTCGAGCCCAAGTACGCCTGACGCGAGCGCCCCGGGCCCGGCCGACAGCGCGCCGCCCCGGGCACGGCCCCCGGCCGGCACCGCCCCGGCCCCGCACCGCCGCCCCGGCCCCTCCTTCCTCTCACCTCAGCTCAGCTCTCAGGAGACAGCCATGGACACCATGCGCGACCGCTTCATCGCCACCACCACCCGCCTGCTCGACGAGGACCCCCGGCTCGCGCTGCTCCTCGCCGAGATCAGCAAGGACGGCTTCCGGCAGGCCCTGGACCGCCACCCGGACCGGGTGATCAACGTCGGGATCCGCGAGCAGCTGCTGATCGGCGCGGGCGGCGGGATGGCGCTCACCGGGATGCGGCCGATCATGCACACCTTCGCGAGCTTCCTGGTCGAGCGCCCCTTCGAGCAGCTGAAGCTGGACTTCGGGCACCAGGGCGTCCACGGCGTCCTGGTCAGCGCGGCCGGCTCGTACGACTGGCCGGCCGGCGGCTTCACCCACATGGCACCCGGTGACGTGGCCCTGATGGACACCCTGGACGGCTGGACCGTGCACGTGCCGGGACACCCGGACGAGGCCGAGGCCCTGCTGCGGCGGGCCGCCGCGAGCGAGGAGTCGGTGTACGTACGGCTGTCCGCGCACGCCAACGCCTCGGCGCACCCGATGTCGCCGGGCGGTTTCACGGTGCTGCGCGAGGGCGCGCGCGGAGTCGTGGTCGCGGTGGGTCCGATGCTCGACAACGTGCTGGCCGCGACCGAGGGCCTGGACGTGACGGTGCTGTACGCGACGACCGTCCGGCCCTTCGACGGCGAGGCCATGCGCCGAGCGGTCGCCGGGGCCCGCCCGGACGTCGTCCTCGTGGAGCCGTACCTCGCCGGGACCTCGACGGCCGCCGCGAACGACGCGCTCGCCGAGCTGCCGCACCGCGTCCTCGGGCTCGGCATCGGGCGGCGCGAGCTGCGTCGGTACGGCTCGATCGAGGAGCACCTGGCCGGCCAGGGACTCGACCCGGCGGCGCTGCGGGCCCGGATCACCGCCTTCCTGCCCTGACCCGCGTCCGCGCCCGGCGCGCGGCGCCCACGCACGGCGCGCGGCGCCCGCGCACGGCGAGAACGTCCCGGGCGCGTGCGCGCCGCCCACGCTCCGTGACGCACGCCCCTTACACACCGTGACGCGCCCTCGCTCCCCGTCCGTGCTCCCGCACGCCCCCGGCCGCCTCCTCCTGGCGGGGTTCAGGGGCCCGGAAGCCGTGGGGTTGCGGCGCGCCGGGGGCGGGCAGGTGCTTCCGGAATGCCGCGTCTTCGGTGAGGAAGTGGCGTTTGAGGCGACCCGGCCCCTGTCGGGGCCATATGCCCACGCATCCCGTGCCGTTGGCATGTGGCAGAAAGATGACCCTGGGGAATGTCCTTCGGATCGGACTGAGCAGGCCAAGACCGCGCGAAACACAGTCAGAAACAAACGTCAACCATTCCGGTTTCAGACAAACTTGGTGTCGATATTGATCCGTCCCGTAAAGATCAACACCATGAAGTGGTCGGCCTGTTCGGGACGGGACCACTGCCGATGCACCACCTGCTCGGCCCACTAGACGAGCAGGCGTTTCGCAGGGGAGGACTCGAATGGACGGCTACTTCAGCAGCAGGCTCCATCACCAGCTCCGGGAGACGGTCCGGGACTTCGCAGAGCGTGAGGTTCGGCCACGGATAGCCGAGATGGAGGAGTCGCGCTCCGTACACCACGAGCTGTCCCGGCTGATCGCCCGACAGGGCTGGCTGGGCGCGACTATCGGCCACGAGTACGGGGGCATGGGCGCCGGCCACCTGGCCAAGACCATCATCATCGAGGAGCTCTCGCGGGTCAGCGGCGCGATGGGCGCCATGGTCCAGGCCTCGCAGCTCGGCACCGCCAAAATCGTGCACTTCGGCAGCGACGAGCAGCGCAAGACCTGGCTCCCGGCCGTCGCCGCCGGCGACTGCCTGCCGACCATCGCGGTCACCGAGCCGGAGTCCGGCGGCCATGTCCTCGGCATGTCCGCGACCGCGGTCCGCGACGGCGACGACTACGTCCTCAACGGCAGCAAGGTCTACGTCGGCAACAGCCATGTCGGCGACCTCCACGGCGTCGTGGTCCGCACCGGTCCCGGATCGAAGGGACTGACCGCGTTCCTGGTCGAATCCGATCGCCCCGGGTTCAGGACCGGTCCTCAGCAGCCCGCGATGGGCCTGCACGGCTTCAGCTTCGGCGAGCTCATCTTCGAGAACTGCCGGGTGCCGGCCGCCAACCGGCTCGGCGACGAGGGCGACGGCCTCGCCGTCGCGTACTCCTCCAGCGTGCTCTACGGCCGGGCCAACCTCACCGCCGTCTCGCTCGGCATCCACCAGGCGATCCTGGAGGAGACCACCCGGTTCGCCACCGAGCGCATCCGCTACGGCAAGCCGCTCGCCGAACTCCCCACCGTCAAGCTCAAGCTGGGCCAGATGCAGTCGCGGCTGATGACGGCCCGGCTCGCCGCGTACCACGCGGTCCATCTGCTCGACCAGGGCATGTCCTGCGACACCGAGCTGATGAACGCCAAGCTGGTCAACGTCGAGTCCGCCATCGACTCCGGCCGCAACGCCATGGAGATCCACGCCGCCGCCGGTCTCTTCACCGATCGCGCCATCGAGCGCTACCTCCGCGACGCGCACCACATCTTCGCCCCGGCGGGCACCTCCGACATCCAGCTCCTCCGCCTCGCCGAGGTCGCCCTCGGCCAGGACAAGGGAAGCTGGTCGGAGCGGCTCGCCGACGTGCTCCGGATGGAGCCCGCGCACGTCTGACGCCCCGTCGGCCGAGACGGGTCAGCGCACGAAGAAGTGCCCCGGAGTCCGGCGGGAGAGCCGGACACCGGGGCACCGGTGTGTCCTCACGGGTGAGGACCGGACCGTCAGAGCAGGCCGTCCTCGCGGCGGTGGATCTGCTCCACCAGCTCCGCCGCCATCGCCTTGATCGTCTCCAGGCCGGCGCGTCCCCAGGGCCGTACGTCCGTGTCCACGACGCAGATCGTGCCCAGGGCGACACCGGTGCGGTCGATCAGCGGCGCGCCCATGTAGGAGCGGATGCCGATCTCGTCCACGACCGGGTTGCCCGCGAAGCGCGGGTAGTCGCAGACGTCCTCCAGGACGAGGGCCTTGCGGCGCACCACCACGTGCGGGCAGTAGCCGTGGTCACGGGCCATGAAGCGGCCCACTCCCCCGCTCCCGGCGGCGGTGGCGCCGAGGTCGGTGCCCGAGTGGCTGCCGGACGGCGTGTGCAGACCCGCGAAGAACTGCCGGTTCTCGTCGATGAAGTTGACCATCGAGAACGGAGCGCCGGTCACCTCCGCGAGCCGGTGGGCGAACTCGTCGAACGCCGGGTCGGGCTGCTCGCCGAGCCCCAGCTCGCGCAGGCGGCGGACCCGGGCGGGCGCCTCCTGGTCGACGGGGGTCAGCAGCATGTGACCGGTCGGGTCGTAGGTCATGTCGTGGCTCCGTAGCTCGGCACGGCGGCCGGGATGGTGGTGAGCAGATGCTGGACGAGGGTCAGCAGGGTACGGATGGCGGAGCTGGAGATCCGTGCGTCGGTGAGCACGACGGGCACCGTCGGCTTGAGGTCGAGGGCGGCCCGTACCTCGTCCGGGTCGTAACGGTAGGCGCCGTCGAACTCGTTGACGGCCACCACGAACCCGATGCCGCGCCGCTCGAAGAAGTCGACGGCGGAGAAGCAGTCCTGGAGACGGCGGGTGTCGGCGAGCACGACCGCGCCCAGCGCGCCCTCGGAGAGTTCGTCCCACATGAACCAGAAGCGCTCCTGGCCCGGCGTGCCGAACAGGTAGAGGACGTGACGGTCGTCGAGGGTGATGCGTCCGAAGTCCATCGCGACCGTGGTCGTGGTCTTGGACTCCACGCCCTCCAGGCTGTCGGTGGCCGCGCTGACCGAGGTCAGCAGCTCTTCGGTGCTCAGTGGTTCGATCTCGCTGACGGCGCCCACGAAGGTGGTCTTGCCCACGCCGAAGCCGCCCGCGACCAGGATCTTCAGCGCGGTGGGGAACGGGTCGGTGGCGAAGCCGTCATGACCGTCGTGACCACGGTCGTGGCGCTCAGAGCCGTTGTCGTAGGCCATCGAGCACTGCCTCCAGCAAGGAACGGTCGGTTGGATTGGCGTGGAACCGGGGCGCCCGGGCGGTGATCGCCCCGCAGTCCACGAGATCGGAGAGCAGGACCTTGGTGACGACGGCCGGGAGCCGTAAGTGCGCCGCGATCTCCGCCACGGAGGTGGGTCCGTCGCACAGGCCGAGGGCCAGCGTGTGTTCGGGACCCATGTGCGGCTGCGGGGAGCCGCCGGTCGCCATCACCATCGAGAGCAGGTCGAGCGCGGTGGTCGGCTTGGTCCGCCCGCCACTGACGGTGTACGGACGGATCAGCCGGCCTGCCGCGTCGTCCAGCCAGGGTCCTTCCTGAGCGGACCCCATCGTCACTGTCCCGCACTGCCCGTCGCGCCGGCGGCCTGTCTGGCCGGGGTGACCAGATAGGGCCGCACGCTCTTGACGAGCATCGCCATCTCGTAGCCGAGGACGGCGGCGTCCGCCTCGCGGCCGGCGAGGACCGCGAGGCAGGTGCCGGAGCCCGCGGTGGAGACGAACAGCAGCGTGGAGTCCAGTTCGACCACGACCTGCCGGACCTCGCCGCCGTCGCCGAAGCGCGCGCCGGCGCTGCGGCCCAGCGAGTACAGGCCGGAGGCCAGTGCGGCCATGTGGTCGGCCGCGTCGGGGTCGAGGCCGTGGACGGACTTCACGAGGCCGTCGGAGGAGAGCAGTACGGCGTTGCGGGTGTACGGCACCCGCTGGACCAGGCCGCTCAGCAGCCAGTCGAGATCCGAGGAATGGCCGTTCGGCGCATTGCTCGCCATGGTGCATCTACTCCTTGTGCGCGTCACCGGGACGCAGCGGTTCACGGGGGGCGGGTTGGGATTCTGCGAGGCCGATGCCGCGCTGGAACGCGGCCATCAGGCCCGGGTCGTGCAGGGCGTGCTCCTCGGGCTTGCGGGCCGCGGGCTCGTCGCGCAGCTGCGGGACGAGGTGCTCCTGGGCGCGCCGCTTGGGGAGGTCGGGCCTGCCGGGTGCCGCGGGGCGCGGGGCCGGGGGGACCTCGGCCGCCGGGGCGGGGTGGGGAGTGCCGGGCCCGACGGGCTCGGCGTGGGTGGGCTGCGGCGGTACGCCGGGGAGGGCGCCGCCGAAGCCGGGGCCGGGTGCGCCGTGGCCGCCGGCCGCGGCGGGGCCGGCCGGAGCCGGGTGGGCGGGGGCCTGTGCCTGCACCGGTACGGGGCGGGGCGCGGGCGCGGCCGGCGCCTGGGGCGCCGGGGCCGGAGGCGTGGCGGGAGCGGGGGCCTGAGCCGGGGCCTGAGCCGGGGCCGGGGCCTGCGGCAGCGGTGCCTGGCCGGCGCCCTGCCCGTTGAGCTGGCCGTTCAGCTGGCCGTTCACCTGCCCGTTGAGCTGGCCGGGCAACTGCCCGTTGAGCTGGCCGTTGAGCTGGCCGGCGGCCTGGGCCTGCGCGGCCTGGCCGGCTCGCGCGAGCCCTTCCGGGTCGGCGCCGAGCAGGCCCTGCGGCAGGACGAGAACGGCCTGGACGCCTCCGTAGATGTTCGACTGGAGCCGTACGGCGATGCCGTGGCGCCGGGCGAGGGCCGAGACGACGAAGAGTCCGATGCGGCCGTCCTGGAGCAGATGCGCGACGTTGACCTGGTCGGGATCGGCGAGCAGGGCGTTCATCTTGTTCTGCTCGCTGACCGGCATGCCGAGACCGCGGTCCTCGACCTCGATGGCCAGGCCGGCCGTGACGTACTGGGCCCGCAGCAGCACGGTGGTGTGCGGCGCGGAGAACAGGGTGGCGTTCTCGACCAGTTCGGCGAGGAGGTGGATGACGTCGGCCACGGCATGGCCCCGCAGCGTACCGTCGATCGGCGGCACCAGCTTCACGCGCGGGTACTGCTCGACCTCGGCGATGGAGGAGCGCATCACCTCGGTCATGGTGACCGGGTTCGACCACTGGCGGCGGGAGATGGCGCCACCGAGGACGGCGAGGTTCTCCGCGTGCCGGCGGATGCGGGTGGCGAGGTGGTCGACGTGGAACAGGCCCTTGAGCAGCTCCGGGTCCTCGACCTCGTTCTCCAGCTCGTCGAGGAGCTGGATCTCGCGGTGGACGAGGGACTGGAGCCGTCGGGCGAGGTTGACGAAGACCTCGACCTTCTGTTCGTTGCCGACGCTGCTGGAGAGCTTGGAGGCCTGCACCACGGCCGCCACTGCGGCCTCGTGAGAGCGGGTCAGCTCCTGGGCCAGCAGGTCGAACTCGTCACCCTTGGCGCCGCTCGGAACGGCCGCGGAGCGGAGTTCCGGGCTCTCGCCCCTGCGCAGCTGTTCGACGACGGTGCGCAGTTCGTTCTGGGTGCGGGCACTGGAGCGGCGGAGCGCGCCGACGCGGTCGAGCACCGACTTCGCGGCGCGGTCGGCGCCGAGCGCGGCGGCGGTCACCGAGGCGACCGTGAGCGCCGCGGCGCCGGTGAGCGCGGCCCACAGACCGGGCGAGGGGCTGGCGCCGGTGGAGCGGATCGTGAACAGCACGGCCGCGGCGCCGCCGAGCGCCACCGCGACCGCGGGAAGAACGGAGGTACGCAGGAGTTGGGGGCGTATGCGGGCCTCGGTGAGAAGCGGCGCGGGGGACTGAGCGGAGCCGGCGCCGGTCGCGCCGGCGGCGGTGCGGGCGCCTGACCGGCCGTGCCGCCCGCCCTCGCGGCGTTCGGACCGCGCGGCGGGTGCGCGAAGTTGAGACATGAGTGTCCTTGGTACGTGCCCAGGATTCGGCGTACTACGGGGGGTTCGCTACGGGGGAGGGGTCCTACGTGGGTGTGATGAGCCTACCGATGATCACCAAGCACCCACTGTAGACGTCAACCGTTCACCTGCGGTGCGCAGTTGGCAAACTTACCCGTAGAGCGGCCCCCTCTGGTATCGCCCTTCGCACGACAGGCCGAGAAGGGTTGGCCGAAACTCGCCGCACCCGGTGCGCGGCGACGGAGCGGAGGAGCGTCCGGGCCGGTGCAGGCCGCGGCGCGGCTCGCGCGTGGGCCGCTAGCGGAATCCCGTTGCAGGGGCGCGCGCAGGGGAGCACGGGACGGCGTCGGCGCACGCCGACCGGAGTCCACGCGCCGGCCCGGGACACGGACCGGCGCCGTCCGGATTCGCGTTCGTTCATTCGCGTACGAGATCGGGCGGGACCGGGCGGGCGTCGCCGGGCCTCGGCGGCTGCCGGCGGCGGCCGGGTCCTCGCTCACACCGCGCGGGCGGCGGCCCTGGAGACCGAGGCGGCGCGCGGGAGCCGGGTCACCGCCGGTAGTAGGTCTCGATCGGGACCCGGGCCTCGTCGAACAGGGCCGGGCCGTCCTGGACCACGGCGGGCCAGGCGCCCGACTCGGGGTTGAGCGATACGAGTTGCGCGGTGGACAGCGCGTGCACGACCCGGCCGAGCCCGGAGCGGACGATGGCGCCCGCACACATGCCGCAGGGCTCGCAGCTGGTGTACATGGTCGTGCGGGCGGCCGTGTCCGGGGCGAGTTCGCGCGCCGCCCAGCGGGCCAGCTTCAGCTCGGGGTGGGCGGTGATGTCCTCGTCGCGCCGCACGGTGTTGTGGGCCTCGGCGAGAATCGTGCCGTCCGCCCCGGCCAGCAGCGAGCCGTACGGCGCGTCGCCCAGGGTGACGGCGTGCGCGGCGATCTCGAGGGCGCGCCGCAGGAGCTTCTCGTCGGCGGGGGTGATCACGGTGCTGTTCTCCTGTGGTCGGCCACGGCGGCGAGGGTCTTCCAGGCGGCGTGCGGCCTGCGGGTCTCCTCGGGGTCGCCATGGTACGGGTCGAGTACGACGGTTTCGGCCCCGAGACGCGCCAGCTGGTCGAGGTCGTCCAGGATCTGTTCGAGGGTTCCGACACCTGCGGGCCGCTCGGGGGTGTCGACCGGCGCGGCCGTCGCCCGCAGGGCGATACGCGGCGCGAAGCCCGGCAGTTCGTGCCGGGTGACGACCGAGCGCATCCAGGGCAGGGTGCCGCGCAGCGGGTGCCAGGCGTCGCCGAAGCGCACGGCGCGGCGGATGCCGGCCTCGCTGTTGCCGCCCACCCAGATCGGCACCGCTCCCCCGTCCGTCCGCCAGGTGGCGCGCAGGGTGCGCAGACAGTCGTCGGTCAGTCGGCCGCGCGCGGCGAACGGCACCCCGAGCGCGTCGAACTCCTGGCGCGCCCAGCCGATGCCCACGCCCAGCACGAAGCGGCCACCGCTGATCCGGTCGAGTCCGGCCGCCATGCGGGCGACGAGCAGCGGATGCCGGTAGGGCAGGACGAGCACGGTGGTGCCGAGCCGCACCCGGGTGGTGAGGCCGGCGAGCCAGGAGAGCGTCGTGAACGGTTCGTAGAACGGCTCCGGATACCGCTCGGCCACGTCCGGGGTGACGGTCACGTGGTCCGAGACCATGAGGAGGTCGAAGCCGAGGCCCTCGACGGTCCGCGCCCAGTCGCGGAGCACGCCGGGATCGGTCCCGGGGCCGAAGTTGGGGACGTTGACGCCGATTTGCATGACCGGAGGCTATCCTCGCGATCATGACGGACTGAAGAGAACTCTCCTTGCGTTCCCTCGGTTTCGCCGTGGCTTTCCCGGTACTCTCGCCGGATGGCCGTGAATCTCGACGACGTGGACTGGGCGATCGTCCGGCAGCTCCAGCAGGACGGCCGGATCTCCCTCAGCGAGCTCGGACGACGCGTGAGCCTGAGCCCGTCGGCCACCACGGAGCGGGTGCGCCAGCTGGAGGCGGCGGGCGTCATCACCGGTTACCACGCGGCGGTCGACCTGGCGAAGGTCGGCTACCCCGTGCTCGCCGTCGTCCGGCTGAAGTACCCGGGCAACCGGCACGAGCCGCTGCGCCGACTGCTGGCAGAACGCGCGGAGATCCTGGAGTGCCTGCGCACCACCGGAGACGACTGCTACGTCCTGAAGGTGGCCGCCACCTCCATGGGGCACCTGGAGACGCTCGTGGACGAACTGGCCGGCTTCGGTTCCACGACCACGAACGTGGTCTACAGCCGGACCCTGCCGTGGCGCGGCCCGGACAGACCGCGCCGGGACCCCGACGGGACGCCCGGCTGACGGGCACCACAGCCAGGCTGGAATCAGCTGGTGGCTCACCGCAGCCCGCGTCGACGGTCTACCGGTGATCAGTTCGGCTGCTCACGCCGGATCGGGACGGCCCGGGTCCCGGAACGGGACCCGGGCCGATGGCTCAGCGGTTGGGTTCCTGCATCGTGACGCAGTGGGCGCCTCCGCCGCCGTTGCCGTAGAGGTTGTCGAGGTTGAGCTGGACGACGGGGCGGCCGTAGGCGGCCGCGATCGCCGTCCTGGCCGCCTGGTCCTTGGTGGTGTCGCCGAACTGGGTGGTGACGATCGCGCTGTTGGTGACCGTCCAGTTCATGTAGGAGCTGAGGAAGTCGGCCTGCTTTCCGGCTGCGATACGGGGCAGGACGTCGGGGCCCTCGATGGTGAGGACCTGGAGGCGGCGGCCCCTGGCGTCGGTCGCGTTCACCAGGACGTCGTGGATGGCCTGGGCGTTTCGCGACCAGACGTCCGGCCTGACCGCGCCCGCCAGTTGCACCATGACCACGCCGGGCTTGATGTAGCGGGCGGTGCCGTCGATGTGGCCGTCGGTGACGTCCTGACCCGTCACGCCGGGGAGCCAGATCATCTTCGAGGCGCCGAAGCGGGACAGCAGCTCCGCCTCGATCTGGGCGCGGGTCCGGCCCGGGTTGCGGTTGCTGTTCAGCCAGCAGCTCTCGGTTGCCATCAGAGTGCCGTCGCCGTCGTACTCGATGCCGCCGCCTTCGCCGACCACGGATGCCTTCGCGAAGGGGACGCCGGTGTAGGCGGCGAGTCGCTGCGCGAGCGCGCGGTCCTTGTCGTAGGCGGAGGCGGGGATGCCGTAGAAGCTGGTGGCGTTCTCGCCCCACGCGTTGAAGTTGAGGCCGAAGGCGTCCAGGCCGCCCATGCCGTCGACCCGGAAGAGCGGGCCGGTGTCCCGCATCCAGCAGTCCGAGACGGGCACCGAGCTGATGACCGTGACGGTGGACCCGCAGGCGGCCCTGGCCTGCGAGGCGGCCGACGAGCCGTCCGCGCACATGACGACCGGCTCGTACGTGGCGATCGCCTTCGCCAGCTTGGCGATGTCGGCCTGGATCTTGGACAGCAGGTTGCCCCAGATCGTGTAGCTGGACGGCCAGGCCATCCAGGTCCGCTTGTGCGGGCTCTCCTCCCCCGGCACGTGCCAGGAGGAGGCCGCGGCCGGCCGGATGCCACCGAGTACCGGCCCTGCCGCCAGCGCGGCCGCGGCCGCTCCGGTTCGGGCCAGGAGTGTTCTGCGGCTGATGCCGGGGCGTTCGCCGTCGTGCTCTGTCTTCACGTGGTGCTCCTTCTTGAAAGGTCCTGTACGTGCTGACGCGGGTGGTTCAGTGAAGTCGTTCCAGCAGCCCCTCCTCCCGGACCAACCGGCGTTCGGTGGCCAGGTCGAGGCTTCCGGCGAAGGCCCGGTAGAGGCCGCCCGCCACCGGCAGGCCGACGAAGACGGAGCAGTCGACGCCGCCGAGGAGCTTCGCGACGGGCCCGACGAAGAGGCCGGTGATGACCATGAACGGGGCCATGCAGGCCAGTCCGATGAGGTAGGCGAGGTTGCCGCGCCATCCCCACCGGCCGTAGATCCCGTGCGGGTTGAAGATCTCCTCGACGACGTACTGGCCACGCCGGACGAAGAAGAAGTCGACCAGGTTGATGGCCGTCCACGGGATGAAGAGGTAGGTCAGCACCACGACCACGTGGGCGAAGAACCAGTTGAACTGGTCGATGCCGACTGCCGTGGAGACCGTCCCGACGGCCACCAGCATGATCCCGATCGTCGCGACGCGGATGGCCCGCGTCGGCTTGACCGGCCGGAACGAGTCCACGATCGAGATCATGGTGAGGCTGCCGCCGTACTGGTTGATCGCCATGACGGAGAGCAGGCCGACGAGCAGGACGACGACCGCGACCGTGCCGAACCCGCTGAACAGGCGGTCCGCCGCCAGCTTCAGGGCGGTGACCGGGTCGGTGCCCTCGGGAGAGCCGGCCGAGACCACGGCCCCGAGGAGGAAGACCCATATCCCGGAGATCGCGCTGGGCAGGTACGTCCACCAGAAGGTGCTGCGGACCGGAACGTCGGGTCTGAGGTAGCGCGAGTAGTCCGAGACGTACGGCGCCCATCCCAGCTGGAAGCCGGCGACGAAGACGAACACGAGCATGAAGGGGGCGAGTTCGAGGGGGCCCGCGTTCCATGCACCGTCCGGTAAGCCGCCGCCGAAGAGGGCGGCCGCGGTGATCGCGGCGGCGATCACGACGAAGGGCCAGGTGAGCCACCGGTTGAGCCGATGGATCCAGTCGTACCCGAAGAGGGCGATCACCGTCGCGACCGCGGCGGCCAGCAGATAGCCGAGCTCGTTGGGGACGCCGGTGAGCAGGTTCATGGCCTGACCGGACAGCAGGGCGTCCGACGTGTTGAAGGCCACGTAATTGACCAGGGCGAAGACCCACACGGTGAGTGCCGCTCCGAGATAGCCGAACTGGGGCCGTGACTGGACGAGTTGCGGCAGGCCCAGCTGCGGCCCCTGGGCCGAGTGGAACGCCATGAAGAACGTGCCGAAGAGTGACCCGAGGACGGTGGCGACCGCCGTCCACACGAGCGAGGCCCCCATCGAGAGCGTCACGACGCCGGTCGCCAGGCCGGTGAGGTTGAGGCTGCCCACGAACCAGATGGCCCCGACGTGCGAGGGTTTGCCGTGCCGTTCCGAGAGCGGCACCCAGTCGATCGAGTGCCGCTCGATGCCCGGATGCGGTGCGGAGTCGTGGTACTCCGGGACAACTGACCCCATGGGGGCTCCTGTTCGGGGTGGGTGGGTCCGTGAAAGGCCGGCCGCGGCGCCGGTCTGCCCGTCGGCGTCACGCGGCGCGCGCCCACCCTAGGGACTGACTTAAATTTCAGTCAATGGATCGGACGGAACTCGCCCTCCCCCGTTGCGGCCATGTCCTCTCAGGCCACGGGCTGTTGCTGGGTGACGCAGTGGATGCCGCCGCCGCCCGTTCCCAGGCGGTCGATGTTCAACTGCTCGATGCGACGGTCGGGGTAGAGACGGTTCAGGGTCGCCCGTGCGGCCTCGTCCGCCCTCCTGTCGCCGAACTGGGCGGAGATGACGGCGTCGTTGCAGAGATAGAAGTTGGCGTAGGAGGCGAGGAAGTCCCTGTGGGTGGAGCGGATCATGTTGTAGTCCGGGCCCTGGAGGCGCATGACGTCCATTGCACGGCCTGCGGCGGTGGTCGAGGCGGAGAGGGTGTCGTACTGGCGGCGGGCGTCGCGGGCGTAGGCGTCGTTCTCGGACGGGAGGGGCGTCTGCACGAGGGCCTCGCCGGGGGCGAGGAAGCGGGAGGTCGCGTCGACGTGGTCGTCGGTGATGTCCTGGCCGCGGACGCCGTCGAACCAGATGACCTTGGACGCGCCGTACGCGGCGCACATCGCCCGCTCCAGCTGCCGTTCCGACATGCCGGGGTTGCGGTTGCGGTTCACCAGGCTGCTGCGGGTGGCCATCAGGGTGCCGGCGCCGTCCTGTTCGATGGCGCCTCCCTCGCCGACCAGGTCGGCGTAGGTGAACGGCACGCCCACGTGGGCGGCGATCCGCTCGGCGACGAGGGCGTCCTTGGCGTGGGTCTGCTTGTCGCCCCAGCCGTTGAAGTTGAGGCCCACGGCGTCGAGACCGCCGTAGCCGTCGGTGCGGAAGACGGGTCCGGTGTCGCGCATCCAGCAGTCGTCGACGGGGATGGAGCTGATGACGGCGACGGTGGAGCCGCACATCGAGCGTGCCTTGGCGGCGCTGCCGGGGTTCGCGCACATGACGACGGGCTCGTACTTCGCGATCGTACGGGCGATGAGGGCGATGTCCGCCTGGACGCCGCCCAGTCGGCCGGTCCAGATCGCGGTGCTGTCCGGCCAGGCCATCCAGGTGCGGGTGTGGCGGACGTCCTCGATCGGGACGCGGAAGGCACCGGCGGCGGAGGCGGCGCCGGCCCGGCTCTGGAGGGTCGTGGCGACGGCGGCCCCGGCGGCTGTCAGACCGGCGGCGGCCAGGAACCGGCGCCTGTTGAGGCCGGGACCCGCGTGGCGGGCGACGGCGTGATCGTTCATGGGGACCTCCGGTGTGGGTGTGGGGAGTTCGGTGGGGTCAGAGTGCCCTGCGGGCGGCGGCGATCGCCTCGGGGTCCCAGCCCGGGCGGGGTACGGATTCCAGCAGAAGCCGCGTGTACGGGTGCCGGGGTGCGGCGAGCACGTGGTCCGTGGGACCCGCTTCGACGACGCGGCCCTGGTGCATGACGATGACGTCGTCGGTGACGCAGCGGACCACGCCGAGGTCGTGGGTGATGAAGAGGAAGGCGATCCGGGTCTCCTCGCGGATGTCGGCGAGGAGGTTGAGGATCTGGGCCTGGACGGAGACGTCGAGGGCGGCGACCGCCTCGTCGAGGACGAGGACTGCGGGCTCCACGGCGAGCGCGCGGGCGATGGCGACCCGCTGGCGCTGGCCGCCGGAGAGCTGATTCGGCCGCGCGTCGGCGGCTCGGGTGCCGAGGCCGACCTGGTCGAGGAGTTCGTGGATGCGCCGGTCATGGCCGGTGCCGGTGTCGGGAAAGTGCAGGCGCAGGGTTTCACGTAGCACCTGTTCGACGCTGGTCCTGGGGTCGAGGGACAGGTAGGGGTCCTGGAAGACCATCTGGACCTCGCGGGCCCGGGCGAGGCGCTGAGCCTTGCCGCGGGCGCGGCTGGGCCGGGCCCGGCCCCGTACCCGTACCTCCCCGTCGTCGGCCCGCTCCAGGCCGACGACGATGCGGGCGGTGGTGGTCTTGCCGGAACCGGATCCGCCGACGATGCCCAGGGAACCGCCCTCGGGCAGGGTGAACGAAACGTCGTCGACGGCGCGGACGGTTCCGAAGGCGCGGTGGAGGCCGACGGCCTCCAGTGCGTGCTCAGGCATCGGCGGAGCTCCCTTCGAGCCGGTCGCTGTGGTGGCAGGCGGCCCGCTGGTGCGGCCGCCCGGGCGCGGGCAGCGGTTCCGCAGCCTGGTCGTCGCAGATCTCCGTGGCCAGGTGGCAGCGGTCGGCGAACGGGCAGCCGTGCAGTTCCTTCCGCAGGTCGGGGGGCTGGCCGTCGATGGCGGCGAGCCTGCCCGGTGGGGCGTCGAGACGGGGCGCCGAGGCGAGCAGCGCCGAGGTGTACGGGTGCCGGGGCCGCGCGAAGAGGGCTTCGGCGGGGCCGCTCTCCGCGATCCGGCCGGCGTACATGACGTAGACGCGGTCGCTGATGGCGGCGGCGAGGTCGAGGTCGTGGGTGACGAAGAGCAGGCCGGTGGCGAAGCGTTCGCGGAGTCGCGCCAGGAGGGCGATGACCTCGGCCTGGGTGGTGACGTCGAGCGCGGTGGTCGGTTCGTCGGCCAGGAGGAGGGCGGGGTCGCCCATCAGCGCGGCGGCGATCATGACGCGTTGCAGCATGCCGCCGGAGACCTGGCCGGGGTACCTGCGCAGGGCGGTGTCGTCGAGGCCGACGGCCTGGAGGAGTTCGGTGGCGCGCGCGGCGGCGTCCGTCCGGCTCATGCTCCTGGTCAGGGTCACGCTCTCGGTGAGGAAGTCACCGATGCGGCGCATCGGGTTGAGGGCCGCGCGCGGGTCCTGGAAGATCATGGACACCGTGCCGGTGCGCAGGGCGCGCAGCTGGGCGGTGTTCATCGTGAGCACGTCCTGACCGCTCACGCGGACGGCTCCCTCGATCGTGGCGCCGGGCGGCAGCAGCCCGAGAGCGCTGCGTGAGGTCAGGGTCTTCCCGGAACCGGACTCGCCGACGAGGGCGACGGTCTCGCCGGCGGCGACGTGGAGGTCGACGCCGTCGAGGACGGGACGGGCCGTGCCGGGCAGGGTGATCCGCAGCCCTCGGATGTCGAGCGTGGGTGGCGGTGGGGTCAGCGGTCTCATGGGGACCTCCTGGCGACGCGGTCGGCCCAGCGTTCGCCGACCACGTTGAAGGCGACGACGGTCAGCACGACGAACACGCAGGGCAGGACCGCGGAGAGCGGGTAGCCGTGCTGGATGGCGGTCTGTCCGTCGAAGACCATGCGGCCCCAGTCCGGGGTGAGCGCGGGGACGCCGAGGCCGAGGAAGGACAGGCCGGCCAGGTCCATGAGTGCGTAGCCGAAGTTGATGGTGGACTGGGCGAGGACGACGGGGGCGATGTTGGGCAGGACGTGGCGCAGGCAGATCTGGAGGGCCGAGTGTCCCTGGACCTGGTAGGCGCTGACGTAGGGGCGTTTGCGTTCGGCCAGGACGAGGGAGCGGGTGAGTCGGCTGACGTAGGGCAGGTAGGCGATGGAGAGGGCGACGACGGGGGCGAGCAGTCCTTCGCCGTGGACCGAGATGATCAGGATGGCCAGGAGCATGCCGGGGAACGCGAAGACCAGTTCGGTGGAGCGGGAGAGGACGGAGTCGAGCCAGCCGCCCCGCCAGCCCGCGGCCGTACCGATCGCGACACCGGTGACCGTGGAGAAGACCACGACCCCGAGGGGTCCCAGGAGCGAGGTGCGGGCGCCGAGGAGCAGCCGGGAGAGGGTGTCGCGCCCGGCGGCGTCGACGCCGAGGGGGTGCTCGGGCGAGGTGCCGGCCAACGCGTTGCCGAGGTCGACGGCATTGGGGTCGTGGGGCACGAGCCACGGCGCGAGGAGTGCGGCCGTGGTGACGAGGGCGACGAGGCCGAGGCAGACCAGGTACAGCGGGGACCGGGCGGTGCGGATCTTGGACAGTCCGGGCCGGCGGGTGAGGACGGCTGTCATACGGAGGAGCTCCTCGATCCGAGGGTGATCCGCGGGTCGACCAGGGGCAGCACCAGGTCGACGATGAGGTTCACGGTCATGAAGAGAGCGACGATGATCAAGGAGATGGCCTGGACGGTCGGGAAGTCCTTGGTCGTGGTGGACAGTTCCAGGAGCTGGCCGACGCCTCCGATGCTGAACGCGGTCTCCACGAGGATCGTGCAGACCAGGAGGGTGGAGATGATCAGGCCGCCGGTGGTGAGGACGGTGCCGAGCGAGTTGCGGAACACGTGGCGGCTGATGACGTGGCGCTCGGGGACGCCCCGGCTGCGGGCGACGGTGACGTGCTCGCTGTCGAGGGCTTCGAGCATGGCGGACCGGGTGACGCGGGCGAGCATGCCGATCAGGTAGAGCGCGAGGGCGATCGCGGGCAGGGTGAGGTGCCAGACCTTGTCGAGGAAGCCGTCGCCCGAGCCACTGCTGGGAAACCAGCCGAGGTTGACGGCGAAGAGTCCCTGGAGCAGTACGGCGGCGACGAAGGAGGGCGTGCCGACGGCGAAGGTGGTGCCGACCAGGATCGCGGAATCGGTGCCGCCGCCGCGTACGGCGGAGATCCAGCCCAGGACCAGGCCGATCACCGCGACCACGACCAGCGCCATCACGACGAGCAGCAGCGTGGTGGGGAGGCGGTCGGCCAGGAGGCGTGAGACGTCGGTGCGGTACGTGATGGACCGGCCGAAATCCCCTTGCACGATGTCGCCGAACCAGCGGAGGTACCGGACGAAGAAGGGGTCGCCCAGGTGGTACTGGGCGTTGATCGCGGCGAGGGCCTCCGGGGAGGCCGAGCGTCCTGAGAGCAGGAAGCTGGCCGGGTTCCCCGGCGCCAGGTACATGGCGCCGAAGACGACGAACGAGGCACCGAGCAGGGTGGCGGCCATCTCCGCCACCCGGCGTACGGCGAATCTCAGGAAGTTCACCGCGCCGCCCCCGCGTCCGCTGCCCCGACGTCGGCGGCCCACGGGTAGTACATGTACGCGATGGTGGTGGGGGCGCCGGTGATCCTCTTGTTGAGGAAGACCGCGGTGGGCCACTCTGCGACCGGGATCCACAGCAGCTGCTCGGCGGCCAGCTTCTGGAGTTCGGCCTCGATCTTCATCCGCCGGTCCGGCTCGTAGACGGCGGTGGCCTGGTCGACGAGGGTGTCGTAGCGCTTGTCGCTGTGGCCGGCGAAGTTGAGGTAGGCGCCGGTCCTGAAGTTCGTCAGCAGGTCGAGCGGGTCGGTGATCGAGTTGTAGTAGGTGAGCGGGAACATGTCGATGCCCTCGCGCGCCTCGGGATCGGTGAAGAGCGCGGTGAAGGCGTTGGGGGCGATGGTCTTGAGGTTGATCCTCAGGCCGATCCTGCTGCCGGCGGCCTGGACGGCGGTGGCGAGGAGGGAGACGTCCTGGCCGATGGAGCTGGTGGCGACGGTCAGGGTCTTGCCCGTGGCGCCGGCCTCCTTGATCAGCGCCTTGGCCTTCTCGAGGTCCTGAGTGGCGGGCGGAAGCGCGGCGAACGCGGCCTGCCGGGTCTGCTCCGAGGCTCCGGCCCAAGCGGCACGTGTGGTGAGCGAGTTGGTGACCGTGCCGGCACCGCCGAGTCCGGCCTGGGCGAACCCGGACCGGTCGAGGGCCAGGGACAGGGCCCGGCGGACGCGGACGTCACCGAGCGGGCCCTTCATGTTGGTGATGTTGACGTTGACCGTGCTCAGGCCCTCGCCGAAGTACAGGGTGCCGGTGCCGCTGTCGCGGAGCCGGGCGTAGCTTTCGGTGGGGATGAGGTAGCCGCCGTCGATCTCTCCGCTGAGCAGGGCGTTGGTGCGGGCCGACGGGTCGGTGATGATCCGGAAGACGGCCTTCTTCGCCTTGGCCTTGGTGCCCCAGTAGCCGTCGAAGCGCGTCAGCTCGATCGACTGGCCCTTGCTCCACGTGCCGAGTTCGAACGGGCCCGTACAGGCGAGTCCGCCGGTGGTGCCGTAGTTCTTGCCGGCTGCCTCGACGCCGGCCTTGGAGGCGACGACGCCCGCGGCGGTCGCCATGTACTGGGGGAACTGGGAGTCGGGCTTCTTGAGCTTGACGGTGACCTGGAGGGGACCGGTCTTCCGTACGGATGCGACGTTCTGGAAGTTCTGGGCCCAGGCGGCGGCGTTGTCCGGGTCCGTCTGACGGCCGAGGCTGTGGACCACGTCGTCGGCGCTCATGGTCCGGCCGTCGTGGAAGCGCACGCCGGAGCGCAGGTCGTAGACCCAGGTGGTGGGGTCCGGGTTCGACGCCCTTCGTGCCAGACCCGGTTCCAGGGTGAGGCCCGGGGTCCAGCGCATCAGGCTCTCGCACACGTTGGACAGGATGGTGTTCTGCGGGTAGTCGAAGGCCACCGTGTAGTCGAGCGTGGGTGGCTCGGCGTAGACGGCCCAGGTGAAGGAGTCGATCTCGCCACGAGCCGGGGGCGTGGACGCGGAGAGTGTGACCTGGGTGCCGGCGCCGGCGTCCCGGGGAGGACCGGAGCAGGCCGCGAGGGCGGCGAGGGAGGTCAGGACAGCCGTCGTCGCGGCGATCCGGCGGTACCTGCCGTATGGGCGTCTGCTGCCGGGGCGGTGCGGTGTGGTCATCGTCGCGCGCTCTTTCCGTGAGGGGGCGGGGAGCCGGAGGACCGCCGGAGCGGCCCTCCGGAAAGCGGACCGTTCCCGGTTCAGGCGCCGGGGGCCGCGGGGATCTGCTGGGTGATGCAGTGGACTCCGCCTCCGCCGTACGCGATCGCGGCCGACCGCACCCCGACGACCTTGCGGCCGGGGTACGCCGCGGCGATGATCGCGAGGGCGGCGTCGTCCTGGGGCAGGCCGGCGACCGGTACGACGACGCCGCCGTTGGCCACGTAGTAGTTCAGGTAGGAGACCTCGACCTCGGCACCGGCCACGGTGGCGAACGCGGTCTGCGGAATCTCGACGATCTCGAACGGCCGGCCCTGGGCGTCCGTCGTGTGCTCCAGGACGGCGCGGTTGGCGCGCATCCGTACGTAGTCGGGGTGCTCGGGGTCGCCGGGCAGGGAGACGACGACCTTGCCGGGAGCCGCGAAGGCGCAGACGCCGTCGACGTGCCCGTCGGTCTCCGTGTCGAGCAGACCGCCGTACGGAAGCCACACCACCTTGTCGACGCCGAGCTGGGCCTTCAGCTCCGCCTCGATCTCGCCGCGGCTCATCCCCGGGTTGCGGTTGGGATGGAGCAGGCACTGTTCGGTGGTGATGAGCGTGCCCTCGCCGTCGACCGTGATCGCCCCGCCCTCCAGGACCATGTCGGAGGCGATGCGCTCGACGCCCAGGTGCTCCAGGAGGAGGCCGCTGATCCGGTCGTCGGAGTCGTACGGGTGGTGCTTGCGGCCCCACGCGTTGAAGCGGAAGTCGACCGCGGCGCGGTTGCCGTCGCCGTCGAGCAGGAAGAGCGGGGCGGAGTCACGGAACCACGAGTCGTCCTGCGCCATCTCCACCACGGTGATGCCCTCGCCGCACTTCGTGCGGGCCTCGTCGCCGTGACCGGGCGGCGCCACCATGGTGACCGGCTCGCATGCGGCTATGGCGCGGGCGACGTTCGCGTACTCCTCCTTCACGTCGTCCAGCACGCTGCCCCACAGGTCCTCGCGGACGGGCCAGGCCATGAGGCACCTCTCGTGCGGGGACCATTCGGCGGGCATACGGAACGCGGTCATCTCAGGTCTCTTTCCTTTGGGTGGCGGCATCTTCTTCCTGACTGAAAATGCAGTCAAGAGTCGAGGCATGCCTTGATGGGACGTCGGAACCGGCGGGTCACAGGAAGTACAGACGGCTCAGGGAGACCCGTTGCGCAGGCTCGGAACGCATCGGGTCCCCGTCGAGGGTCACCAGGCCACTGCGCGGGTCGACGTCCACCCGGCCGAGCCGGGCGTTGCGCACCATGTCGGCCGGACCGATGCCACGGGTACCCCCGACGGCCACGCGCCTGCGCCGCGTGCCCAGCGTGTCGTACGGCGAGCCGGGCGAGCCCGACTCGGCGGCGGCGCGGCTGACGAAGGCGACGGACAGCTCGGCCGGCGCGGCTCCATGGGCGCCGAAGAGGGGGCCGAGAACGAGCGGTTCGCAGGTGTCGGTGGCCGCGTTCGGGTCTCCGGTGACCCCGTAGGCGGGAAAGCCGTTCTTGATGACCATCTGCGGTTTCGCACCGAAGAACGGAGGGCGCCAGAGCACGATGTCGGCCATCTTCCCGGCCTCGATGGAGCCGATCTCGTGGGCGAGGCCGTGGGCTGTGGCGGGGTTGATGGTGAGCTTGGCCATGTAACGAAGGACGCGCGCGTTGTCGTCGTGCGCGCCGTCGCCCTCCAGGGGACCTCGTTCGGCCTTCATCTTCCCGGCCATCGCGAACGTGCGTCTGATGGTCTCCCCCGCGCGCCCCATTCCCTGCGCGTCGGAGGAGGTGATGCCGATGGCGCCGAGGTCGTGCAGGACGTCCTCCGCGCCCATCGTGCCGGCCCGGATCCGGTCCCGGGCCATGGCGGCGTCGCCGGGCAGGTCGGTCTTCAGCGCGTGGACGGAGACGATCATTCCGTAGTGCTCGGCGATGGCGTCACGGCCGAAGGGGAGTGTGGGGTTGGTGGAGGAGCCGATGACGTTCGGCACGCCCGCCATCTTCAGGACGTCGGGAACGTGTCCGCCGCCGCAGCCCTCGATGTGGAAGGCGTGGATGGTGCGGCCGTCCAGGACGCTGAGGGTGTCCTCCACGGACAGGCACTCGTTGAGGCCGTCGCTGTGCAGGGCCACTTGGACGTCGTGCTCCTCGGCGACGCGCAGGGCGGTGTCCAGGGCGCGGGTGTGGGCACCCATGTCCTCGTGGACCTTGAATCCGCAGGCGCCGCCCTCGACGAGCGCCTCGACCAGCGGGGCTTCGTGGGAGGCGGATCCCCGGGCGAGGAAGCCGATGTTGACCGGCCAGGCCTCGAAGGCGCCGAACCCCAGCCCGAGGGCCCAGGGGGAGTTCACGCCGACGCCCCAGCTGGGCCCGATCTCCTGGCCGATGATCGTGGTGACCCCGGAGGCGAGTGAGGCCTCCATGATCCGCGGGGAGAGCAGGTGGACGTGGGTGTCGACCGCGCCCGCGGTGGCTATCAGCCCCTCCCCCGGGATCATCGTCGTCCCCGTTCCGACGACGACGTCGACCCCGTCGAGGGTGTCGGGGTTGCCGGCCCGCCCGATCGCGTGGATGCGGCCCTCCCGGATACCGATGGACACCTTGCGGATGCCGAGTACGGCGTCGATCACCAGGACATTGGTGATCACGACGTCACAGGTGTCGCGGACGGCCGCGGCTTTCAGGTGCATGCCGTCGCGTGCCGTCTTGCCGAAGCCGGCCAGGAACTCGTCGCCGTGCGCCTGCGAGTCGGATTCCACCCGGACGACGAGGCCCGAATCCCCCAGCCGGACCCGGTCCCCCGCGCGGGGGCCGTGCACGGAGGCGTACTCGTACGGGTCGATGTGCCGGCCGCTGCCCGGCGCGCAGTGGTCGCTGTGCTTGGTGGGCCTGCTCATCGCTCCGCGCCTTCCGTGCCCAGGTAGCCGCAGGCGGCTGCGCGCCGCAGGGCTTCGGTCTTGGCGCCGGGCGCGTCCAGCGGCCCGTCGACGAGGCCCGCGAAGCCGATCGCGATCCGCTCGCCGCCGATCGCCACGAGCCCGACCTCGACGGCGGCGCCGGGGTCGAACCGGGTGGACGAGCCGGCCGGGGCCGCGAGCCGCATGCCGTAGGCGGCGGCACGATCGAAGTCGAGGCGGGGGTTCGCCTCGAAGAAGTGGAAATGCGAGGTCACGCTCACCGGGACCGCAGCCGTGTTGCGGACCGTCAGGGTGATCAGCGGTTCTGGTTCCGGCAGGGTGTCACTGTGGGGCAGGACCGCGCCGGGGGCGCCGGCGTCGCGCTCCACCTCGCCGAACGGGGCGCTGATCACGGCCAGTCTGCTGCCGTCGTCGAACACGGCCTCGACCTGGATCTCCGTGACGACGTCGGTGACGCCGGGAAGCACGTCGTCCGGGGCGAGCACGCCGCGGCCGCGGTCCAGCGCCTCGGCCAGGTGGAGGCCGTCGCGCGCGGCCTCGCACACCGTGTCGGCGATCAGCGCGGTGGCCTCCGGCACGTTGAGGCGCAGACCGCGCCCCCGTCGCGCCCGGGCGAGTTCGGCGGCCGCGAAGAGCAGCAGCCGGGCCCGTTCCGTAGGGGTCAGAGGCATGGCGCCCCCTTCCTTTTCCTTGCTGGGGTGTGGGAACACTGTCGCATTGACTGAAATTTCAGTCAATGCCTGAGGGGTGAGGCAGCCCGGTCGATCCCTGAAGGTTCCTGGGGGATCGACCGGGCCGGGTGGGACGGTGCGACGACGCCTGCCAGAGCCGCAGGAGGCCCCCGACGCCGACGGGTCGCGTCAGCGGCCGAGCTGCGCGATTTCGGTCTCGATGGCCTCGCTCATCAGCGTCCGCGCATGGGAGATCTGCAGCGTGCCGCTGAGCCAGCGCATGCTCAGGCCCTCCAGGAGGGCGGTGAGCCGCTCGGCCGCGGCCGTGAGGGCGACGGCCGGAGCCATGGGCTGGACCTGGCCCAGGAGGGCCGCCACCTCCTGGACCCAGACCAGGGTGGCCTTCGCCAGGTCCTGGCGCAGGAGGTCGTCGAAGACGGCACTCGCCCGCAGCTCGCCCCAGGCCGTGCTGTTCTCCCGGACCTCGGTCGTGTCCTGGAGTTCCAGGAGGAGCGTCTCTTCCAGTTCCTCACGGGGACCGAGCGGTTCGGCGTCGGGATCGCGCTGGGTGGTGTAGCGCTCGGCGCGGTCGTTGATGAATTCCAGCGTCTTGCTGAGGATGCCGGCGCGGTCCTTGAAGTGGTAGTAGAGCAGCGCGGTGGACACGCCCGCCTCGGCGGCGAGCTCCTCCACGCGCAGGCCACGGACACCGCGCCGGGCGATCACCCGGGCGGCTGCTTCGAGGATCTGAGTACTGCGAGACGCCATGGCCCGAACCTTACCGGGCGCTTGCCGCGCCGGGGGCTGCGACCTCGGGCCGCCCGCTCAGGCCGCCGGGGGAACGACCGGCTGCGACTGGGTGGCGCAGTGAATGCCACCGCCGCCGCTCGCGATGTTGTCGATGTCGAGCTGGACGACGTTCCGGCCGGGGTAGGCGGCCGCGAGGATCCCGTAGGCCACGCCGTCGGCGTAGCTGTCGCCGAACTGGGGGACGAGTACGCCGCCGTTCACGGTGTAGTAGTTGGTGTAGCTGGACAGAAAGGCGGTGCCCCTGCCGCGGATGAGGCGGCGGTCAGGGCCGGGGAGTTCGGTGAGGGCCAGCCGGCGGCCCTGCGCGTCGGTCGCGTTCAGCAGGATCCGCTTGGTCTCGTTGTAGACGGCGACCCACTTGGGGTCGGTGCCGGGACCGGGCTGGTCCAGGAGGACCTGCCCGGGCGCGACGAAACGGGCCAGGCAGTCGATGTGGCAGTCGGTGATGTCCTGACCGGCGAGGCCAGGCACCCAGATCACCTTCTCGATGCCGAGCGCCGACTTCATGGCCTGCTCGACCTGGTCCTGGGTCATGCCGGGGTTGCGGTTGCTGTTGACGAGCGAGCTGACCGTGGCGAGCAGGGTGCCCTGGCCGTCCGTCTCCAGTGAGCCGCCTTCCCCGACGAAGCCGGCCTGGACGCGCTGGACTCCGTACTGGCCGAGCAGGGTCGCCGCCGCGGCCGCGTCGTTCGCGTAGGGCTGCGCGTACGGTGTGCCGGTCTTGCCCCAGCCGTTGAAGTTGGTGTCCACGCCGGCGACGGCGCCCGGGGCGGCCACGAAGGTGGGGCCGAAGTCCCGTATCCACAGGTCGTCGTTGGCGATCTCGACGACCTCGATGCCGTAGTAGGCCCCGGCCCCGCAGGCGTACCGGGCATCGGCCGCCTGCGCGGGGCGGGCGAGCACCACGACCGGCTCGTAGCGGGAGATGGCGTCGGCCACCCTGGCGATGTCGCGGCGGACGCCCTCAAGCTGCGTGGACCACACGGAGGACAGGGCGGGCCAGGCCATGAAGGTCCGCACGTGGCGGTCGGTCTCGGCGGGCATCCGCAGCGTGGCGCCGGAAGGACTGGTGGCGGCGCGGGCCGCAGTGGACAGGGTCGAGCCGAGGGCCGCGAGCGGCAGAGCCGCCGCGCCGAGCTGGAGCAGTCGGCGTCGAGACGTCGTGGGCGTGTCCATGAGGGAGCTCCTACCTGCACGAGAGGGGTGGTGTTCCGGCATGGTGCCGCAGACTGAAAATTCAGTCAACGATCTCGGTGGACACAAGCCTCTACTGATCCAGGCGGTAGTGCTCGAACGCCGCCCTGACCGGCCCGCCATCGGCGTGGGCCTCGATCAGCCGCACGATGACGATGTCCCGCCCGTCAGGGCTCCGGATGCAGAAGGCCCGCTCGTCGGTCAGGTCGGAGAAGGCGATCCGGGTGACCGGCTCCGTGTCGATGCCACGGACGCACGCGGTGGGGCTGAGCTCGTCCCCCGGGGCCAGGAAGGCGTCGCTGTCCTCGGGGAGGACGAATTCCGTCCGGCTGCGTGCCAGGTACCAGTCGGCGGTGTCCGAAGGCACGACCTTCCTGGCTCTCAGGTCGAACTCGTAGGTGGCATCGGGCGAGGTCAACTCGACCTCCTTGCCGCCGGGCGCATAGGAGCCGACGACTGGATCCGCCGACGGGCCGTTCGGTCGCGCCGAGGCGTCGAGGAGGTACCAGGCCGCGCCGGCCGTCGCGAGGGTCGCGAGTGCGGCGAGTGCCGTCACGACCAGGCGTCGCCGGCCGCGCCGCACCCTGCGAGAAGAAGGCGCGGCAGGACCTCTGCCCTGGGGCGGTACCGGCGCCGGCGTGGGCACGGCCGGGGGCGGCGCGGCCGCGAGCGTGGGCTGTGCGTGCACGGGCGCCGTACCGAGAGCCCGTACCGCCACCTCACTGCTGATCGACCGTGGCAGCCACCCGTCACCGAACTCCGGGCGGGGCCCCACCAGCGGATGGGCGTGCACGGCCGCGATCAGGTCCACCGTGCCGGGCCGGTCCTCGGGCCGCTTGGCCAGGCACCACGCCACAAGGCCTCTCAGCTCATGCGGTACGCGGGCGAGATCAGGCTGCTCGTGGACCACCCGGTACAGGGCCGCCGACTCAGGCCCCGCCCCGAAGGGCACCTCGCCGCCCGCCACGTACGCGAGGAGCGCGCCGAGCGCGAAGACGTCGGTGGCCGGGGAGACCGGCCGGCCCAGGGCCTGCTCCGGGGCCATGAACGCAGCGGTTCCGATGCTCAGCCCCGTCCCGGTCAGCGCGGCGGAGTCGGCCGCACGCGCAATGCCGAAGTCGATGACTCGGGGGCCGTCCTCGGCGATCAGCACGTTGGCCGGTTTGAGGTCGCGGTGGACGACACCGGCCCGGTGGATCCCCTGCAGGGCCTCGGCGATGCCGGCCACGAGCAGCAGCACCGTTCGCACCGGCAGCGGGCCGTGGCGGTGGACCACCTGGTGCAGCGACGGGCCGGGCACGTAAGCGGTGGCCAGCCACGGCGTCGGGGCATCCACTCCCGAGGCGACCACCTGCGCGGTGAACAGACCGTGAATGCGCTCGGCGCTGGCCACTTCCTGCGCGAACCGCAGGCGGAACTCGGGATCTCCCGCGAACTCCTGTCGCACCACCTTCAACGCGATGGGACGGCCTCCCGGAGTGTGGGCCAGGTACACCACACCCATGCCGCCCGAGCCGAGCCGGGCCTGGAGGCGGTAGCCACCGATCTCTCGGGGGTCGTCGGCGGTCAGCGCCGTGTGAGCGAGCTGGGCACCGGAAAGTTGATCGGACATGCGGTGACTCTTTCGACGATGTGGAACGAAGGGCGCAGGTCGACCGCGCGACTGGCGCATAGTCGCTCTAACTAAAGTTTCAGTCAACATGAGATACTTCTGGTTCAGACCACCGAGAAGGGGGATGTGGCAATGGACCGCCGAACGGCCATCCTGGAGGCCGCCGCCCGGGTCGTGGCCCGGCGAGGAGTACGAGGGCTACGGATGGAGGAGTTGGCGACAGAGGCAGGGGTGTCCACCGCGCTGGTCTACTACCACTTCAAGGACCGGGCCGGTGTCCTCCGCCACACCCTGGAGTTCATCAGCGACCGGGCCGACCGGTACACATCCGACGAGGACGGCGGCGGCGGTCCGCTCGACGCCAGGGAGGCGCTGGAGCAGTCCCTGCTCCTTGAGTTCCAGGACCTTCCCGAGGTCCGTGAGAACAGCACGGCCTGGGGCGAGCTGCGGGCCAGCGCGGTCTTCGAGCCCGAGTTGCGCGGAGATCTGGCCAGGGCGACCCTGGCCTGGATCCACGACGTCGCCGACCTCCTGAGCCACGTCCGGCCGACGGCTCCCGCGCCGACCCTCACGGCGTCCGCGGAACGGCTGACCGGCCTGCTGGAGGGGCTCAGCACCCGCTGGCTCAGCGGGGCGCTCCCCCTGGCCCACGCTCGGGGACTGGTGAGAGAGGCCGTCGCCGTCGAGATCGAGAGGCTGAGCCACCCTGAGATTTGACTGATTTTTCAGTCAGTGTCAGTGTGGCGACACGACGGCACATCCGGCCTGGCGGTGCCGCGGGTGAAGTAAGTCGCGCGTGCACCCTGATCACGGGCGGCACGCCACCGACACGACTCGCCTCCCTCTTCCGCCCTCCGCCGGATCCCTGGCCCCCACCCTCACGATCGGAGACCTCCGATGTCGGACTTCCGCCCCTCACGCCGGTCCGCTCTGCGCGTACTCGCCGGAATCGGCGCACTCGCCCTCGGCACCACGGCGTGCGGCCCCGGCGATCCCGGCCTGTCGAGCAGCGCGGGCACCGCCGGCCCGTCGGCCGCGCCCGACGAGGCACGCCGCCTGGGCGCCGAGTGGGAGAGCCACGCCCGCACCTTCATGTCGTGGCCCGCGCTCGCGTCCGTATGGGAGGACGACCTCCCGTACGTACGGAAAGACATCGCGCGCGTGGCCCGGGCCATCGCGGAGTACGAGTACGTCGTGATGATGGCCCGCCCGGACCAGGTGGCCGCGGCGCAGAAGGCGTGCGGCAGGGACGTGGAGGTCATTCCGCTCGCCGTCGACGACCTGTGGGCCCGTGACACCGTGCCCGTCTTCGTCGAGGAGGGCGGAGAAGTCGTCGGCGTCGACCTCAACTTCAACGGCTGGGGCGACAAGCAGGTCCACGACAACGACGGCCAGGTCGGCCGGAAGCTGCTCTCGACATACAAGATCCCCCGCGAGCAGGCGCCTCTCGTCGCCGAGGGCGGCTCCTTCGAGACGGACGGTGAGGGCACGCTCCTCATCACGGAGAGCTCGATCGTCAACGACAACCGCAACCCGGGCAAGTCCCGCGACCAGATCGAGGCCGAGCTCAAGGAGCTCCTGGGCATGGAGAAGGTGATCTGGCTGAAGGGCGTGCGCGGCGAGGACATCACCGACGCGCACGTCGACAGCCTCGTCCGGTTCACCGCACCTGGCGTGATCCTCCTGGACCGCGCCTTCCCCGGCACGCCCGCCGACTCCTGGTCCCGCTCCTCGGACCAGGCCATGTCGGTGCTGAGCGAGGCGACCGACGCGAAGGGCCGCCCCTTCGAGGTCATCGATCTGCCGCAGCCCGACCCCGACCGGATCAGCGGCCACAGCGACGACTTCCTCTCCACGTACGCGAACTTCTACATCGGCAACGACGCCGTGTACGTGCCCAAGTTCGGCGACAGGAAGGCCGACGACCGCGCGCGGGGCATCCTCAAGGAGCACTTCCCCAAGCGGGACATCGTGCAGGTGAACATCGACACCATCGCCACCGGAGGCGGCGGCATCCACTGCGCCACCCACGACCAGCCCGGCAAGCCGGTCGACTGACCGCGACGCGAGAACCCTCCGAGTCCCCCAGCCGACGCCACGTACGGCCGCGCGGCGGGCTGATCCCCGCCGCGCTCGCGGCCCTCCTGTCGACGCCTACGACGCGGCCATCGAGTTCAACGCCACGCGGGGAGGCGAACAGGTCCCGGTCCGCGTGACGCCGCGCTACGTCGGGGGGCGGCAACTACACACCGCCCGGCCTCACCCAGCATCACGGAGCGTTACCACAGGGAGAGATGCGGGCGGGCCGGGCACCAGTCGGCGGCCGCCCCTTCCAGAGGCTCACGGGGCGCGCCGTCCAGCGCACGCACCAGGCGGTCTCGCTCTACGCCGGGAAGACTTGCCAGAAGGCGCACGATCCGGCCGAGGTCGTCCTCGCTCGCTGTCAGCGGTCACCCGCCAGGTCGAGATCGCGCCGGGCGGCCCCGCCCGAATCCTCCATCAGCTTCGGCCGGCGCCAGGGGCGGGCGATCGGCTGGGACACCCCTTGCCACCAGGCGTCCGTGGGCAGCTGCCCCGCGGGCTCGAAGGGCTGGCCGGGGCGCGGGAGCGCGACGGCCTGGCCCGCCTCGTCGGCGGCGTCCTTCGTCCACTCCCCCGGCTCGGCCCAGGCGTGCGGGGCCAGGTTGAAGGTGCCCCAGTGGATCGGCAGCAGCACACCGTGCGGGCGGCCGCCCTGGAGGTCGAGGTGGGCGCGCAGGCCCTCGGCCGGCGTCATGTGGATGTCCGGCCAGAAGTCGGAGTACGCGCCGATCTGGATCATGGTCACGTCGAACGGGCCGTGCGCGGCGCCGATCTCCTGGAAGCCGGAGAAGTAGCCGGTGTCGCCGCTGTGGTAGATCCGGTGCGCGGGGCCCTCGACGGCCCAGGAGGCCCACAGGGTGTGCTGCTGGTTCCGCAGGCCCCGGCCGCAGAAGTGCCGGGCGGGCGTGGCGGTCAGCCGCAGGTCGCCGACCGTCGTCGACTCGTTCCAGTCGAGCTCGCGCAGGCGGGAGGCGGACACGCCCCAGTGCTCCAGGTGGGCGCCGACGCCGAGCGGGACGGCGAAGAGAGTGTCGGTGCCGGCGAGCGCCTTGATCGTCGGCAGGTCGAGGTGGTCGTAGTGGTCGTGGGAGATCACGACGACGTCGACCGGGCCGAGCGCGGCGAGCGGCACGGGCACCGGGTGGAGGCGCTTGGGACCCGCGAACGGGAAGGGCGAGCAGCGGTCGCCCCAGACCGGGTCGAAGAGGACGCGGTGGCCGTCGATCTCGGCGAGGACGCTGGAGTGTCCCATCCAGGTGATCCGGAGTCCGCCGGCCGGCGGCTTGGCCAGGTCGGCGACGGTGGTCGGGTGGACGGGGATGCGGCCGGCGGGGGCCCGGCGCGCGCGGGCCTCCTTCTCGAAGTAGATCTTGGCGAACTCGACGGTGGAGCCGGACGGCCGGTGCCGGGCGGGCTCGGGGTTGCGGAAGGCCCCGTCGGCGAAGTTCGGGGAGCGGCGGACGCGCTCCAGGCGCTCCCCGGTCGAGTCGGCGCCGAAGGCCGCGGGGCGCAGCGCGCGCAGCCGTGCCCGCAGCGAGTGGTCGGAGCCAGTGCCGGTCACAGGTCCTCCTGAGGTCGGGGGTCCCTTCATTATGGGCGGCCGGCCGGGAGGCGGGACGGGCGGAGGGCGGCGAACGACTTGATCTTGCCGTTGTCATGTGCTGTGTAGGGTCGGGCCGTGGCGAGAGAACGGTGGAGCGTGGCCGAGCGGCGGGAGGCGCTGCTGCGGGCCGCCGTGGTGCAGATCGAGGCCCGGGGCGTGGCGGCGGTCAGGATCGCCGACGTGGCCGCGGAACTCGGGGTGAGCAACGCGCTGGTCCTGTACCACTTCGCGACCAAGGAGCAGCTGGTCGCGGCGGCGTTCGCGTACGCGGCCGAGGAGGACCTGGCGAGGCTGCGCCGGCTGCTCGGGCGCAGGACGACCGCGGTACGGCGGCTGCGCGCCGCGGTCCGCTGGTACGCCCCGACCGGTCAGGCCAAGGGCTGGCGGCTGTGGATCGAGAGCTGGGCGGCGGCCCTGCGCGACCCGGCGCTCCGCGAGGTCGCCGGCTCGCTCGACCTGGCCTGGAAGACGGCCCTGACCTCGGTGATCACCGAGGGCACGGCGGCCGGCGAGTTCGCCTGCGCCGACCCGTCGGCCGCCGCCTGGCGTCTCACCGCCTTCCTGGACGGGCTGGCCGTGCAGACCATCTCGTACGCGGGCGCGCTGCCCCGCGCCACGATGCTGGAGTGGGCGGACGCGGCCCTCGCCCGGGAACTGGGCCTGCCGGAGCTGCCCGCGAAGGCCCGGGAGGCGCCGGAGGTGCCGGCGGAGCCTTCGCCCCGCAGCGCTTCCGACGGGCCGGACCGGCCGGACGACCGGGCCGAGGGGCCCGGCCGGCCGGGTCACGGGGACGACGCGGGGCCGCGGGGCCGCCGGGACGCTCAGAGCAGTTCGTAGACCGCTGTCACCGTCACGTGCTCCTCGATCTCGCCCGGGGCCAGCGCCGCGCCCTCGCCGCCGTCGGCCGGAGCGGTCGGGGCGGTGCTGGGGCCGGGGCGGACGCTCTCGCCCTCGCTGACCGAGACGAGGCGGCCGAGGCGGCGGCCGCCGAGCCGGGCGTTGTGGGCGGCCTTGTCGTGGGCGTCGCGGTGGGCGGCCTCGCGGGCCCGGGCGCGCAGGGCGGTCGGGTCGGACACGTCGAAGGTGACGCCGTTGATGCGGCCCGCGTCGCCGGTGGCGTCGTTGACCGCGCCCATGACGGGTCCGGCCCGGTCGATGTCGCGGACCTTCACGGAGAAGGTCTGCCCGGCCTGATAGCCCGTCACCTTGCTCTCGCCGCGGGCGTTCTGGCTGTAGACCGGCGTCAGCGAGAGGCTCTCGGTGCGGATGTCGCGGTCGGCGACGCCCTGCCGGTGCAGGGCGTCGAGCAGCGCGGCCGAGGCCGTCTCCTGCGCGGCCATGGCCTCCTTCGCGGTCGGGCGGGTCGCCTCGACGCCGACCGACAGCACCGCCACGTCGGGCGCCTGGGAGGCGCGTCCGTTGCCGATGACGGACACGGTGGACGGCGCCGCCTCCCCGACGGCGGCGGGGCGGACCGTGCCACCGGGCGAGGCGGCGAGTGCCGGCGCGGCGGCGGCACCGAGGAGCAGCCCGCCGAGCGCGGTGCAGACGGCGAGTGCGCGCAGCGGGCCGGAGAGCGGATGTGCGGCTGGGGGCTGGGGGTGACGGGGCGTCATGGGCGTTCCCTTCGACGGTGGTCGCCGGTGCTCGGCGCGCACATCCCACCAGCCGCCGCCCGCCGCGTCCTCGCGCCACTCCTGGCGCGGGCCCGCCCTTCACCTCTCCGTACCAGGCTCAGCAGTGCAGGGCGAGCGGCGGGCGCCACACGCGGCCGTCGCCGGCCGTGCCCGGTGTCGGGTGGTAGGCCAGCGGTACGACGTGGGTGGCGGCCGCCGTCTCGTTGCGGGTGCCGAGCCACAGGTCGATGATCTGCCAGGGCCGGCCGTCGAGGACGGTGACGGTCCTCGGCTGGCCGCCGCAGCTGTTGCCGTTGAAGATGCGGCGGCCGTAGGCGGGCGCCGTCCATCCGACGTTGCCGGGGGCGGTCCAGCCGCCGTAGAGCGTGGGCGCGGTGGCGTAGCCGATCGGGGTGCCGGCGCAGTAGCCGCAGGCGGGATCGGCGTAGGTGAGGACGTACAGCCGCTGGACCGGGTCCCAGTAGCCGCCGGGGCCCTCGACGTGCCGGAGCCCGGCGACCTCGCTCACTCCCGTGCCTCCGCCGCCGCTGCCCCATTCGTCCAGTTCCTCGATGCCGAGGTGCGCGGCGCCGGGAAGGGTGCAGACGAGGGCGGGCGGGTCGCCGGCGGTGCCGGAGTCGATGAAGCCGAAGTCTCCGTTGCCGGTGCAGTAGGAGAGCCGGGGTTTGCGGTACGTGCCGTCGGCACCGGTCTCGGTGCCGGCGATGCCGTATCCGCAGGGGCCCGCGGCGGAGGCGCAGCCCATGACGTTGTACGCGTTGGAGCGGTCGGTCGACCAGTGGCGCGGGCTGTTGAACCAGAGGAGGAAGGCGCCGTCGTCCCGGCCCCAGCCGGAGCGGCGGATCATCCTCGGGTTGAAGCAGCCCTGGCCGGTGCCGCCGCAGGTGTCCTGCCAGGTGCGGCCGGTCCACGGGTCGGTGGCGGTGCGGTCGAAGAGCGGTCGGGGGGCGCTCCACGGCCCCTGCGGCGCGGGCGCGGTGGACACGCCGAAGCCGCACCAGGGCGTGGTCGGCCGGTACCACTCGAAGCCGCAGCCGTACATCGAGCCGTACATGTAGTAGACGTCCTCGAACTCGACGATCTGGGCGTCGTGGAGGTCGAGTCCGGTGATGGTGAAGGCGGCGGGGGTGGTGTCGGGGCGTGCGGCCGCCGGGGTCGCGGCGCACAGCGCGGTCGTGGCGAGCAGGAGGAGAACGGTGAGGACGCGACGAACGAGCACGAGTGATGATTATCAGACAAATCATCAACTTTCGTCACGGACACGCACGGGCCCCCGCCCGTCGGCGGCCCGCCAAGGGCGTTGTCGGTGCCGCTTGGTACAACTGCTCCCATCAGCCGATCAACGCCGTCGGGGACGGGGAGCACTCATGACCGTGTCGCACTATCTGCAGGGACTCGGCGGTCTGCCGACGTTCGACTTCCCGGAGCGGGACGCCGACGTCACGCTGCCCGATCCCGCCGCGGTCGCGTGGCGGCTGTCCGCACCGACCTACTGCGACGCCGGCGACGAGCAGTGGGAGCCGCGCTTCGAGCGCTTCCTGGCCGCCGTGGACACCACCCGGGTGCGCGCCCTGATCGTCGGCGGCTGGGACGAGGCGTACGAGACGTCGTCGGAAGGCATCGTCAAGGCGCTGGTCGACGCCCGCGACCGGCTCCCGGCGCTCGAGGCGGTCTTCATCGGCGACATGCTGTCCGAGGACTGCGAGATCAGCTGGATCGCGCAGACGCTACTTGACCACTCGAGCAACCTGCAGCATTCCCTGACCCAGACCTCCTGACCTGGCATTTTGCGGCGGCGTACATGATTAGTTGATCGGTAGCCATCGCGTGTTGACCAAGATCGTCTCCCAGTCGTTTCCCACCACTCCCCCAGCCATGAACCAGGGCCGAGTCGCGAAGCACCCTCGAAGGCACCCAAGCTGACTCGGCCCTGGCATATGGCCAACGAATGTCTCGTACAAGGATCACGCCATGAGAGACACTCGCTGGCGCGACCACCCGTCATTGTGGGACGGGTGACCGTTAGGGGCCGCTTCCCGCTCGCACGCGGGGAGCTGGCGAACTGGAAGCGGTCCCGTCGGCGCCACGAGACCTGAACTCGCACCACCGAACCTCTCGGTATCCAGTTGTTTCGTCCCTCAAGGGGCGCTAGAACGCGTCGGCTGAAGCGCGTCCCGCCCCTCCGAATCGAACAAGTGTTCCGCCTGGACGGTACCGCCACTCTCCGGCATATGCCAGACGGTGTCGCCACCGATGCGGAGCGTGCCCGTCCGCGCAGGTATAGGGTGCACCCGGAACCATGATCATTAAAAGCGGCAAAATAGCTGCTGACAAACGATCATGATCGGTCGAGCTTGGTCGAGTGCCCGCCGACCAGCCCGAATGGATCATCCACGCCCTACAGGCGCTCGGGCTCCGCGTCCGCGACGCCCGCATCTACGCGAACCTCACCCAGGAGGAGCTTGCCGAGCGGGCAGCCATCGACAGGTCCACCATCCAGCGCATAGAGCGCGGCCAGAGCGACGCCAAATTCAGTCACCTACTCCGAATCGCCAGCGTCTTGGGCCTGACGGTGCAGGACCTCATTCCCTAAGCTCAAGGCACACCCCACCCACCGACGCCTCACGGGCATCGTCCGTGCGGACCACGTCACGAGTGTGTCCGAAAGACGCTCCTGCCGAAAGGGTGGCGCCTGCATTGGTTGACGCGCGGCAACAGTTCGGGGCGCCCGATGTCAGACCCCGGCCGTAGGCTGGGCCCATGCCCGAGACGCCGGAGATACCCCGCCAGACGGCCGCGGAGCTCAACGAAGAGATCCGTCAGCTCGTCCGCAGCGGCCTGTCGAACGCGGCCGGCGCCGAGTATCAGCGGCTCGTCGTCGCCTGGGCTGAGGCGCTGCGCGCCGAGCAGGATCTGGCCGCCTAGGATCTGCCCGTGGCAATCGAACTTCCTGACGAGCTGATCCAGCTCGAAGAAACGGCGTGGGTGGAGATCCAGGCCAGGGCGCTCACGGTCGATACTGCGATGGCGGTCCAGCAGGGCATCACCGAGCTGGCCGAGGCGACCGGCGAGAGCCGATACGACGTCGAGGCGGCGCTCAAGAAGCATGTGCGGCATCGAGAGTTGACAGCCGACTGAGCGCATCCAAACCGGCCCAGCCGGCGGTAGATAGGGCAGAGCCCCCGCTCATGCACGTCGGCTGAGCGGGGGCTCGCCTGCGCGCGGCTACGGGCGCCACGCCTCGTCGTAGTCGGGATGGCCGACATACGGCAGAGCGAGCAGCTTGAGCACGTCCCACGCGGTGAAGGTGCCGGCGATGTGGGCGTCGTGCGGGCCTGCTGGCGCGATGCCCCCGACGATCCGCCGCTTGGAGTCGATGTCGGCGAGCGTCTTCGGCGACTGCTGCACATAGTCCACCTTGGTCGGGTCTTCCTGCTCACCGCAGTAGAAGCACGCCCCGCGCGCGGGATCGACCCAGGGGTCCTGACACCAAGGCTCATGCCACGCGGGCGTGGCTACGGGCGCGGCTTCCTCGTCATAGCGGACGTTCAGGAACTCCACCAGGTCCACGGGTGCCTCCAGGATGCGCCCCGCCCGTCGGTCGCTGTGCCCCGCGGTGGGGCCCGACGGGCGGGTCCGGTATCAGCGTCGCCAGAAGACGCGGATGGATGGCAGCAGAGTACGGCCCGCCACTGACACCCGGGGTGACTCCAGCCCGCCCGGACGAATAGAATCGAACTTGTGTCCGATGGTGAGCCGACGTCCCCCGAGCTGGAGAAACTCCGGTTCCTCTACCGCGTGCAGCTGCAGCAGGTCGCCCAGACGCAGCGGTGGATCGACGCCGAGCTGGCCCGGGTCCGCGAACGCGCCTCCCGCCGGCCACTCCCCGACGGGCCCGCCTACGTCCTCTCCTACCTGCGGGCAGGCGGCCAACCCACCGCCGACAGCGTTCACCTCGGCGACTGCCGGCAGGCCAGCCACCACACCCGGCCGCTGACCCGCGAGCAAGCTCTCCAGGCCATCACGAGCGGCGGCCTTCGCGCGTGCGAGATCTGCCGGCCCGACTCCGAGCTCGGCGTGCTGGACAGCTGACCCCGGCGCACCCTGGAGGCATGAGCGGCGCACCCATAGTCGTCCATCGACCCACCCCGACCGGCGGCCGGCGAGTCACCGCCCGCGAACAGCCCCTCGGTCTGGCCCACGACGACAGTGACGTCGTGGAATTCCTGCGCCGGGCCGGCCTCGAAGGCGCCGAAGACCTCCTCGACGACCCTCGCTGGGTCGAGTGGCAAGGCGGCCACGCGCACGAGTACGAAGCCGCGTGATCGCTACGAGGCCCGCTTCCGCGCCGCTTTTTTGGCCGGCGCCTTCTTCGCTGCCTGCTTCTTCGCAGGGGTCTTCTTGGCCGTGGCCTTCTTCGGCTTCGGCATCTCGTGCACGGTGGCCGGCCCGCCGGTCTCGCCGCGGGACTCCTTCGCCTTCGCCACCGACGCCTCAAGCGCGGCCATCAGGTCGACGACCGGCGCCGCCTCCGGCTCCTCACCCGCGACCAGCTTCGGCGCCCGATGCTCGGCCTTCGCGCTGATGACCTCGACCAGCGCCTCGGTGTAGTGGTCGGTGAGCCAATCGCCGAGGTCGGCCAGGTGCTCCACGCTCATGGTCTCCATCAAGGCGAGCGCGCCCGCGATCTCGTGCTCGCTGATGTCGGTCTCGGGCGGAGCCAGCTCGGCCGGCGAGCGGATCTCGTCGCCCCAGTGCAGGCCCTGGATCACGAGCGCCTCGCCGAGCGGCCGCATCAGGCCCAGGCGCTCGCGGCCGCGCAGCGCGTACTTGGCCACGGCCACCTTCTCGTTGCGGGCGAGGGCCTGGCGCAGGAGGCTGTACGGCTTGGCCGCGACCGGGCCGGAGGGGCGCGCGTAGTAGTCGCCGGCGCCGTAGGAGGTCGGGTCGATCGAGGCGGCGTCGACGAACGCCACGATCTCGATCGCCTTCGCCGTCGGCAGCGGCATGCCGGCGAGGTCCTCGTCCGTGATCGAGACGAGGTCGCCCGTCGTGACCTCGTAGGCCTTGCCGATCTGGTCCTCGGTGACGATCTCGCCGTCGATCTCACACCGCTTCTGGTAGCGGATCCGGCCGCCGTCCTCGAGGTGGATCTGCCGGAAGCGGACGTCGTGCGACTCGGTCGCCGGCTCCAGGCTGATGGGCACGGTGACCAGGCCGAACGAGATCGCGCCGTTCCACATGGGGCGGGGCATCGGGCTCCTCCAGGACGCCCCCCTGGGGTCTGACCTCAGGCTATGCAGACCCGCGCCGTGATCGCACGCCTTATGCCTCCCGCGGGGTGGACCGGGAGGCGGGCGCGGCCCCGCCCGTCGCAGCGGCAGGCGGGGCCAGCGCGGTCCCTCTCCGGGGGTGGGTTGCGAGGACCGCGTGCGCACACCCTGCACCCGCTGGCCCGCGCGGCGCTAGAGCCGTGCACGAAAGAGACAACGGCATATGACGAAGCCCGCCCTGGCGTGGGCTTCCCCGCTACGTGCGGCGCCGTCCACCCATCGGCGTGCTGATGGCGCGGACGCTTCCCCTCGGCTCCTGGCGCCGCTGCTCCAGGAGCTGCGCATCGAAGGTGCGGGCAAGCGCCCGGGCCTCTTCGAGGCTCGCCGCGCAGTCGATCCAGGTCCTCCGGCAGTCCGTCAGGCTCCACACCTCTGTCGTCCATGCGAACTCGTCGTCCGGCGGCTCGAAGGTGATCTCGCCGATCCGGTCATCACCCTCGATGAGATCGAAGCGGCGTTCCGAGCCGTCGCTCGGACGTATCTCCAGCGCCATGGCGAGTCCCTCCCAAGCGGCGATCTACGGAGGCTAGGTCCGCCCCTTCGGGGAGCGCAACGCAATCAGCGCATAACGTCTTGTTAAGCGCCCGGCTTGTTGCGTCGAGCCTTCTCGATGGAACGGATCAAGATCTTGCACTTCCAGAGCTCGCGTCGTTCCAGTTGCGTCAGGTTGTCCGCGAGCTTGGCCACCTCATCCCATGCGGCTGAGCGTGCCGCTCTGGCGGCTAGCAGGTCGCGCCGGGCCAGCGCGGCCTTGAGGGCGTCCATGTAGGCGGTCAGCTGCCTCTTCGCCGCCTTCTGCCTCTTCGAGAGAGTGGTGCCGCCACCACCAATCCTTCGGGGGCGGTCTGCCCAGGCCGGGCCGCCAGTCAGAAGATGCGCCCGCGGACGTGCCCTATGCGTCACGGGAGACCTCCTCTGATTGAAGCCGAGCGGCAAGTCGGGCGGCGAGGCCGTAGGCGGGGTGGTCGTCGAGGGCACGCCGGCGTCGGTTGTACCGCTGGGTGGTGCGGGGGTCCGTATGGCCCACGGCGTCCTGGACGCGTTCCAGGGGGACGCTCTCGGCGAGGTTGTCGGTGATGAACTGGTGCCGGAGTGTGTGGGGCTTGATGTTCGCCGCGGCGGGGATGCCGGCCCGGCGCGCCAGGACGCGCAGGTGCTTCCACACGCCAGTCTGTGTCCAGCGCTCGCCCGTTTCCGTTACGAACAGCGGCCCTTCGGCTCGGCCGTCGAGGTACCGCTCGAGGGCATCCAGCGCCAGCGGCGGCACGGGGACAAGCTGTCGCTTCCCACCCTTCCGACGCAGAGGCAGTGTGCGGTGGCCGCGGTCGTACCCGAGGTCGGTGACGTTGAGGGTGAGGGTCTCGTCGATGCGAGTGCCTAGGAGGTAGAGGACGGTGACGAGGGCGTAGGAGCGGGGCGCCCACTCGCGGGCGATGGTGATGAGGCGCTCGACTTCCTCGGGGGTCATGCCTTGGGTGGGGCTGTGGTCGGGGTCGACGAGGGGGCGCTGGACGTGGCTGAACGGATTGAGGGCGACGGCTTCGAGGCGGATCGCGTAGTCGTAGAAGGAGCCGGCCGCGGCAAGCGCCTGGGCTTGGGCGGACGGAGACAGGAACCCGCCACCTCGTCCTGGCAGCTGGGAGAGGTGGTTGGCGTAGGCGTCGGCGAGCGGCAGCTTGGCCTGGAGGGGGTGGATACCGGCGCCGCGGGCGTAGGCCTCCCAGCGGAGGAAGTTGCGGGCGTAGGCGCGGCGGGTGTGGGCGCTCTTCTGTCGGGTGCACCAGGCGCCGGCCGCAGTAGGCAGGGGGTCCTGCTCGCCGTACAGCTCTTCGAGGCGGGCGCGGAGCTTCTGAGCTTCGGGGTGCCAGTCGTCGCGAGGGTCGTGCCGGTCGGTGGAGATCTCAGACGACTGGCGCAGGGCGGGCTGGGCCTGCATCAGGCGGGCTGCGCGATGAGGGCCGGCCGGAAGTCGTGATGCGAGCCCTCGGGGCACCTCCGGCAGAAGCCGGGGTCGTACCAGTCACGGTGGACGTCGCCGATGTGTCCACAGTCGGCACACGGGTGGGTGCAGGTGTAGGCCGTGCATCCCTTGCTGACGTCGCCGACGATGACTCCGCCGCACAGCTTGCAGGTGTCGGTTCGCTCGTTCATGACTGCCTCCATGGATGGTGAGTAACTGTCATTATCAACCATCGAGTTGCGTGATCGCCAGCACTGCAGAGGGGTTGCTCTGGGCCTACTCGGCTACTTCCTCTGCATAGACCTCAGGCATCGGATGGCCCTTAGGGAAGCGCATCAAGTGCCTCTGGGCGTTGTACTCGACATCGGACCGATTCGCGTCCGCGTAGCGAGAGTGGCCGCCGCACTCACACCGCCAGTGGTAGACGAGGTACGTTTCGCGGCGCACCGGCCGCGAAGGACCGCCGAGTGCGCGTCGAACCCGCTTGAACATGACCATCTCCCTCGCCCCTGCGCGAGGCCGGGGTCTCCAGTCGCGGCTCCGATGCGGGCGACGCGCGATACGGCATCTTATCGGCGGTCGAGCACCCCAACAGGAGTCGCCTGGCGACCGGTTGGCGAATGAATCCCCGCCGTATGTCTTGACTGCAAGTCTTGAGTTGCTATCAAGAGTACATGCCTAAGAGTGACAAGCCGAGGCTCCTGCCCAACGGCTTCTGCTGGTGCGGCTGCGGCCGTGAAGTCGGCATCGGTAAGTTCTTCGCCCAGGGCCACGACAAGATGGCCGAGGCCGCCCTCATGGCCGTCCGCTACGACGCCTCAGTCCCTCGCTTGCTCGCCGAGCACGACTTCGGTCCCGACAACTCGGTCACCGAAGCAGCTGTCAGAGAGGGATCCTGGGAGTACTGCCCGCAAGGATGCGGATACCCGGGCGCCCCGGCGAGCATCGTGAACCACATCCGTAAGTACCACACGTCAAAGGAGACTTGATGCCCGCACGATTCCGCTCAAAGGATGCCACGGTCCGCTGGCACGGCACCGACAGCAGGACACCGGCTGGCCACACCCTGGCTTTGGGAACCGACAGCCTCGGCACCGTGTACCTCTGGCTCTTCAAGGGTGACCAGCCCACTGATGAAGCGTTCGTGGGGTCGATCATGATCCCTGACCGGCCTGGCGTCGCCCCGACGGCCTACGACGCTGGCGGCGGGTTCGCTGGCTCCGTCTACAACGAGAAGGAGACCTTGGCGAAACTCGTCGAGCGGGCAGCTCACTGACCGACGCGGCGTCCCGCCTAGTGCAAGTAGGCGGGACGCCGCCGACAGACTATCGAACACAGCAAAAGGCCCCCACCGCGCGATGCGCGGCGGGGGCTTCGTCACTCCTCCTGCGGCCAGTCGGGCTCCAGGAACAGGCCCTCGTACTGCGGGGCGGCCTGTCTTTCCGCGCCGCAGCGCGAGAGGGGGCGTTCGTCATGGCGTGGAGCTCCGGCCCTTCAGCGGCGCCGGTGGCGCGGCCTGTGCCCGCTGACACGCGAGCACGTTCGGGTCGCCGGCGAGCGGCTGCAGCGTGTACCCGTCCGGGCAGGCCTGCCCGGCGGCGCCGTCTCTACCGTCCTTCCCCGCCGGTCCTGCGGGGCCGGGCTCGCCCTGCGGCCCTGCCGGCCCCGGTGGGCCGGTCGGTCCCGGCGGTCCGGACGCCCCCACGCCGTCCGTACCAGCCGGCCCCGGACTCCCCGACGGACCAGGCGGCCCGCTCGGGCCGGGCTTCCCCGCAGGCCCCGACGGGCCAGGATCACCCGGCGGACCGGTCGGCCCGGGCGGGCCCTCCACCGTGCGGCCCGGCTGCCCGCGCGATCCGGGCGGGCCAGCGACCGGCTGCCCGCCGAGCTGCTCCACCTGCGCGGCGAGCTGGTCCCGCGCCTGGTTCGCGGCCTGCAGCTCCAGCTGCAGCGACCGGACCGCGATGAGGATCCCCGCCAGAACCAGCCCGATCGCCACAGCAGCAACAACGGCGAGCATGTCCCCCCGCCGCCAACGCCGTTCCTCGGCACGCAGCTGGCTTCGGGTCATGTGCTCGCCCCCTGGATGAGCAGGATGATCACGGGCATGAGGACGGCGACCAGCGGGATGATGACGGCGCCGATGAGCCACCTGCGGGTGGCGGCCACCTTCTCGGCGTCTTTCTCCCGCACGGTCTCCAGCGCGGCGACCCGCGTGCTGAGCGTCTCGTGGCGCAGGTCGTAGACCTTCTGGTCGACCTTCTCGTCGAGGCGCCGGCCGAGTTGCTGGATGTCGTCTCGCACGTCGGTGAGCCGATCCTCGAATCGGCGAACGACCTCTCCGAGGGTCGGCTCATCAGTCATGCGTAACGCTCCGTTCAGACGCGCGGGGTGTGCTTGGCGGCCCAGCCGCTGACGAACGTGATCGCGGCGGGGACGAGCGCGACGACGAACGGGGCCACGCTGTCCGGCATGAACGACAGCAGGCGGGCGTTGTCCTGCACGGCGGCGAGGCTGGCGAGCACGCCGGTGGACGCGATGTAGGCCGCGGCCGTGCTGGCCTTGACCTTGGTCTCGATGGTCTTGTTCGGCACGAGGGTTCTCCGTTCAGGTGTTGAGTCGGGATTCGAGCGCGGCGACCTTGGCGGACAGGGCCTCGATGGCGGCGAGGAGGTCCGCGGCGTGCTGGTCGCCCCAGACGAGGAAGGTGGCGGCGCGGCGGGTCGGGTCGGTGCCGGCCGGGGCGGTCGGTGAGTTGAAGCGCCTGCTCCATACCTCGTCGGCGGCGGCCTTGGCGAGCTTCTTGATCTCGGCGTCGGTGAGCGCCACGGTGGTCTCCTTCACGGGGGGCCGGGTGGTGGAGGTCTGAGCGGCGACCGAGGCCGAACGCGTGCCACCCAAGGCGGGGTCGGCGCTGATGGTGTCCTCGTCGAACTGAGGGACGCCGTAGCCGTAGGGGCTGCCGGGGCCGCGGCGCGGGCGGGAGCGCAGGTACACGCCGTCGCCCTGGAAGCTGCCGCCGGCGTTCGTGTTGCCCTCGACGGTGTAGATCGTGTCGTCGTCGTAGGCGTAGACGACGCCGACGTGGTCCTGCCCGGAGGTGCCGAGGTAGAAGGGGCCGCCGAGGACCGGGTATTCGGTCCAGCGGCCAGCCTTCTTCCACCACTGCACCGCGGTGTAGCAGGAGGCGGTGATCGGCCAGCGGTCGCGGGCGCCGAGCTCGTCGGCGCCCCAGGCGGTGAACGTGGCGCACCACGCCTGGCCCTGCGACCATTCCAGGCCGGGGACGTTCGGGCTGAACTTCTGCTGGTTGTTCCAGTTGCCGGACGGGTCGCGGCCTTCGTGGTAGCCGACCTGCGCCCGGAGGAGGTTGACGAACTGCGTTCGGGAGAAGGCCATGCGGACTCCAGACATGGAGAAGGCCCCGGCCGTCGGCGCGGGGCGTGGGGGCGGGAGCGGTCAGGAGGCCGTCTCGTAGGTGAAACTGCATCTGAGGAAATTCGTGCTGGCCCAGGTGTAGGGCACCGTCGCGGTCGCGGCGGAGAGGTTGCTGACGGAGCCGGTGGCCGGGAACCACAAGCCGAACGTCGAGGCGCTGGTGTTGACGGTGACCTGGCCGGCCGCGCGGATGGAGCCGGACGCCTGGGCGACGCCGATGCGCAGGCCGCCCGAGTTCGTCGAGGTGAACGGCAGACCCAGGCTCCAGTTGCCGGAGCCGTAGGTCGTGGTCGTGCCGCACGACAGCTCGACCTGCACGTGGCAGGTGCGGCCGACCTTCATGTAGACCCCGGTCAGGGAGCCGTTGCCGAGGACGGGGTTGGTGGTGGATGCGGTCCACGTCGGGGTGTACGACGTCCAGGCCGCGAACATCGAGTTGAGCTGATCGCGGATCTCCTGGTTCATGGTGGCGGCCGTGACCACCTCACCGACCACCCAGGTGCGAGGGGCGAACGTCATCTGCGGTTCAGCTCCTCAGGCGGCGGCGGGGGCGGGACCGGCCGCTGCTTCTTCGGCGGCGGGGGCGGCGGAGGCGGCGCCGGGGCCGGCGCGTCCGGGTTCGTCCAGTTCCGCAGGTGCGGCTCGTCGATGCCGGCGAGGGACGCCTCGACTGCGTCCACGTCGTCCGGGAAGACCACGAGGACCCAGCCGCGGCCGCACTCGGTGCAGGCCATGCGCGGGTCGGCGGGGCTGACGACCTGCGCGGACCCGCACGTGCAGGAGCTGATCCACCGGTTCTGGTTGATCTCGGCCCACGCCTGCGCGCCGAGGAGGAAGCCCTCGGGCGGGGTGAGGCGGCGCTGCTGCACGTACTCGACCCAGCGCCAGACCCGCTCGGCGACCGGGACGAGGTCCCAGGCGTCGGGCGGCAGCTCGGGCGGCGGGGTGTAGAACGTCTCGGCGCGCACGACGTCGATCACGCGGCGCCTCCTCTCTCAGTAGGCGAGCCGGGTGGTGGACCCGAGCACGGAGTAGGTGGGGTCGTCGAGGACCCACACGGCATCGGTGTTGGTGCGCGAGGTGTGGTAGTCGAGCCGGTGCGTGGACTGGCCGATGGTCTCGGTGTAGCCCTCGACCGTGACGACCGCGGTCGTCGCCGGCGCGGTCGCCGGCATGCCCGTGACGGTGATGACCGTGGAGATGTCCGCGGCCAGCAGGGCCTGGAACGTCGCCTGCGGCAGGGAGTAGGCCTCGACGGGGATGGTGCGGATCTCCGGCTGTGGGACGGCGTACCGCGACACCGTCCAGTAAGCGGCGTCGAGGACCTCGTTGTCGGAGGTCTTCAGCAGGTCGAGCTGCTGCCGCTTCGGTCCGAAGGCGGTCCGGGATTCGGCGGAGGCGACACGCTGGGTGGCGCCGCCCGGCCGGGACGCGGTGACCGTGTTGATCAACTTCTGGTCGTCCATGAGGCTGTCGACGTCGCCCGTCTCCAGGTCCGCGTAGGCGAGCGTCACCGACGAGGTCGGGTTGTAGCGGACCGTGCGGGCCTGGAAGACCAGACTCGCGGTGCCGCGGTCGCAGGCGAGCTTGCCGCCCTCGGTCGTCTCGACCTGCCGCATCATCTCCAGCGCGGTCGACCCACCCTCGCCCTGGGAAGCGACCGCCGAGAAGTCCCCCGACGTGCTCACGGCGCCGATGCCCGCGTATCCGGCGAGCCGCAGGACCCGCTGGTCGGCGTCCTCACCGGAGAAACCAGAGAAGCCGGCGGTGTAGTGGGCGGTGAAGGCGCTGATGGCCGGGGCCGGGTTGGGCGCGTGCAGCGCGATGTGGCTGATGCTGCCGGACCACAGCCGGTCGTTCGCGTAGGCGCCGACCGTCAGGTACTGCAGGCCGAACATGCTGTCGACGCTGACGGGGATCGCCGCTCCGCCGTCCACGTAGACGTTGCCAGTGGACTCGTCGTACACGAAGTGGTGAGGCTGGCCGTCGGCGAGGTTGGCGGTGGCGGCCACCGACGAGCCGTACCCGGACAGCGGCCCGCCGACCGTGGTCCACTGGGCCCTCAACTTCCCGGTCCCCGATTCCAGACTGAAAATGATCTCGTACTGCCGGTCGTCGGAGCGGGCCGCGAGGATCACCCGGCCAGAGGTCGAGGTGGTGAACCACGCCTCGATGAAGAGGAAGTTGGCGCTGCTGGTGGTCGCGAAGTCAGGCCCCATGTCGCCGGTCAGGTACTTGCCCGCGGTCGCGGAGGCCGGGGTGAACGTTGGGGCGCCGAGGCCGTCGGCCGGAGGGCCGGCGCTGTCGCCGAACGTCAGCGTTCCGCCGGCGCCGGCCTGCGCGATCGCCAGCGATCCGGCGCCTCTGCCCGCGATGTCGCCGGCGGACGTCGACGAGGCGGGCTCGGACAGCGGGAAGTAGGCGAGGGGCGCGGCGAGCAGGACCTCCTCGACGAGCAGGGCCTGCAGGGCGTCGTCGCCGCCGAGGAGCGCGAACAGGTCCACAGCGGTGAGGACGACTGTGTCCTGCAGGCCTTTCCACTTCTGTCCCCAGTCCGTGACCATCCCGTAGAACCGGCGGTAGGTGACGCCGCCCACGATGACGGACACACGGATCGGGCAGGAGGGCCGGATGTACGGGTAGTACGGGCCGGCCGCGTTGCCCGCGGTGAACCGGCCGTCGGTGTTGTCCAGGAGCAGGCCGAGGGTTCCGGCCTGCGTCTGCGACAGCTCGTCCGACGCGCCGCGGGTGATGCGGATGGCCTGCCGCAGGTCGACCCACTGGGTGATGTCGGTCCACGTGATGGAGGCCGCGGTCGGGGCGTACCCGAACGCGGCCTCCACCAGAATCGTTGACGTCATCGCATCAGCTCCCCTTCGGGCAGGCCCATGGTCCGGTTGAGTCGGACCAGAACACGGCGGAGTTCCTGGCCGGTGGCAACCGGGTCCAGGGCGCCGTTGACGGTGATGTTGTAGGTGACGCCCGCCGGGGTGCTCGCGCCCGGCGCCGCCGCTGCGAGCGCGCGCGGCGCGGCCGGCTGGAGCATGGCCATGCGCGCGCCGACCGCATCGATCGCCCGGCCCACCAGCGGTACGGACGCCAGCACGCCGCCGCCGATGGAGCCGCCGAAGTTGGCGCCGATCCCGTGGCCCACGCGGCTGGGGCTGCGGATGCCGAGCGCCTTCTTGATCGCCTTCTCCATGCCCTTGGCGATCGCGACCATCTGCGCCTCGATGGCCTTCTGCTGGTCGGACAGGCCCCGCAGGAAGCCCTTCCCGGCGTTCTTCCCGGCGTCGTACATGATGTCCGCGCCGGTCATGCCCAGCGAGTTCGTCGCCGAGTCGAGGCTGCTCTGGGTCTTGTTCAGCGCGGCCAGGCCGCTCCACGGCATGCTGGCGAGCGCGGACGCGTAGGCGTACCCGGCGTCCGGGCCCATGGCGAGGATCTGCTGCAGCAGGCCCCGGTTAAGGCCCCGCTTCGCCAGGGTCTGGATGTAGGACGTGAACTGCCGGACCTTCGCGAGCTTCTGGCCCAGGCCGGCCTGGATGCTGCCTGCGGTCACCTCCTCCTCGGACAGGCCCAGGCTGCTGAGGCTGGTCTGCTCCCGGGCGGCCTGGGTGAGGTCGGCCCGGTACTTCTGGGCGGCGGCGATCCGCGCGGCGAGCGCGTCCCGCTGCGAGGCGAGGGACTGCAGCCGCTTGGTGTCGCGGTCGACCATCCGCACCAGCGTGGTGTCACGGGTGGACCGGGTGCCTTCCCACGCCTTCCAGATGTCCTTGACCAGGTCTTTCGCCGTCGCGGCGATGGTGGCCTTCGATCCGGTGAGGCCCTTGACGATGCCGGCCCGGACGTCCTGCATGAGGGCGAGCATCTTCTTCGACGGTGACGCGATCTGCAGCTCGGCCCGGACGCCGGCCTCGACGCCGGCGGCCATGAGCCGGGCGGCCCGGTCCACCTGCGCGCGAGACGAGACGAGTCCGGCGACCAGGCCGCGCCCGGCGTCCTGCCCGGCGCCGAGCTGACGCGCCATGCCCATGGACGTGCGGTGATCGAAGACCTGCTCGCCACCCCGCATCCGGACCAGCTCGGGGCCCTCTTCGCCGACAAGGGCCCAGCCCGAGGCGGCGCTGTCCGTGCCTGAGGCGTACTTCGGGAAGCCGCCCGGCCCGTTGTGGCCCTGAGGGGACACGACCCGGTCCGAGGAGTAGACCGTCGACACGTAGGTGACTGCCGTCTTCCCGTTGAGGGCGTCCAGCTTCCGACGCGCCTCTGCCAGCTGCGCTTCAAGCTGCGCAATGTTCGCCCTGACCTGGGCCTTGCGCGCGTCGGGGACCTTGCCGAGCTGGGCCTTGGCCGAGTTCAGCTTGGCCTGCAGATCCTCGATGTCGCCCTTCAGCTTCGCCGTCTTGTCCGGCGCCCGGAGGATCTGATCAGCCAGCTGCCGAGCCGCAGACTCGTTGAGACCCATCTGCCGGGCGTTGGCGATGAGCTGCTGCCGGCCCCGCTCGTAGATCCCGTTGACGGTGCCCCACGACGCGCCGGACTCGCGTGCCGCCGCGGCGGCCGCGTCCGTCTTGCTGGCCAGGTCGTTCAGCGCGGTCGCGGCCGTCCGACCCTTCTCCGTGGACAAGTCGAGCGCGCCACCGTTCGCCGTCCAGACGCCCGCGTTCTGCTTGGCCGCCTCCGTAGTCTGGTCGAGGGCCTGCTCGAACGCGATCTGCGCCGAGATGCCCGCGCGGTTCACGTCATTCAGGGCCTGGATCGACTGCCGCAGACCGTCCGTGCTCAGCTTCTGCGCGTCCAGCTTCTGCTTCGTCGCCAGCGCCTGCTGACCGAACAGACCCATGCTGTCGGCGGCGAGCTGCTGCTCGAACTGCGCATCCGCGAGCGCGGACTGGTAGTCGTCCAGCTGGCTGGTGAACTGGCTGGTGTCCCGGCCGCCCTTGCCGTACTCCTCGGCCAGCCGCTTCGCCGCGGCCGCCGCCAGGTCGGCCTGCCCGCTGCTGACGAGGGACGCGAGCGATTTGTCGACGGCGTCGAGGTTCTCCTTGGCGCGCTTCACCGGAGTGGAGTCCCACCCGGTCCAGCTCACCAGGAACTGCTGCACGGTGTCGAGGGTGCTCGGGTCTGTCAGGGAGCGGACCTTGTCGTACAAGCCGCCCAGGTCCGAGCCGAACGCGCGCGCCGCCTCGCCCGTAACCTGCGACGTCGCACCAAGCTGCTTCAGCGACACCGTCAGCTTGTCCACGTCGGGCGGCGCCTGCTCGGACGCCGCCGCGATCTCCGACAGGGCGATGACGAGCAGGCCGATACCCGACCCGATCAGGGCTGTCTTCGTCGCCCGCGACATCGACGAGAACGCAGCACTCACCGCGGCGAGTCGGCCCGGCGCCCCCGCCGCAGACGCCTGCATCAGCGCGATCTGCGCCGTGAACGCGGCCACCGCCGTCCGGGCCGCCGCCATGCCAGCTGCAGCGATCCGTACCGCCTTGATCGCAATCGCGAGCTGCAGCAGCCGGGTGATCGCCTCCGGCGGCACGGCGGCCACCAGGTGGCTGAGCAGCTGCACGACAGACAGCATGCCGACGCCGACGTCGGCGCCCGCCTCCAGCAGATTCAGCAGCGCGCGACCGACATCCTTCAGGGTCGCGGCGACGGCCGGGCCTTGGGCGCGGGCGAACTCCATGAACTCGCTGAGCCCGCCGGAGACCTTCCCCGAACTGGCCTCGCGGAGAAAATGAATCATGCCGTCCGTGGCCCGCTTCAGCGCGCCGGACGCCCAACCGTCCACCTTCTTCATGAAGGTGTCGAAGCCGGGCGAGGCGACCGCGCCGCCGGCCACCGTCATCAGGCGGTCGAGCTGGGCTGCCGCGGTCTTCACCGTCGGCGTCAGCTTCGGAAAGATCGCCCCGACGACACCCAGCCCCTTGACCAAGGGCTGCATGGTGTTGCTGGCCAGAGAGTTGGACCACGCCTTGTATTGGTCCTTGAACACGCCGAGCGCGGCCGCAGCTTCGCGCGTGGCGGGCGGCAGCTTCTCCATGGTGCGCGCGTAGGCGACCTGGGCCTTCACTGCCTGCTCAGAGGACTTGCCGTTCTCCTCGACAGCATCGGTGTACTTCTGCTCCGCCTGTGACGCCTCCGACAGCGCAGCCACCTGAGCGCCCGCAGCCAGGGCCAGCGCCGCCATGCCGACACCCGCAGCGGCCGCCGCCGAAGCCACCGGCGCCAGCGCCGCCGCCATAGGGATCACAGTCGGCGTAAGCGCCAGCCACGACATCTTCAGCTCACCGCCGAGACGCCGCGCCTCGTCAGCCGCGCGAGACCAGTCCGCGAGCGGCCGGGAAGACTCGCCAGTCCGATGCGCCATGAGCGCCGCCGCGTCCGCGACAGACACGAAGCGCCCTTCAAGGTCATGCAGGCGGCCATCGGCATCCTGGGTGAGCGTGAGGAGCGCCCGGCCCGACCCGTCGGAAGCGTCCTCCATCTGCCGGCGCAGACGCTCCGCCGAGTCCCCAGCGTGGCCGAGAACCCGGGACAGGTTGTCGCGGCCGTCGAGGATGAAGGTCAGGCGCTCCGCCACGGTCATTCACCTCCGTGCTGCTGTTGGGCGAGGTAGTCGTCGATCCACAGCACGTAGGCCTCGAAGTCGTCGACGAGGAGGTCGTCTACGACGGGGGCTGGGATGTGGAGGAGGTGGGCGAAGAGTCCGAGGTACTCGCGCCGGTCGGCGTCGATTCCTCGGTCGGGCCGCTCGGGCCGGCGGTCTCGTCGGCGGTGGCCGCCGGGTCTTTTGGGGCCGCGGCGAGCCGCAGGATCAGCTCTCGCGCGAAGTCGGGGTCGCACGCCGCGTCGACGATCGGGTGCAGCGCGATCAGGACGGCCTCGGGGGCAATGCCCTCATCGATGGCGGCGACCGCCTCGGTCGCCCACTGCTCCACCTCGGTCTTGTCGAGGCGGACGGTGAGCTCGTCGACGAGCGGGTCGAAGTCGGCCAGGCGCAGCGTCGGCTCGCTCCGCTTCTTCACGGCCCAGGCCACGGCGCGCATCGCCTCGGGATCGTCATCGGCGAGCAGCTCCTTAACCTTCCTCCAGGTCGTGTCGAGCGCGCGGGAGATGATCGACGCCTCCGCCGTGCGGATGCTGCGAAGGTCGAAGTGCGCGGCCTCGCCGCCGGCGGGGGTGTAGACGATGAGCACGGGTTCTCCTAGGTGAGGCTGCGGCGGACGTCGTCGATGACCTTCTCGACCTCGGCGCGCATGCGAGGGGTGTGCTGGCGGACGGTCTTGTCCCACCACAGAGGGGTGGTCCACTGGTTCACCCAGCGCCTCTTGTTGCCGAACACCGGATGCCGGATCCGACCGTTGCTGCTGTTCATGACCCACGGCATGTTCTTCAGGTCCGACGGCAGCGCGGACCGGTCCACCCAGACACGGGCGCCCGGGTTGCCGCCCGTGCGGACAGACAGACGGACCGCCTCGGCGATCGTGGCCCGCAGTGGCCGCGTCGTCGGCGACGGGCCGCCGCGCTTCCCGGGCTTCCGCGGCTCGGCGGTGATGGGCAGGTTGCGGATCGTCTGCTGCAGATCGTTCTTCAGAGGCTCGCCGGCCCGCCGGATCCGGCGGACGTAGTTCGCCTTGAGCCGCGGGCCGCCGGCCGCCTTCAGCCGCCGGGACAGCTCGATGAGCTGCCCAGTGCCGTGGATCTGAACCGAACCGACGGCCACAGCGCACCTCCGTCAGACGGTCGTGTCGGTGGACATGTACTCGATGGCGACCGCGTTGGTGCCGTCGTACAGGGCGGTGAAGTTGAACGTGGGGCGCACGACCTGGAAGCCGTCGACCTGCGGCGGCGCGTCGTCCACCCTGATCGCGGGCAGCTTGATCCGGAACGTCTCCGCGTAGGTGCTCGCGATGATCGGGCCGACGAACTCGACGACGAGCGAGGTCGCGCCGTCGCTCGTGTGGAGGTCGTCCACGGTGGTCGCGACGTAGTCCATCTCCAGCGACCCGGAGATTTTCACCAGGTCGTTGCTGATCGGCTGCGCCTTCAGCGCCGAGTTGTTGGCGTAGAAGCGGTCGGTGGCCTGCGGCCGCTCGACCTTGATGCTGACCTTCCGGACGCCGTCCAGGGCGGTCTCCGTACCGAAGGTGCCGGACTTGACCGCGAGCTGCCCGAAGTGGAACGGCGACATCGACGGATAGCTCGCGGTCGCGAGCGTCTGGCCCTCGTCACAGTCCCGGCCGTCGAACTCCCACGTCGACGTCAGCATCTGGCCGGCCTCGCACGAAAACTCCGCGCTGGTGACCTTGCAGCCCAGGAACGTCTTGTCGACCACCGTGCCGGTCGTCAGCGGCACGCCCTTCTGGATCGTCAACGACTTTCCGGCCGTGTCCGCCAGGGTGTGCGTCTGCAGGTACGCCGTCGTGACACCCTGCTGCACCGGCGTAACAGACGTGCCCATGAGCGCTTGCAGCAGGACACCCATCGACTTGTTGGTGACCTCCATCTCCAGCGAGCCGGACACCTCCCGCTGCGTCACCACCCTCCGCGAGGACAGCGCCATCAGGCGGCCCGCCGCGACGCCAGCGGACTGAGCCGTCGTTTTCTTCAGCGCCAACGACTCCTTCGTGAACTCCACGAAGCGCGTCGGCGCCACGAACGTGCCGTAGGTCGACTCGGCGGCGATGCCGATCTGCGCGCCGAGCCCGGATCCGATCGCCATGGATCAGCCCTCCTTCGCTGCGGACTTGGCCGCGACCTTCTTCGTGGCGCCGGGCTCCTCGACCGGCTCCCACAGCGTGGTCTGGCAGACGTAGCCGTCGAACCGCGCGTCGGGGACCTCGACGAGCTGGTCGGGCTGAATCACTCGGTCGCCGAGCTCCGGCACGGTGACCGGCTCCGGGCCGATGAAGCGCACACGCGCCATCGCAGTACTCCTTGGATCGTGGGGTGGGTCATATGCGAGCGAAGCATGAGACGGTGAAGTTGAGCCCGGCGAGGGATCCCTCCTTCTGCTCCTGGTGCAAGTCACCGGCAGTGAGGTGCGCCCATTGGACGGTTCCGTTCAGCGTCGGCGCCTCTGGGAAGGCGTTGGAGGCTCTGAGTTCCGTCTCGACGACACCGAGAATTTCGAAGACGCGGGTTCGGCGAAGGGCCGTGTCCTTGTCGCCAGCCCGAGACTCGATGTAGCAAGCGATCACGAAGTCTTCGTCGCGGGTCCGAGCTCCGGCCCCGTTAAAGGCCTGCTGGATGGAGACGGCCGACTCGCCGGACGGCTGCCAGCCGATATAGATGATGTCCCGCTCGGTGAAGTTAACCGCCGAAGGCCCATCCACGATGCGTACCGGCGAGTCGGGATCATTAAGGGTGGGTGCCGCGCGCAGGATGGCCAGCAGCGCTGCGACGGCTGCCGGAACCCGGGAGGTCGCCATCACGCGACCCCCGGCGGGACCTTGAAGGCCTCGAGCATCTGGAGCACCCGGTTAGGGATGGCGTATCCCCAACCGACGACAGGCTCGTTGACGTCGAAGTCGTCGCTGCCCGATGCACCGCGGGCAGCCCCGTACTGGGTGCGCCAGAGGTGCTGAAGCAAGATCCTTGCAGCCACGTTGATGGTCGGGTGGATCTCGCCGCGGCCGGCGACATAGACGACTTGCCAGGGGCCTCCGCCGAAGAAGCTGCCGTTGACACGTCGGATGATGCCCGCAGCACCGTCGAGGGCGACGTCGTCCATGCCCAGTGCCAGGCCGCCGGCAAGGACTGGTGTGATGGACGTGAGAGAGACGGCCGGAACCTGGGTAACAGCCAGCGTCAGGCCCTTGCTGTCGAGGGTCTCAGTGATCGTTCGGTTCTCAACGGGCCCGATGTAGCGCTCGACGATCGGAGTGAGGGCGTTGATGTAGGCGGTCAACTCCTGGTCGTGCATCGTGGTTTCGATGTCGAGCTGGGCCTTGGCTTCGGCCAGCGTCAGAAGGGCCACGATCCCTCCCAGCTATCGCTTGAAGCGCTTCAGCTCGGCGTCGACCTGCTTCACGCGGTCCGTCAGGCCACGCATCTCGTAGCCGGCGCGCTCGCGCTGCAGGGCGTCCATGTAGGCGCGTTCCATAGCCGTGGGTCCGTCCGCCTCAGTGGCGTGCGCGTTCTCGGCTTCCCTGCCGTCCAGGGACTCCGCATCCTCGCCGGCGCTGTCCTCCGCAGCCTTGGCGGGTCGTCGGGGTGCTGCCATGGCTCACTCCTCTCAGGAAGGCGCCGGGCGGTGCTGCCGACCGGCGCCACGGGAACTAGAACGTCGGGGTGATGAGACCTGTGCCACTCAGGACCGAAATGGACTTCGGATACCGCTCGGAGTGCAGCGCGGCGTAGTTGTAGAACCGCAGCAGCACGGACAGCTGGTTGGCGTAGGTCTCGCGGAACGCCTCGGCTCGCGGAGACCCCTCGAAGAGGATCACGTCGGAGCTTCGGACGATGATGATGCGGTCCTCGTTCGTGCCGGCGCCCAGGTTGGTCGGGATGTTCGGGTCGACGTACACGGGCAGACCCTGCAGAGTGCCGACGAAGCCTTCGGACGACACGTCGCCCATCGACGCGATCACGTTCTGCGGCATCTGCGCCACAGGGACGACGAGAGGGCGGCCTGCGGTGTCGAGGGAGACCGTGTACCAGGCCCAGCGCCGCGGGTGCATGAAGATCTTGTCCGGCGGCATGAAGCGGCCAGTGTGGATCTGCTGGATGCCGTCGCCCGTCTTGGCGTAGGCCTCGCCCACCGTCGGGGTGGCGTCGGTGTAGGTGATGGCGTTGGAGCCGGAGACGTTGAGCAGGCCACGCTTGTTGGCCGCGTTGTTGTTGATGACGAACGTGTCCAGGCGGACGGCGTAGTCGGCGGCCAGGTCCGCGAGCAGGATCGTGTCCATGTTGACCGGGGACTGCTCGAGCAGCTGCTGGGAGACCACCTGCTGGCCGGCGATCGTTGCGACAGCGGCCGTGACGCTGTTGGAAGTGGCGTCCGTGTTGGAGACGGCGGAGTTCTGCGTGGCCTGCTCGGCTGTCGAGGTGCCGGTGGCCAGCCGCGGCAGGTTGATGCTGTCGGTGCCGCTCGGGAGGGCGGCGTGGGCGATCTGGTCGGCGACGACACGACCGGCGCGGGCGAGACGCACGTAGTCCTCGACCATCCACAGCGGCGGCACGAACTCGCCGACTCCGCCGTCCGTAGTGTTCAGGGCGCGCTTCTCCTGGACCTCGCGGTCGTTGCGCTGGAGTCGCTCGATGGCCTCGTGATCGCCGCGCTGCTGAGCCCGGAACAGGTCCCGGAAGTAGCTGGCCTGTCCGCCCTTGCGGTACGTCTCGGGCTCGGAGACGACCGCGATCCCGGTGGCCTGCGGACCGGCGGGGGCGTACCGGGCGCGGAGCTCGGCGGCCTTGTTGTCGCGCTCCTCGGCGTCCTCGAGCTCGGCGATGCGCTGCTTGAGGCCGTCAATGCCCTCGTCCTTGGCCTTGATAGCGGCGCGCTTCTCGTCGAAGGCGGACTTCTCATCGTCAGTGAGGTCGCGCTGCTCCTTGCCGGGGGCGTCGAGGATGCCGTCCAGGTCGGTCTTCAGCGCGGCCCGCTGCTCGAGCGCGTCCTGCAGCTGCTTGCGCAGGAATGCGAGCATGGCTCGCTCCTTTCCGAAGGTGATGGTGGTGGGTCGCGCCTGCGATCTGTACGGGTGGTGGCCCAGGTGGTGGCGTTCTCGGGCATGCCGAGTACCGCTCCGGCGTAGGCTCCGGCGCGTCAGGTGTTGCAGGCGGTTTGGCTACAGGTCCAGCGACTGGGCCTGAGCCAGGTAAAGGGAGAGCGGGTGCCCAGAGGCGGGCGCGGGCTCTGCGGGAGGGGCGAAGCGCCGCTGGAGGCGTTCGTAGAGTGCGCGCGCGTCGCCGTCGTCAAGGCTGTCGAAGTCGACCGCTCGCATCGCAGGCGTGACGCTGGTGGCCGGGTTGGCGCCGAAGTTCACGACGGATACGTCCCCTCGGTGCAGGTCCACCTCGAGGATGTCGCGCTGGTCATAGTCCGGGGACCAGATCTGCCGGGTCACTCGGAATGCGAAGCTCATCTCGTCGACGCTGCGGTCTTCGAGAGCCAGCAGCATGTCCTGGACGTCGCCGCGAGCAGTGGAGACGTCGGCCTCCATGTACAGGCCCGTCGAGTCCTCGGAGAGGCGCAGCGTGCCAGCCTTCGTGTAGGCCATGGCGAGACCGCCGTGGTTCAGAAGAAGCTGGACCTGCGGCGTCTCGTTCAGCGTCTTGGTGAAGGCGCCGGATCGCACCACCTCAGCATAGGAGCCGAGGAAGTCCCACATCTCGTAGGGTTCTTCGACCACCGACGCGTAGCCGCTGATGGTGGTGACACTCGAGGATCCTGCCTTGGCGCGCGTCTCCAGCTGCACCGGGAAGGCGCGTCGCACGATCCCCTTCGCGGAGGCGCGTTCGCTCTTGTCGTTCACGGCTGACCTCCTTCGGGGTCCGACGGTGCCGCCCCTGTCGGGTTCGGCTCATTGCCCCAAGGGACGGGGCCCATTTCCTCAAGGTCACGAACCTCGTTCACGACCTTGAAGCGGTTCTGCAGCGCGATGGCGTGGGCCCTGTAACGCGTCAGCAGGTCCGTTCTCACCAGCGCAGCCCGGTTGAACCGCACGACCTGCCCGCGCGGCAGAAGGGCGCTAAGGGCCCTCTCGATGCGCACAAGCCACGGATCCACCGCGTAGGTCAAGAGGTCGATGGACCGCTGCTCGATGTTCGAATACGTCAGGCTGCCACCGGTCTCGTAGCCGAAGATCTCGGCGAATCCCGGACCGAAGATTCGGCAGCACTCAGCGGCGGTGTAGTTGTTCGTCTCCAGGAACTGGGACTCGTTGGGGCTGATCTGGATCGACTGGTACTTCCAGCCGTTCCCCAGCACCGCGGGCTCTCTGCGCCCATGTACCGCCGCCATGAACCGTTCCTTGGCAGTCAGGGCCTGCCGGGCATCGAGGGCCTGGTCGCTGGAGAGAATGCCCGACGGGTGGGCGCCGTCCTCGAACCAGGAGGCGCCGAAGCGCAGGGCCGAGATGCCCGTCGAGATCGTCGTGGCCTGCAGGGCGATCGGCGACAGCCCGAGGAGCCGGCCCGGCGCGGTGTGAGCCCGCTTGTGCCACAAGTCCTCCCGTGGCACCTCTTCCCCGTTCACCCGCCATACCGGCTGGCCTGCACCGTCCAGCGTCACGCCAACGAGGTCGGGATGCTGCAGCACGATCTGCGTCGGCGTGCCCCGCTTCGGGTCCCGGGCACCCGTAATGCCGTACACGTTCCCGCGGAGCATGTCCGACCAGACGAACTGGTGGATCCAGTCCGGCAGCCCGTAGCCGTCGCCCGCCAGGTCAGCCATCCAGGAGGGAAGCGGCTGGGTGCTCCGAGGCCGCGGGTAGTAGTCGAGCGGCATCGTCTCAGCAACAGTGGCCACCAGGTCCACACATGACCAGACGGCCACCTTCTGCAGCGACGCCTCAGTGCGCGAGAGGTCCACGCGCGCGAAGTTGCCGCTGCCCTGCGCGCCGTTCGTCGGGATAGGCGGCTCGGGGATCCATGAGGCCCGCTGTTCGCGGCGCCCGAAGAGAAAGCTCACCTGTTCCTCCGTCCCGCCACTTGGTCCGCCAGGATCAGCACCCCAGCGACGATAAAGCCGGACGGCGCCCACGCGAGCCAAGCACCGTAGGAGACGAGGCCCACGCCGGCCACTGCCGGGCCGAAACGCAGGGCCGCACCCGTCACGCTCCCTGCGACCCCGGCGGCGCTCTGCAGCAGCCTGCGGCCCATACGACCTCCCCTCACCAGATGTTGTCGAGCGGATCGACCACGTCCTCGACCTCGGCGCCGAGGCCCCAGCGGGCGAGAGTGGCTGCAACGAGCGGGCTGATGTCGACGCCGACACCACGCCGAGCCCACGCCCAGGAATCACCCAGCGGTCTCTTCTGGGCGCCCGCGAGGGCGACCGCGAGCGGCGCCTGGTCGAGATGCGAGATGGACTGGTCGACGACCGCGTCGTAGAACTGGCCTGTGGCCTGGGCGATCTCCCGGACCTTCGGCTGCACCACGGAACGGCCCAGCGCTTCCTCCAAGGCCGGAATCAGCGAGCCAGCCGGTCCGCCGCCGTCCACGACCCAGCAGCGCGGGCCCCACTTCTCTTCCAGGGCCTTCGCCTTCTCCACCACCCAGCCCAGGCCGGGCTGATGGGCGATGACCTCAAGGTGCGTTCCGCCCCGCCACGGGCTGGCCACGACGATCGCGGCGTAGTCCCGTTCAGGTGTAGCGTCGATGGCCATGCAGAGAGCCCCGTCAGGCCGGGACTTCGCATCAGCCAGGGCCCGCCAGACGTCCTCGCCGATCACCTGCCAGGTGTCGCTGCCGTCCGATGGGTAGTCGCCGACGCCGAGACGCTCACGGGCGTAGCCGGCCGGGCTCAGCGTCATCCGCTCGTTCCGGACCTTCTCCAGCGTCAGCCGGTAGCCCACCGCCGGATTGGCTTTCAAGACGGCCTCGTCCGACGCCGCGTCGTCGTGGGCCGTGCACCCGGTTGGGCATTCGTCCAGGTGCAGAGCAGCAGACCACTCGAAGTAGGCGAGTGACGGGTCGACCGCATCGGCTTCGATCGCCGCCAGGGCGCGTCGCCTCAGGCGGCCGAGCTGTACCGAAAGCGGTCCAATGCCGGCCGACCCGAGGTACCAGATCTGCGGATTCTCGACGGCCGCCATCGTCGGCAGCAGGGCGTCCATGGCGTCGTCGCCGAGGATCATGTCCTCGTCGAGGATGTTGCAGTCACCGGTGAAACCGCGGCCGGAACCCTTGCTGCGGGCGATGAAGCGAAGCGTCTGCCCCGTGTGGAGCTCGATGGCTTCCTCGCCCACGGTGTATCGGTAGGCCTTGACGCGCTTGTGCAGGTCAGGGCAGCTACGTATGAGCCGTTCCACGCGCTTGAAAGCGGCCTTGGCGGTCTTGAACTCGTGCGCGCTGTGCAGGATGAGCTTCTCGCCGCCGATGAAGAGGCCCCACAGTTCGCGGGCTTCGATGATGCCGCCCTTGCCGTTCTGCCGCGGGACGTTGACGCAGACCTCGAACGCTGACCAGCTTCCGTCGGCCGATTCGCCCATGCCCTGCCGGAGGACGTGCTGCTGCCATGGGTCGAGCTGGAGGCCCGCTCGGGCGGCGAGGTCGATTGCCTCCTGCCCAGCGGTCGAGACGGACGGCGGGACGATCTCAATGGGCGGCTGCTGCCAGCCCTGTGCCCGGGTGTCAGCCGCCGGAGGCCTTGCGGCGGACTGCCGCTTGGCGCTCTTCTCGCTTGCGAGTGATGTCATCGACGCCGTCCCCCTCTGACTTGATGGGCGCGAGGGCGCGGAGGCGGACCATGAGGCCGTGCAGCTTGTCGGCGACGACGGCCTGTGATGTCGGAGAGTCACCGTCAGGGATCTGGTCGAGTGCGCGGGCGAGCTTCAGCGCCATCTCCGCGAGACCGGGAGCGGTACTGGTCACACCCAGTTTGTCAAGCTCCTGACGGATCGAATCTTCGACCATGATCGACCTCCATGACAGAGCGTCACGGTTACAGAGAGTCGCTATTTCATGAATCCTGGGACTCGGGTCAAGATCTTTCTGACGGCCGCGCAAAAAATCGGGCGAGAAGGGCTTTTGGGTCGCCCGGTCCTGAGCTCAAAGAACAGGCCAGGCCGCGTTCACCAGGCCCTCGATGACTGCGGCATTGCATCGGAGCGTGACGCTCGGTGCTGCCGATACCAGCGGGTGGCCACCCGCTTCATCTCCAGGTCACGCATCGCTTCGATGCGCTGCATGACGATGTCTCGCCCAGGGTCGACAGCCACGATGCGCGCGTCGAGCCGCTTGTACTTCGCCATAGCCTTGCCGCTCGGCATGGTGTGGATGAGGTAGACGTCAACCTTGTCGCGCAGCTCGAACGCCTCGTACATCGCGGCGTATCGCGCCTTGTGCGCCACGCGCAGGAGATTGGGGTCCTGGTTCCACTGCGGTGCACCAGGACCAGACAGGGCGCGAGTGATCAGATCCAGATCGATGACAATGTCACGCGCCGTAGCACGAGCCTGGATCCAGCTGCTCTTACCTGAGGCCGGCGGCCCGGTGACGACGTAGAGCACGGGGTCACTCTGCCGCGATGCGCACGCCGTCAGCGTCGTACCACTCGATGCTGGACACTGATGCCTGCCCATCACGGGCCTGGAACCACGGAGTCATCGATGCAGCGCGAGGTGGCGCCATCGGAGCATCCAACGTCAGGACTACAGCTTCGGCGTCCCTCTCGTCTCTCGCGACTTCCATGCACGCGAGGAGGTGTAGAACCTGCTCGAACTCAGACAGGAGTTCGTGCGCCACTCGAAGAGTCACGCGGCCCATGCTCACCACCTTCTGGAAGCTCGACGGGATTCAGCCGGGCGCATGCGGTTGCCTCTACCTGAGTTGCAGGCACGGTGTGCTGCTCGGGCGTTGGCGCGGTCAAGGAGGGCGCCGCCACGACTGAGGGGCTGGGCATGGTCGAGGGTGAATGCCCACCGTGACCGTTGAGCGTCCTTACCCTTGAGGGCGTAGTTGATGTCCCGGCCGCAGATCCAGCAGGGCAGGGCCTGAGAGCGGAGCCAGGTGCACAAGTCGCGGTAGGGGCGCCCGTTACGCGGGTTGCCGGCCACGGGCGCCACCTCCTCACCGGTAGTAGCGGTCGGTGTATTCGGGCCCGGAGGGCTCGGGCTCGCAGCCCTCGTCGCTGTCGGGTGTGCCGTGGCTGATGACGAGGAAGTACGACTGGGGCACGAAGTCGCAGCCCTTGTCGGTCCAGCCGCTGGCGAGCCCGGTCCACACAAGGAGGGCGACGAGCACGGCGACGATCTTCGTGTTGCGGGAGAGGCGGCGAGGCGTGGTGTCTGGCATGCGGGTCAGGGTGGCGGACGTGGAGGCGCCGTGCGGGCGGTGTGACTGTCCTGTGACCTACGCGGGCTCGGGGCCGAGGTTGGCGAGGCGCATGATCCAGGGGTAGCCCGCGAACGCGTACACCCGGGCGCTGCTGGTGCCCTGGTTGACGAGTGCCACGGTGGCCAGGCCGCCGCTGGTGTGGCCGGCGCCGACGGTGAACCGGGCGGCGCCTGGGACGCGCGGGAACGAGGTGTTGTAGTACATCCACGGCGAGCCCTCGCTCGAAGGGCTGGACGTGCCAGAGCTGTCGTAGACCGCGATAGCGCCGCCGCTGCTGAGCAGGGCGAGGTCGTAGAACCGGGTGCCGGAGTTCAGCATCAGCACCTCGGCCGCGATTCGGTCGCCGGCCTGGGCAGCGATCGAGCACTTCAGTTGCGTGCCCACCGAGGTGGCGACGATCGCCCAGGATGGGGCGGAGGGGAGGTCGACAACGGCGCCGTCGCTGATGCGAGCTTCGGCCCAGCGGATGGTGCTGCCGCCTCCGCTGCTGTTGAAGCGCGGGTCGTCACCAGCTGCGGCGGTGCCTGCAGTCGTGCCGATGTTCCGGGTGGCCGCATTCCCGAGCCCGAGGTTCGTGCGGGCGCTGGCTGCGCTGGCCAGGTCGCTCAGGTTGGCACTCTTGGCAGCGAACTGCTGGACGGCCCATGTGCGGTCGCCGTGGGGGTCGCTGGCGCCCGCGTGTGTGGCGACGGTGCCCTCAGGCTCGGCATCCACATCCGCGTAGGTGATGACGACGACGCCCGTCTTCCCGTTGACGGACGACACGGCGCCACTGCCTGCCGAGCCGCCGTCAGGGGCGGGTACGGGGATCAGGCTGGAGATGTCGACGGTGCCGGTACCCGAGACGTAGGCGTAGAACTGCTGGCTCGGAGCACCAACCGGTTCAAGACTGATGCGCCAGCGCCAACCGGCAGGCCCAACGCCTGACGCATCGTTCGGGACGACCACCGCCGAGAAGGAGCCATTGGCGATGGTCACCTCGCCGCCGCCGAGGTAGATAGCCGCGCGGCCCGTATCCACCAGGTAGGACGACGGCGTGAACACCACCTTGCCGCCATATCCAGTACCTGTCACAGCCGCGGGAAGCGTGCCCGTGATCGTGACGGTAGGGGTGCCAGGAGGGAACGGCATCGAATACCCCCTCGCGCAGTGGTGGGCAGATCAGGCGGCGCGGTCGCCGGCAGGTAGCGGAGGAACGTCGCCGGGCTCGATAAGGGCGTTGGTCTCCTCGTCCCTGTCGGCCATGTTGAGTTCGAGGATGTTGTAGCGAACCTTGCCTCGGCCGGTTCCGTAGCGCCCGATTCGGCCTTCGTGGGCCCACCGTCGGATGGTGACGCCAGGACGTCCCGCGTACCAGGCTGCGGCACCTTCATCGACGAGGATGGGTTCGTCAGCCATGGCCACCCCCGAGAATGCGAAAGGCCGCCCCAGCGTGGGCGGCCCTCAGCAGGCGCAAAGCTCCAATTGAGCACACCGTAAGTTCGGCGGTCGATCGTGTCAAGCTATCTCAGGTTATCTCTGGATAGGGCCCTTCTATCCGCCACACTGCTGTCATGGCGACGGTGTTCACGGTGCAGGCGGATTCTGAGGCTGAGTGCCGCACGGAACTGGTCCGGCTTTGCGAGCTGTTCGGGCTGACTCCGCTACTGCGGCCGATGGAGTCGAGGGGCACGGGTCGGTGGATGGCTCGCGCGACACCGACGGCCCCTGCCGAGACAGGCGAGGGCCGCGGATAGTTCATCGACCGCCGGCTCCGACGGTTCATCGGGGCTGGTTCATCGGTTCCTCCGGGCGGCGACGGCGGCCTTGAAAATGCGGACGCCGGACCCGGGGTCGTGGGCGCTGCCGACGACTCGGCTGCGCGGGAAACGGATGAGCAGCTGGGTGATGTGGCGTTCGCAGCCGTAGGTTCCGGCGTTGGTCTCGTCGAGGAACAGGTGGTCGTGGGCGCCGTCACTGCAGGGTTCGTTGTCGATCTGGGCTGAGGGGCAGCGCTTGCTGGTCATCGATTCTCCCCGGCGTTGGCGGCGGCGGTGCGGATGAGGTGCAGGATCTCGGTCTTGCTGCGGCCGTGCTGGTCGTTCCAGCGGTGGTAGGGGTCGGTGATGCCTCGGGCGGCGAGGATGTTCTGCATGTGGCGACCGGCGGCGTGGGCGGTGTGCTCGTCGCCGTAGCCGAGGCGGAACAGGACGGCCTGGGCGCCGAGGATGCAGCGCCGGCCGCTGTTGGTGCGGAGGGCGCCGCGCTCCCAGCCGTAGCGTTCGATGACGAGCGCGGTGAGTTCGAGGTGCTGGGCGACGGTGATGTGCCGGGTGGTGCCGGCGTGGAGCTGGCGGATGATGCTCAGTGTCCAGTCGGGCAGGATGCGCCAGAGTCGGCTGGGCGGTTCGAGGGTCGGCGCGGCGACCGGCGCGGGCTGGGTGCCGAGCGCTTCGGTGACGAGCTCGGCGGTGGTCTTGGTGACGAGCGGGTGGGCAGTCCGTGTGCTGGCCTGCTGGGCGAGGTACTGCTCGATATCGGCGATGAGCTGCCGTGCGTCGACGTCGGCCTTGACGGGGGCGAGGGTGGGCGTGGTCATCTAGTGGTCTCCTGTTCGCGGGAGGTGGGGCGCCCCTGGTGCTGTCCAGGCGGTCAGGGGCGCCCCGAGTTGGTGAGGTCAGCGGCCGTAGTTCTCGGGAAAGCCGTGGCGACGGAGCCATTCGCTCTCGTAGTCGCTGCGGCCGGCCGCTTCGAAGGTGGCGCGGGCGTCGTTCACCTCGTCGTCCGTCATCTCGAGCGAGGTCTTGTTAGCCCAGGTCTTTCCGGTGAGGTCGGGCCAACGGTCTGCGGATCCCATGAGGGCTTCCTCTCGTCTTGGTAGGCGCGGGGCGTAGCCCGGCCCTACTCGCCTGGGTGGGTTAGGCGGATCGGGCAAGTTGCGGGCAAGGTCAGCGGCCCAGGAGCGGCCTGTTGCTCTCCAGGTAGAAGAGGGCGCGCTGCAGCTCGGCGTCGGTGAGGCCGGCGGCTCGGAGAAGGTCGCGGGTGCGTCCGGCGTCCATGCCTGCGGCGCGTGCTGCTCCGGTCGCGATCTGGGCGAGTTCCTTGTCGGTGTGGGCCATGGGTTCCTCCGTGGGTGTGGGCTCGGGTCTGTCCCGGCTCCCCTCACCGCCCGCGCGGGTCGGGCGGATCGGGCAACCGTCAGAACCAGCGGCTTCGCTTGGCGCCGGCGGCGGCGAGGATCTTCTTGGAGCCGTCGCCGCGGCTCATGTCCTTCTGGTGCGCGGCGTGGGTTCGCTGCGCGACGTCGTGGTTGGTGGCGGCCTGCGGGGTGTCGGCGATGTTGCGGATGCCGCGGGGCGGCTTGCCGTGGACCTCGCGGTGGTGGGTGAGGAGCTGGGTGACGCTGAGCTCGCTGCCGCCTCGACGGTTGGGGCTGGTACTGCAGACCATGGGGTGCCCGGTGAACGGCGCGGTGTCGTTGGTGACCTCGTACTCCTCGTAGAGCTGGCTGTCCTCGTAGGGGGCGACGCGGGTCTCGACGTCGTGGATGACGTAGAGCAGGTCGCCGGGGCGGACGTCGCTGCACAGCTTCTTGGCGTGGCCGCGCTTGGCTTCGTAGAGGGACTTGAGGGCCATGATCGGGTTCTCCTTCAGGCTGTGGATGTTCTTCGCATATAGGGCGTGACAGGGCGCGTGACGGCCCGTTACGTTGCAGGTCAGAGCGGTGCGGGTGGGTGTGACGTGGGTGTGACGCGTCACGGGTAGCGGGTCGCGGTCACGCCCCTGTCACGGGCAGCGTCACGGCCGTGACCTGCGGCGTCACACCCTCGGTTCGGGCGATCGGCGCCTATTCGGCGCTCGTCTCCCCGATCAGCTCGAGCAGCGTGGCGAGGTAGTACCCGCGGCCTCCACGCCACTGCTTGGTCTTCATGTCGATGCCGGAGGCGATCTGCTCGGACTGGTCGCGGAGGGCTTTCTGGAAGCGGGCCAGCGCCTTGTCGGGTTCCTCGTCCTCCTGCGGCGCCCACGCCTCTGAGGCCGAGGCGACGTAGTCGTAGATCTCTTCGCTGGTCAGGCGCTCGGGGTCGCCGTGGGCGGTGAAGGCGAGCCGGGCGAGCTCGATGGCCTCGGGCAGGACGGTGTGCGGCTTGACCTGGTCGAGGTCGTCGAAGGTGACGCCCGCGGTCTCCAGCGAGATCGCGTCGATCCAGGGACGTCCCGCAGCCGCTCGGGCGGCGGCGCGCTCCTTGGCCTCGGCGCCGCTGATCGCGATGAACTTGTGGATGAGAGGGTCTCGCTGGCCAGCGCCCATGATGTAGACCTTGCCGGCGTCGGCGGGGTCTTCGCCCTCGGCAGGGTGGAGCCGGTCGGGACGGTAGCCGTTCGCTCCGGCTCCGGCGCCGAAAACCTGCACGATGTCCTGGTGCCGGGCGGGCCCTACGATCTTCAGCGCGATGCTGTCGGCGATGGCGGCACCGATGGAGTCTTTCGTGGCCTCCTGTGCGGCGAGCCCGATCTGAACCCGGGCCTTGCGGCCGACGCGGAGGATGCCGACAACAAGCGCCTTGGCCTGCGGGGACAGCTGCGGGTACTCGTCGATGACGGCGACGATCGCCGGGTACTCGGCTGACGGGATCCAGTTGTCGCCCATGCCGAGCTTGCCGAGGAGTGTGGCCCGCGCCTTCGCGACCTTGAGCAGCTTCTCCAGGATCGCTTCGATGCGGTGCATCTCGTCGGGTCCGACGGCACGCACGCCGACCGCGTCGGCCAGGGGCTCCAGGCCGTTGCCGCCGGGGTCGAGGTCGATGACGACGACGTCCTGGCAGGCGGTGAGGACGTCGCCGATGGTTCGCATGGTGACGGACTTGCCACCGCCGGAGGAGGCGATGACGATCCAGTGCAGCCCGAGGAACGACATCTCGGTGGGCTGGCCGTCCATCCTCATGGCGACCAGCGCCTTGTCCCGCATGCGGCCGCTGTTGGGCGCCCGGTCGGGCAGGGGCGGCATCTTGATGAACGGGTCACTGGCGACGAGGCGGAGGGTGGCGCGGGCCCGGCTGATGCGGAGCGGCTGGCACAGCAGTCCGTCGACGGGCAGGTCGAGCGGGGTCTCCAGGTCGCCGGCCTTGGCGATGAGGTCGGCGGGAGTGCCCTTCTTGAGGCGGACGTTGATCTCCCAGCCCCAGTCGTAGCGGCGCCCGGCCTCAACGTCGGCGACCGCGATGCCTTCGGAGACGAGGGCGCGGCGGACGCACTCAGCGGCTTCCTTTCGGGTCGTGGCGTCGGCGATCGGGAACGGCTCGCCTTCGCCGGCGAGGATCTCGATGCGACCCGGGTCGTCCTCCAGCTCGACGGCCTGGGGCCGGCCCTTGAGCGCGCCGTAGGTGAGGGTGCCGATGGCCATGAGGATGCTGGTCCACACGCCGCCGGCGACCGCGCCGTATCCGGCGGCGGTGCCGATCGTTGCACCCCATGCGCTGGTCTTCGCGGTGTAGACGAGGCGGTGCTTCTTGTAGTCCTCGCGGAGCTGCTGCACCGCGCGCTTGGCAGCCTGTTCGGCTGCCGCGTCACCCTTGGCGGCTTTCACATCGGCGCGGGCGGTGCGGATCATCTGCGGGTAGTCGTCGCGGTAGCCGTCGATCCAGCGGGCGGCGAGCCGGCCGTAGCCGCGGAGGGTCCAGCCGACGTAGAGACGGTTGCCGAGCGCGTGGTCCTTGGCAAGGTCGGTGCGGTCCTTGGCCGCGACGAGCCACGCCGGCCGCTCGGCGAGCACGTCGCCCTGATGCTTGATGATCGTGCCCTCGACGGGCTGGGAGACGCCGTCCTTGACGAGGGTCAGCGGGGGCCGCTGGACGGCCGTCTCGGCGTTCGGGGCGGTGGTCACTTCGACTCCTCGGGGGTGCGCTCGATGCGTGCCTGGGTCCGGGCGATGGCGCTCACAGGCAGCGTGTCGCCGGGTACTCGGCGGGGCGGCGTGCCTCCGTTGTTGCGGCGTCCGTCGGGGGCGTTCGGGTCCTTCTTCTCGGCCGGGGGTCGATGGGAATTGACCTGCGAAAAGTCACCGATTATCGGAACGTCCGTGGCTACCTTCATGCGGGCCTGCGCGGCCTTCGAGTTGGCCTCGATCTCGGGTGTGATGCCGACGACCTTCGAGCCCGTCACCCGGTACCAGGCCTCGCTCCAGACGCCCTCGGTGACGACCGGCAGGCCACGCGCGGAGCGGAGCGAATCGGCGACCTGCCACACCTTGTCGTGCGCGTTGCGGCGGTCCTCATCGCGACGCTTCTGCTCTTCCGCCTCACGCATCTCGGCAAGCCTCTTCGCCTCGCGGGCCTGAGCCTCGGCGACAGTCTTCTCGGTCTTCGCCCTCTCGCGTGCAGCGTCCTCCTTCGCCTTCGCTCGCCGGGCTGCGCGGCGCTCTCGGGCGGACGGGATGCCGTCTGCCTTCTGTGCGATGCCGTGCTCGTAGGCCATGAGGACAATCGGGCCGCCGAGGGAAGCGATGGCGCCGATGAGGCCGGCGTTGAGCCCGATGTCCGGGTCCGTGACGCCGTGCCACAGGTTGATTGCGGCGGCGACAGCGGCGCCAAGCATGATGCCGATCCGGTACGGCAGGACGTCGCGTCGGTGGGCGACCGCCCAGGCTGCGCCGCAAGCCAGGACGAGGGCGAGGCCTTCAAGGAGGGCGGGAGCGGCCACCATGAACTTCCGCTGCGGGTCCCAGAAGGCGAGGAACTGAACCGGAGCGGCGATGACCAGTCCGACGGCGTAGATGGCGCGGGCGCCCCACTTCCACAGCCGCTCAGCACGCTGCTGCTCGGCCATCCGCGCCGCTTCCTCGGCCGCCTCGTCAGCGGCCTCAGCCTCGGCCTTGAATTTGGCCGCGTCCGCGCGCGCCTTCTTCTCGGCCTGCTCCGCCAGGTACGCCTCGTGAGCAGCCTGTTCCTTCTCCGTCTTCATCCGCTGCCGCTCGTTCGCGAGACGCAGCTTCTCGGCCTCCTCGGCCGCCAGCGTCTCCGCGGCCTTGGCCCTGGCCTCGGCTTCGATGATCCGGGCGCGGGCTTCGGCTTCGCTGCGGGTGCGGATGGCGTCCGCCTCGGCGAGCGCGACCGGGTCGAACCGCGGCTCGTGGGCCACGGCGTGGCCGTTGACCTTCTCGATGGCGGTGCTCACGGTGATCAATCCCTTCAGGTTCCGGTGGACTGCTGGGTCGGAATGCGGGTCGGCTTGACGGCTCGGAGGGTCGGCGGGCCGGGCTCGACGGCGGATGCGACGACGGCGAGGACTGCGGAGGCGACGAGCGCGAGACGCCACAGGAGCGGGACCTGCGCGCCGAACACGAAGGCCAGGGCGCCGAAGACGGCGAAGGCGATGCTGGGCCGGCGGGTCTGCCGCCAGTCGACGATCACCGGACCTCGTCCTCGCCCATGTCGTCGACGCAGGCGGAGAGGATCCGCATGACGGTCTGCTGGCTGTAGTCGCCGGAGTGGAGGGTCAGGTCCCAGGCCTCATCGCCGCTGTCGGCGTTGAGCTTCTTGGCGGCCGAGGCGATCTCGGCGTCGGTCGGCTGGTAGCCCTTCGGCTGCGGCTTGCGGTTGAACAGGCCCATGACGGGCTCCTTTCGAGGTTGGCGAGGAGGGCGGAGGACTACCACCAGCTCCACTTCTTGCGCTTGTCGGAACAGCCGTTTTTGGCGTGGTCGTCGCACTCGGGGCACGGCGTGCTCTGGTCCCCGAGGCCGAGCCAGTTACCGCTGTGGAGTCGGGCGTGCTCCTCGCACTGCGGGCAGACGTCCTCGGCCATCACGCGGCGGCGGGCTGGGTGAGGCCGGCGAGCTCGTCGAGGAGGCGCGGGCCGTCGGGCGTGGAGTTGTCGATCTGCGCGGCCAGGTACTCGGCGGCCAGCAGACCTGTCTGGTCACCAGCGCGCTGGGCGGTCAGGTAGTCGGCGACGACGCTGGCGCGGACACCGGCCTCGACCTCGGCGAGCTGCCGGTCAGACGGTCCATCGGACGGGATCAGGGCGAAAGCGGGCATGACGAATCTCCTCGTGGCAGAGGTACGGGTGTGGTGGTGGGGTGCCGGGGCCGGCGGCAGGGGGAATGGACCGCCGGCCCTGGCGGCTAGACGGCCGCTGCTAGCGGCGTTCGGCACGGATGCAGTCGGCCTGGTACCTGGCCTGCTCCGCGGCGGCCTGGGCGCGCGCGGCAGACTCCTGGTTCCGGCGGATCTGCTCCTGCAGCTGGGCGTGCGCGGCGGCCTGGATCTCCTCGGCGGTCATCACGATCACCGGGCCGGGCGAACGTAGGAGGCGGCGGCGTGGGCGGCCTTGTCGGCGTCCGACATCACGAGGACCAGCGGGCCGCGGCCGACCTTCTTGCCGACGACGATCCGGCGGCGCTGCGGGGCGACGGTGGCGGCCTCGACCGCGGTGGCGCTCACAGGGCACCGCCGAAGGAACGAGCCTCCAGGCTGGTCGGCAGCGGAAGCATCGGGGTACCGAGGAGACGGCCGACGAGAAGGCGGGCCATCGCGTCCCTCTCGCGAGGGCTCTGGGTCTTCGGCAGCACGACCTGGATCGGGCCGGCGCTCTGCCGGAGAGCCACGCCTTCGAAGTGCTCGTACTCGGCCGGCGCGTCGATGATCTCCGCGTTGGTCTCCGCCAGAAGCTCAGGCAGCGGCGCCGAGAAGAGGCGGGCGGTCGAAGGCCGCTGGGTAGGGCCGCTCATGAGGCCACCGCCAGTTCGCTAGCGGGGATGCCGCGGTCGGCGAGGTACTGGTCGAAGGCCGCGCGGCTGATGCGGATCGTGCCGCGGCCGGTACCGACCCGGTAGGCCGGGAGATCTCCCTGGCGCACCAAGACGTAGACGGTCTGGACGTTGACGCCGAGCGCGGAAGCCACGTCCTTCGGCCTCAGGGGCGAGACGGAGGCGGGGCGGCCCGCCTTGACGGTAAGGTTGTCGTGCATCGGTTTCCTCCAAGACACCTGATGCGCGGCCCCTCGGGCGCGGTGTTGCGAGCACCGCGAACTCCCCGTGGGGCCATTTCTATGCAGCACACAAAGGTTGCGAGCCCTTTGAAAGCTGCGGACAAGGGAGACGTTATAACGAGTGGCACGACTGCGCAAGGGAGTCGGTGAACGACGCGCCGTAGTCGCGATAGACCGCAGGTCAGACCCCGTGCTTCACTGGTCCTATCGAGTAGACGAGGAAGGAACGGATGGCTTCAAAGACCGGGAAGAGCGCCTACGAGCAGGTTGCCGCAGACCTCCGTGCGCAGATCACGGACGGAGACCTCGCGACAGGCGACCAAATCCCGTCCGAGGCCGAGCTGATGACCCACTACGGGGTCTCGCGTATCGTCGTCCGCATGGCAGTCGACCGACTGCAGAGCGAAGGGCTCGTCGTCAAAAGACAGGGCGTCGGTACGTTCGTCCGCGAGCAAGCGCCCCCCAGCAAACGCATCGCTGGAGACTTGTACGGCGTGCGCCCCAAAGGCTCACCCGTCAAGGCGGCAGCCGCTCGGGCCGGCCAGCAAGCCGAGTGGGAGTACAGCAGCCGCGCCACCATCGCGACAAGGGCCGTGGCCGAGCGCCTCGCAATCGAGCCCGGCGCCGAGGTGATGCGCACGACGTACACATTCTTCGCCGACGACAAGCCCATCAAGCTGTCCACGTCCTACGAGCCGCTGGATCTGACGCGGGGGACGCCCATCGAGCAACCTGAGGCCAGTCCTGTCAGCGGCGTCGTCCCCCGGTTCGACCTCATCGGCCAGCACATCACACACGTGACAGAGGATGTGGTGGCGCGCGCGGCGCGCCCGCACGAGGTGGAGCAACTTGAGGTGGCGCCGGGAGTGCCCGTCTTCGTCATTACGCGCACCTACTTCGTCGGGAATCAGCCCGTCGAGACCTGCGACATCATTACGGCAGCCGACCGGTACGCGCTGTCGTACACCATCCCGCTCCCGCCCTTCAGCGAGGAAGACGGCGAGGCGTAACTGCCGCAGAACAAAGGCCCCTCCGGGTACCCGGAGGGGCCTTCGGCTTCCACCTCACTCTTCGTCGAGCAGGCCGCGCTGCCGCAGCTCTGCGAGGACCCGGTCAGAGATGTCCCGGATCTCTCGCGCGGTGAGGGTGTCCGCAACGGCGACGATCGCGTTGGTGACGGCTCCTTTGAGCTCTTCGTCTGGGATCGCAGCGTGCACGAACCCTGCCCCTCCAGGGCTTCGTTCGACAGTGATGGCGCCTGCGGCGCCTTCCAGGATGGCGGCGGCTGAGCCGGGCGCCCAACGAAGGGCCTTGTCGATCTTGATATAGCCGCTGTCGCGGATGGGGAGTCCGCGCTCGACGCGCTTATAGGTGTCCTTGGCCAGGCCTGCCGCCTCAGCGGCGGCAGCGACGGACAGAGTGAGCTCTCGTCTGCGGGCTGCGGCGGCCTCGGCGAGCCGCTGACGGTCTTCGGGTGTATTGGCGGGCATGGTCGCCATGATGCCCGCCCTCGCTATCTTCCGCTAGCTTAGCCGCTTAGTTAGTCGAAGCTGTAGCAAGCTAGTCGACCTTCCGCTACCTTGAACGCAGCAAGGCCCACCCGGTACTTGGCGGTTCGGGTGGGCCTAGCGATCAATCCACTGTGTCCACAGATCGGAGAGACCACGACCATGGTCGCATCCCAGGACGGCCCCGGCGAGAACGGGGCCGTCGAGCGTTTCAGCTTCGAAGGGGCAGAGGTCCGGACCCTGATCCGCGACGGCGAGCCCTGGTGGGTGGCCGGCGATGTCTGCGCGGTTCTGGACATCTCGAACGTCGGCAGCGTGCTGGCGCGCCTCGACGCCGATGAGAAGGATTCCATCCGTCTGACCGATGGAAAGCCGGGCAACCCGAACCGGGCCGTGATCAATGAAGCGGGGCTCTATACGTTGATCATCCGCTCCGACCGTCCCGAGGCCAAGGCCTTCAAGCGCTGGGTCACCCACGAGGTGCTGCCCGCGATCCGCAAGCACGGCCGCTACGAGGTGGCGCCGACGGCGGCCCGCGAGATCACCGCGGCGGCCGGCCCGGTGCCGTACAAGGAGCAGGCGGAGATCTTGTCGATCCTCCGCCCGGTCCTCCCGGAGGCCTACGCGACGGCGACGGGCAAGGTCATCATGGCCCGCGTGATGGGCGAGCAGCCGGAGCTGGAGTCGTCGGAGACGCCGCTGTATGCGTCGACGTTCCTCGCTGAGAAGGGCCACAAGCCGAAGACGGTGGCGAAGTTCCAGTCCGGGTTCGGCTCTCGGGTCAGTAACCGGTACTTCAAGGTGCACGGGCGCCGGCCGGGGAAGATCCCGGGCCCGGCCGGCTCCCGCATCGACAGCGTCGCGTTCTACACCGAGGACGACCGCCCGATCCTGGAGCAGGTGTACGCGGAGATTGCCGACCTGATCGACGACTTCGAAGGCGGCGGCCAGCTGCGGATGACCGCCTGACGTAGATGCGCGAGAGGCCCGCCACCCGGAAGGGTGGCGGGCTTCGTCGTGTGGCGCTGGGCGCGCTACAGCCCATGGGTGTTGAGCTCGGCCTTGTACTTGTACAGGAACCGGTGGGTCTCTTCGTCGGTGGCGACGTAGGTGTTGTCGAAGCGGCTGTCTGCCCCTGACGTCTTGCCGCTGGAGCGGTAGTGGAGCTGGCCTCCGGTGATCCGGTACGTCCGGTACTCGGTGAAGTTCTTTCCCTCGAAGCTGGTCCTTCTCTCGAAGCCTTCGTTCTGGTCGAGCAGTTGCTGGCGTACTGCTGCAGTCAGGCGCATGGTGCCCCCCTTGGCGGTTTGCGGTGGGCTGATGCTGGCACGAAGGCGGAGGTGTGGGCGAGCGAAAGCGAGCCCGCCACCCCTTCGGGTGGCGGGCTTCGTTGTGTCAGCGGGCGCCGGCCACGGCGGGTTCGTTGGCCTCGACTGCGGCGTCAATGAGTTGTTCGTACTGTTCGTTGTTGAGCAGGATTTCTAGCCCGAAGTTCGTGGCCCAGGCAACGTCGATGGTTTCTGACTCCTGGCCGCGGGTGCTTTCGACGTCATGGAGGAGCAGTCCGAAGCGCTCGCGGCGGTCGAGGGTGGTGCGGACGCCGGCCTGGGCTCGGTGCTCGTCTACGGCTTGGCGGGCGCACCGGACGTAGGTGGTGTAGTCATCGCCCATGTAGCGCTGGAGGGTCTCTAGCTGTGCTTGCGCTGTGCGGATCTTGAGGGGCCAGTCAGCGGCGGGTCCGAAGCGGGATTCGAGGGCTTGCGTGAGGTCTGTCATGGGTCTGGTGTAGCGGCCGGTCAACCGGCTGAAGTGGGAGGCGCCACGGAAGATCCACCCTTCGGGGGGCGGCTTCGTCGGTTCCTGCCAGCGCGGGGCGGGTCAGCCGAGGTAGTTGATCTGCAGCACGGTGACCGTCTTCAGCACGTCGCCGATGAGGAGGACGGCGAAGGCGTGGTCGGTGATGAGCATGCGGATGACGCCGTCGTCTTCACCGTAGGGCTGGGTGGCGCCGATGGGGTTGTTGCAGGCGGCGGCGAGGGCGAGGGTGAGTGCCTCGCTGGGGCCGGGTGGCATCGCTTCGTGTACGGCTTCCGCTGCGGGGTCGTACTTCAGCCGGTACTGCAAGGCGGATCCTCGATCTCCGGGCACCCGGGCGGGTGCGGCGAAATCACTGGCGCCGATTACAGTGATCATTCCACCGCGCAGCGTAGCGGACCGCTGACTGTACGAAGAAACGACCGAGGTCAGGCGGCGCCGCTGGTGCGGGACCGGTCGGCAGCGGCCTGGATCTTGTCGGTGGCGTCGACCCACGGACCGGGGGCTTCTTCGCCGCGGGCGTCGTAGGCGGCGAGCTTCCGGCCGCGGTCGACGGCGGCGACGGTGTCCTTGGCGATGCGTTCCCACTTGGCGAAGACGGTGAGGAGCTGGTGGGCTGGCGCGCGGTTGATCTCGCCGAGGAAGCGCTGGGTGAGTGCAGGGTTTCCGAGGGCGTCGCGGATCCGTTCGATGGTCCACGGTTCGCTGCTCATCCTGGCCCTCCGGTGGAGTCTCTAATCGCGCTTTCCACCGTAGCGCAAAACGTTAGCGGGCTAACGTTTCGGGACAGCAGTCCGGCTTGTCTATCGGCGCTTCGTATCGGAGTCGGCATCGGCGTGCCTGTTCGTGGCTGTGCGCGTTGTTCCTGTCGTGGATGCTGCCGAGCCGGTTTCCGGCGACTACACCGATGACCCGCGTCTGCCGCTGCTGACGGCTGCGGAGGCCCGCCGGGCGGTGGGGTTCTTGCAGCTGTTGGAGCAGTTGGATGTGACGCCGCGCGGTGAGGCCGCCGGCCAGCTCGCGGCGGACCTGGCGCGGCGGCTGCCTACTTCTTAGCGGCTAGCAACTGCTCGCGGTACTCGTTCTGGAGGCGCTGAAAGTCTTCCTCGTCGGTGGTGACGGCGTAGGCCGGGGCCCACAGGTTGTACTCGCCTGGAGCGATGCCTTCGCGTGACGGCTGACCGACTTCGACCTGGGTTCGCCAGCGCGTCCATGTCGGCACGGTCACTTCCATCCAGGTGTGCTCGTCCGGCTTCTGCATGAGGGTCTTGAGCCGCCCCTTGATGACCCCGCCGTTGTTGGGGAGGCGCACTTCGACGCTGGGGTAGGGCGGGGTGACCTCGAACCTTTTCTCTTCCACGCCGTGTGCATACCGGGCGAGGGGGCGAGAAGGGCGGGATGGCCACCAGGCGCGCCGGGTGATCATCCCTTCGGTCCAGCGTCGCGTCAACGCGCCTAAGCCGCGGCCCGCCGTTCGGCGAGCGGCAGCCGCATGATCTCTCCGCGCGCGTAGTCGGCTCCGCAGCCTCGGCAGGTTTCGCCGCGGCTGGCGAGGGTGAACGGCAGGTGGTGGCCGCAGGGGCATTGGGCGTGGAGCCGGCGGGCGGGCTTCTCTCCGCCGGTCATGCCCTGCAGCGTGCGGACTATGGCCGCGATCTCGTCGGCCGCTTCGTCAATGGCCGGGTGGTGCTGCACAGCCCAGGCCAGGTTGAACCGCAGGGTGCGGCAGGCGCCGGCGACCCGGTCCTGCAGCGTCCCGGCCTCGTGGAGTTCGGCGTGCCCGTGGTGCTCCCAGTCCCGGACCCAGGCCTGCAGCGGTCCGAGGACGGGTCCGGTTTCCATCTGGGCGTCGAGGACGTCGATGCGGAGCGGCAGGGGCGCGGTCTTGCTGCCGGAGACGGCGGGCCCGGTGCTGGCGCCGCGCTGCAGGTGCTGGGACAACTGCTGGTAGAGGCCGGGGATGGCGACCAGGGCGGCGGCGGTCCGGTCTTCGCAGATCCTGCAAAGGAACCTTGACAGCTCGTCGTCGCGGAGGTCGCGGGCGCAGCGGGTGCAGGTGGGCATGTCGTTCACGGCGGCTCTCCTTGCGGCGGTGCGAGGTGGGTCAGGCGGTGGGCGGCTGGAAGGCGGCGAGGAGTTCACCGAGGCCGAGTTGGGCGTCGCGGTAGCCATCGCCCCAGGCGCCGGGGTGGGTGCATTCCTCGTTGGCGAGTTCGGTGACGGCCAGCAGGGTCGTCTCGAGCCATCCGAGCTTGACGGCCCGATCGATTGCCTTGTGGCGCCACTTCTCCGCTTCGCTGTTGTGGAGTCCGACGAGCGCGTCGGCAATGGCGCGTTGGCCTTCGACGGGGAGCCAGTAGCCGGCGGCGTTCAGGGTGGTGGCGATGGCGTCGCGGATGGCGTCGCGCGCTTCGACGCCCTGTGCGCCGGTCTGAGCCTCTGCCACGTCGCCACCGTCTCGGATTACCTTCTCGCCGCGTTCGGCTGCGAGAGGGGCGCTCAGGGCCTCTGGCGGGGTCGAGTTGGGGTTCACGCTGCCTCCTGCTTGTCGCTGTGCGGCTGTGTGGGCTTGTTCCGGTAGGCGCGTTCGCCAGCCCTACACGGCTCACAGGGCTTCTCGCCGCGGCGCCGGTGGGCTTCGTAGCCGGCGTGGTCGCCGTGGCGCTGCGGCCGGCCGTCGAGGATCCCGGCCTGGCAGGCGAGCAGGACGGCGTGCGGGGCGTTCGCGGCGCCGAGCTTGGCGAGCACCCGGTTGACGGCCGCCGTGGCGCCCTTCGGCGTGACGACGAGCTCGGCGGCTATCTGGGCGTGCGTGCGGCCTTCGGCGACCATGCGGAGCACGTGGAGCTGGTGCGGGGTGAGTTCGGGGCTCACAGGGTCTCCAGAACGTCGTGGATGGGTCGGCGGGATGGGAAGTGTCGCTTGCTGCAGGGGCGGGCGTATCCGGCGATCGGTTCGTCGGACTGGATGCCGGCTTTGCGGTCTGCCTCCTGCTCCCATCCGTCGTGCCAGAGCGGCGGCTGGTCGGTCATGGGTCCTCCGTCGGGGCGCGCCCGCTGGTCTTGGCGGACTGGGCGCACCCCTTTGCGCGTCCGGGGTCAGGGGCGGCTGGTGAGATGCCAGCCGCGGCAGTGCGGGCAGCGGTAGGCGCGGCGCTCGCGGCGGTTGCCGTGGCCGGTGTCGATACGGGCGAGGGCGAGCTTGGCGGCGACCTCGTCGCGGTACCGGGCCTTGCCGGTTCGGCAGCTGGCGGCCGGGGCGTGGCGGGTCACGGCTGGGGCTCCTTCGGGCCGGGGCAGAGGAACGGGTAGGGCGGGTTAGTGCCGGTGCAGGCGGGGCAGTCCTCGGCGTTGCCGCCGACGTGGATGGGCAGCTCCTGCTCGACGGTGGCCTCGCGCCACGGGTAGCTGCATCGGTCGCACTCGCGGCGCAGGTGCTGCGGGAACTGGTTCACGTAGTGGGTGTAGGCGCCGCGGTTGCCGCACTTGATGCAGCGCGGGTTGGGGCCAGAGAAGGGCGGAAGGACGCTCACGGCTGCTCCTGCTGCTCGTCGAGGGCGGCGAGGATGCGGCGGCCGAGGGTCTTCTCGTTGCCGGTGCGCGCGTTACCTCGGGTTGCCAGCTCCTCGGCGAGGGCGCGGACGCGTTCGATGGCGGCCTGGTCCTTCCCGGCCTGCTCGGCGAGGGCGATGTGGGCCCGCTTGAGCGCGGCCAGGGCGGCCTTGGCCCGCTCGGCTGCGGGCCGGGTCATGAGTCGAATCCCTCGGGGTCGCCGGTGACCTCGTCGATCTCCGTAATGTCGAAGGACCAGCCGCGGAGGTCGTCGCGGTCCTCCAGGCCGCCGTCCACCCACTGCTCGAAGTACTGGGGGATGTCGTCGGCGTCGATGTAGCTGCCGTGGAAGGTGAGGGTGAAGGTGCCGGTGACCCGCTTGGTGGTGCGGCGGTCGTCGTGGCTCATCAGGTGCTCCTGCGCGGGTGCTTGAGGACGTGGGCTGTGCGGCAGACGATGGCGGCGGTGAGGATGGAGGCGGCGCACCAGGCGGCGAGGCCGGTGGCGAGCCACTGCCACCAGGTCACGACTCGGCCCCGGCGGCGTCGCTCATCGCGGTGAGCAGCTGCTTGACGGTGACGGTGTGGTAGCCGGGGCGGCCGGAGCAGAGCCGTTCGACAGCGGCGAGACGGCGGCGGTCCTCGGTGTCGTGGTTGGTGGGCGCGGCCAGCCCGGCGGCGGGGTGGGCGCAGGGGCCGCCGTTGCAGGCGCCGGTGTCGTCGCACTGCGGGCACTCGGCGACCGGCTGCTCCCCGACGGCGGGGCACTCCTCGGGCCGGTCGTCGCACACGCACTCGGCGGCCAGCTGTCCGGCGGCCAGCCCGGCGGCGGCCGTGGCAGCAGCACCGCCCGGGGGAACGATGATCGCCTCAATCCGCCAGTGCACGTTGAACTGCTCGGCGAGGGCGGCGGTCAGGACGTCCTCGCTGCCGCTGTCCGTGAAGCCGGCCCGCGCATCCTCGTCGGGGAAGCCAAGCTGGAGGGTGGTTCCGTCGAAGCCGGCGACCTGGGCGTTCTGCGAGAGCGTGTTCCAGGTGAAGCGGCGGCGGTTCTTGACCGCCTCCAGGATCTGCGGCCACATGGCCCGCACCTGATCGGCGCCCGCGGCCGACTGTCCGGCGGCCTGGCGGGCGGCGTCCCGGATCGTGGCGGCGAGCTTGGCGTACACGCGGCCGGACGCGGAGTACTCAATCCCCGCGCTGTCGATCGCCTTGACGAGATGCTGGGTGGCCTTGTGGAGAGACGGCGCGCAGCGGTGGCAGAAGTCGTGAGTGGCGCAGTGGCGGGTCGTGCGGCAGGCGGCGGTCTGGTCGGTCATGGTCATGCTCCTGGTGGTGTGGAAGGCTGGGGTGGCCGTCCGCCCCGCGCTGCCTGCGGGGCGGACGGCTTGCGTGCAGGGTCAGGCGGCGTCGGTGAAGCAGCCGCAGCCGCCCCAGTCGTCGGTGTCGACGGCGTCGAGCAGGGTGGGCTGGGCGTACCGCTGGAACTCGATTCGGCGGCGGAGCGTGGCCAGCGTGAGCGGCTTCGTCTCGCCGCCGCGGCGGTCGCGGAGGATCGCAACGTCCTTGCCGAGCTTGGCCCGCATGCGCTCCTCGAACGTCTCGACCTTCGCGTACCGCTCGGGGAAGACGTCCAGGAGTCGGGCCCACTGCGCCTGGCCGCCCTTGACGCAGGCGCCGCCGCAGTTGTTGTGGGCGAAGCCGAGCCGGTACAGCCTGGGGTCGATGAGGCCTGCCTCGCGGGCTTCGGCGCGCAACTGGTCCTTGTCGGAGTACGGCGGCCGGGTGAGCGGGGCGTCGACGGTCCAGGGGGCCCAGCCGCGGACGATGGCCGGCAGGCGCTCGGTCTCGGTCCAGTCGATGCCGACGTACACGGTGGTGTCGGCCGGGTCGGTGTTGTCCTCCAGCCACTTGCGGCAGGGCTTCAGCTTGAGCTCCAGGGAGCATTGGGCGATGCGGGTGTTGCCGACCCAGGACTTGTCCTCGAACACCTGCCAGGGGTCACGGCCGTCGGCGACGTGGGTGATGGGGACGCCAAGCTGTTCAGCGGCCTGGGCGTTGAACGTGTGGAGGTCTTCGTCCTCGGCGCGGGTGTCGGCGAACAGCAGGGTGGTGCTGGCCGTGCCGTGCTCGGCGATGACGTGGCGGGCGGTGGCCCAGGAGGTGATGCCTCCGGACCACATGACGACGTGCTTCATGGTGCTGCTCCTTCGTGCGGTCGGGTGGAACCGGGTCAGGTGGCGGGTGTGATGGTCCAGCCGTGGCGGGTGAGCTGGCGGGCGATGTGGTCGGTCTGGGTGTCGGGGTGGTCGAGGTGGTGGTCGGTGAGGGTGCCGCGGATGATGTTGAGCGCGTCGTCGGGGATGGCGATCTGCCCGGGGACGGCGGCGGGCGGCGGCTGGTCGAGGAGCGCGCGGGCGGCAGTGAGACGGGCGGCAGACATGCGGGACTCCTTCAGACGGCGGGGTTGTCGTCGTCGACGGCGATCCCCGTGATGCGGTGGAAGCGGATCTGCTGGTTGCCGGATTCGAGGCCTTCGGCGCCGACGAGTCGGCGCTTGCAGGCCCGGCAGTGCGGAGAGTCGAACCAGGTGGCGTGACGGCAGTAGACGCAGTAGCCGATCCACGCCGCGCGGCCGCGGGTCGAGGTCCAGCGAGGGTGCCCGCCGTGGTGTCGGCCGGAGATCGCCTGGGCCCAGTACGGGCGGTGGTCGTCTTCGTCGTAGTCGGGCGTCCAGCCCCGTGGCGGGTGGCCGATGAGGACGAGTTCGCCGCCGATCCAGCGGCAGGTGCAGGCGAACTTGGGACAGTCGCAGGCGAGGGACTGGCCGTATTCGATGGCTTTCTCGATCCGCGGGACTCCGTCACCCTTGACCTCGAGCCAGACGCCTATCTGCGGCAGGTGGAAGTCGGGGATGTAGCGGGCGCCGGACGGCAGGGTGACGGTGGTGGGTTCGTACTCCCAGGTGAGCCCGAAACTATCGATGGTGGCGGCCCAGGAGGCTTCGAGTGCGGAACGGAACGCTGTCCCGCGATAGACGGTCGGGAGTGCTTCGACAGCGAGACCGCTGGTGGCTTCGTGCTGCCGTCGGAGCCGGGCGGTCTCCATGTCGTCCGTGAGTGCTTCGACGAGGCAGCGGGGGTCGATGTCGTCCTGGAGCATGTCGTTACCTCGGTCCCATGGAGCGGAGGCGGGCGTAGTGACCCTGGAAGACCAGGGGGACGATGCGGCCATTGGCACCGTTGCGGTTCTTCTCGACGATCACATCGATCTCGCCGATGCGTTCCTCGTCGAGCGAGCCGTCGTCGTTGATCGGCTTGTGCATCAGGAGGATCACGTTGGAGTCCTGCTCGATCGCCGAGGAGTCCTTGAAGTCGCTGGCCATCGGCCGGCGGCCCACGGCGCCGCGGTTGAACTGGGCGAGGGCGACGACGGGGACCTCGAACTCCATGGCGAGGAGCTTCAGGCCGCGTGAGAGTTCGGCGACTTCGTTGGCCCGGTTGGTGTTGGCCTTGCCCCTTTCAGGGGTGAGCAGCTGGAGGTAGTCGGCGACGACGATGGCCGGAGGGGTGCCGCGGGAGGCCATCCAGCGCATGCGCGCCCGGATCTTGCCGAGGGTTAGGTTGGGCGAGTCGTCGAGGATGAAGTTCTGGGCGTTCTGCAGCCTTGGACCTGCTTTGAAGATCTTTTCCCAGTCCGTGTCGCTGACGCGGCGGCGGATGAGGTTGTCGAGGTTGACGCCGGCCTCGGCGGCGGTGAGGCGGGCCATGAGCTCGCTGCCGCCCATTTCCATAGAGGCAACGAGCGCGGGCTTGTTGCGGGTGAGGGCGACGTGGGCGGCGAGGTTCATGCCGAACAGCGACTTGCCCTGGCCTGTGCCGGCGCCGACGGTGATGAGCTGGCCGGGCTTGAGCTCGATGACCTCGTTGAGGTCCATCCATGGGGTGTCGAGGGCGCGAGGGTCGGCGCCGGCTTCCAGTTCGAGGACGAATCCCATCCATCGTTCGGCGACGGACAGCTTGACGTCTGCGGGGGCGACGCCTGCGGCGGCGGCCTGGAGGTCGGCCATGGCGGCGTCGAGGATTTCGGCGGCGGAGGAGGCTGCGGTGAGGGCCCGCTGGGTGGCGCGGCGGGTGGCGTCGAGGACGGCGCGGAGTTGGGCGTGTTCGCGGACGAGTTCGGCGTAGTAGGTGGCGCTGGCGACGGAGGGCACCGAGTTGGCGAGCTGGTGGATGTAGGGGGCGCCGCCGACTTTGGCGAGTTCGCCGGAGGCCATGAGTTCGGCGGAGACGGTGATGGGGTCGATCTTGGGGTCGCGGCTGGCGGCGTAGAGGTCGGTGATGGTGCGGTAGATGGTCTGGTGGCGGAGGACCCAGAAGTCGGCGGCTCCGGCGAGGATCGCTGCGATGGGTTCGATGGAGCTGCGGTCGAGGAGCATCGCGCCGAGGATCGCCATTTCGGCGTCGGCATTGTGCGGGGGCGCGTCCTCGATGGGCTCGTGCTCCCAGGCGGGCTCGGTCACGCGGCTTGTCCTTTGCTGGTGGGGTGGCAGTCGGGGCAGGGCTGGAGACTTCGGAGGCCTCGGTCGTTCTCGGTTTCGCGGGTGCGGGAGACGGGGTCGCAGTCGGGATGGCCGCAATGCGGCGGCTTGCTGTTGTTGGTGGGCTGCTTGCGGGCGGTGGCGGTGTCGGGGTGCCACGGGGAGCCGACGGGCGGTGCGGGGTACTCGAGCCAGATGTCGAGGAGCAGGGTTCCGAACCGGATGGGGTTGCGGGGGTTCCATCGGGAGCTGGCGATGTGCACCAGGTACGGGATGCCGTGGCTCTTGATCAGCTGCTGGACGGCGATCCACTGGAGGTTGCTGAGCCGGCCCCAGCTGATGTCGATGCTCTTCATGTGGAGGGCGTCGAGGAGGGGCTTGGCCCAGTCGGGATACCGCGTCCCCTGCTGCTGCTTGCTTACGTAGTTAGAAAGATTCGGTGGAAGTGGGCTTCCGGTCGTTCCTTCCTGACCTGCAGTTTTGTCGTTTCCGGAAGTGGTCGACCGGGTGGAAGTGGGCTTCCAGTCGTTACGGGTGGAAGTGGGCTTCCAGTCGTTCTTCTCTGACCTGCGCTTCTGCGTCTCTTCGGGGGTGTTACCGAGGGTTGACCGGGTGGAAGTGGGCTTCCGCCCGGACCGGCCGGAAGTGGGCTTCCAGTCGGTCGCGGTGAGGATGCGCCTCCGCTCCATCGCCAGATCCCACACAAGGGGGCGACGATCGGGCGGAATGTGCTCGACGATTCGAGGGTCTCCGGGGCGGATCAGGCCGGCCTTACTCATGCCGGTGAGGTCGTTCCGGACGGCCCGGTCGGTCTTGCGGGCGTACTCCGCGAGCAGCTCCTGGGAGGGGCAGGCGCCGCGCCCGAATGCGTCTGCGTGCCGAGCCAGCCCCATGAGGACGGGGATCCAGTGAGACAGCACGTCAGGTGCCGCACTCACCGCCCAATCCATGGCTTCTTCACTCACTGGTCTCTCCGGCTGCAGTAATGGGGTGGGTGGTCTAGGCGGCGGTCTGGTCGGGGTGGCGGCAGAGTTCCTGCTGGAGGTGCTGGCGGGTGACGCCGATGCGCTGGGCGGCGGTGTCGTAGTCGGCGCCAAGCCGCATGAGCTCGCGTGCGTCCTCGGCGATGGCGGCACCGCGGTTGGAGGCTTCGCCGCGGGCCCGGCCGAGTTCCCGGTACCGTTCGGCGGCGCTCAGGTGCTTGCGCTCCTGCAGCCACAGGTCGTGCGCGGCCTGGCAGGGCTCGCATGTGGGGATGTGCTCGACGCGGTGGGTCCACCAGCCGCGGTCGGTGCCGCAGTACCCGGTCCAGTCGGGGTGGGCGTTCGGGTCGTCGATCGTGTCGTCGTCCCAGGCCGAGAGCGGTGCCCACCCTTTGGCGCGCGCCACGTTCTTCGTTCGGCTGGTGTGCTTGTTGGTCGCCGGCGGGTGCAGGGCAAGGTCTCGGCAAACGGCGGCGAGGCGCTCGGCCAGGTCGCGACGCACGGTGGGCTGGTGGCCGTTGGCGATGCTGAGGACTCGGTTGGTGGCGGAGCCCGCTGCGGCGGCGATCGTTGCGTAGGAGTGGCCGACGTAAGAGAGGGCTCGCACTCGCCGCGTCGTGCCGGTGGCATCGATGTACTGCCCGCCGTCCCCGGTCTCGGGGGCTACGACCGCCATGATGGCGGCGTGGGTCTCCCACCGGATCTTCGTGCGCTCGCCGTTGTAGAGGCGCACGAGGGCGCTGATCTGGAGGCCGGTGGCGGCGACGAGGCTCTTCCACGACATGGTGTTGTGCAGCTCGGAGAGTCGCTGCTGGGCCGGCCGCGGGTCGGCGAACAGGCTGCGGCCGGTGTCTCGGGCGAAGCGCTGATGCTTCTGGGCACGGTTGCGGGCGGCGCGGCAGGGGTCACACTTGCAGGGGAGGCGGTAGCCAGGGCTGCCATAGCCGCGGGCTGAGGTTCCGTGAGCAGGTACCGGTCGTATGGTCACTGGCCTGTCTCCTTTCGGGGGCTGGCGGCGGGGAGGTTGTAGATCTCGCGGCAGGTGCGGAGGCTGTCGATGGCTTCCTGCATGCGGCGCTGGGCGCGGTAGCGGGCGACGTCGTCGAGGACCTGGTCGCGGCTGCGGTATGGGGCGGGCTGCTGGTCGCGGAGCCAGCAGGAGATCGCTGCGATGGCGATCACGACGCAGCTGGCGACGATGACGGCGGTCACGCGGCGGCCTCCGTCGGCGCGCGCCGGGCCCGGCGACGCTGCTCGGCTATGACGAGGCCCTTGACGCTCAGGCGCCAGACCGAGATGCGGTGGCCGTGGGTGTTGGCGAGGGTGGAGGGGACGACCCGCCCGGTGTGCTCGATGACGCCGGCGGTGCGGAGGCTGTTGATGACGGCGCCGAGGAAGCCGTGCGCCATCTCGGGCAGCACGTCGCGCAGGTCGTTCGCCGAGAACTCGTCGACGCGGGTGCCGTAGTGGAACGCGGCCTGCTCGACGAGGTACCGGTCCCAGGACGACTGGTCGGCGAGGTTCTCGAGCAGCAGGTCCTTCTCGGCGGAGGCGAGACGCTCGGCCGGGCTGAGGTGGCGGGTCATGGCGGTGGTCCTCTCTGCTGTGGTCTGCTGGGTCGTGGCTCGCCCCGCTTGCCTCGGGGCGAGCCGTGGCCTTACTGGGTGGGGTTGCTGCGGAGCCAGTCGAGGACGGGCTTGGCGATGTCGCGGGCGCCGTCGGGCCGCTCGAGGATCTGCTGGTGCAGGGCGGGGCAGCGGGACTTGAGGAACCGGAGCCGGTTGTTGATGTCCATCTCGGCGGCGATGTCGAACTCGTACTCGATGCCCTTGCGCTGCTCGGCACGCATGCCGACCATCACCGGCTCCGTTCCGCTGCCGTTGCGCTTGGGCTGCAGGACCCACTCGGTCTGGGATCGCATCGTGGCGACGATGTGCCCGGGGTACGTGAGGATGGCCTCGACCATGTCGTTCTGGAGCGGCGTGCCGTCCTTCCAGCCGGCGAAGCTGTTGCCGCCGTACTTGGACTTGGCCTTCTCGACCTGGTCGAGGGTGCCGTCGGTGCCCTTCCAGAAGAGGCTGAGGGAGTCGACGACGACGACCGGGTAGCCCGCCTTGGCGGCGGCGTCCAGCGCCTCGATGAGGAGGCGCGGGTCGTAGCGGTCCATCTGGAGGGTGTCGAACTGGATGCCGCGCTCACCGGCGTAGAGGGAGGAAGCGCCCTTCTCGGTGTCGATGACGCCGAAGCGTGCGCCCTCGGCGAGGCCCCAGGCGATGGAGAGGCCGGTCCAGGTCTTGCCGGAGCCGGAGACGCCCTGGATGGCGATGTGGGCCTTGCGGCCGTCCTTTGTGGCCGGCCGGAATCCGGCGGGGCTTCCGGCGGCGGGCTGGTCCTGGCGGGGCTGTGCCCGGCGGACGGGCGGCGGGAGCTGAGTCACGAGATCTCCTCGATGGCCTTCTTCTCGGCCCAGGGCGGGAGCGAGATGTGCAGGGTGGTGGAGCTGTAGGCGGGCCACTCGCCGGTGGCCTGGCAGAGGCGGTAGGTGTGTGCGGCGCGGGCGTTGTACTCGGCGCCGATCGCCCGGGCGGGGAAGTCGAGCTCGACGACCTGCACCAGGTATGGCGGCTCCTTCTCCTGCATCACGAACTTGAAGGTGCCGTGCGGCGGGATCAGGCCGAGTTCGATGGCGACTCGCCGGTAGTGCGGGTCTTGCTGGAAGTAGCCGTGCTGGTAGACGGCCTTCTGGATGGCTTCGGGGTGGACGGATCGGGCGGTCTTGTAGTCGACGATGTCCTCCTCGCGAAGCCAGTCGAATCGGGCCCGGTGCCAGGTGCCGTGCTCGTCAGGCCAGAAGGCTGACTGCTCGGCGATCCCGCTGCCCGGCGTGAGGAGCTCGGAGGCCTCGGAGTGCTGGGAGAGCACCTCGGCCATGTCGTCGATCCGCTTGCGGGCTTCCGGCTTGAGGGGCACGTTGCCGGCGGCTCGTATGGCGGCGACTTTGGCCTTGACCTCCTTCGTGTCCCACCGCACGGCATTCACGACGACCAGCTCGGGCCCGTCGCCCAGGACCACGGTGTGGGCCGAGGTTCCGAACTCGTAGGCGGGCTTGTAGGGCTCGGGGTTGTCGAGGAAGTACTTGAAGCGGGCGGGGCAGTCGGTGAGGCGCCGGATGCCGGTGGAGGAGAGGCTGCCGCCGGGGATGGGGTCACGGTGGTACTGCTCGGCGGGGATGTCGTACAGGCCGGGCTCGACCTCGCCCCCGGCGGCCGTCACTGCTCCTTCTCCTTGTCGGCGCAGTTCTCGCAGCGCGGGCCGTCAGGGGTGCGGACGAACGGGCCGGCGGTGTCACCGCAGGGGCAGGTGATCACGCGGCCACCTCGTCGGGGCAGGCGATGGCGAGGATGCGGGAGTGGGCCTCGTTGAACGGCTCGGTGTCGAGGCCCATCCACGGCACCGTGTGGGCCATGGCGTGGAGGAGCTCCAGTCCGTCCATCTGCTCGTCGGCGGCGGCTCGGGCGGCCTTCTCGATGTCCTCGTCGGTGTAGGTGCCGTTGTGGCTGACGTTGCAGTCCATCCGGTCGGTCCCCGGCAGGCAGCAGTCGAAGGCGAGGAGCGTCGTGAACACCTCGTCAGTAATGACGCTGGCCTTGACGGTCTCGCTGTCTCGGGTCCAGTCCGTGAGCTTGGCGAGCGCCCGGATGCCGCGGACGGCGTCCTCTCGGCGCATTGCGCCTGCGATGGCGAGGCCGCTGGGGAGGTGCCCGACCCGCCACCGACGCGGGTCGGTCCTGTAGACCGTGTCCGGGAGGCGGAAGAGGGCGAGGCCCGGGGCGAGCTGCTGGGCGTCGTCGATGATGTACGGCTGACCGTCGATGGTCATCGTGTACGGGATGGTCTTCATGTCGGGCTCCGTGAGGGTGTGGAAGGGGAGGCCCCGCGCGGTGTGGCGCGTGTGCGGGGCCTGGATGTGGTGGCTTGTCCCGCCGGGCGTTGGCCGGTGTCATCCAGCGGCCGGCGGGTGGACTAGGCGGCCTGCCCCGGGCGGATGGGGATGAGAAGGCTGGCCTGATAGGAGGCGGACACCTCGGGCAGCTTGTGCTGCTCGACGAGGTGCTTCTCCATCGCCTGGGACGCGAGCGGGGTGTAGGCGATGCGGTGCTGGCAGTTCGCGGGGCAGCGGAGGTACCTGTCGTTCATCACGCGACCGCCTGCTGCCGGTGCTCGCAGGTACCCATGAAGCAAGGCTCGGCCTGCTCCTTCCACTGGGCCTTGGTGACGAGCCGGATGCGCCACCCGGCCCGCAGTTCGCGGGCACGGTCGCGGGCCTTCGGAATGAAGTCCTTGTGGGCGGCCTCAGCCGTCGCGGCGGTGTCTCCGTGGCTACTGCTGCACACGCACCCATCCGGACTGATGCGGATCCAGAAGCACTGGGCGAGCGGGACGATCTCCTCGCCGGTCTGCACCATCAGCTTCATGCGGGGGTCTCCTTGGAGAGGTGTCGCCCGAGGAGCAGCAGGGCGAGGGAGGCGAGGATGCCGGCGACGGCCGCGCGGGCGGTGAGGAGGCGGGTCACTGGTCGCCTCGCAGGTCGTCGGGGATGTCGGCGAACCCGTCCTCTATGTCGCGGCGCAGGCCCAGGTCGGTAATCCACGCAGGCACCACCGTGCGCGGCGCGAGGTCGAGGCCGGCGAGCAGCTGGTGCGCGGCGGCGGGCGGAATGCTCGGCGCCGACAACAGCGGCGACAAGACATCCACCGTCGGGCGGGTCATGACACGACCTGCTGGCCGCGCTGAAAGAAGGCCGCAGCCTCGGCGTAGTCCTTGCTCATCGGGTTTCTCCGGGGATCCAGCCCTTGTAGTCGGCGTCGGTGCTGCAGCGGTCTCCGTGCTCGCAGGCGAGGCGGGCGAACGCGGCGTCGATGGGGTCGAGCTGGTGGGCCTGCTCGGCGAGACAGGCGCTCTTCACGCGGCGGGCCTGCTCCGACTTCAGATCGGTCAGCAGCACCGGCAGGGCGACGTCCAGGCTCTCGATCGGGTTGATGCTCATCGGGCACCGCCGTTCAGGCCGTCGCGAGCGATGTAGTACGCCTGGCCCCAGCTGAGCGTGTCGTGCGTCTCGCCGTGCTTACGGAAGTCTTCGGCGGCGGCGCAGCGTCCGGACTCGAAGCCCGCCTGCTGGGCCTCGCCGAGCGCGAGGGACAGGAGCTCTTCGGCCTGCCGCTTGCCGTAGCCAACGTTGACCAGGGCTTGGACGACGCTCTCGCGGGCGCTCATGCGGCCACCCCGTTCGGTCGGACGGGCAGCTGCGGGTGGTGCTTGGCGAGGACCTTGTTGGCGCGGGCCAGTCGCGAGAGGGCGTCCTCCCGGTCAGCGCGGTCGTCGTTCGAGGCGAGCGGGCGGTAGCGGAGGGCATCGGTAGCCGCGGACACGGCGTCGACCTCGGCCTGCAGCACGTGGATCGGGATGCTGCCGCCGATCAGGCTGGCCACCCGGTCGGGGATCGGGACCGGCACCAGCTGCGGGTGCGTCTGGGATACTGCGTTCACTGGGTTCACTTCTCTCTTTCGCAGGTGAGTTGCGATGGAGTGGGTGGAGCTGGAGGGCCGCCCGTCGGAGGTCAGAGCCCGGCGGCGGCCCGCATAGCCGCTAGGCGGCGAGGGAGCCGAGCGGCTTGCGGCCTCGGCCGCGCCGGCCGCTCGGCGGCTGCACGAGGCTTGACTCGATGAGCGCGTCGCGGTCGGCCTTGGTGACGACGACCCAGCGACCGGGCTTCCGGGTGAGTCCCAGGGCCTTGAGCCGGCGCCGGACGGTCGGGACGCTGCACTTGAGGACGTAGGCCGTCTCCTGCACCGTCATGAGATCCGCGTTCGGGTCCGCGGGCGCTGTAGGCGTCTCGTACTTGAGGAATCGCTGAGCCCTGTCGCTGTCGGCGGGCATGTCACTCCTTGTCATGGGTTTCCCCAGAGGGGCCGGTTCGGCTCTGCTCGGCCGCCTTGAGGGCGTCGAACAAGCGCTTGTAGCGGGTGGGTCGCATTCGGGTACGGGACCCGGTCTCCAGGTGGCTGAGGTACGACCGGCTTATGCGGGCGGCCTTGGCGAGGTCGTCGATTTCGAGACCTGCGGCCATACGCCGTCTGCGCAGCTCCGGCCCGTCCACCGGGAGGGTGGTTGGGGGTTGGTGCATGCCTTGAAGTTAGACCCACCTAGACCACCTTGTCCAGCACTAGTTGGACCTGAGTTGTGGAGTGTTGGTCAAATAGATCGCCCAACCTGGTGACCTGCGACGATCTCTAAGTCCCAAGCGGTCGGTTAAGGGCAGGTCAAGGAATCAGCCTTAGTTGACCCTGGTCCTGGCTGGCCCTAGCTGGCCCTGCCAAGATGGGCACATGGCACCCCGTGACCTGGACGCCCTCGCGAAGGCCGTCAAAGAACGCCGCATCGAACTCGGCCTCGGCTACAAGAGCGCCGCGAAGGAAGCCGGCATCGCCCCCGACACCTGGAAGCGCATCGAGACCGGGCTGCCAGTCCGGGAGCTCAGCTACGCCAAGGTCGACCCCGTACTGCAGTGGGCACCGGGCAGCTGCAAGGCCGTTCTCGGCGGCCGATCCCCCGTTCCCGTCGCGCCCGCGGAAGGTGCACCGGGTGTCTCGATCTCACCCGTACCACCCGAGGCGCTCGAAGCCGCGAAGGGCGTCGTTCAGCTTGCCGCCATCGCCACGACCAACGGCCTGACGTCCGAGCAGATCCGCGCCCTCAGCGAGAAGGTCATCCAGGACCTCCAGGAAAAGGGCTACCTCGGCGGCTGAAACTCATCCGATGGTCGTACAACCTTCTCGACAGTTCAGATGGTGACAAAATCGGTCGCTCAACTTCCGCCACAACTAGTTCCAACTTCCACTTTTCGTGGCAGAGTCGGTGCACACCCTCGAAGGCTCCCGCAACAACCCGACAGGGGGAGCCCATGCAGAAAACGGACGCGCTCATAGTCGACTACGGGCCAACCTTCCACGGGACAGCCCTCAAGACCGGCCACGGGATCGTCTGCGTCATCCCTCGGCAGCTCCAACCCCACAGCGAGGCCGGCAAGGCCATGCGGGAGCTGGTACAGGGACTTGGAGGAACCTGTGGCCAGTGCGCTGGCTGCCCTCTCGGCAGCCGCCACTGAGATCATGGGCAACGCGGAGGCCCGGCGGTTGGGGAACCGCCGGGCACCGCGACCTTCAGCAGAACAGAGGGGATTAGCGCATGGCTCGCATCGACCAGCACGTCCACGTCGAGTGGCGCGGCAACACGTGCAGGGTCAAGTGGTGGAGTGGCGAGTACCTCCCCAATGGGCGCAAGCGATACGAGTCCAAGGGCGGGTTCACCGACGAGGACGAGGCCTACCGGCACGGCCAGGACAAGCTCTACGAGATCCGGCACGGTATCCACGTCAGCAACCGGGACAAGTCAACGCTGATGTCCGACTGGTTGGACGACTGGCTCAGTGCGATGAACTACGCCTATTCAACAGAGGTTGCCTACCGCTCACGCGTCGAGGCTCACATTCGCCCCTACTTCGGGCGGATGGCCATCGGTGACGTCGATACCCTCGCCTACCGGCTTTTCAAGAAGCACATCCAAGAGACTGTTGGGCCAGCCACGGCAAAGAACGTTCTGTCGACCCTGGGCATGATCCTTGACGATGCCGTGCCCCGGCTCATCAAGGTCTCTCCAGTCGAGCGCGTCAAGCGGCGAGGCAAGTTCGAGAAGAGACCGAAGGAGCGCAAGCGAGACGTTCCAGAAGAGACTGTGGAGGTCTTGGCGCGCAACGCCAAGGTCCTGCTCGGCGAACCGGGGTACGTCCTCATCTGGACCATGGCCATGACCGGCATGAGGCCAGGTGAACTGTTCGGGCTGACGCGCGAGTACTGCTATCCGAACTGGCCGGCGACTGACCCGAGGCCGGACCCGGCGGAGGGAGATCGGTACGCCGAGGACCTGGAGCGCTACGGGAAGGGCGCAGGCCTCCTACCCGCGATCAGGGTTGAGCGTCAGGCCCAGCGCACGCAGAGGGTGAAGGGCGCCGAGTTCTTCCCGCCCAAGTACGGCAGCCAGCGCACCCTCGTCATTCCGCCGTTCCTCGCCGACATGCTCGAATCCATGCTGGCCTCGCACAGCAGTCCGTGGGTGTTCCCGACCTACCGAGGGCGCTGTCACGCTGCGGGCGACTTCAACTCCACCTATTGGTACAAGATCACCGGAGGCGCCGACGAGCGGCCTGCCGGCGACGGAGTGAGGATCCCTCGTCCCGCCATTCCGCCGGTCCCCGAGTTCCGGGGCAAGCGGATGTATCTCCTGAGGCACAGCCACAAGGCCTGGCTCGACGAGGCCCTGGAGCATAGCCGTTTCGCCATCGAGGCGCGCATGGGTCATGAGATGGGCGGCGTGGAGGGCATCTACAGCAGCGTGACAGTTCCGATGGAGCGCGCCATCATGAAGACACTGCAACAGCGGTGGGAAGGCCTGCAGGAGCGGCTCGCCAAGACAGACGACTCCTAGATCATCTCCCACTCGTTTCCCACTCGGGGTGGGAGTTGAAGCTCCGCTGCAGCTCCAGAGCCAGCCAAGTCCGAGGACTGCGAGATCAGCTGGATCGCGCAGTGCGACGTCACACCGCTGCTCACCGCCTATCCCCGGCTGGCCGTGCTCGGCGTCCGCGGCGCCTCCGGCCTCGCCTTCCCGCCGCTGCGACACGAGGGCCTGCGCCGGCTGGTCGTGGAGACCGGCGGCCTGCCGGCCGGCGTGGTGCGGGACGTCGCCGCGTGCGAACTGCCCGCGCTCGAACACCTGGAGCTGTGGCTGGGAACGGACTGGTACGGCGGCGACAGCACGCCCGAGGACCTGGCGCCGATCCTCGCCGGCACCCGGCTGCCCGCCCTGCGCCATCTGGGCCTGCGCAACTGCGTCACCCAGGACGCGGTGGCGGCGGCCGTCGCCGAGGCGCCCGTCGTGGCGCGCCTGACCGAGCTGGACCTGTCCATGGGCATCCTCACCGACACGGGTGGGCAGGCGCTGCTCGACGGGCAGCCGCTCACCCATCTCAAGCGCCTCGACCTGTCCTATCACTACCTGTCGGAGGAGATGAGCGAGCGGATCGTGGCCGCGCTCGCGCCGCACGGCGTCGACGTGGACGTCTCCGACCGCCAGGTGCCGGACGTGCACGAGGGCGGGACCGACCGCTACACCGCGGTCGGCGAATGAGCCTCGCCACGGGCCCGCGCCCGGCCGTCGTCGGCAACCCGGAGAGCCGCCGCGTGCGGTTCTTCCGCGAGGCGGTGCGGGCCGCCGGGCTGCCGGAGGCGCGCGTGGTCCCGTGGCTCGACGTGCTGCGCGGGCGGGCGGAGTTCCGCCCGGGCGAGACGGTCCGCGTCGACACGCCCGGCGAGGATCCCGAGGTCGACCGGCTGCTGCGCGGGGCCGACGACCCGGCCCGGGTGGAGGGTTCGCGGCGCTGGTACGAGCGGTTCACGGCCGCGCTGCCGGAGCTGGCCGCCCGGGTGGCCGAGGCGGGAGCGACACTGGTCGACGATCCCGCCGAACCGGCCGTGCTGTTCGACAAGCGGCTCACCCACGGGCGGCTGCGGGCGGCCGGCGTGCCGGTCCCGGACTCGCCGACCTCGGGGCCGCGCGCGCCCCGCGTGGGCGGCTGGGACGACGTGCGGGCGCTGACGGCCCGGGCCGGCCTGCGCCGGGTGTTCGTGAAGCTCGCGCACGGCTCCTCCGCCTCGGGCGTGCTCGCCGTGGAGACGGCCGGCGCCGGCCGGGTGCAGGCCACCACCTCGGTGGAACGGGCGCCGGACGGCCGGCTGTTCAACTCGCTGCGGGTGCGCCGCTATCGCACCGAGGCGGAGGTCGCCGCGCTCGTGGACGCCCTGGCACCCGACGGGCTGCACGTCGAGCGCTGGCTGCCCAAGGCCGCCCAGGACGGCCGGGCCGCCGATCTGCGGGTGGTGGTGATCGGCGGGCGCGCCACCCACGCCGTGGTCCGCACCAGCCGCTCGCCCCTGACCAATCTCCATCTGGGCGGCGCCCGGGGCGATCTGACCGCGGCCCAGGAGGCCGTGGCGGCGGCCGGCGGCCGCTGGTCGGACGCGCTGGACGTCTGCGAGCGGGCCGCGGCCGCCTTCCCCGGCACCCGCTGCGTCGGTGTCGACCTGCTGCCCACGGCGGGCTGGCGGCGCTTCGCCGTCGGCGAGGTCAACGCCTTCGGCGACCTGCTGCCGGGTCTCACCGGCCTGCCGGGCAGCGGCGCCGAGGGCCAGGACACCTACGCGGCGCAGGTCGCCGACCTCGTCCGCGTCACCGCCGCCGGCCGCCCGCACCGGAGCACCTCCCGCACCACAGGAACGAGCACACCGTGAACCCGCCGCCCACGCCCCCGAGCCGGACCTCGGTCCCGGACCCTGCCATACCACCGGCCGCGCCGGCGCCCGCACCCGCGCCGGCGTCCGCGCCCGCACCCGCACCCGCACCTGCACCTGCGCCGGCGCTCGACATGAACGAGATCGTCGGCAGCCACGACCTGCTCCTGGTCACCCTCGACACCCTGCGCTACGACGTGGCCGCCGAGCTCGCCGCCGAGGGCCGCATCCCGAACCTGGCCCGGCATCTGCCCGGCGGCGTCTGGGAGCGGCGGCACGCGCCGGGCAGCTTCACCTACGCCTCCCACCAGGCGCTCTTCGCGGGCTTCCTGCCGACGCCGGCGACGCCGGGCCCGCATCCGCGGCTCTTCGCCGCCCGCTTCGCGGGCAGCGAGACCACGGCCGAGGGCACCTACGTCTTCCACGACACGCCCGACCTCGTCTCGGCCCTCGCGCACGAGGGCTATCGCACGGTCTGCGTCGGCGGCGTCGGCTTCTTCAACCGGCAGCCGCCGCTGGGCACGGTGCTGCCCGGGCTCTTCCAGGAGAGTCACTGGGAGCCGTCCTTCGGCGTCACGTCGCCGACGTCCTTCGAGTCCCAGGTGGACCGCGCCGAGCAGGTCGTGGCCGGGCTCCCGACCGACCGCCGGCTCTTCCTCTTCGTCAACGTCTCGGCCCTGCACCAGCCCAACTGGTTCCACCTGCCGGGCGCGACGCGCGAGGCCGGCGACACCCGGGCCACCCACGCCGCGGCCCTGGAGTACGTGGACCGGCACATCGGCCGGCTCTTCGCCGCGATGAGCAGCCGCCGCGACTGCTTCGCGATCGTCTGCTCCGACCACGGCACGGCCTACGGCGAGGACGGCTTCACCGGCCACCGGCTCGGCCACGAGAGCGTGTGGACGGTGCCGTACGCGCAGTTCGTCCTGCCCGGCCCCGGACGGGAGGCCGCCGCGTGAGCACCGGAACCGAGCCCGCGTCGGTGGCCGCGGCGGAGGCCCCGACCGTGACGGACGCCGCCAGCGCGACGCAGACCCCGCGCCCGTACCGGAGTTACGTCTACGCCTACCCGCACAAGACCGCGTACCGCCCGCTGCCCGAGCGGCCGCCGCTCGCCGCGCTCTGGGCGGACGAACCGAAGGACGCGCTGTCCCTCTACGCCCACATACCGTTCTGCGAGGTCCGCTGCGGCTTCTGCAACCTCTTCACCCGGATCGGCGCCCCGGACGGGCTGACCACGCGCTATCTCGACGCGCTCGACCGGCAGGCCGCGGCCGTGCGGGAGGCGCTCGGCGACGCGGCGCCGGTCCGGTTCGCGACGGCGGCCTTCGGCGGCGGCACGCCCACCTTCCTCACGGCGGCCGAGCTGGAGCGCCTGTGCGACATCGCCGAGCGGCGCACGGGAGTGGACCTGCGGGCGGTGCCGCTCTCGGTCGAGACCTCGCCGGCCACGGCGACCGCCGACCGGCTCGCGGTGCTCGCCGAGCGGGGCGCGACCCGGCTGAGCATCGGCGTGCAGAGCTTCGTCGAGGCGGAGGCCAGGGCCGCGGTGCGCCCGCAGCGCCGGGCGGACGTCGAGACGGCCCTCGGCCGCATCCGCGACACCGGCGTCCCGGTCCTCAACATCGACCTCATCTACGGCATCGACGGCCAGACCGAGGACTCCTGGCGCCGCTCGCTGGACGCCGCGCTCGCCTGGCGGCCCGAGGAGCTCTACCTCTACCCGTTGTACGTGCGCCCGCTCACCGGCCTCGGCCGGGTCCAGGACGCGACCGCGGCCGATCCCGCCTGGGACGAACAGCGGCTGCGGCTCTACCGGCACGGCCGCGACCACCTCCTCGCCCACGGCTACACCCAGGTGTCGATGCGGATGTTCCGCCGCACCGACGCGCCGCCGCTGGGCCCCGACGACCACGCCTGCCAGACGGACGGCATGATCGGCCTGGGCTGCGGAGCCCGCTCGTACACCTCGCGGCTGCACTACTCCTTCGACTACGCGGTCGGGATGCCCGAGATCCGCTCGATCATCGACGCCTACACGGAGACGGCCGACTTCTCCCGGGCGGAGGTCGGCCGCCGGGTCGACGGCGACGAGGCGCGCCGGCGGCATCTGCTGCAGTCGCTGCTCCAGGCCGAGGGCATGCCGCTGGCGGACTACGCGAGCCGCTTCGGCACCTCGCCGTTCGAGGACTTCGCGGCCGAGCTGTCCCGGTTCGAGCGGCTGGGCTGGCTGGACACCGACGCGCCCGCCGGGCTGCTGCGGCTCTCCGCCGAGGGCCTGGCCCACTCGGACGGCCTCGGACCGGAGCTGTTCTCACCAGCGGTGCGGGCGGCGATGGCCGCGTACGAGGCGAAGTAGAGGGAGCGCGCCGGCATGGATCTGACCCTGCTCTACCGTGGGCCGCTCGCCTCCTGCGACTACGACTGTCCCTACTGCCCGTTCGCCAAGCGGCGCGACAGCCGTGAGCGGCTGCGGGCCGACCGGGCGGCTCTGGAGCGCTTCACCGGCTGGGCGGCCGGGCAGGGCGGCGACCGGCTGCGGATCCTGTTCACGCCGTGGGGCGAGGGCCTGGTGCGGTCCTGGTACCGGCGGGCCCTGGTGGACCTCTCCCGGCTGCCGCACGTGGAGCGGGTGGCGATCCAGACGAACCTGAGCTGCCGCACCGAGTGGCTGGAGGAGGCGGACCTCGGCACGCTGGCGCTGTGGTGCACGTACCACCCGGGGCAGACGCCGTACGAGCGGTTCCTCGGCAAGTGCCGTGAGCTGGCCGCCCGGGGCGTCCGCTTCAGCGTGGGCGTCGTCGGTCTGCCCGAGCACCTGGAGCACGCGCGGCGGCTGCGTGCCGAGCTGCCGGACCACGTCTATCTGTGGGTGAACGCGGCCGAGGGCCACGGCTACCGGGACGAGGAGGCCGAGGCCTGGACGGCGCTCGACCCGCTCTTCCCGTACAGCCGTCATCCGCACCCTTCGGCGGGACTGCCTTGCCGCACCGGCGAGTCGGTCGTCTCGGTGGACGGCGACGGGACGGTGCGGCGCTGCCACTTCGTCAAGGCGGAGCTGGGCAACCTCTACGACGGTTCGTACCGCGCCACGCTGCGGCCGCGGGCGTGCCCGCTGGCCGTGTGCGACTGCCACATCGGCTACGTCCACCTGGAGACGCTGCCGCTGTACGACGTGTTCGCCGGCGGCGTCCTGGAACGGATCCCGGCCGCCGTCCGCCCGGCGGACACGCACGCGCGCTAGCGGCCGGCACGACGCCGCCCGAGGCGGCCGCCCGACCGACGCGGCGGCCGCCCCGGCGGCGGCGCCCCGGCTACAGCGGCAGCAGGTCGGGGCGCTTGGCCTCGACGTGGTCGCCGGAGCTCTCGCCGCGCAGCCGGCGCCCGATCCACGGCACCAGGTACTCCTTGGCCCAGTGGATGTCGTCCTTGCGGACCTCCAGGGCGCCGCGCGGCGGCTGCGGCGGCCAGGGCTGCTCCGGGTCGGCCGGCACGGGCAGGCCGAGCACCTGGGCGGCACGCAGCGCGACCCGGGTGTGGCCCTCGGGCGACAGGTGGAGCCGGTCGTCGTCCCAGGCGCGGCGGTCCTGGACGGACTTGAGCGACCACAGGTCGAGCACGGGGCAGCCGTAGCGGTCGGCGACGGCCCGGACGTGTCCGTTGTAGGTGGCGATCTTGCCGCGCAGGTGCTTGAGCAGGGTGACGTCGCGGGTGTCGAAGCCGGTGGTCACCATCACCGTGCCCACGGCGGAGGTGAGTTCGGCGACGGCGCGCTCGAAGCGCTCGGCGACGTCGTCGGGGTCGGTGCCGGGGCGGATGATGTCGTTGCCGCCGGCGCAGAAGGTCACCAGGTCCGGGGCGAGTTCCTTCGCCCTCGGGACCTGTTCCGCGACGATCTGGTCCAGGAGGCGCCCCCGTACGGCGAGATTGGCGTACCGGAAGCCCTCGTGCTCCGGCAGCTGGTCGGCGAGCAGGACCGCGAACCGGTCCGCCCAGCCGACGTAGGCCCCGTCGGGGCCGGGGTCTCCGACGCCCTCGGTGAAGCTGTCACCGATCGCCGCGTACGACCCGAATGCGTTCTTGTCTCGTGATCTCGAATCGTCTGCCACGGGAGCACATCATTCCCTCCGCCGTGTGACCTACGCGACCGTAAGGAGGGGTTGACGCCGGGTGACATATGCCACCGATAAAGATTCTCCCAAGCCGGAATACGCGGAGGCCCGGCACGCAGGTGCCGGGCCTCCGCGACGTGACGCGACGTCAGATGTGTGGTGTGACGTGACGTCAGATGCTCACGCCGTGCTGGCGCAGGGCGGCCAGCGGGTCGATGTCGGAGCCGTACTCCGGCCCGGTGCGCATCTCGAAGTGCAGGTGCGGGCCGGTGACGTTGCCGGTCGCGCCGGACAGGCCGATCTGCTGGCCGCCGGTCACGGTCTGGCCGGCGGAGACGGAGATCGAGGAGAGGTGGGCGTACTGCGAGAAGGTGCCGTCCGCGTGCTGGATGACGACCTGGTTGCCGTACGCACCGCCGTCGCCGGCCGAGTAGACGGTGCCGGGGCCGACCGCGTGGACGGTGGTCCCGGTGGAGGCGATGAAGTCGACACCGGTGTGGTAGCCGGAGGACCACATCGAGCCCGAGGCGCGGTACGGGGTAGAGATGCCGCCGCTGACCGGGGCGACCCAGCCGGAGGAGGAGGTGGTGGCCGCCGAGGAGGACGACGAAGAGGAGGAGGCGGAGGCCTCGGAGGAGGTGCTCGCGGCCGGGGCCGACGGGCGCTCGGCGCCGCGGGAGGCGCGGGCGGCGGCGTCGCCGGAGCCCTGCGCGTGGCTCTTGGCGGCCTTCGGCGCGTGGTCCGCCTTGGCGTGGTGCTTGCCGCCGAGGGTGAGCTTCATGCCGGGCAGGATCAGCGAGGGGTCGTCGCCGATGACCTGGCGGTTGTCGCGGTAGAGCTTGTGCCAGCCGCCGGCCAGGTGGTGCTCGGTGGCGATCTTGGACAGGTAGTCGCCGCGGACGACGGTGTACGTCTTCGCGGCGGCCGGGGCCTTGGCGGGAGCGGCGGCGGGGACCGCGGCGGCGACGGCCTGCTGCGGCAGGGCGGCCGGGGCGGCCTGCGCGCCGGTCGCGCCGATGAGCGGCAGGGCGACGACGGCGCCTCCGGCGCCGGCGGCGACGAACCCGCGGGTGATCGGGTTGGCCTTGGGACGGCGGTGCTTACCCTTCGCGGGCATGGCGAATTCCTCTCCGTCGCCTGCGAGGTGAGCTGTCGGGTTCGGACTGGAGATGTCCGGCCGCGCTCTCGCGCGACTTCACCCCGAGCCGTCCTTCGTCTTCTTCGAGGGATCGGCAAAGTACCTGGGTCCCCCGCTCCTGCCTGATACGGGTCGGTGCGGATTCTCCGGTCGGCGGCAGGATTAGGCGGTCCGTCCGGATTGAGCGCGACGCTAGACGAGCCGGGACGACGTAAACAAGCCATTGGTTCCCGTGGATAGCGGATCTCTTGTCCTCCGGCCGGAATTCCGGTGACCCTCCGTGGATGACGGCCTCTCGAATTCCCCTTGGCAAAGGGAATTTGAAAAAGACGATCAGCCACGGTCCGTCACGGTTATGACGCTGCTCACGCCCCGATTCCCATCTCGCCTTCAATCAGGGCGGGTTATACCCAACCATCCAATTCGGACAGATCACCCATTCCCGCTCGAGGGGCTGCGGGCGAGGTCGCGGACCCTCGATGATTGCCCCAGGAACCGATCTCGACAGCAGGAGCAACCGTGACGCAGATGACGACCGAGCCCGAGCTCACCGGCGTACGCAACTTCCGCGACCTGGGCGGACTGCCGACCGTGGACGGCCGGACCGTGCGTCCCGGACGGCTCTTCCGCAGCGGCCACCTGGCCCACGCCACGGCCGAGGACGCCGCCTTCCTCGCGACCCTGGGTCTGCACACGGTCTTCGACTTCCGCAACGAGGCCGACCGGCGCATCGAAGGACCGGACGTGGATCTTCCGGGCGTACGGAACGTGAACATCCCGCTCAACGACCCGGCCGACGGCAAGGAGTTCTGGAAGCTGGTGCGCTCGGGCGACCTGGCGCAGCTGCGCGGCATCCTGGGCGAGGGCAAGGCCGCGGCCAGAATGTCGGATTCGTACCGGAAGATGATTGTCGAGCGGACCGCCGAGCACGGCCGGATCCTGCACGCGATGGCCGAGGAGAGCGTCCCGGCCCTGATGCACTGCGCGGCCGGAAAGGACCGCGCCGGCGTGGCCATCGCGATCTCCCTGCTCGCCGTCGGCGTGGAGCGCGAGGCGATCGAGGCGGACTACGTGAAGTCCAACGCCCCGCACCGCCGCTACAAGGTGCAGCGCAGCTCCACCGCCCCGGACGCCATGTCGCCGGAGGTGATGGAGCTGCTGAGCCCGCTCTTCGACGCGCGGGTGGAGTATCTGCGGGCCGCCTTCGAGACGATGGAGCAGACCTGGGGCTCGGTCGACGCCTATCTCGCGGAGGGGCTGCGGCTCGCCCCGGAGACCCGCGAGCTGCTGCGGGAGCGGCTGCTCGCCGGCGCCTGAGGCCGCGCGCGACTGCCGTGCGGCGGGCGCGTCACCGCCGCCCCGGCGGACGGTTCGCTACTGGTTCTGCCCGCCCAGCATGAAGAGCAGGTAGAGGAAGCCGGCGAAGAGGTGCCCGGCGACCAGATAGGCGAAGAGGCGGAGCACCAGCCCCTTGGGGAACTTGCCGGCGCCGCGCTCCTCGCCGGTGACCGGTGCGGACTTCTCGGACATGTCGGTCCTTTCTGAGGTCGGGAGTCAGCGTCGGTGCGGCGTCCCGTCGCCGAGGCACAGCTCGGCGGCGGGGCTCTGCATCAGCGTGTGGACGAACAGCAGCTCGGCGCCGCCGCGGGTGGCCGCGCCGATGCGGTGCGGGGTGAGCGAGTCGAAGTGCGCGCTGTCCCCGGGATCGAGGACGTGCACGGCGTCGCCGAGCGCGAGCCGGACCCGGCCGTCGAGGACGTGGAGCCACTCCTCGCCGGCGTGGACCCGCACGATGTCGGCGCTGGTGGCGTACGGCACGTGGACGCGCAGGGCCTGCATGGCCCGGCCCGGGCCGCCGGCCGGGCGGTAGATCCAGCCGTCGGCCTCGACGGCCTCGGCCCGGCCGCCCCGGATCACCGGGTCGCGCTCGGGCGGCAGCTCGCCGAGCAGCTCGGAGACCGTCGTACCGTAGATACGGGCGAGGGCCAGCAGCATCGGCAGCGACGGCTGCCGGTTGCCCGTCTCCAGACGGGACAGGTGCGCCGGCGAGAGTCCGGCCCGCTGGGCGGCGGCCTCCAGGGTGAGGCCACGGCGGCGGCGCAGGGCCCGCAGCTGCGGGGCGACGTCCGGCAGGACGTCGGTGGCGGCCGCGCCGGCGGCGGCAGGGTCCGGGGCGGAGCCCCCGGGGACGTGGTCCATGCGTCCATTCCGCCAGGATCGTGCCTCTGAGGCAAGTTTCTTGCCTCAGAGGCAAAACCCGTGACCGGATCCGGTCAGCGCTGTGCCACGGCCTGCTTGACCAGCGTCCTGCCGAAGTCCCACATCAGTCCGCCGCCTGCGTGGGCGTCGTCCATCACCGCCGTGAAGGCGGTCACGAAGCGGTCCACGTCCGCCTCGTCGATGATCAGCGGCGGGATCAGCTTGATGACCTCCAGGTGGTCGCCCGACACCTGCGTCAGGATGCGGTGGCGCTGGAGCAGCGGCACCACGACCATCTGCGCGAAGAGTCCCTTGCGGGCCGCCTGGAGCATCGTCCAGCGGCTGCGCAGGCCCAGCGAGGTCGGCCGGCCGAACTCGATGCCGATCATCAGGCCCCGGCCCCGGATCTCGTGCAGCAGCTCGTAGCGCGGCACGAGCTCACGCAGCCGGGAGGCGAGCAGGTCGCCGATCCGGCGGACGTGCGCGACCGTGCCCTCCGACTCCATCACCGAGAGCACGGCGAGCCCGGCCGCCATGGCCTGCGCGTTGGAGCCGAAGCTGGCCGAGTGGACCAGGACCCGGTCCATCGAGGAGTAGACCTTCTTGAAGATCCAGTCCTTGCCGAGGGTGGCGCCGACCGGCACGTAACCACCGGAGAGCGCCTTGGCGACGCAGACCAGGTCAGGCTCGACGCCGTCCTCGTGCTGGTACGCGTAGAAGTCGCCGGTCCGGCCGAGGCCGGTCTGCACCTCGTCGGCGATCAGCAGGGCGCCGTGCCGGTGGAGCAGCTCCTGCGCGGCCCGCAGGAAGCCGGGCGGCGCCTCGTGGACGCCCTTGCCCTGGACGGGCTCGACGACGAAGCCGGCCACGTCGCCCTTGCGCAGCTCCCGCTCCAGCGCGTCGAGGTCGCCGAGGCCGATCGCGGTGTCGGGCAGGAGCGGGGCGAAGCCGTCCCGGAAGCCCTTCTCACCGTTGACGGAGAGCGAGCCGGTGGTCAGGCCGTGGAAGGCGTGGGAGCAGTAGACGATCCTCGGCCGTCCGGTGGCGTAGCGGGCGAACTTGAGGGCGGTCTCCACGGCCTCGGTGCCGCTGTTGCCGAAGAAGACCCGCTCGAGGTGCGGACTGTGGGCGAGCAGCCGCTCGGCGAGCAGCCCGGGCAGCGGCTGGCAGTCGAAGCGGGTGAGGTCGGCGAGCTGGGCGTCGAGGACGTCGTGCAGCGCCTTGCGGACGACCGGGTGGTGCCGGCCGAGCCCCATGACGCCGAAGCCGGCGAGCATGTCGAGGTAGTCGGCGCCGTCGGCGTCGAAGAAGTGGGCGCCCTCGGCCCGCTCGTAGACCTTGTCGAAGCCGATGGTGTGCAGCATGCGCGGGAGCTGGTGGTTGAGGTGGCGGGCGTGCAGCTCGTAGCGCTCGCCACCGCGCTCGGCGAGCAGCGCCCGCAGGTCGAACTCACCGGTCATGACGCGCTCGCTCACCCGTTGTTCCCGGACACGGTCTCGCGGACCGCGCGCAGCGACTCCTTGAGCGAGCCCATGGTGGCGAGGACGGCGGTCGGCTCGTAGCCGCAGTGCGCCATGCAGTTGGCGCAGCGCGGGTCCTTGCCGCGGCCGTACTTGTCCCAGTCCGTCTCTTCGACGAGCTCGCGGTACGTCGGGACGTAGCCGTCACTCATCAGATAGCAGGGGCGCTGCCACCCGAAGAGCGAGTAGTTCGGGATCGCCCACGCGGTGCACGGGAAGTCGGCCTTGCCCTCCAGGAAGTCGAGGAAGAGCGGCGAGTGGTTCAGCCGCCACCGCCGCCGGTTTCCACCCGCGAAGGCCTTCTTGAAGAGTTCCCTGGTCTGCTCGACGCCGAGGAAGTGCTCCTGGTCGGGAGCCTTTTCGTAGGCGTAGGCGGGCGAGATCATCATTTCGTCGACCTGCAGGTCGTCGTTGAGGAAGTTGAGCACCTCGATGATCGTCTGCGGGGTGTCGGTGTTGAAGAACGTGGAATTGGTGGTGACCCGGAAGCCGCGCCGCTTGGCCTCCTTGATCGCCGCCACCGCCTCGTCGAACACGCCCTCCTTGGCGACCGATTCGTCGTGCCGCTCGCGCAGGCCGTCGATGTGGACGGCGAACGCGAAGTACGGGGACGGGGTGAAGTCGTCCAGCTTCTTGCGCAGCAGCATGGCGTTGGTGCACAGGAAGACGTACTTCCGCCGGGCGACCAACTGGCGCACGATCTCGTGGATCTGAGGGTGCATCAACGGTTCGCCACCGGCGATGGAGACCATCGGCGCCCCGGACTCCAGGACGGCGCCGACCGCCTGGGCGACCGGCATGCGCTGCTTGAGCACGCCCGCCGGGTGCTGGATCTTCCCGCAGCCCTCGCACTTCAGGTTGCAGGCGAACAGCGGCTCCAGCTCGACGATCAAGGGGAACTTGTCCCGCTTGCGGAGCTTCTGTTCGAAGAGGTAGGTCCCGACCCGGACGGACTGACGGAGCGGCATGGCCATAACTCGCTCACCTCCTGGGGAGCAGCAAAGAACGGTGCCATTCGAAGAATGCGGGAAGGACGGCACGAAGGACGCGGAACGCCGATATTCCCCCGCGTACCGTGCCGATCCGGACCAGTTCATGTTCAGGAGCGTCCACGACCACTCGTACGGCCGCAACCGGACGCGGTCCGGCCGCGGTGGCGGTACGCAGCGTGGCCGCCGACTCCATGTCGACGGCGATCGCGCCGCCGGCCCGCAGCGCGGCCCGCTCGGGGCCGCGCACCACGTGGTCGGAGCCGGTCAGCGGGCCGGTGTGCACGGTGCGGCCGGGCAGGGCCCGGGTGAGTGCCTTCACCAGGAGCTCGGTGCCGACGCAGGCCGTGGCGCCCTCGGCGTCGCGGGTCTCCTCGGCGACGATCAGGTCACCCGGGTGCATGCCCGGCGCGAGGCCCGCGCAGAAGCCGGAGGCGATGACGGCCGCGTCGCGCCAGCCGTCCCGCTCCAGGGCCCGGGAGACGGCCCGCCGGGCGTGCTCCGGCCCCATCCCGCTCCGCACCACGGTCACGGGCGCGGGCGCCCCGCCGCGGTCGCCGCTGCGCAGGGCGAGCTTCTCGATGCCGAGCGCGCAGGCGACGAGCAGCGGCGGCACGGCGCCGGCCTCTCCCGCCGGCGCCGCGGCCCGCTCCCGAGCCGGGTCTGCGGCCGGGTCCGGTTCCCGGGCCGTCACGTGCGCTCCAGGCCGTGGAGGACCGGCTCGCCGTGCACGTAGCGCCCGAGCGCGGTGAGCGGGAAGACCTGCCGGTAGAGGTGGTAGTTGATGGAGAAGTCCCACGGGAAGCCGGTGCCGGTGAAGTACGGCTCGTCCCAGGAGCCGTCCTCCCGCTGCGTCTGTACGAGCCAGGCGACGCCCCGCCGGACCGCGGCGGACTCCCGCTCGCCGGCCGCGAGCAGGGCGAGCAGCGCCCAGGCGGTCTGGGAGGCGGTGGAGGCGCCGTGGCCGATCCACTCCGGCTCGTGGTAGGAGCGCAGGTCCTCGCCCCAGCCGCCGTCCTCGTTCTGCACGGACTCGAGCCAGGCGACGGCCCGCCGGATCGCCGGGTGGCCGCCCGGCAGGCCGGCCGCGACGAGGGCCGGGACGACCGAGCCGGTGCCGTACACGTGGTTGACGCCCCAGCGGCCGAACCAGGCGCCGCTCGGCTCCTGGGCGTTCAGCAGCCACTCGACGCCGCGGCGGGTGCGCGGGTGGTGGGCCTTGCCCTCGTAGGCGAGCATCTCCACCACATGGGCGGTGACGTCGGCCGAGGGCGGGTCGATGACCTCGCCGAAGTCGCAGAACGGCAGCCGGTTGGGAAGGCCGCTGGTGTTGTCGGCGTCGAAGGCGCCCCAGGCACCGTTCCTCGACTGCATGCCGGCGGTCCAGCGGGCGCCGCGGCGGACGGCTGCCTCGACCCGGGCCGGGTCGGGATGCCTGACCCGGCGCAGGGCGAGGACGACCTCGGCGGTGTCGTCGATGTCGGGGTAGTTGTCGTTGTGGAACTCGAAGGCCCAGCCGCCCGGCGCGAGTCCGGGCCGCCGCACGGCCCAGTCGCCCTTGCGCGTGATCTCCTCGCCGAGCATCCAGTCGGCGGCCTTCACCAGCGCCGGGTGGTCGGGGCGTACGCCGGCGTCGGCGAGCGCGATGGTGGCGAGACAGGTGTCCCAGACCGGTGACTGGCAGGCCTCGATCATGCGGGCGCCGTCCTCGCGCCACACGGCGAACCGGTCGAGGGACTCCAGCCCGGCCCGCATCACGGGATGCTCCAGGTCGTAGCCGAGGAGGTGGAGGGCGATGAGCGAGTAGACGGCGGGCGGCTGGATCCCGCCCCAGCAGCCGTCGTTCTCCTGCCGCTCGACGATCCAGCGGGCGGCCACGTTCATGGCGGTCTTCCGCAGCCGGCGCGGTGCGACCTTCCGGTAGAGGTGCAGTCCCTTGTCGAGGCGCTGGAAGAATCCGTCCCAACTGGCCGCGGGGGCAAGGGGTTTCGCCGGGCGGGGCCGGTCCGGGTCGGTGTGCAGCTCGTCCAGCGCGAACGGGGCGGGCCGCACCGGCCGCTTCGCGGAGACGACGGTGAGCGGCACGATGGTCTGCCGGGCCCAGCAGCCGAAGTCGTAGATGTTGAGCGGGAACCAGCTCGGCAGGAAGATCAGCTCGGGCGGCAGTTCGGGCAGGTCCTCCCAGCGCCACCAGCCGAACAGGGCGAGCCAGATCCGGGTGAAGACCCGCGCCTCGGCGATGCCGCCGTGCTCGCGGATCCAGGCCGAGGCGCGGGCCATGTGCGGGGCGTCGGGGAGGTCTCCGGCGAGCCGCAGGGCGACGTAGGCCTCGACGGTGGCGGAGAGTTCGCCGGGTCCGCCGTAGAAGGTGGACCAGGTGCCGTCGGCGCGCTGCTCGCCGCGGATGAAGAGGGCGGCGGCGCGGGTGGTGTCCGGGTCGAGGATGCCGAGGAACTGACGGAGCAGCAGGTCCTCGGCGTCCATGGTGACGTTGGTCTCCAGGTCGCCCTTCCACCAGCCCTCGGCGTCCTGGCGGCCGAGGAGGTGCTCGACGGCGCGTTCCGCCGCCTTGGCGGCGTCCTCCTCGAGGACGGCGGTGGGCGGCGCGCTCCCGGCCGGTGCGCTCCCGGCCGTCGTGGTGGCGGCCTTCGTGGCGGCCGTCGCGGCGGCGGCCGTCGTGCCGGCCGCGGTGGTCCCGGCCGTGGTGCTCGGCGCGGTGGTCGTGCTCGTCGTGGTGGTCGTGGTGGTCGTTTCGCTGGCCGCGGCTGCCCGGGGTCCCACGGCCCCGGCGCTTCCGTCGGTCGTCGCTGTCATGGCTTCCCCTTCGTGCAGGCGGTGTACTTCGTGAGTCAGTACTTCTGCTTCTTCGGGTCTGCCGTCGGCCGGCGCACGAGGGCACCGGCCGGCGACTGCGAACTCATATCAGAGCGATGGTGATCATCTCTTCCGAACGACGACGAAATCGGCCAGAGCGGTGAGCTGTTCGCGGACGTGGGCCGGCAGGTCCACCTCGTGCAGGGCCCGGACGGCGATCGCGTGCTGGCGGCGGGCCTCCTGGGACGTCCACTCGCGCCCGCCGGCCTCCTCGATGAGGGCGGCGCGGGCGGCGAACTCCTCCTCCGAGAAGGAGTCGAAGTCGGTGCTCTTGGCGTCGGCGGCGAGCAGTTCGCCGAGCCGCTCGGAGGCGGGGCCGCCGGCCGCGAGGGCGGCGACGACCGGCAGCGACTTCTTGCGCTGGCGCAGGTCGCTCCAGGTCTGCTTGCCGGTGGCCTCCGGGTCGCCCCAGATGCCGAGGAGGTCGTCGACGGCCTGGAAGGCGAGGCCGAGGTGGTAGCCGTACTCCTCCAGCTTGTCGGCGGTGCGGTCGTCGGCGCCGCCGAGCACCGCGCCGATGGACACGGCGCAGGCGAGCAGGGCACCCGTCTTGTTGCCCTCCATCTCCAGGCACTCCTCGACGGTGACCCGCTCGCGGTGCTCGTAGGAGATGTCCTGGGCCTGGCCGTCGATGAGCTTGCGGGTGGCGGTGGTCAGCCGGCGGGTGGCGCGGCCGGCCTCGACGGTGCCGAGCTCCAGCAGCAGCTCGTTGGCGAGGGCGAAGAGCGCGTCGCCGACCAGGATGGCCTGGGCGGGTCCGTGCACCTTCCACACCGTGTCGCGGTGGCGGCGCTGCTCGTCGCCGTCCATCAGGTCGTCGTGCAGCAGCGAGAAGTTGTGCACGAGCTCCACGGCGACGGCGCCCGGGATGCCGACCTCGGGCGCCTGGCCGGCGGCCTCGGCGGAGATCAGGGCGAGCGCGGGGCGGACGGCCTTTCCGCTGTCGCCCTCGGACGGGTTGCCCTGGGCGTCGATCCAGCCGAAGTGGTAGGCGGCCACGGTGTCCATGGGCGGTGCCAGGCGGTCGACGGCCGCCCGCATGACGGGCGTGGACAGGGCGCGGCCCCGTTCCAGCAGTGCGGCGACGTCCGCGGTGTCGACGGCCGGATTTCCCGGGGGCACAGTCGGCACGGTCTCTCCTCTAGTTCCGGTACTCACACTCATGCCGCCTCCTGCAGCGGATGTTCGTAGCGGCGGCCGAGTGAGGAGAGCGCCGCGCCCGCGGCGCTGAAGCCGCTGCGCACGGCGCCCTCCATGGTCGCGGGCCAGCCTGTGGCGGTCCATGCGCCGGCCAGGTACAGGCCGGGGGCGTGGGTGCGGGCGCCCGGGCGGAGCCGGCCGACGCCCGGGGTCGGGGCGAACGTGGCGGTCCGCTCGCGGGTCACGAAGAAGTCCCGGACGCCGGCGCCGCGGGTGGCGGGCAGCAGCCGCTCCAGCTCCGGAAGGTAGCGCTCGCGCAGGACGGAGACGGGCTCGTCGATGTCGTCGTGGGCGGCGGACTGGGAGAGGGCCAGGTACTGTCCGCCGCCGGTGAGGCCGGAGGAGTCGGTGCGGTCGAAGACCCACTGGACCGGCGTGCCGAGCGCGGCGAAGAACGGCTGCCGCAGCACCTTGCGGTCGTAGACGACGTGGACGTTGAGGATCGGGGCGGTGCCGATGTCGAGGAGCCGGTCGGGGTCGTCGAGGGCGCCGTCGGGCAGCAGCTCGTGGGTCTCGCGCTGCGGTACGGCGAGGACGACGGCGTCGGCCTCCAGCTGCTCGCCCGGCACCTCGACGGCCCAGCGGCCGTCGTCGGTGCGGGTGATCCGCTCGGCCTTGGCGCGCAGTTCGGTGCGCACGCCGACGGAGTCGAGGGCCTTGCGGGCGAGGGTGTCGTGGAGCTCGCCGAGCGGGACCCGGGCCCAGCCGATGTCGGCGGCGCCGTTCTCGGAGAGCAGGCCGGTCTTGAAGACCGTCGCGGCCAGGCCCATGGAGGCGTAGGGCGCGGTGGCGTTGAGGGTGGCGACGCCGACGAGGTCCCACAGGGCCTCGACGGCGCGGGCGGACTGGCCGTGGCGGCCGAGCCAGGTGGCGAAGTCGATGCCGTCGAGGGCCGGGTCGGCCGGGTCGAGCTTCTGCAGGGCGAGCGCGGCGCGGGCGACGGAGGCCCGCTCGGCGAGCGACAGGTGCGGATAGGTGGCGAGACTCTGGGCCAGGTGCAGCGGTACGGGCAGGGCGGTGCGCCGCAGCCGGCCGAGCCGGGGCCCGCGCGGGTGGGCGACGTCGAGCACCGGCACGTCGAGCCGCGGCTGCACGGGCGCGAGGTGGGCGCCCTCGATGCGGTCGAGGAACCAGCGGTAGGCGGTGCAGCAGCGCAGGTAGACGTGCTGTCCGTTGTCGACGGTGAGTTCGCCGCGGCGGAAGGAGAAGGCGAGGCCGCCGAGCCGCGGCCGTCCTTCGAGCAGCGTCACCCGCACGCCGGCCTCGGCGAGCTGCAGCGCGCTGGTCACGCCGGCGAGCCCGCCGCCGACGACGACGGCGTGCGGCGGCCGGCCGCCGTGGCCGGCCACCGGCCGGGAGGTGCCGCGCGGGCCGTCCGGGACGACGGTCTCGGCGGCGCGGTGTTCGTCGGCGGTCATGCGGTCTCCCTTCGGAGCGTCGTGCTCGGGGACGCCGGACCGGCGGCGCGGGTTGCGCGCGTCACGCGGGCCTCCTGGTGGTGCGGCGGGAGATGTGGCGGGCGTCGAGGCCGGAGAGGCCGCGGACGGCGACGTAGGCCTTCTCGCGGCCGGGGAGCGAGACCCGGCCGCGCAGCACGGCGGCCGGGTCGCGTTCGATCCGGTCGAGCAGGCGGCGGTAGATGCCGGCCATGGCGGCGACGCAGGCGCCGCTGCGGCGGTCGAGCATCGGCAGGAGCCGGTAGCCCTCGGCGAACAGGGCGCGGGCGCGGCGTACCTCGAAGTGGACCAGGCCGTCGAAGTCGGCGCCGGCCGGCGGGGTGTCGGTGCGGAAGCCGTCCGAGCAGCCGAACTTGGCGAGGTCGTCGGCCGGCAGGTAGGTGCGGCCGTTGCCGGCGTCCTCGCGGACGTCGCGGAGGATGTTGGTGAGCTGGAGGGCGAGGCCGAGGGTGTCGGCGTACTCGGCGGCGCGTTCGGCGCCCTGCGCGCCGGTCTGGGTGCCGAAGACGCCGAGCGAGAGCCGCCCGATGGCGCCGGCCACGCAGCGGCAGTAGACCTTGAGGTCGTCCCAGGTCTCGTAGGTCTCGCCGCGCACGTCCATGAGGACGCCGTCGATGAGTTCGTCGAGTCCGCCGAGCGGGATCGGGAAGCGGCGGGCGGAGTCGCTGAGGGCGACGGCGACCGGATCGGTGTCATCCTCCTCGACCTCGCCGGCCCGGACGCGGGCGAGGAGCGCGCGGGTGGCCTCCAGGCGGTCCTTCTTCTCGGCGGGCAGCAGCGGCCCGTCGCCGATGTCGTCGACCCGGCGCGAGAAGGCGTAGAGCGCCGACATGGCCTGCCGCTTCTCGGTCGGCAGGAGCCGGATCCCGTACGCGAAGTTGCGGGCCTGCTGCCCGGTCACGGCCTCGCAGTAGCTGTACGCGGCCTGGACCGGCGCGGACGGCTGCGACTGTTCCTCCACGGTGCGGCTCACCCCTCTCTCCGCGCCGTGAGCAGGACGGCGCCCGCCCGGCGCATCAGACTCGGTTTGGCCGCCTTGGGCGGCCCGGGCAGCACGTCGAAGCCGGCGGCGGCGATGGCGTCGAGCGCCGCGTGGCCGCCGGCGGTGAAGCCGGCGAGCAGCAGCCGGAGCCGGCCGTTGACGCTGCCGACGAGCGGGGTGCCGGCGTCGAGCAGGGTGCGGGCGCGCTCGGCCTCGAAGGCGATCAGCGCGCGCACCGAGGCGCCGGCGGTGGGCCGGGCGAGGTCGTCCTCGCCGACGTGGAAGCGCGCGAGGTCCTCGGCCGGGAGGTAGATCCGGTCGCGGGCGAGGTCCTCGGCGACGTCCTGGAGGTGCTCGACGATCTGCAGCGCGGTGCAGATCTCGTCGGAGCGGCGGATCCGCTCGGGCGTGAGGGTGCCGGTGATGCCGAGGACGAGCCGGCCGACGGGGTTGGCGGACAGCTCGCAGTACGCGAGGAGGTCGTCGTACGTCTCGTAGCGGCGGACCAGCTGGTCCTGGCGGTTGGCGGCGACCAGGCCGAGGAACGGCTCGGGGGTGAGCCGGCAGCGCTCGACGGTGGGGCCGAGGGCGCGGAGCAGCGGGTGGCGGGGCGGGCCGTCGGCCGGGTCGAAGACGCGCATGAGGTCGGTCTCGAAGGCGTCGAGGAGCGCGAGCCGGTCGTCGGCGTGCTCGGGCGCGACGCCGAGCCGGCGGGCGTCGGCGCCGCCGGGCGCGAGGTCGCCGTCGCCGATGTCGTCGACGAGGCGGGCGAAGCCGTAGACGGCCATGAGGTCGTCCCGCCAGGCGCGCGGCAGGAAGAAGGGGGCCACGGGGAAGTTCTCGTCCGCGGCCTTGCGGAGTGTGGTGTGCGAGGAGGCGTCGGGGCGCACCTGCCGGGTTCCCGTCACCGGCCGCTGCCCGACGCGGGGACGGCGACACCCTCGTGGAGCTGGAGATTCTGCGTCATGGCCGTCACATCTCCCGTTCTACACCGCGGATCGAATCCATCCTATTTCGGACACGCCGCCGAGCCCTGCCCGTGGCTCTCCGCCCGGTGGCCGGGCAGCGAGGCGTATCACCCCACTTGCCGCGAAACAGACCGGTACAGCTTACGTCGCAGGGGGCTCCGCGCCGCGCCGGGGGTGCGGGCGCCTGTGGACAACGCCGGGTGCGGCGTCAACCTTCCCGTAGGGGGCGGAAGTTCACACTTCCTTGACGGGGTTTTCGACCGTCACCGCGCGGCGCGGGTGCCGGAGACGACCATGGCGAGGGTGGATTCGACGACGTCGTCCCTGCGCTGGGCCGGCAGCCGGCGCAGCGGGCCTTCGAGCAGCAGCAGCGACAGCCCGTGCACGGCCGACCACGCGGCGGCCTCGGCGGCGGGCCGGGCGGTGCGCGGCGGTCGTGCGGTGGCGGCGACGGCCGCGAGGGCGTCGGTGAGCAGCGTGAACGCGCGCACCTCGACGCCGGCGGTGTCGGCCTCGGTGTCGGCGCCGCGGGCTCCGAAGGCGGACCGGTAGAGGCCGGGCTGCTCGACGGCGAAGGCGACGTAGCCGCGGCAGAGGGCGGCGAGCCGGGCCTCGGCGGCGCGGGCCGGGTCGTCGGCGCCGGGCGTACGGGCGGCGGCGCGCTCCATGGAGTCGGCGAGCGCGCGCCGGGCGTGGTCCCGGACGGCCGCGAGGAGCTCGCCACGGCCTTCGAAGTGCCGGTAGGCGGCGGTGGGCGAGACGCCGACCCGTCGGGCCGCCTCGCGCAGCACGACCCGCTCCGGGCCTCCTTCGGTGGCGAGGTCGACGGCCGCGCAGATGAGGGCGTTGCGCAGGTCGCCGTGATGGTAGGTCTTTCCGCCCGAAACCGCTGCCATGCGCACATCCTGCCCGATGTTGACCGCATGAACATTCCGCGTGCTCTCCCGACGCGCGAAAAACAGCCGCCTCTGCCGGTTTTCGTCGGCAAAGGCGGCTGGATACGGTCCGTGCGGGTCGGGCTACTTGCCGGTCTCGCGCTCGTAGGCGGCGATGACCTCGTCGGTCGGGCCGTCCATGAGCAGCTCGCCCTTCTCCAGCCAGAGCACGCGGTCGCAGGTGTCCCGGATCGACTTGTTGCTGTGGCTGACCAGGAAGACCGTGCCGGCCTCCTTGCGCAGCTCGCGGATCCGCTGCTCGGAGCGGATCTGGAACTTGCGGTCACCGGTCGCGAGCGCCTCGTCGATCATGAGGACGTCGTGCTGCTTGGCGGCGGCGATGGCGAAGCGGAGCCGGGCGCCCATGCCGGACGAGTAGGTCCGCATCGGCAGCGAGATGAAGTCGCCCTTCTCGTTGATCCCGGAGAAGTCGACGATGTCCTGATAGCGACCCTTGACCTCGTCGCGGCTCATGCCCATGGCCAGGCCGCCGAGGATCACGTTGCGCTCACCGGTCAGGTCGCTCATCAGCGCCGCGTTGACGCCGAGCAGCGAGGGCTGGCCGTCGGTGTAGACCTTGCCGCTCTCGGTGGGCAGCAGGCCGGCGATGGCGCGCAGCAGGGTCGACTTGCCGGACCCGTTGCTGCCGATGAGGCCGATGGCCTCGCCTCGGTACGCGGTGAAGGACACGCCGCGCACGGCGTGCACCTTGCGCACGCCGCGGTCGCTCTGGCCCTTGCGGCGGCGGACGATGCGGCTCAGCGCGGCGGTGGCGCTGCCCTTGCCGCCTCCGCCGCCGTTGACGCGGTACACGATGTGGACGTTGTCCGCGATGACGGTGGGCACCCGGCCCTCGGTGCGGTCAGCCACGGCCGTACCTCTCCTCGGCCTTCCAGAAGTAGACGAAGCCGCCGACGCCGATCACCACGGACCAGGCGAGCGCCACGAACCAGACGTGCGGCGGCAGGTTGGAGCCGCCGTAACCGTCGATGAGGGCGAACCGCATCAGGTCCATGTGCAGCGCCGCCGGGTTGTACTGGAGCAGGTCGGCGATCCAGGCCGGCTTGTCCTCCAGCATGACCGGGATGGAGAACATGACGCCCGACGCGTACATCCAGGTGCGCATGATGAACGGCATCAGCTGGGCGAGGTCGGGCGTCTTGGCACCCATCCGCGCCACGATCATGGCGAGGCCCGCGTTGAACACGAACTGCAGCAGCAGCACCGGGACGATCAGCAGCCAGCTGAGGGACGGGTAGCTGCCGAAGGCGACGGCGACGGCGAGGAGCACGACCATCGAGAACAGCAGCTGCTGGAGCTGCTGGAGCGCGAACGAGATCGGCAGCGAGGCCCGCGGGAAGTGCAGCGCGCGCACCAGGCCGAGGTTGCCGGAGATCGCGCGGACGCCGGCCATCACCGAGCTCTGGGTGAAGGTGAACACGAACACGCCGGTCACGAGGAACGGGATGTACACCGACCGTGTCATGCCCCGGTCCGCGCCGATGATCACGCCGAAGATCAGGAAGTAGACCATCGCGTTGAGCAGGGGCGTCACCACCTGCCACAGCTGGCCCAGCTTGGCCTGGCTGTACTGGGCGGTGAGCTTCGCCTGGGAGAAGGCCAGGATGAAGTGGCGCCGTCCCCACAGCTGGCGGATGTACTCCACGAGCCCCGGCCGGGCGCCGCTGACGGAGAGGCCGTACTTCGCGGCCAGCTCGGCCGGGCTCAGGCCGTCGTCGGCGGACGGTCGGGCGCTCGTCACGACCCCACCGTCCTGGGATGTGTCACTCACAAGTCGAAACTTTCGTGTTCAAGATGCGCGGCAAGTCGGGTTCCACGATGTCAGACGACGGGCGGGCGTCCCAGTCGGGTCAGCCGCCACACCGTACGCCACCTCATGGGATGCCGAGGCCCGCAGGGGGCCTTCCAGCCCTCCCGGAAACCGCCGAACCAGGCCTTGAGAGCGGGTACGGAGGGTCGCCGTGCCAGGGTGAGGAGCAGCCAGACGCCGAGATAGACCGGCACCAGGGGTGCGGGAAGATTGCGGCGAGCCAGCCACACCCGGTTGCGGGCCACGTTGAAGTGGTACGTCGCGTGCCGGGACGGCGGGGTGGTGGGGTGCAGCAGCACCATGTCGGAACGGTAGTCGATCATCCAGTCCGCGTCGAGGGCCCGCCAGGCGAGATCGGTCTCCTCGTGCGCGTAGAAGAACTCGTCCGGCAGTCCGCCGACCTCGGCGAACACCTTGGTGCGCACGGCGTTGGCGCCGCCGAGGAAGGTGGTCACGCGCGAGGAGCGCATCGGGTCCGAGGCGCGCAGCCGCGGCACGTGGCGGCGCTGGGTGAGCCCGGTCTCCGGGTCGGCGATCCGGAAGCTGATGATCCCGAGGCGCGGGTCGGCGGTGAAGGCCTGGCGCACGAGCTCCGCGGTGTCGCGGTTGGCGAGCAGGCCGTCGTCGTCGAGGAAGAGCAGCGCGTCGACGTCGGTGCCGCCGGGCCCGAAGGCCTCGATGCCGACGTTGCGGCCGGCGGGGATGCCGACGTTCTCCGGCAGCGTCACGGAGCGGACGCCCTCGGGCAGGTCGGTGATCTCGACGCCCTGGCCCACGACGACGACCTCGACCGGGTCGCCGTGCTGGGCCGCGACCGAGTCGAGCAGGGCGCGCAGGTCATCGGGCCGGTTGCCCATGGTGATGACGACGGCGCCCAGCTTCATGGGTCGGTGCATGGTGGACGTCCTCACTTCAGCCTGCTGGACGCGAGGATCGACACCAGGTGCAGCACGGTCTGCAGCAGCGCGATGCCGGCCAGCACGGCGACGCCGAGCCGGGAGAAGAACAGGTCGCCGCGGACCTGGTCCACGATCGCGAGCACCAGGATGAGCAGCGAGGCCTCGATGCCGAGGATCAGGCGGTGGAACTTGAGCGCGGCGGCGGCCCGGCGGGCCAGGGCCATGCCGGAGGAGCGCGGCTCGGCGGCGGCCTCCTGGACCGGCGGCAGACCGCCCTGGTGCCGGGCGACGCCGACGAGGTCGGTCTCGGCCTTGATCAGGATGGCGCCGAGCGCGGCGAGGGTGCCGAGGAAGGCCCACAGCCAGTCGATCCGGCCGCCGCCCCACAGGTCGGCGGCGCGCAGGCCGAAGCCGACCAGGACGGCCGCGTCGCACAGGTACGCGCCGACCCGGTCCAGATAGACGCCGCCGAGCGAGAACTGCTTCTTCCAGCGGGCCACCTCGCCGTCGACGCAGTCGAGCAGCAGGTAAAGCTGGACCATCAGCACGCCGAGGACGGCGCCGGGCACGCCCGGCACGAGCAGCGCGGGCGCGGCGAGGACGCCGAACACCGTCATCAGGTAGGTCAGCTGGTTGGGCGTGACGCGGGTGGTCACCAGCTGCCGGGTGATCCGCAGCGAGATCTCCCGCATGTACAGGCGGCCGCCCCAGTGTTCGCCGCTCCGCCGGTCCTTCACACCCGGCGGGTGGACGACCGGGCGGAGCTCAGCTACCGATGGCTTTTGCATAGTCGGCGTATGCGTCCCTGATCTCGTCGGTGGACAGGTCGAGGTGCTCGAGGATGGTGAAGCGGCCGGGCCGGGTCTGCGGGGCGAACTCGACGGCCCGTACGAACTCGTCGACGGTGAAGCCCATCTCCTCCGGCAGCACGGGCAGACCGTGCCGGCGCAGGGTGCCGACCATCTGGGCGGACTCCTCGCGGGCGCCGCGCAGGTGCATCGCGAAGGCCGCGCCGAGGCCGCACTGCTCGCCGTGGCTGGCGGCGCGGGTCGGGTAGAGCAGGTCGAAGGCGTGGCTGATCTCGTGGCAGGCGCCCGAGGACGGCCGGCTGTCGCCGCTGATCGACATGGCGATGCCGGACATCACCAGGCCCTCGGAGAGGGTGACGAGGAAGTCGTCGTCCCCGACGCCGCCGGGGTGGCGGAGCACGGCCTCGCCGGCGCTGCGGGCCATGGCGGCGGCCAGTCCGTCGACCTTCTCGCCGGTCTCGCGGTGGGACAGCTCCCAGTCGGCGATGGCGGAGAGGTTGGAGATGGCGTCGCCGATGCCGGAGCGGACGTAGCGGATCGGCGCGTCGCGGATCACGTCGAGGTCGATGACCAGCGCGATCGGCGTCGGCACACCGTAGGAGCCGCGTCCGTTGTCGTTGTCGAGGGTCGAGATCGGCGAGCAGATGCCGTCGTGCGACAGGTTGGTGGCGATGGCGACGAGCGGCAGGCCGACCCGGGCCGCCGCGTACTTGGTCACGTCGATGATCTTGCCGCCGCCGAGGGCCACGACCGCGTCGTACCGCTTGCCGCGCATGGCGTCGGCGAGGCGGACGGCCTCGTCGATGGTGCCGCCGGTGACCGGGTACCAGTCGGCGTCCGGCAGCTCGGAGGCGAAGCGGTCACGCAGCCGCAGGCCGGAGCCGCCGCTGATGGCGACGGCGATCCGGCCGTTGCTGGAGATCCGCCGGTCCGCGAGGAGCGCGGACAGGTCGTCCAGCGCTCCTCCGCGGATGTCGACGACGACCGGCGACGGAATGAGCCGGGTCAGTACTGGCACGCGATGTCACGGCCCTTCGCCAGGTCGTCGTGGTTGTCGATCTCCACCCACTTCACGTCGCCGATCGGGGCGACGTCGACGGTGAAGCCGCGGTTGACCAGCTCCTGGTAGCCGTCCTCGTAGTAGAGGTCGGGGTCGCGCTCGAAGGTGGCCTTCAGGGCGTCGGCGAGCTCCTCGGCGGCCTCGGCCTCGATGAGCGTGACACCGATGTACTCGCCGGTGGCGTCGGCCGGGTCCATCAGCTTGGTGATCTTCTGGACGCCCTTGCCCTCGGCGGTGACGACCTTCATCTCCTCGTCGGCGAGGTTCTTCACCGTGTCGAGGGCGAGGATGATCTTCTGGCCGTTGCCGCGGGCGGCGAGCAGCGTCTTCTCGACGGAGACCGGGTGGACGGTGTCGCCGTTGGCGAGGATCACGCCCTGCTTGATGACGTCACGCGCGCACCACAGGGAGTAGGCGTTGTTCCACTCCTCGGCCTTGTCGTTGTCGATGAGCGTCAGCTTGAGGCCGTACTTCGCCTCCAGCGCCTCCTTGCGCGCGTACACGGCCTCCTTGCGGTAGCCGACGACGATCGCGGCCTCGGTGAGGCCGACCTCGGCGAAGTTCTTCAGCGTGAGGTCGAGCACGGTCAGCGAACCGTCGCCGGCCGGGTCCACGGGCACGAGGGCCTTCGGAAGCGTGTCGGTGTAGGGGCGCAGACGCCGTCCGGCACCGGCTGCCAGTACGAGGCCAATCATGCTGTCTCTCCTTCGTCATGTACGGCGGGTGCTCCGGAGGAGACCCAGAAGCGGATGGACTCCACGAGCACCACGAGGCCCACGGCGACCGCGAGCGCGGTGAGGGCCGAGGTGAAGTCGTTGCCGCGGTTCGCCGTGAGAGCGGCGAGTACGGTCACCACGAGCGTGCGTCCCTCGTGGCCGCCGATGGTGCGCACCAGCCAGGCCGGCGGCGCGCCGGTGCCGCCGCGAATGCGGTACACCGTGTCGTAGTGATGGTAGGCGACCGCCGCGACCAGCCCGAATGCGGCGGGCAGCGCCTGGGCGGCGTCGGCCTTGGCGGCGAGGGCGAGAATCGTCACGTACTCGGCGGCCCGGAAGAAGGGCGGCACGAGCCAGTCGAGGGCGCCCTTGAGCGGGCGGGAGACGGCCAGCCCGGCGGTCATCGCGTAGATCACGGCGAGCGGGACCAGCCGGACGTCGCCGAAGGGCAGCGACAGCGCGCCCGCGATCATCACGGCGGCGCCGAGGGCGGCGACGAAGACGGGCGAGACGGCGCCGGAGCGGCCGCGCAGCAGGCGCGCCTGGAGCTCGGCGAGCGGTCCGGAGTCGGCGAGGTCGGCGAGCGCCCGGGCGGCGCGGTCGGTGCGGGTCGCGCGGCGGGTGAGCGAGCGCAGCACGCGTCCGGCGGTGGTGTAGCAGGCGCCGAAGGCGCAGCCGGCGATGAGCGCCCAGAAGACGATCCGCGGGCTGGTGGCGGCGGTGAGCACGGCGATCATGGCCCAGCGCTCGCCGATCGGCAGGATGATCATGCGCCGGACCCAGACGGTCCAGCCGACGCCGTCGAGCCGGCTGGAGAGGGCGGCGGTGGGGCTGGTGTTGGCGGTGGCGTCGTGGTTGGCCTCGTTGAAGGCGAAGTCCACCACGTGCCGGCAGGTCATGAGGACCATGGCGCCGAGCGCGAGCGCCCACACGTCGTCGCCGCCGCGCGCGGCGCCGAGGGCGAGCCCGGCGTAGAAGGAGTACTCCTTGGCGCGGTCGAAGGTGGCGTCGAGCCAGGCGCCCATCGTCGAGTACTGGAGCGAGTAGCGGGCGAGCTGCCCGTCGGTGCAGTCCAGGACGAAGGAGACCAGGAGCAGCAGGCCGGCCGCGACGTAGCCCGCGCGCTCGCCGGTGGCGGCGCAGCCGGCCGCGACCAGCGCGGTGAGCAGCGAGGCGGTGGTGACCTGGTTGGGCGTGAGGCCGCGGCGCGCGCACCAGCGGGCGATGTAGCGGGAGTACGGGCTGATGAAGAAGGTGGTGAAGAAGCCGTCGTGGGCCTTGACGGCGGAGCGCAGCCGGACGGCCTCCTCGTCGACGGCCTCGACGGCGCTGCGCGCCTGGTGGCGGGCCTCGGGCCCGGCCGGCACGGCGGCGACCAGGGTGCCGAGCTGCGGCCGGTGGACGGTCACGCCGTCGGCGTCGAGGGCCTCGGCCAGGGTGTCGGGAAGGCTGTCGACGACGGCCTCCGTGGCGCCGGCGGCGCCGTTCGCGGTGCCGCCCGCGGTGCCGTTCGCCGGGCCGCCGGTGGTGGTCGCGGCGCCGTTCGGGGCCGGTGCGGCGGTCGCGAGCGCGCGGGCCAGGGCCGGGCGGGCGTCGGGCTGCGCGGTGAGCGCGCCGGGCGCGGCGGCGGCCGGGAAGCGGGGGTCGGTGAGGGCGAGCCGCAGGGCGTGGCGGTGTCCGACGAAGCGCGGGTCCACGAGGGCGACGCGCTGTCCGGCGGGCACGGCGGCGAGCAGGGCGCCCGTCTCGTGGGGTCCGGAGGCGACCTCGACGTGGAAGCCGAGGGACCGCAGATCGGCGTCGAGCGACGATCCGGGTACCGGCGGACCGGTGAGGATGGCGGTCGACAGGACGAACTCACTCCTTGGAGCTGGCGGACGGGCCGGCGGAGCCCGCGGCCCGGCACCGGGCGGCGGCACGTCGGCTGAGGCTATCGGATGACGGAAGCGCGAGTTCACCGAGGTTTCGCGGCACGGACGCCCCCGGGCCCCCTCGCGTCCCCGCGGGTACGTCGCGTCCGGTGGAGATCATCATGGGCGATCGGCGGCCCGGCCGACAAACCGCGTCCGCGGGCTCTCGCGGGCGGGTTTCGGGCGTCGCCCGGAGCGGTCCGAATATCCGCAGGTCAGAGCATATGACAACGGTGTTCAGTACCGTGTTGCGCATACCCCCCACCCGTAGTTCACTGGCCACTCGGGGCACGGAAGACCACACGAGCGGGAGGCATCGGCATGGGGGCTGGACACGACCACGGGCACAGCCACGGCGGCCCGCCGCCGACCGGCACCGCCGCCCTGGCCCACCGGAACCGACTGCGGATCGCGCTCGGCATCACGCTCTGCGTGATGGTGGTCGAGATCGTCGGCGGCGTCCTGTCCGACTCCCTCGCGCTGATCGCCGACGCCGCCCACATGGCGACCGACGCCGTCGGCCTGGCCATGGCGCTGCTCGCCATCCACTTCGCCAACCGGCCGCCCGCGGGCAACCGCACCTTCGGTTACGCCCGCGCCGAGATCCTGGCCGCGCTCGCGAACTGTCTGCTGCTGCTCGGCGTCGGCGGCTACGTGCTCTTCGAGGCGGTCCAGCGCTTCCTCGAGCCCGCCGAGACCCGGGGCGGCCTCACCGTCGTCTTCGCCCTCGTCGGCCTGGTCGCCAACATCGTCTCCCTGACGCTCCTGATGCGCGGCCAGAAGGAGAGCCTGAACGTTCGCGGCGCCTATCTGGAGGTGCTCGCCGACGCGCTCGGCTCGGTGACCGTGCTCGTCGCCGCGGGCATCATCATGGCCACCGGCTGGACGTACGCCGACCCGATCGCCTCGATCCTGATCGGCCTGATGATCGTGCCGCGCACGGTGAAGCTGCTGCGGGAGACCCTGGACGTCCTCCTGGAGGCGGCGCCCAAGGGCGTCGACATGGCGGAGGTGCGCGCCCACATCCTGGCCCTGCCGGGCGTCGAGGACGTGCACGACCTGCACGCCTGGACGATCACCTCGGGCATGCCGGTGCTCTCCGCGCACGTGGTCGTGACCCAGGACACGCTGGACGCGGTGGGCCACGAGAAGCTGCTGCACGACCTCCAGGGCTGCCTGGGCTCCCACTTCGACGTGGAGCACTGCACCTTCCAGCTGGAGCCGGCCGGTCACGCCGAGCACGAGGCCAAGCTCTGCCTGTGACCTCGACTTGCTAGCCTGGTGGCGCACGGCGTGAGCGTGGACACCGGGGTGTGGCCACGGAGGCAGGGAGAGGAGCTGAGGTTGATGACCGTCGCGATGGAGGCTGCCCGCAGCGGCAGCGCCCGGTCGTCCTTCAGCTTCCGGGTCTCCGGCTGACCTGATCCCGGTTCTTCCACCGGTACGCCTTCTCGTCGGCCGGGACCCCTTTCACCCAAGGGTTTCCACGTTGTCCGACAACGACACCGCACCGCACGACGCCTTCTTCGCCCTGCACCACGGTCTGCCGCGGCAGGGCCCGGGCTCCGACACCACCACCCGCCGGCTGCTCGCCCTCGCCGGGCCGCTGCCGGAACGTCCGCGCGTCCTCGACCTGGGCTGCGGCCCGGGCCGCTCCGCGCTGCTGCTCGCCGCGGAGACGAACGCCGAGGTCACCGCGGTCGACCTGCACGAGCCGTTCCTGGCCGAACTGCGCCGGGCCGCCGACGCCCGCGGGCTCGGCGACCGCGTCCGCACCCTGCGCGCCGACATGGGCGCGCTGGGAGCCCCGCCGGCCGCTCAGGGCGGCCAGGGGCTGCCCGACGGCTCCTTCGACCTGGTCTGGGCCGAGAGCTCCGTCTTCGTCCTCGGCTTCGACCGGGCCCTGCGCGAGTGGCGCCGGCTGCTCGCGCCCGGCGGCACCCTCGTCCTCACCGAGTGCGTGTGGACCACCGACGCGCCGGGCCCCGAGGCCCGCGCCTTCTGGGAGGAGCACTACCGGCTCCGTACGGTCGCCGGAAACGCGGCGGCGGCCGTCGAGGCCGGCTATCACGTGCTCGGCACCTTCCCGCAGCCGGAGACCGACTGGGACGAGTACTACGGGCCGCTCGCCCGGCACGCCGACGCGGCGGACACCTCGGTGCCCGGCATGGCGGCGGCGGTCGCCGGGGCGCGTGCCGAGATCGCGCTGCGGCGCGAGCACGGCGGCGACTACGGCTACGCCGGATTCGCGCTCCGGCCCGCCGATCCGCGCTGGCGCACCCGCGAGGAGACCGCCGCCGACGTCCGGGCGGTCCGGGAGATCAACGCCGCCGCCTTCCCGACCGCCGCGGAGGCGGGCCTGGTCGACGCGCTGCGCGAGGACCCGGACGCCTGGCTGCCCGGCCTGTCGTACGTGGCCGAGGCCCCGGACGGCACGGTCGCCGCGTACGCGCTGATCACCCGCTGCCATGTGGACGGCGTCCCGGCGGCGGCGCTGGCGCCGGTCGCGGTGGCCCCGGCGTATCAGCGCACGGGCGCCGGGCAGGCCGTCGTACGGGCGGTGCTCGACGCCGCGCGGCTGCGCGGCGAGCGGCTCGTCCTGGTCCTCGGGCACCCGGAGTACTACCCACGGTTCGGATTCGTACGGGCGTCCGCGTACGGGATCAAGCCAGCCTTCGCGGTTCCGGACGAAGCGATGATGGCGCTCGATCTGGGCGGTTCCGGCGCCCTGACCAGGGGCACGATCTCGTATCCGGCGGCATTCGGCGTCTGAGGTGACGGCCGTTCCCACCGCGCCGGGTGTACTCCGGTGTGGTGGGAACGGTCATGTCCGGCCGCCGAAGTACGGACAAGCCGGTTTTGTACGGCAGACTGAGGTGGCCCCTCGAGGTGGCCCCTCAGGGCGAGGACCGAAGCGAAGGATGGGTATGCCGACCACATCAGCCACCGTGGACCACAGCACCTCGAACGGCAGTGCGCCGGCCGGGGCCGAGGCGCCGATCATGCTCGAGCTGGTCGACGAGAACGGTGTCACCATCGGTACGGCGGAGAAGCTGGCCGCGCACCAGGCGCCCGGGCAGCTGCACCGGGCCTTCTCGGTCTTCCTCTTCGACGAGGCCGGCCGGCTGCTGCTGCAGCAGCGGGCGCTCGGGAAGTACCACTCCCCCGGCGTGTGGTCGAACACCTGCTGCGGCCACCCGTACCCGGGCGAGGCGCCGTTCGCCGCGGCCGCCCGGCGCACCTTCGAGGAGCTGGGCGTCTCGCCCTCGCTGCTCGCGGAGGCCGGAACGGTCCGCTACAACCACCCCGACCCGGCCTCGGGCCTGGTGGAGCAGGAGTTCAACCACCTGTTCGTGGGCCTGGTGCAGGCCGGCCCGCGGCCGGATCCGGAGGAGGTCGGCGAGACCGCCTTCGTGACCGCGGCCGAGCTCGCCGAGCGCCACGCGTCCGCGCCGTTCTCCGCCTGGTTCATGACGGTGCTCGACGCGGCGCGTCCGGCGATCAGGGAGCTGACGGGTCCGGCCGGGGGCTGGTGAGCCCCGGCAGTCCCGGCGCGGCCGCCGGCATCGGTCCCGGCGCGGTCGCCGGTGGGGGCGCGGTCGCGGCTGCCGGCGGGGGCGCGGTCGCCGGCATCGGCCCCGGAACCGCGCCGGAGACGACCGGTCCGGTCGGCGCCTGACCCGGGACGAACGGGTTCAGGGGCAGCGCCGCCCAGATGATCTTGCCGCCGCTCGCGGTGTGCTCGACGTCGCAGGCGCCGCCGGCCTCCCGGGCGATCTCCTTGACCAGGTGCAGGCCCCGGCCTCCGGTCTGGCCCCAGTCCGCTTCCAGGGCCTTGGGGCGGTAGGGATGGTTGTCCTCGACGGACACCCGGATCCACTCCGCCCCGATCGCCACCTCCACCGCTATCTCCGGGGAGAGCAGCGCGGCGTGCTTGACCGCGTTGGTGACCAGTTCGGAGACGATGAGAAGCAGTCCCTGGACCGTGTCGTCGTGGACCGGGACGGCCTGCCGGATCAGAAGGTCACGTACGGCGTGCCGGGCCTGCGGCACGGAGACGTCGACCGCGGGAGCGGTGAAGCGCCAGACTCCTTCGTAGGACGGTGGCCGGGCGGGGACGCTCCCGCGACTCTCCATGGTCCGGCTCCCGCCCTCGTGCTCGATTGTCGCCACGAGTCGAGTCTTGGGAATCCGTAGGTGCACCTCTGGCTACTGACCAGAAGTCGACACTTATCGACCAACTTTTGATCGGGTGAGTATGCCAACGTCAGTTGTTCGACCGATCCTGACCTTCCGCTGACCCCTTCGGAGGCGCGGGCGTTGGTGTGACGATAGTGACGATACGGCGTCCGCCCGATCGTACGGAGCAGGCGCCCGGATAGCATCCGGCGCATGGAGCCGCAGCTGACCGTCAGCGTCGTCGACGAGGTCGCCACCGTCGTCATCGCCAACCCCGCCAAGCGCAACGCCATGACCGCCGGCATGTGGCGGTCCCTGCCGGGGCTGCTGGCACCGCTCGCCACCGACCCGGCCGTCCGCGCGCTGGTGCTGACCGGCGCGGGCGAGACCTTCTGCGCCGGGGCGGACATCTCCACGCTGCGCGAGCCGGGCGACGAGCAGCAGGCGCTCGCGGTGCGCGCCGAGGAGGCGCTCGCCGCCTTCCCCAAGCCGACCCTCGCCGCGATCCGCGGCTTCTGCGTCGGCGGCGGCAGCCAGCTCGCCGCCGCCTGCGACCTGCGCTTCGCCGAGGAGGGCGCGCGCTTCGGCGTCACCCCGGCCAAGCTCGGCATCGTCTACCCGGCCTCCTCCACCCGGCGCCTGACCGTGCTGGTCGGCCCTTCGGCCGCCAAGTACCTCCTGTTCTCCGGCGAGTTGATCGACAGCGAGCGGGCGCTGCGCACCGGCCTCGTGGACGAGGTCCACCCGGCCGGCGAACTGTCCAAGCGCGTCGAGGAGTTCACCCGCGTCCTCGTCTCCCGCTCGCTGCTCACCCAGGCCGCGGCCAAGGAGTTCGCCGACGGCCGCACCGACCGGGACGCCCACTGGGCGGAGCAGGCCCACGGCAGCGGCGACACCGCGGAGGGCGTCGCCGCCTTCCTGGAACGCCGCGCGCCCCGCTTCGGCTACGGACGCTGAGACCGCCGTGACGGCCTCACCCCTCGACCCGATCGGGGCACCCCCCGGCGACCGGCTCGCCGACATGTGGCGGGAGCACCTGCGCGCGCCCTACCCGGACGGCTTCCGCGGCCGGGACATCGCGGGCGTGGAGCTGATCCTGCTCGACGCCGACACCGCCGGCCTCGTCCTGCGCGAGCTGGAGCGCGGACTCGACGACGACGGCGTCGCCGCCCTCGCGAGCTGCCTCGCCGACCTCGACACGGTCGTGCCGCTGATCGACGAGGCGTACGGCGCCGCCTACTTCACCAAGCTGCGCGCGATGGCGGCCTTCGCGGCGGCGCGTCACCTCCCGCCGGCGGACTGAGGCCCGGTCGCGGTCAGCGGTCCTGGGCGAGGACCTTCTCGGCCTGGCCGCGCCAGTGGGCGACGATCGCGGCCGGGGCCTTGTCCGGGGAGCCCGCGTCGTACGGCGGCTGCGGGTCGTACTCGGTGAGCAACTGGACGGTCTGCGCGGTCTCGTGGCCCGCGATCCGGCCGAGCAGGTGCAGCGCCATGTCGATGCCGGAGGACACTCCCGCGGCCGTCACGTACTTGCCGTCGAAGACGACCCGCTCGCCGGTGGCCTCGGCGCCCAGCGGCGCCAGCTCGTCGAGCGAGAGCCAGTGGCTGGTGGCCCGCCGTCCCTTCAGCAGTCCGGCGCCGGCGAGGACCAGGGAACCGGTGCACACCGAGGTGGTCCAGGTGCTGGTGGCGTCGGCGGTCCGCAGCCAGTCGAGGATCCGCGGGTCGTGCATGGCCTGGCGCGAGCCGGGCCCGCCCGGCACCAGGACGATGTCGGGCCGCGGCACGTCGGCGAGGGCCCGGTCGGCGACGAGGGCGAGGCTGCCCTGGTCGCCGCGCACCGGGCCGGGCTCCTTGGCGACGAAGACGGTCTCGGCGCCGGGCAGGCGGCCGAGGAGTTCGTAGGGGCCGACGGCGTCGAGAGTGGTGAAGCGGTCGTAGAGCAGGACGGCGATCTGCATGCGAGGTGCTCCTCGGGTTTCATCGGGTGGCATCGGGTTTCAGCCGACAGGTGCGTGGAAGCGGCGCCGGTAGTCCGCGGGAGCGGTGCCGAACGCCTTGACGAAGGCCCGGCGCATGGTCTCCGGCGTGCCGTAGCCGGAGGCGCGGGCGACCTCCTCGATGCCGCGCGTGGACTCCTCCAGGAGCCTGCGGGCGTGTTCGAGCCGTACGCGGTCCACGTACCGGCCCGGAGTCGTACCGGTCTCGGCGTGGAAGGCGCGGGCGAAGTGCCGTGGCGAGAGCCGGGCGCGGGCGGCGAGCGCCTCCACGGAGAGGTCGCCGTCGGGATGCTCGGCGATCCAGGACTGGAGGTCCCGCAGCGGCTCCCGGCGGGCGGTCTGCGCGGCCAGCTGGGCGCTGAACTGCGCCTGGTTGCCGGGTCTGCGCAGGAAGACGACCAGGTGGCGGGCGACGGAGAGCGCGGCGTCCCGGCCCAGGTCCTCCTCGACCAGGGCGAGCGCGAGGTCGATGCCCGCGGTGACGCCGGCGGACGTGGCGAGCCGGCCGTCCCTGACGAAGATCGGCTCCGGGTCCACCGTCACCTCGGGATGACGGCGGGCCAAGTGGTCGCAGGCGACCCAGTGCGTCGTCACCCGGTGCCCGTCGAGCAGTCCGGCCTCGGCGAGCAGCAGCGCGCCGGTGCAGACCGAGACGAGGCGCCGGGCGTCCGGCGCGTGCGCCCGCAGCCAGGCGACCAGCGCCGGATCCGGCGCCCGCGTTCCCTCGCCGCCGGGAACGAGCAGGGTGTGCGGCGGCCCGTCGGCGACGGCGTCCGCGAGCGAACTGTCCGGGAGCAGCCGCAGCCCGCTCTGCGTACGGACCGGACCGCCGTCCAGCGAGGCGGTGCGGACCGGGTACGCGTCCGGCCGCCCGGCGGCGCGGGCGCCACCGGCGAACACCTCGACGGGTCCGGTGACGTCGAGGCTCTGCACGCCGTCGAAGAGGACGACGAGAACGGGTCGCTGCGTCATGCCTCCATCCTTCGGCGCGCCTCGGACGGCCGCAATGACGTACAACCCACCTTTCCTGCCATGGGCGGGAGGCCGGCGCGGCCGGGCGTTCACGTCGTACCGGCCAGTAGGTAAGGTGCGGGCATGACGAACCTGCCGCCCCTCGCGGGCCGCCGTTGCGCGCACCCGGTCAACCTGCTGCACGCGACCCTGTTCTTCTCGCCCGACCTGGACGTCGTCTTCAAGGACCTGGGAATCGAGGACGCCTCCGCGATACGGCTGGCCGCGCGCAGCGCGCCGCTCGGCGCGGTGGGTCCCGGAACGGTCGCCGCGAGCTTCTACAACTACAACCACACCTTCCTCGCCCGGCACCTGCCCGCCGTCTGGGAGGCCGCCTCGCCCGCCGCCGTCGTCGACGCCCGGCTCGAGGCCGTGGACCGCACCCTGCGCCGGCTGCTCGGCGAGGACGCCGTCGCCTCGCCCGAGATGGCCGAGGCCGCCGAACTCGCCCTGCGCGCCACCGAGGCCTGCACCCGGCCCGCCCGCCCGCTGTACGCCGGCAACGCCGACCTGCCGGTGCCCGACGCCCCGCACCTGCGGCTCTGGCACGCCACCACGCTGCTGCGCGAGCACCGCGGCGACGGCCACCTCGCCGCCCTGCTGACCGCCGGCCTCGACCCGGTCGAGGCCCTCGCCAGCCACACCGCCACCGGCAAGGGCATGGCGCCGCGCTGGGTCCTGCGCACCCGCGGCTGGGGCCGGGACGACTGGGACGCGGCCCGCGAGCGGCTGCGCGAACGCGGCCTGCTCGACGCCGAAGGCGAGCTCACCGAGGCGGGCGCGGCGCTGCGCGAGAACCTGGAGGCCGAGACCGACCGCCTGGACTCCACGCCGTACGAGCACCTCGGCGCGGACGGCGTGGCCCGGCTCACCGAACTCACCAAGAGCTTCCTGGTGGCGGCGGCCGGCGCGGGCGCCTTCCCGGCGGATCTCACCGGCAAGGCGTAGGTCCTGCACGGTCCGGGCCGTCCGGGCCGTGTCCGGGGCGGGTCCGGGCCGTTTCCGGGGCGGGTCGGTTGCCGCGTACGGGTGACCGACCCGGCAGAATGCTTCCGCAAGCTTGAGGCACGAGAAGGCGGGTCGGACATCGTGACGACGTCCATCGAAGCAAGGATCGCCGAGGAGCTCGGCGTACGCGAGCGACAGGTGAGGGCGGCCGTCGAACTGCTCGACGGCGGTTCGACCGTGCCGTTCATCGCGCGCTACCGCAAGGAAGCGACCGAGATGCTCGACGACGCGCAGCTGCGCACCCTGGAGGAGCGGCTGCGGTATCTGCGCGAGCTGGAGGACCGGCGGACCGCCGTTCTCGACTCCGTACGCGAACAGGGCAAGCTGACGCCCGAGCTGGAGGCGCAGATCCGGGCCGCCGACACCAAGGCGCGCCTGGAGGACATCTATCTGCCGTTCAAGCCGAAGCGGCGGACCAAGGCGCAGATCGCCCGCGAGGCCGGCCTCGAGCCGCTGGCCGACGGGCTGCTCGGCGACCCGACCGTCGAACCGCTCGCCGCGGCGGCCGCGTTCGTCGACGCCGGCAAGGGCGTCGCGGACCCGGCCGCGGCCCTGGAGGGCGCGCGGGCCATCCTCGCCGAGCGGTTCTCCGAGGACGCCGACCTGATCGGCGAACTGCGCGAACGCATGTGGGGCCGGGGCCGGCTGGTCGCCAAGGTCCGCGAGGGCAAGGAGGAGGCGGGCGCGAAGTTCGCCGACTACTTCGACTTCGCCGAGCCCTTCACCGCGCTGCCCTCGCACCGGATCCTCGCCATGCTGCGCGGCGAGAAGGAGGACGTCCTCAGCCTCGAACTGGAGCCGGAGGAGCCCGCCGACGGCCCCGCGGCGACCTCCTCGTACGAGCCGATCGTCGCCCACCGCTTCGGCATCGCCGACCGCGGCCGGCCCGCCGACAAGTGGCTCCTGGACACCGTCCGCTGGGCCTGGCGCACCCGCATCCTCGTCCACCTCGGCATCGACCTGCGGCTGCGGCTGCGTACGGCCGCCGAGGACGAGGCCGTCCGGGTCTTCGCGGCGAACCTGCGCGACCTGCTGCTCGCCGCGCCCGCCGGCACCCGCGCCACGCTCGGCCTCGACCCGGGCTTCCGCACCGGCGTGAAGGTGGCCGTGGTCGACGCGACCGGCAAGGTCGTCGCCACCGACACGATCTACCCGCACGTCCCGGCGAACAAGTGGGACGAGTCCCTCGCCAAGCTGGCCCGGCTCGCCAAGGAGCACGCGGTCGAGCTCGTCGCCATCGGCAACGGCACCGCGTCCCGCGAGACCGACAAGCTCGCCGGCGAACTCATCGCGAAGCACCCCGAGTTGAAGCTGACCAAGGTGATGGTCTCGGAGGCCGGCGCCTCCGTCTACTCGGCCTCCGCCTTCGCCTCGCAGGAACTGCCGGACCTGGACGTGTCGTTGCGCGGCGCGGTGTCGATCGCCCGGCGGCTCCAGGACCCGCTGGCCGAGCTCGTGAAGATCGACCCGAAGTCGATCGGCGTCGGCCAGTACCAGCACGACCTGTCCGAGGTGAAGCTGTCGCGTTCGCTCGACGCGGTCGTCGAGGACTGTGTGAACGGCGTCGGCGTCGACGTCAACACGGCCTCCGCGCCCCTGCTCTCACGCGTCTCGGGCATCGGCGCGGGCCTCGCCGAGAACATCGTCGCCCACCGCGACGCCAACGGGCCCTTCCGCTCCCGCCGGGCCCTGAAGGACGTCGCCCGGCTCGGCCCGAAGGCGTACGAGCAGTGCGCGGGCTTCCTGCGCATCCGCGGCGGCGACGACCCGCTGGACGCGTCGGCCGTGCACCCGGAGGCGTACCCGGTGGTGCGGCGGATGGTGAAGACGGCGGGCGGCGAGGTCGGCGCGCTGATCGGCAACACGGGCGTGCTGCGCTCGCTGCGCGCGGACGACTTCGTCGACGAGACCTTCGGTCTGCCGACGGTCACCGACATCCTGCGGGAACTCGAGAAGCCGGGCCGTGACCCGCGACCCGCCTTCAAGACGGCCACCTTCAAGGAGGGCGTGGAGAAGATCTCCGACCTGTCCTCCGGGATGGTCCTGGAAGGCGTCGTCACCAACGTCGCGGCCTTCGGCGCCTTCGTGGACGTCGGCGTCCACCAGGACGGCCTCGTCCACGTCTCCGCCATGTCGAAGACCTTCGTCAAGGACCCGCGTGACGTGGTGAAGCCGGGTGACGTGGTGCGGGTGAAGGTCCTGGACGTCGACATCCCGCGCAAGCGGATCTCACTGACCCTGCGGCTCGACGACGAGGCGTCGCCGGAGCCCGCGGGTGGCGACCGCGCGCCGAAGCGCGAGCGCGGCGGGCGGCCGCCGCAGCAGCGGCGGGGCGGTGGTGGCGGTGGCGGTGGCGGTGGGAACCGCGCCCAGGCGTCCCCGCCCCCTGCGAACAGCGCGATGGCGGACGCCCTGCGCAAGGCGGGCCTCCTGACCGAGGGATCGGGCACCCCGAAGCGGCGAGGACGCTGACACGGAGGGGCGCCGCCTCACGGGGCGGCGCCCACGGGCACGGCCTCGCGGCCTCGCGGCCCGGGGCGCACGACGCACGCCCCTCGCCCGCGAGGCCGTCCGGCCCTGGGCTCGCGCCTGCTTGCGCGGCGCCCCGGTCTACCTCCGTGTGGGCATTCGTCCCGCTGGGGCGGGACGGGTGGGCACACGGGACGGCGCCCTTGCGGGCGCGTTCCGCACTTGCGCCTGGACCCGCACCACCAGCGCGCCGCGCTCCGGGTGCGGGTCAGGGCGCGGGAGCCTAGGCCCGGCAAAGGGCGCCGTCCGTTGTGCCCACCCGTTCCGCCCCAGCGGAACGAATGCCCACAACGAGCGGGGCGGAGGGCACCGCCCGGCGGGCGGAGGGCCACAACGGCGGGCGGGGCGGCGGGCGCGGCCCTTGGCGGCGGGCGGCACAGGGCGGCGGCCCGCAGCGAGGGCTACGGGACGAAGCGGAGGGCCCAGTCGGCGCGGTTGGCGACGGAGAGGTCGTCGTCCTCCGTCAGCGGCCGCAGCAACCGCTCCGCCGCCCCCGGATCCGCCTGCACCAGGTCCACGATCTCCGCGGCGAGCCCGTCCTGGTCGTCGCCGAGATCGACCGCCGAGGCCCGCACCAGCACCGGCAGCGTCGCCGTACCGCCGAGCCCGGCGATCACCCCGCCCAGCAGCTCCCGCGCGTACGCGTTGCGCTCGGCGACCGCGCGTGCGAGTTCGGTCTCCAGGCGCGGGAGCACGTCCCGGTCGCCCGAGGCCGCGATCTCGTCGGCGAGGTCGATGGTCTCGTCGAGGTCGGCGTCGAGGTCGTCCAGCATCTCGAGGAGCCGGGTCACGCGGTCGTCGGTCATGGTGCCTCCTGGAATGCGCCGTCCACGAGGACGGGTACCACGGCCGACGAGTCGATCTCGGCGGCCACCTTCACGTCCTGCGGATGGCCGTACACGTACGGTTCACGGTCCGGGTCGCAGCCGTGCGGCGCGGCGAGCGTGGCCGCCGCGGTCGCCTCGGTCGCCTCGGTCGCCTCGGACGTCACAACGAGGCCGAGCCTCGCGCGCAGCGCGGCCGACGGGAGCGACCAGGGACGCACGGGGCCGTCCGCGCCGCGGGCGGGCACGGCGGCGGTCTCGTCCCGCCACCGGCACCGGTACCCGGCGGTGCCGGCCCCGATGGCGAGGGCCCGCGCCTCGACCGGCCGCCGGCCGCACGAGACGCCCGGGACGGCGTCGCTCACAGTTCGGTGACCTTGCCGTCCGCGACCTCGAGGCGCCGCGTGACGTGGACGGCGTCGAGCATGCGCCGGTCGTGGGTGACGAGGAGCAGCGTGCCCTCGTACGTGCCGAGCGCCGACTCGAGCTGTTCGATGGCGGGCAGGTCGAGGTGGTTGGTGGGCTCGTCGAGGACGAGCAGGTTGACGCCCCGGCCCTGGAGCAGGGCGAGCGCGGCGCGGGTGCGTTCGCCGGGCGAGAGGGTGGTGGCGGGCCGCAGCACGTGATCGGCCTTGAGGCCGAACTTGGCGAGCAGGGTGCGCACCTCGGCCGGTTCGGTGTCGGGGACGGCGGCGCAGAAGGCGTCGAGCAGGGTCTCCGTGCCGTGGAAGAGCTTGCGGGCCTGGTCGACCTCGCCGACGACGACGCCGGGGCCGAGGGCGGCGTCGCCGGAGTCCAGTGGGAGCCGGCCGAGGAGCGCGGCGAGCAGGGTGGACTTGCCGGCGCCGTTGGCGCCGGTGATGGCGACCCGGTCGGCCCAGTCGATCTGGAGGCTGACCGGCCCGAAGCGGAAGTCTCCGCGTCGGGTCTCGGCCTCGCGCAGGGTGGCCACGACGGCGCCGGAGCGCGGGGCCGCGGCGATCTCCATGCGCAGCTCCCACTCCTTGCGGGGTTCCTCGACGACGTCGAGGCGTTCGATCATGCGCTGGGTCTGGCGGGCCTTGGCGGCCTGCTTCTCGCTGGCCTCGCCGCGCAGCTTGCGGCCGATCTTGTCGTTGTCGCTGGCCTTGCGGCGGGCGTTGCGGACGCCCTTGTCCATCCAGTTGCGCTGCATGAGCGCGCGTGACTCCAGGGCGGACTTCTTGTCGGCGTACTCCTCGTACTCCTCGCGGGCGTGCCGGCGGGCGGTGTTCCGCTCCTCCAGGTAGGCGTCGTAGCCGCCGCCGTAGAGGGTGATCTGCTGCTGGGCGAGGTCGAGTTCGAGGACCTTGGTGACGGTGCGGGTGAGGAACTCGCGGTCGTGGCTGATGACGACGGTGCCGGCGCGCAGGCCCGTGACGAAGGCTTCGAGGCGTTCGAGGCCGTCGAGGTCGAGGTCGTTGGTGGGCTCGTCGAGGAGGAAGACGTCGTAGCGGGACAGCAGGAGGGAGGCGAGTCCGGCGCGGGCGGCCTGGCCGCCGGAGAGGGACGTCATGGGCTGGTCGAGGCCGACGGTGAGTCCGAGGGAGCCGGCGACCTCCTCGGCGCGCTCGTCGAGGTCGGCGCCGCCGAGGTCGAGCCAGCGTTCGAGGCTGACGGCGTACGCGTCGTCGGCGCCGGGCGTGCCGTCGACGAGGCCCTGGGTTGCCTCGTCCATGGCGGCCTGGGCGGCGGCGACGCCGGTGCGGCGGGCCAGGAACTCCCGCACGGTCTCGCCGGCGCGCCGCTCGGGCTCCTGCGGGAGGTGGCCGACGGTGGCGGTGGGCGGGGAGAGCCGCAGCTCGCCGTCCTCGGGTGTGTCGAGTCCGGCGAGGAGCCGGAGAAGGGTGGACTTGCCCGCTCCGTTCACGCCGACGAGGCCGATGACGTCTCCGGGGGCGACGACGAGGTCGAGCCCGGAGAAGAGGGAACGGTCGCCGTGGCCGGCGGCGAGGTTCTTGGCGACGAGGGTGGCAGTCATCAGGAGAGGAATTTTAGAGGAGGAATCCCGGGGGGCGGGGTACGGGCCGGTCCCGCCGGTCCGTGGGCGGGGGCGGCAGGGCTTCGCCGGTCAGTGGTGGCGAGGGCCGAGCACCGCGGCGGCCGCGGCGACGAAGGCCACCGAGGCTTCCTTGGCCTCGTGCCGCCGGGCGTCCAGTTCGGCACGGCCGGTGGCCTTGCGCAGGGCGTAGGTGGCGTCCGCGGCCTGCTGGGCGGGGCCGGCCAGCTCGGGGATCAGGACCTGCAGGCGGATGTGGGGCGCGGTGATCGCCGCCCGGGTCTCGTGGGACTTCGTCTGCGCCTCCAGCTGCTGCTCCGGTCCCGTCGGTGCCAGGGCCAGGCGTTCCCGGTGGAACATCGCCGAGCGGTGGGCGTCCAGGGCGGCCGCGAAGTCCGTGACGGCGTTGAGCTGGTCCTGGCGGTGGGCGTCGGCCCGCTGTTCGGCTCGCGCGGTGCGCGCCGCGCGAAGCTGGAGGAGTCCGGCGGTGAGGGCGCCGGCGAGGGTGCCGAGTACGGCGATGATCGAAGACCACATGGGGAACGGTTCCTCTCTGGTGGTGGGACGGCGGCGGCCAAGGGTGTCTCCTGGCTCCAGCGTGTGGCGGCTGGGGCCAGGGCACGGGAACTTGAGGTAGTTCAGAGGCTGTTCGGTGGATACGGAGGATACGGAGGGGGCGGTGGCCGTGGGTGAGGTGATCGTGGTGGGCGGCGGCGTCGTCGGTCTGACGACGGCGATCCGGCTGGCGGAGCGCGGGCGGCGGGTGCGGGTGTGGTCGCGTGACCCGGTGGAGGGGACGACGTCGGCGGTGGCGGGGGCGCTGTGGTGGCCGTACCGGATCGAGCCGGCGGAGCGGGTGGGCGGCTGGTCGCTGGCCTCGCTGCGGGTGTACGAGGAGCTGGCCGCGGATCCGGTGGCGACGGGCGTGCGGCTGGTGCCCGGGGTGCACGCGGACACGGTGCTCGCGGGTCTCGGCGACTGGGCGCGGGAGGTGCCGGGGCTGCGGCAGCTGGCGCCGGAGGAGGTGCCGGGGCCGTACGAGGTGGGTCTCGCCGCCCGGCTGCCGCTGGTCGACATGCCGGTCCATCTGGTGTGGCTGCGGGCACGGCTCGAAGCGCTGGGCGGTCGGGTGGAGCGGCGGGAGGTGACGGGTCTCGCGGAGGCGGCGGAGGCGGCCGGCTCCGGGCCCGGCTCCGGAGCCGGGGTGGTGGTGAACTGCACGGGTCTCGCCGCGCGGACGCTGGCCCCGGACGCCGGGATGCGGGCGGTGCGGGGGCAGTTGGTGCTGGTGGAGAACCCGGGCGTGGACAGCTGGTTCACGGCGGCCGACGGCGCGGCCGGCGAGACGACGTACTTCTTCCCGCAGCCGGGCCGGCTGGTCCTGGGCGGCACCGCGCAGGAGGACGACGAGCGCCTCGCGCCGGATCCGGCCACCGCCGCGGCCATCGTCGCCCGCTGCGCCCGCGTCCGCCCCGAGATCGCCCGGGCCCGTGTCCTGGCGCACCGGGTCGGTCTGCGTCCGACGCGCCGGGCGGGCGTCCGCCTCACCGCCGAACGCCTGCCGGACGGCGTCCTCCTGGTGCACCACTACGGCCACGGCGGCGCGGGCGTCACGGTGGCCTGGGGCTGTGCGGACGCGGCGGCGGACCTGGTCGACGCCGGCTGAAGGGCCGCGGAACGCGGGCGCCCGCCCGGCACCGTGGCGGTGCCGGGCGGGCGGGCGGCGGTGAAGGCCGGCGTCGTCAGGTGACGCCGGCCGGCACCGACGGTCAGCGGGGCCAGGGCTTGTGGTTCTCGTCCGCGTCGATGCAGTTCTGGATCCGGCGGTCGAGGGCGTCGGCCTGGGCCGAGACCTTCCGGGCCTCCTCGCGGGCGCCGAGCTGCTTCAGCTTGGCGGCCTTGACGCGCAGCTCGTGGGACTGCTGGCGCATCTTGGGGATGTCGCAGGTGATGGTGGCGGCGGTGGCGGCCCGGGCCGTCGGGGCCGTCACCGTCTGCCCGAGCAGCAGGCCCCCGGCCAGCAGCGTCGTGGCGGCGAGGGCCGAGAGGGCGCGGCGCAGCGGCGTCGCGTTCGTCATGGTGTCACTCCAAGTTCCGGGCCGTGACGGCCCGTTCAGGTATGGTCAATACCGGTGAGTAACCATAACCCGGAATGATCAAGACACTTCTCCCGGCCGACGCCGGTCACCAGGTCCTCAACACCTCTCCACAGGCTCTCCGCGAGTGATCGCGTACGCCGCCCGCGGGTCGAGCAGCAACGGCACGAGCGCCCGCAGCGACTGCCGCAGCGGTACGACCACCCCGTCGCCGTCCTCGCGTACGACGATCCCGTGCAACTCCAGTTCGTCGCCCACATCCGCGTACTGACCGCCCGTCAGCCGGTAGGCGCACGGCGGGTCCTGGAGGATTTCGGCGGGCTCGGCCGGATCGTTGTCGGCGCCGCCGAGCAGCACCGGGCCGTGGTCGGCGAAGCCGGCGACGCGGGCCCGGGCGACGGCCGCCGTGAGCGGTCCGCGCCGCTCGTCGAGATAGCGGAACGCGCCGTCGAGCGCCGCGTGCTGGGTGGCGACCCGGCGCCGGTGGTTGCGGGCCGGGTCGTCCTTCTCGGCGGGGTCGAGCGCGTCCTCGCGGGTCTCGACCAGCAGCCCCACGGAGTGCTTGACGCCCGCCGTGTTGCGCAGGATGCGCTCCTGGCCGTCGCCCGCGACCTGCTTGACCGGCTCGCCGGTGACGGGATCGGTCCAGATGCCGTAGATGCCGCTGCTGTGGCCGGCGCGTCCGGCGGCCGGCCGCACGTACGACTCCGACAGCGCGTGGGACTCGTCGTGGACGCGCCGGTCGGTGTTGAGGTTGCGCGGCCAGAGGGCGAGGAGGTCCTTGTCGTAGTACGGCGGTGTGGCGCCGTACTCGTGCAGGTCGTAGACGAGTTCGGGCCGCCGGTCGCGGATGACGGCGGCGAGCGCCCGGCCCTCGGCGGTGCGCAGCGCGATGTGGTCCCGGTTGATGTCGACGCCGTCGCTGTTGCCGCGCGTGTTCGCCTGCCGGCCGTCGGGGTTGGCGGTGGGGACGACGAGGACCGTGGTGCGGGCGAGGAAGCGGCGGGTGCCGGGATCCTGGGCGTAGGCGAGATCGCGCAGGGTGCTCAGACAGGCTTCCCGGCCGGACGGTTCGTCGCCGTGCTGGGAGCAGATGAGCAGCACGGTCGTCGCGCCGGTGCCGACGGTGGCGAGGCGGAGCGGGCGGCCCTGTGCGGTGGTGCCGATCGTGCGGACGGAGAGGCGCGCGCTGCCCCGGTCGACGGCGGCGAGGAAGGCGGTCTCCTCGGCCTCGCCGGTCCAGCGGGCGCCGTCGCTGGTCTCGAAGCCGGTGCGCGGGGCGGGCGGCGGGAGCGCGCTGCCGGCGGCCTGGGTGGGCATGGCGAGGAGCGGCAGCGTGAGGGCGGCGACGCCGGCCGCGACGGTGAGCGCGCGGCGGGAGTGACGGAGGGGCGCGCCGGCCGGTGTGCTCGGGGGCGTACGGCGGGAGGTTCGGGTCATCGGGCCTCTCCGGGGATCGGGGCGCCGGCGCGCGGCGGCACGGCGGCGGTGGGCGGGGCGGTGGTGGGCGGGGCGACGTGCTGCTGAACGGCGCCGGCGGCCGGAAGGTCACCGGCTCCCGCCGTGGCGCGGTCGAAGGCCCGCGGCCCGCCGACCACCGGCACGGCGGCCCGGGTGCGGGCCAGGTCGAGCGTGACGGTGGGCCGGGTGGACGGCGGGTCGAGCAGGTCCCTGTCGGTGCCGGCGACGATCAGCGCCAGCCGGTGGCCGGCGGGCACGACATGGTCCGTGGCGGCCAGCTTCAGCGTGATCGGGTACGCCCGTCCGGGGGTGAGCGGCCGGCCCACACGGCCGTCGGCCCAGGTGCCGAGGTCGGCCCAGCCGCGGCTGACGACCGTGAAACCGACGTCGGCCGTCCGCGCCTTCGTCTCCAGATAGCAGGCGCTGTCGCCCTCGGTGCTCGCGCCCCAGCAGGTGCGGTCGGTGAGGGTGGTGATGCCTTCGCCCGGCTCGGCGTAGGCGCGGATGGTGTCGGGTCCGAGGTCGACGAGGACGGCGGTGAGATGGGCGGTGGTGGTGCTCGGCGTGGCGGTGACGGTCACCTGGGAGGAGCCGGAGACGCGCAGGTCGCGGGCGAGCGGGCGGGTGGCGAAGCCGGCCTTGGCGGGCGTGGCCCGGTCGATGTCGGCGGCCCAGTCGAGTTCGCCGAGCGCCGGGTCGTCGGTGAAGGTCGCGGTGGCGCCGGGCGCCGCGGGCGTACGGCCGAGGCTGCCGGCGCCGGTCTCCGCGGCGGAGCCGGTCTCCGCGGTGGCGCCCTGAGCGGGGCGTGCGCCGGGAGCGGGCCGCCGGCCGTCGGCGGGGCCGGGGCGGAGCACGGTGGGTGCGGTGCCGCGCGGCGGCCAGCTGCGGTCGGTGGTCCAGCGGTCGGGCGCGCGCTCGATGTCGGCCACCGGTTCGCGGTCGATGCCGTTGTCGTAACCGAGGAGGTAGTGGTCGAACCAGCGGTGCAGGGTGCGGACCCAGTCGGCGCGGCGGTAGTCGAAGGGATCGACGTGTCCGGTCTGGGAGAGCCAGATCTTGCGCTCGACGCCGTGGGCGCCGAGCGCGTCCCACCACTGGCCGAACTGGTTGGCGCGCACGTTGAGGTCCTGCTGTCCGTGCACCACGAAGACGCTGGCCTTCACCTTCGCGGCGCCGGTGAGGTAGTTCCGCTCGCTCCAGGCGGGAGTCCAGTCGCCGCTGTACGGCGTGCCGGCGGCGATGCGCTCCTGGACGGCGCCGCAACGGGCGCGGGCGTCGGGATGGTCGACGTAGTCGGACAGCCAGGTCGGGTTGGCGTCGTAGAGCGGCGCGCCCTGGGAGTGGAAGTAGTCATACCAGGAGGAGATCGCGCCGATCGGGACGATGGTGCGCAGCCCGTCGACGCCGGTGGCGGCGACTCCGTTGGCGACGGTGCCGTCCCAGCTCTTGCCGATCATGCCGACGGCGCCGGTGGACCAGGTGGTGGCGAGCGCGGGCCGGGTGCCGGTGCGGGTGGTCCAGCCGCGGGCGCGGCCGTTCAGCCAGTCGACGACCGCCTTCGCGGACTGGATGTCGGAGCGTCCGCCGACGTCGTCGCAGCCGTCGGAGCGGCTGGTGCCGGCGAGGTCGACGGCGGCGAAGGCGTAGCCGCGCGGCACGAAGTAGTTGTCGTAGAAGAGCGGGAGGCGGACGGGGTTGCCGTCGGCGTCGTAGGTCTTCTTCTGGCCCTCGTTGCCGCGGCCGCAGCAGGCGTAGTAGGGGCTGGCGTCCATGACGACCGGGATCCGGCGGCCGGCCGCGGCGGTCTCGCGCGGGCGGACGATGTCGACGGCGACGCGGTCGGTGCGGCCGTCGGCGTCCGCGTCGAGTCCGGTGTCGACCCAGACGGACTCGCGGATCGCGTCGGCGTACGCGTACACGGGCCGCGACTCCCGTACGGACGGTACGGGTTGGGCGGGACGGGCGGCTTGCGCGGCGCCGGCCGGGGCGGGTTGGGCGGCTTGCGCGGCGCCGGCCGGGGCGGGTTGGGCGGCTTGCGCGGCGCCGGCCGGGGTGGGTTGGGCGGCTTGCGCGGCGCCGGCCGGGGTGGGCGCGAGGGCGGTCACCAGGGCGGCGGCGCCGGCCGTGACGGCGACGATCAGGGTTCTGCACGACGAACGAGCTCTACGGGATCTCCGCACACGTATCGGCATGGGCCGGAACGTACCCCGGTCGACCGGTGGGCAAAAGAGTGCCGCCGCGCCACGCCGTCACCCGTGCGCGGGCCGCCTTGTGTCGGCCGAATGGCGATCATGTGACAGGGGGTGCTCTGGACGTGACGGGCCGTCGGAGGCCTCAATAGTCTCGCTAAGGACCGACGACCACCCGCGCGTCTTACGACTCTCACGACTTTGGGGAGCACCTGTGCACCGCAGAATCATCGTTCCGAGCGCCCTCGCGGCCTCCCTGCTGCTGGCGATCCCGGCATCGGCGGCCGACTTCACCCCGGGCGCGTCGGGCATCGGCGACTCCTACTACCCGGCCAGCGGCAACGGAGGCTACGACGTCTCCCACTACGACCTGCGGCTGAAGTACCAGCCCGCGACGGACCTGTTGGAGGGCACGGCGACGATCCTCGCCACCACCAAGCAGAACCTGTCGCGGTTCAACCTGGACCTCGGCCTCCGGGTCAGCGAGGTGCGGGTGAACGGCCGCGTCGCGAAGTTCGCGGCGTCCGGCGACCACGAGCTGGAGGTCACCCCGGCCGTCCCGCTGGAGAAGAACAAGTCGATATCGGTGGTGGTCCGTTACGCGGGCAAGCCGTCCGAGCTGAAGATCGGCGGCTGGACCGCGTGGCACCGCACGCCGGACGGCGGTGTCGCGGCGCAGGAGCCGGACTCGGCCGTCTGGTGGTTCCCGTCCAACGACCACCCGCTGGACAAGGCGACCTTCGACGTCTCGGTCCTGGTGCCGGACGGCACCCAGGCGATCAGCAACGGCGTGCTGCAGTCGCAGTCGTCGAAGCTGGGCTGGACCCGCTACAACTGGCGTTCCAACAAGCCGCAGGCGACGTATCTGGCCACGCTGGCGGTCGGCAAGTTCGACATCACGACGGACCGGACCGCGAACGGTCTGCCGGTCCTCAACGCGTACAGCAAGGACCTGGGCGACAACGGCGGCGCGGCGCGCGCGTCGATCGAGCGGAGCACCGAGGTCGCGGAGTGGCTGGAGTCGGTCTTCGGGCCGTACCCGTTCAACTCGCTGGGCGGCTACGTGCCGAACGTGACCAGCGGATACGCGCTGGAGACGCAGACCCGGCCGTTCTACAGCCCGCGGCAGTTCGCCAACGGCGCGAACGTCTCGGTGGTCGTGCACGAGCTGGCCCACCAGTGGTACGGCGACAGCGTGTCGGTCGCCGACTGGAAGGACATCTGGATCAACGAGGGCTTCGCCCGCTACAGCCAGTGGCTGTGGTCGGAGAAGGAGGGCGAGGGCACGGCGCAGGAGCTGGCGGACTACGTCTACCAGACGCGGGCGGCGGACGACCCGTTCTGGACCGTGAAGCCGGGCGACCCGGGCGCCGACAACCAGTTCGACATCGCCGTGTACGACCGGGGCGCGCTGGCGCTGCAGGCGCTGCGCAACGAGGTCGGTGACGAGGACTTCTTCGCGATCCTCAAGGGCTGGCCGCAGGAGCACGCGTACGGCAACGCGAAGGTCTCGGACTTCGTGAAGTACGCGGAGCGGGTGTCGGGCAAGCCGCTGGCGGGCCTCTTCGACACCTGGCTCTACCAGCCGGTGAAGCCCGCGTCCCCGGCCGCCACGGCGGCGGGCCTGGCCCCGGCCCCGTCCGCCCGGACGTCGGCCGCGGCGAAGCCGGCGAAGCCGGTCCAGCCGAAGTCCTGGAAGAAGATCGCGGCGACGAACGAGATCCACGACCACGCCGGCCACTGACACCCCGACCGGCGCCCTCGTTCCGCGGTCGGGCGGAACGGGGGCGCCTCGGCGTGACCGGCGGCGGGGCGGGCGCCTTGGCGTGACCGCCGGCGGGGCGTGAGCCGGACGCGGTACTGGTGGTGACCCAGGTCAGAGGGTGGGCAGGGTGGCGCGGTGGGAGTGCCATTCGCGGGCGAGGACGGCCCAGATCTGCTTGTCGTGGCGGGCGCCCTCGCAGGGCCAGGCCTCGCGGCGGGTGCCTTCGAGGGTCATGCCGAGGCGCCGGGCGACCGCCGCGCTGCGGTCGTTGTCGGCCCGGCAGTGCCACTCGGCGCGGTGCAGGCCGCGCTCGACGAGGGCCCAGTCCAGGAGGGCGGCGCAGGCGGCGGTCACCAGGCCGTGGCCCTCGCCGGCCGGTTCGAGCCAGCAGCCCAGCTCGCAACTGCCGAAGGCCGTGTCGAAGGCGGTGAACATGACGCCGCCGACGAGCGTGCCGTCGCGCCAGATGCCGTAGAGCCGCGCGCCGTCCTGGGCCTGGCGCTCGCCGTACCGAACGAGCGTGCCGCGCGCGCCCTCGACGTCCGTGGTGACGAAGGCCGGTCCGACCCACGGCCGGATGTGCTCGCGCGCCCGGTCCAGGTGGGCGGCGAACTCCTCGGCGTGCCAGGTCTCGAGCGGACGCAGGACGGCGTCGTCCCGCAGCGGGAGGGCGAACATGCGGACCCCATTCACACAACAAGCGTTATGGCTATTACCGTAGCAGCATGCCACGTACCAAGGGCGATCATGAAGCCCGGCGCCGCGAGGTCTCGGAGGCGGTCTGGCGGGTGCTCGCCGCACAGGGCTTCCACGGGCTGACCCTGCGCGCCGTCGCCGCCGAACTCGGCGCCACGACCGGCCTGTTGACCCACTACTTTCCGGCCAAAAGAGACCTGCTCCGGCACGCCCTCGACCTGCTCGACGAACGCACCGCCGCCCGGCCGCGCCGCACCGCCGGGGCCGAGGGCCTCGCCGCGGTGCGCGCGGGCCTGCTCGACATCCTGCCGCTCACGGCCGAGGCCACCGCGAGCAACCGGATCTGGGTCTCCTCCTGGGACACCGCCCTGGCCGACCCGGTCCTCAGCGACGACCACGCCGGCCGGTACGCGCGCAGCCGGGTCCGGCTCGCCGGCCTGATCGCGGCGGCACAGGACCTCGGCGAGCTGCCCGCCGGCGATCCCGACCGGCTCGCGGCCGGCGCCCAGGCCTTCGTCCTCGGCCTGGTGGTCCAGTCCCTGCTCGACCCGGCGGCCTTCCCGCCCGACCGCCAGACCGCGCTCCTCGACGACTACCTGGCGTCCCTGGCGCGCGACGGCCGGGGCTCGGGTCCGGGCGGGGGCCGGGGCTCGGAGCCGGGTCCGGATCAAGGTCCGGCCCGGCAGGCCTGAGGAGCTGGCCCCGCTAGCGGTGCAGGCCGGCCCGGGCCGCGCGGCGGGCGTCGCGCGCCAGCGGGAGATAGCGCAGCCGCTCCGGGAGCACCGGCACCACGATCCGTACGATCCGGGCGAAACGGCGCAGCCGCCGCTCCTGGCCGGGCGTCCACTCCAGGCCGATGGCGGCGCGGGCGTCCGGCGGCATCAGGCCGACGGTGAGGAAGGCACGGGCGCGCAGGAACGGGCGGCGCAGCAGCGGCCACAGGAGCCTGAGGGCGAGCCGTACGGGCAGCGGGCCCCGGTCCGGAGCCGGCACGGGTGTGTCGGTGGCGATCAGTTCGCGGACGACGGGGCCGGCCTCCAGCTCCTCGTCGAGGACGCGGCGGTAGTACGGCCAGAACTCCTCGATCGTCTGCGGCATGTCCCGGTCGTGGATGCCGAGCACCCGGCCGACCTGGAGCCACTCGGCGTACAGCTGCCGCTCCTGGGCCTCGGTGAGGGGCCGGGCGAGCAGGCCGAGGCCGTGCCGGTAGACGGGATAGCCGGTGGCGTGGACCCAGGCGTAGTAGGCGGGCGTCAGGGCGTGGTAGCGGCGACCGTGCGCGTCGGTGCCCTGGATCTCCTTGTGGAGCGCGCGGAGCCGGCGCCCTTCCTCGGCGGCGGCCTCACCACCGTAGATCCACAGCTGGAGCGAGCGCAGGGAGCGCTCGCCGCGGCCCCACGGGTCGGCGCGGAAGACCGAGTGGTCGTCGACGCCGGCGCCGATGGCCGGGTGCGCGACCTGCATGGTGAGGGCGGCGGGCAGCATCAGCAGCGCGCGGATGTCCCCGGCGACCGTCCACAGCACACCGCCGACGGGCGGCGGCACGGGCTCGCCGCCGTCCCGGCCGCCCTGCCGGAGCCCAGGCCGGCCGGACCCGGCCGGAGGCGACCCGGCCGCAGGGGACCCGGCCTCGCGGGACCTGGCCGGAGCGCACCCGGCCGTGCGGAGCCCGGCTTCGGCCGGCCCGGCCTCGCGCGGCCCGGCCTCGATCGGCGCGCGGGACTCGCCGGCCGGGTCCGTGGTCCGGGACGCGTCCGGGGTCGGGTGCTGCTGCGGGCGGGGCATCTGCTCGTTCTCCCTCACGCGGTCCTTCTCATCTCAGGCTGCCCGGGCCCCGCCCGGCGGGCAAGGCACGCGCACGGCCGCGACCGGGCAGGGATACGACGCGGGGCCGCGGCCCGGGCCTGGTGCGGCCCGGGGCGCGGCCCCGTACGGGTGTGCGTGCTTCGTCAGGCGCGCTCGGCGCCGACCGGCTCGCCGACGATGCGGCCGGCCAGGGAGCGGGCCCAGGCGTCGACGTCACCGGAGAGCTCGCGCTCGGCGGCCTCGCGCTCGGCGGCGATCTTCTCGTGGCCGGCGGCGAGGATGGCCTCGCGCTCGCGCAGGCCCTCGGCGCGGGCGGCGGCGATGGCCGCGGCGCCCTCCTCCGTGGCCTGGGAGCGGATGCGGGCGGCGTCGTGGCGGGCCTCGGCCAGCTCGGCCTCGTACTGCTCACGGATGGCGGTGGCCTCGGCGCGCAGGTCGTCGGCGCGCTCGGTGCCGCCGTCGATGGCGTCCTCACGCTGCGCGAGCGTGCGGCTGATCTTCGGCAGGACACCCTTGGCCAGGATCAGGAAGGTCAGGCCGAAGAGGACGGCACCGAGGATGAGCTCGGCCCAGACCGGGTTCAGGGGGCCCAGGTCCGTGGGGAAGATCTGCTTGTTCTGCGCGAGGGTCATGCGCGCATCCTACCTGGTCGCAAAACCCGGAATTCAGGGCCTCGGCGGGACGGCGGCCGGAGAGTTGGCGCAGTTGTGCGAGCCGCGCAAGATTCGCGGCATCCAATGGCTACCGGAAGGTAACCACGCCTGATTTGATGTGCGGCGCCGCTCCAACCCCCCATCCTTTCACGGGAGTTCTCTGTGCCGTTCGCCGCGCTCCGCCGCATCCCCGGCGCCGCCCTGCCGCTCGCCCTCGCCGCCGCCACCCTGGCCGCGACCGCGCCCGCCGCCTCGGCCGCCCCGGCCGGCCCGCTCGCACCGGCCGCCGGGCAGGAGGCCACCGCCGCCGCCCCGCGCCTGAAGGTGCTGACGTACAACACCTTCCTCTTCTCGAAGAGCCTCTACCCGAACTGGGGACAGGACCACCGGGCCGCCACCATCCCGACCACGTCCTTCTTCCAGGGCAACGACGTCGTGGTGCTCCAGGAGGCCTTCGACAACTCCGCCTCCGACGCCCTCAAGGCGAAGGCGGCCGCGCAGTACCCGTACCAGACGCCGGTCGTCGGCCGCAGCAAGACGGGCTGGGACGCCACCGGCGGCGCCTACTCCGCGACGACGCCGGAGGACGGCGGCGTCACCCTGCTCAGCAAGTGGCCGGTCGTCCGCAAGGAGCAGTACGTCTACAAGGACGCGTGCGGCTCCGACTGGTACTCGAACAAGGGCTTCGTCTACGCCGTGCTCGACGTCAACGGCACCAAGGTGCACGTGGTCGGCACCCACGCCCAGTCCACCGACTCGGGCTGCGCGGCGGGCGAGGCGGCGCAGATGCGCAGCCGGCAGTTCAAGAACATCGACGCCTTCCTCGACGCCAAGAACATCCCGGCGGGCGAGCAGGTGATCGTCGCCGGCGACATGAACGTGGACTCGCGCTCGTCCGAGTACGCCTCGATGCTGGCCGACGCGGACCTGGCCGGCGCGGACAGCCGCACCGGTCACCCGTACTCCTTCGACACGGCGCTGAACTCGATCGCCCACGACCGCTACCCGACGGACCCGCGCGAGGACCTCGACTACGTGCTGTACCGGGCCGGAAACGCGCGGCCCGCGGGCTGGACGAACAACGTGATCCCGGAGCAGACCGCGCCGTGGACCGTCTCCAGCTGGGGCACGCAGTACACGTACACCAACCTTTCCGACCACTACCCGGTGATCGGCTTCTAGCCTGCCGGCCCTCGGACGCCGAAGGCGCCGCGGTGCTCCTGCCGAGCACCGCGGCGCCTTCGCGCGTGCGTCCGCGGCTAGTACGCGCCGCCGAAGGTGTCGTACGCCCAGAGGGCCACGATGCCGCCCACGCAGAGCAGCACCACCCACGAGGCGATACCGGTGTGCCGGCCCTTGCGCGGGCGCGGCACACTCGCCATGCCCTTCGCCTTGCCCTTCCCCTCGCCCTTGGTCTTCGCCCGGGCCGGGCGGCCGGGCCCGGCGGCGGACGGCGCGGCCTCGGCGGCCGTCTCGGCGAGCAGCCGGCGGCAGACCGCGGCCAGCTCGCTCGTCCCGGCCGTCAGGTCCACGACGGACTCCATACGGGCGGGCGCGGTCGTCCCGCCGTCCAGGATCCGCCCGGCCCGGACACGGGCCTGGTCCTTGCCCCCGGTCGGCGACAGGCTGATCCAGCGCCGTACGTGCTCGCCCCGGATGACCACACCGCCGTCGCGCTCGCGGTAGACGGTGTGTTCCTTCCACAGGACCGCGGCCAACTCGGTGGCTTTCTCCCTGAGTTGCGCCTGCATACCCCTCCCCTGGTCATGCCCCTGATTCGAACAGGCGCCTGACTCTAGCGCCAGCCGCGCCTGCGCCGTCTCCGGGGTGCCCTCCGTCCGGGGCCGGCCGGCTCAGGGGCGTCGCCGGGCCACCAGCGCGATGCCCGTTCCGACGCCCACGATCACCAGACCGATCCCGCCGAAGATCAGCGGCAGCAGCCACAGTGCGGCGAAGCCGTCGATCCGGGCGTCCTCGGGAGAATCCGGGCGGTACAGCACCTCGACGCGCTCACCCACCTCGTACGCCGGCGGATTGGAGCCCGTGAACTCCCGGAACCTCGTCGGCGAGCCACCGGCCGGCGTGAACGCGACCACCGGGTGCGCCACCGGCTCGTCGCCCGTCCGCCCCTTGCGGGAGCCGCCGCCGTGCTCCTCCCATTCCAGCGCCACCACCGTGCCCGGAGCGCGCTCCCCGTCCGTCAGATAGGAGACCGACACTCCCGCCAGGACGAGCCCGATGCCCGAGAACAGCGCCCCGAACGCGATCAACCCGCCCGCGACCCACCGCCGCGCCCGCCGCCCCCGCACCTCAACCTGCACGACATCCCTCTCACTCGTCCGAAGGAGAGGACGCTATCCCAGGCCGACAGCGCCGCCGGAGCGAGGTGCTCGGCGCCTCGCCCCGCCGCCCGTCACCCGACGTCGTACACCGTGACCGCTATCCCCCGCGCCACCAGCCTCTCCCGGACCAGCGGCTCCACCTTCGCCCACGTCCCACCCGCGAGCCCGCACCCGATCCGGGGCATGTGCACGGAGGCACCGAGCTCCTCGGCCTTGTCCGCGAGCCGGCCGAGAGCCGCGTCGATCGCCTCGTACCGCACCGGCACGCCGGTGCTGCGCCCCGTCCGTATCCCCCGCTGGCCCACCAGGTTGGCCACCCACACATACGGCTCCACCCGCACGAACTGCGCCGCGCCGAGCCCGAAGTCGTTGCCGGCACGCTCACGGTGCCAGCGCCGGTACGCCGCCTCGGGCTCGGGCCAGCGACGCGACACGGCGAGCACGAAGCCCTTGCCCCAGCCGCCCAGGTCGTTGCACACATGGGCCACGATCTTGACACCCTTCCCGCGCGGCGCGGTGGCGTCCCCCCGTACGTACTCGATCGCACTCATGACGCCACCCTACGAGCGGCCACTGACAACGCCTGGATCGTGGACCGGGCGTTCAGTCGACCTGTCCGGTGTGCCACGGGTGACCCTGTTCGACCATGGAGGGCGAGGCCCAGCAGAAGAGGTTGAAGCCAAGGGCCTTGAGGGCCTTGCGGGCGTCGGCGGTACTGTCCTCGCCGCCCGTGACCTGCCGGACGAGGTCGCGTACGTAGTGGAGTCCGCCGCCGACGAGGACGTACCACGAGGCGGTCACCGGATCGTTCTGCGTGAGCGGCGCGCGCTGGCGGGCGGCGTCCTCGATCTGCTCGCGGGTGACCTCGGCAAGGCGGGTGGGTGTGGCGGTCATTCGGGTCCTTCCGATGGTGAGGCCGGCGGACGGACCGGCAGGGGTGAGCCCCTGCCGGCGGTGGGGAAGCCAGGTGCCCGGTCGGGCAGCGCGGCCTGGTCAGATGCCGTTTCGCTGCTTCCGGCGGACGGGGTGGTCGCCGGGGGCGCCGGTGAGCCAGGAGCCGTCGCCCAGGGGCAGCAGTTCGTACGGGTTGTCCACATCGACAGGGAACTCGCCGCCGGGCGTGCCCGTGCGCACGTCGACCAGGTGGTAGCGGAACCACTCCTCCCCGTCCTGGTCCTCGCCGCCGAGGGTGACGATGGCCAGGTCCGGGGTCAGGTAGCCGCCGCTCCATTCCACGAACGTGTCGTCCGGGTCGTGTCCGAAGGCTTCCGTAGGAAGGGTGAAGAGGACGTCCCCGCTGGGGTGGTGGTGGAAGGCGACATCCGCCTGACCGTGGTCGACGGTCATGAACTGCTGCCCGTCCGGCGACAGGTCGATGAGGCAGCGGTCCGACCACGGATACGTCATGAAGTCCGGCTCGCCGGCAGCCCCGGCCGCGGCTCGGAGAATGACGGAGCCGTCCTGGCCCTCACCGACGTTGAGGAAGATGCTGCCGTCCACGGGGTGCACGTGGTGGAAGGCTCCGTGCCCGACCGTCTCCAGCTCTCTGCGGGCCAGGACCTCCCCGCTGCCGGCGTCGTGCGCGACCCACTGGTCCCCTCCCCCGCGTCCCGCCATCGCGTCCGGCCGATAGACCCACACCTGGCGACCGTCCCGGGACAGCACACAGCCAGGCCGGTGGCCGTGAGACCGGTCCGAGTGCGGCTCGAAGTCCGACCTCCACACAAGGTCACCGGCGCGGGTGAGGCACACGACGCTGTTCAGCGTCGTGTACACGACCCGCTGCAGGTCGGGCCGGACCGCCGACACCACGACCTCGTCGCCGGACCGCGGACGGAACACCGCGACAGGCTCCAGCGTGCCGAGCACGCCGGAGTCCGGCACGTACGCATGGATCGCCCCGTCACGATGGCGCGTGATCACCTGCGAAGGCCGCTCAGGAATCATGCGCCGAGGCTACGCGCAGCTCAGGCCGCCCCACAGCACGTGGGGAACCTGCCGCACGTCGGTGACGACGCAGGTCTTTTACATGCCTGGTGAGACAGCAATACTGTTGAACCATGCAGCGCGAGGACGAGCCCACCCAGGACATCGAGCCGGCCGGGCCCGCCGAGCCCGGCGAGCCCGCCCAGGACACCGAACCCGTCTACACCGTGGACGAGTTGGCCGCGCGGGCCGGGGTGACCGTGCGGACGGTGCGGTTCTACGGGACGCGGGGGTTGTTGCCGCCGCCCGTGATCGGGCCGCGGCGGGTGGGGCGGTACGGGGCCGCGCATCTGTCGCGGTTGGCGCTGATCGAGGAGTTGCAGCGGCAGGGCATGACGCTCGCGGCGATCGAACGGTACCTGGAGCAGCTGCCGCCCGATCTCAGTGCCCAGGATCTGGCGATCCACCGGGCGCTGGTGGCCTCCTGGGCGCCCGAGTCGGCCGAGGAGATCAGCCGGCAGGAGCTGGAGCGGCGGGCCGGGCGGGCGTTGGCGGACCGGGACGTGGACCGGCTGGCGGCGATGGGCGTGCTGGACAAGGGGTCGGGGCCGGAGGTGTTCCGGCTGGACGGCGCCCTGCTGCGGCTCGGCGTGGAGCTGCTCGACGTGCCCATCGAGCACGAGACGATCCTCGCCTCCCGGACCGTGCTCCTGGAGCACGCCCGGGCCGCCGCGCAGGAGCTGTCCCGGCTGTTCCAGGAGCAGGTGTGGAACCCGTACCGGGAGAGCGGCGAGGACCCGGACCACCTCGTCGCGATGAAGTCGCTGTCGGCGCACATGCAGCCGATGGTGATCCAGGCCCTCGTCACGGCCTTTCAGCGGTCCCTCAGCGAGGAGCTGAGGGCCGCTTTCAGGAGTCGGTGAAGACCTCGCCCCGCTCGGCCTTCTCCACCAGCAGCGCCGGCGGGTTGAAGCGCTCGCCGTAGGTGGCCGCCAGCTCGCGGGCCCGCTCGACGAAGCCGGCGACACCGCCCTCGTAACCGTTGACGTACTGCAGCACGCCGCCCGTCCAGGCCGGGAAGCCGATGCCCAGGATGGAGCCGATGTTGGCGTCGGCGACCGAGGTCAGGACGCCCTCCTCCACCAGGCGGACGGTGTCGAGGGCCTCGGCGAAGAGCATCCGCTCCTGCATGTCGCGGAACGGGATCTCGACCTCGGGCTTGGTGAAGTGCTCGCGCAGGCCGGGCCAGAGCTTGCCGCGCCGGCCGTCCTCGCCGTACTCGTAGAAGCCGGCGCCGCCGCTGCGGCCGGGGCGGCCGAACTCGTCGACCATGCGGTCGATGACGATCTCGCCCGGGTGGGAGATCCAGGTGCCGCCGGCCTCCTCGACCGCCTTCTTCGACTCGTTGCGGATCTTGCGCGGCAGGGTGAGGGTCAGCTCGTCCATGAGCGAGAGGACCTTCGCCGGGTAGCCGGCCTGGGCGGCGGCCTGCTCGACGGAGGCCGGCTCGGCGCCCTCGCCGATCATGGCGACGCCCTCGTTGATGAACTGGCCGATCACGCGGGAGGTGAAGAAGCCGCGCGAGTCGTTGACGACGATGGGCGTCTTGTTGATCTGGCGGACCAGGTCGAAGGCGCGGGCCAGGGCCTCGTCCCCGGTCCGCTCGCCCTTGATGATCTCGACCAGCGGCATCTTGTCGACCGGCGAGAAGAAGTGCAGGCCGATGAAGTCGGCCTGGCGCTCGACGCCCTCGGCGAGGACGGTGATCGGCAGGGTGGAGGTGTTGGAGCAGAGCAGCGCGTCGGGCGCGACGACGTCCTGGATCTCCTGGAACACCCGGTGCTTGAGGGCCGTGTCCTCGAAGACCGCCTCGATGACGGCGTCGCAGCCGGCCAGGTCGGCGACGTCGCCGGTCGGCGTGATCAGGGCGAGCAGCGCGTCGGCCTTCTCCTGGGTGGTGCGGCCCTTGGCGACGGCCTTGGCGCACAGCTTCTCGGAGTAGGCCTTGCCCTTGGCTGCGGACTCGGCCGAGACGTCCTTGAGGACGACCTCGATGCCGGCTCGGGCGCAGGAGTACGCGATGCCGGCGCCCATCATGCCGGCGCCGAGGACGGCGACCTTGGCCACCTTGCGGGGCTCGATGCCCTGCGGGCGGTTGGCGCCGGAGTTGACGGCCTGGAGGTCGAAGAAGAACGCCTGGATCATGTTCTTCGCGGTCTGGCCGGTGACCAGCTCGGTGAAGTAGCGGCTCTCGATGGTGAGGGCGGTCTCGAAGTCGACCTGGGAGCCCTCGACGGCCGCCGCCATGATGTTGCGCGGCGCCGGGTAGGGCGCGCCGTTCAGCTGCTTGCGCAGGTTGGCGGGGAAGGCCGGCAGGTTGGCGGCGAAGCGCGGGTTGGACGGCGTGCCGCCGGGGATCTTGTAGCCGGGCACGTCCCAGGGCTGGTGGGACTCGGGGTGGGCGTCGATGAAGGCGCGGGCCTTGGCGAGCATCTCCTCCGGCGTGGCGGCGAGCTCGTGCACGAGGCCGTTGTCGAGGGCGCGCTTCGGGTTGTACTGGGTGCCCTGAAGCAGCACCTTGAGCAGCGCGTCCGTGATGCCCATGAGGCGTACGGTGCGGGCGACGCCGCCGCCGCCGGGGAGCAGGCCGAGGGTGACCTCGGGCAGGCCGATCTTGGAGCCGGAGGCGTCGAGGGCGACGCGGTGGTGGGAGGCGAGCGCGATCTCGTAGCCGCCGCCGAGCGCGGCGCCGTTGATCGCGGCGACGACCGGCTTGCCGAGGGTCTCGATGCGGCGGAGCGCGTCCTTGATCTCCATGGCGGTGTCGAAGATCGCCTGGGCGTCCTCGGGACCGGCCTTGATCATGTCCTTGAGGTCGCCGCCGGCGAAGAAGGTCTTCTTCGCCGAGGTGTAGATGATGCCGCGGATGGAGTCCTTCTCGGCCACCGCGCGGTCGGCGATCGCCCGGATGGAGGCCCGGAAGGCCTGGTTCATGGTGTTCGCGGACTGGGCGGGGTCGTCGAGGACGAGGGTGACGACGCCGGTCTCGTCCTGCTCCCAGCGGATGGTGGTGCTCTCGCTCATGGCTGCTGCTTCTCCGTAAGAAGTCCGTCAGAAGGGGTTCGGACCGGCGCGTCAGACGCGCTCGACGATGGTGGCGATGCCCATGCCGCCGCCGACGCAGAGCGTGGCGAGGCCGTAGCGCTTGTCCTGGCGCTCCAGTTCGTCGACGAGGGTGCCGAGGATCATCGCGCCGGTGGCGCCGAGCGGGTGGCCGAGGGCGATGGCGCCGCCGTTGACGTTGACCTTGTCGAGGGAGACGCCCATGTCCTTGACGAAGCGCAGGACGACGGCGGCGAAGGCCTCGTTGATCTCGATCAGGTCGATGTCGTCGATGGTGAGTCCGGCCTTGGCGAGGGCCTTGCGGGTGGCCGGGGCCGGGCCGGTGAGCATGATGGTCGGCTCGGAGCCGGAGACGGCGGCGGCCACGATGCGGGCGCGGGGCGTGAGGCCGTAGCGCTCGCCGACCTCCTTGGAGCCGATGGCGACGAGGGAGGCGCCGTCGACGATGCCGGAGGAGTTGCCGGCGTGATGGACGTGGTCGATCTCCTCGACCCAGTGGTACCTCTGCAGTGCCACGGCGTCGAAGCCGCCGAGTTCGCCGATGTCGGCGAAGGAGGGCTTGAGCTTGGCGAGGGAGTCGGCGGTGGTGCCGGGGCGCAGGTGCTCGTCGTGGTCGAGGACGGTGAGTCCGGCGCGGTCCTTGACGGGCACGACGGAGCGGTCGAAGCGGCCGTCCTTCCAGGCGGCGGCGGCGCGCTCCTGGGAGAGGGCGGCGTATTCGTCGACGTCGCGGCGGGAGAAGCCCTCGATGGTGGCGATGAGGTCGGCGCCGATGCCCTGGGGCACGAAGTTGGTGGCGATGTTGGTCATCGGGTCGGCGAACCAGGCGCCGCCGTCGGAGGCCATGGGCACGCGGGACATGGACTCGACGCCGCCGGCGAGGACGAGGTCCTCCCAGCCGGAGCGGACCTTCATGGCGGCCATGTTGACGGCCTCGAGGCCGGAGGCGCAGAAGCGGTTCTCCTGGACTCCGGCGACGGTGTCGGGCAGGCCGGCGGCGATGGCGGCGATCCGGGCGATGTCGGAGCCCTGGTCGCCGACGGGGCCGACGACGCCGAGGACGATGTCGTCGACGGCGGCCGGGTCGAGGCCGGGGAAGCGGGAGCGGATCTCGTGGATGAGGCCGACGACGAGGTCGATCGGCTTGGTGCCGTGCAGGGCCCCGTTGGCCTTGCCGCGGCCGCGCGGGGTGCGGATCGCGTCGTAGACGTACGCTTCGGTGGTCACGGTGTTGCCTTTCGGGCGAGTCTGTCGGGGTGCGGGTCAGGCGGTCCTGAGGGGTCAGGCGAGCAGGAAGCGGCCGATGATCTCCTTCATGATCTCGGTCGTCCCCCCGTAGATGGTCTGGATACGGCCGTCGGTGTAGGCCCTGGCGACCGGGAATTCGCTCATGTAGCCGTATCCGCCGTGGAGTTGCAGGCAGCGGTCGGCGACCCGCTTCTGCAGTTCGGTGGACCACCACTTGGCCATGGAGGCGTGGACGGCGTCGAGCCCGCCGGTCGCGTGCTCCTCGACGCAGCGGTCGAGGAAGGTGCGGGTGACGGCGCACTCGGTGGCCATCTCGGCGATCTCGAAGCGGACGTGCTGGAGCTTGGCGAGCGGGCGGCCGAAGGCCTCGCGCTCCTTGACGTAGGCGGTGGTGAGCTCCAGGAGGTGTTCGGCGCCCGCGATGGCGGCGACGGCGATGGCGAGCCGCTCCTGGGCGAGGTTCGTCATGAGGTGGACGAAGGCGCCGTCGAGCTCGCCGAGGAGGTTCTCCTTGGGGACGCGGACGTCGTGGAAGAAGAGTTCGGCGGTGTCCTGGGACTTCTGGCCGATCTTGTCGAGGTTGCGGCCGCGTTCGAAGCCTTCCATGCCGCGTTCGACGACGAGGAGGGACAGGCCGTGGGCGCCGCCCTCGGGAGTGGTCCTGGCGACGACGATCACGAGGTCGGCGAGGATGCCGTTGGAGATGAAGGTCTTGGAGCCGTTGAGGATCCAGTGGTCGCCGTGGTCCTCGGCCGTGGTGCGGATGGCCTGGAGGTCGGAGCCGGCGCCGGGTTCGGTCATGGCGATGGCGGTGACGATCTCGCCGCTGCAGAAGCCGGGCAGCCAGCGCCGCTTCTGCTCGTCGGTGGCGAGCGAGGTGAGGTAGGGGCCGATGATGTCGTTGTGCAGGCCGATGGCGAGGCCGGGCGTGCCGGCCCGGGTGAACTCCTCGGCGAGGACGGCGCTGTAGCGGAAGTCGGGGTTCCCGCCACCGCCGTACTCCTCGTCGACGGCGAGACCGAGCAGGCCCTGCCGGCCGGCCGCCAGCCAGGCCTCGCGGGAGACGATGCCGTCCTTCTCCCACTGCTCGTAGTGGGGCAGCACCTCCTTGGCGAGGAAGGTGCGCACGGTCTGCCGGAAGGCCTCGTGGTCGGCGGTGTAGAGCTGGCGCTTCATGCCTGCTGCTCCTTGGTGGCGCGTGCGTCGGATACGAGTGCGGGTACGGCCCAGTCGCGGGCGACCTCGTCGGTGTCGGCGCCCGGCAGGGCGGGGCCGGTGCGGACGGCGCCGGGCGTGGCGGAGAAGCGGGGCGCGGGCGCGGGCTGGACGAGGCCGGAGTGCTCGACGAAGGTGCCGCGGGCGGCGAGGTGCGGGTGGCCGGGTGCCTCGCGCAGCGAGAGGACCGGGGCCACGCAGGCGTCGGTGCCCGCGAAGACGGCCGTCCACTCGTCTCGCGTACGGGTGCGGAAGCGGTCGGCGACGGCGGCGCGCAGGTCGGGCCAGCGGGCGATGTCGCGGCGTGCGGGTGCGGCGTCCTCGATGCCGAGGAGGCGGACGAACTCGTCGTAGAACTGCTGTTCCAGGGCGCCGACGGCCATGTGGCCGCCGTCGGCCGTCTCGTAGGTCCCGTAGAAGGGGCAGCCGCCGTCGAGCAGGTTGCTGGCGCGCCGGTCCTGCCAGCCGCCGGCGGCGAGCATGCCGTGGATCATGGTGGCGAGGTGGGCGGTGCCGTCGACGATGGCGGCGTCGACGACCTGGCCCTCGCCGTGCGCGCGGGCGTGCTGGAGGGCGGCGAGGACGCCGATGACGAGGTAGAGGGAGCCGCCCGCGTAGTCGCCGACGAGGTTGGCGGGGACGGTGGGCGGCCCGTCGGGGTCGGGGCCGATCATGCCGAGGGTGCCGGTGATCGCGATGTAGGCGATGTCGTGTCCGGCGGTGGGCGCGAGCGGGCCGTTCTGGCCCCAGCCGGTCATCCGGCCGTAGACGAGCCGTGGGTTGCGGGCGAGGCAGGGCTCGGGGCCGACGCCGAGGCGTTCGGCGACGCCGGGCCGGTAGCCCTCGATCAGGACGTCGGCGCGTTCGACCAGGTCGAGCACGGTGTCCGGGCCGCCGTCGGCCTTGAGGTCGACGAGGACGGAGCGCTTGTTGCGGTTGGTGAGGTCATGGGCGGGGTCGATGCCGAGGCCCGGGCCGCCGGGCCGGTCGACGCGCACGACGTCGGCGCCGAGATCGGCGAGGAGCATGGCGGCGAAGGGTCCGGGGCCGATGCCGGCGAGTTCGACCACGCGGACGCCGCTGAGCGGGCCGCGGGACGGGCGGGGTGTCGTCATCGGGGCCCCCAAGGACGCGCGAGATGGCTGCATGGGTGTGACAGTGATGATGTAACACCGAAGATGCTAGGAACGTGTTCCACTCGGCACAAGCCCCCGGGCCGAGCAAGCGCTTGGAAATTACCCTGGGGTACCACCCGGTCCGCCGGCGGGCCGGCGTCCGCTAGAGTCCGCCGACGACATGCGCGCCGGCGACGGCGCGGGCCGAGGCGGAGGGGCTGGGCGGGATGGAGACTGGGGCGGCTGTACGGCCGTACGACGTGGTTCTCTTCGGGGCGACCGGTTTCGTGGGCGAGCTCACCGCCCGCTATCTGGCCGAGCACGCCCCGGCGGACTGCCGCTGGGCCCTCGCCGGACGCAGCCGGGGCAAGCTCACCGCCCTGCGCGCCCGGCTCGCGCGGGAGTGGCCGAGCTGCGCCGAGGTGCCGCTGCTCGTCGCCGACTCCACCAACCCCGGTTCACTGCGGGAACTCGCCGGGTCCGCCCGGGTGGTGGCCAGCACGGTCGGCCCCTACGTCTGGTACGGGGAGGAGCTGGTCGCCGCCTGCGCGGAGGCCGGCACCGACTATCTGGACCTGACCGGCGAGGCGGAGTTCGTCGACCGGATGTACGTACGGTACGACGCCCGCGCCCGGGAGACCGGCGCCCGGCTGGTGCACGCCTGCGGCTTCGACTCGGTCCCGCACGACCTCGGCGTCTTCTTCACGGTCCAGCAGCTGCCGGAGGGCGTGCCGCTGCGCGTCGACGGCTTCGTGCGGGCCGGGGCGATCTTCTCGGGCGGCACCTTCGCCTCCGCGCTGACCGCCTTCGGGCGCGGCCGGGAGATCCTGCGGGCCGCGCACGAACGGCGGCTGCACGAACCGCGGTTGATGACCCGGCGGGCCCGGGCACCGCTCGGCGGTCCGCGCTTCAGCGGCGAGACCGGCACCTGGGCACTGCCGCTGCCCACGCTCGACCCGCAGGTGGTGGCGCGCTCGGCCCGGGCCCTGGAACGCTACGGCCCGGACTTCCGCTACCGCCACTACGCCTCGGTGAAGACCCTGCCGATGGCGCTCGGCGGCTCCGCGGTGGTGGGCGCGGGCGTCCTCGCGGCTCAACTGCCTTTCGTGCGCAGCTGGCTGATGGACCGTTACGAGCCGGGTCAGGGTCCCGACGCCGAGCGGCGGGCCCGCAGCTGGTTCTCCGTGCGGTTCGTCGGAGAGGGCGGCGGGCGGCGCGTCTTCACCGAGGTGTCGGGCGGCGACCCGGGCTACGACGAGACCGCGAAGATGCTCGCCGAGTCGGCGCTCTGCCTCGCCTTCGACACGCTGCCGAAGACCGCGGGACAGGTCACCACGGCGGTCGCGATGGGCGACGCGCTGCTCGGCCGGCTGCGGGCGGCGGGACTGCGCTTCCGGGTCGCGTACTCGGGCTGAGCGCCCGCGCCCGGCCAGGCGGGACGTCAGGGCCGGAACGGCCGGAACGCGTCCGTGCCCGACCGGCCGGAAGGTCAGGGCCTGACCAGGCGGAACGTGCGCGCCTGACCGGCCGGAACGTCAGTACCTGACCGGCCAGAACGTCCATGCCTGACCGTCCGGGACCTCAGTGCCTGACCAGGCAGAAGGGGTGGCCGGCCGGGTCCGCGTAGATGCGCCAGGACCGGTCGCCGCCCTCGGCGTCGAGGCGCCAGGCGCCGAGCGCGAGGACCGCCTCGTGGGCCGCCTCCAGGTCGGCGACACGTACGTCGATGTGGAACTGCTGCTCGGGCGAGCCCCAGACCGGCGGCCGGTGGTCGGCCACGCCCTGGAAGGCGAGCACGGGCGCCCCGGACGCGCCGTGGAGCGTGGCCCAGGCGTCGCCGACCGCCCACTGCGGATCCGGGCGGTTGATCTCGCCGCCGAGCAACCGCTGGTAGAACGTGGCCAGTTCGAGGACGTCGGGGCAGTCCAGGACGACGCACTGCAGCGAGCCGATCGGAGCGGGTCCGGCCGTGCCGGACGTTGTCGTGCCGGGGGAAGTCATGCGCTCCACTCTGCCGCGTGATGATCACGGTCGGATATCCGTACGGGTACTCAGTCGTCCCGGCCGTCACTCGGTGCTCGTGCTCAGGGCCTCCTGGAGCGCCCGGCGGCACAGGGAGTCGGCGTGGCGGGTGGTCTCGGGCAGCCGGAAGCGGGGAGTCAGGTGCAGGGTGTGCGCGCAGGCGCGGTCCAGCGACACCCGGTGGCCGACGGAGACGAAGACCGGCTTCACGCCGGTGCGGGTGCGCAGGGCGCGGCCGACGGTCTCGCCGTCGGCGACGAGCGCGCTGAACTCGCCGCGTTCGGCGCCGGGTTGCTCGTAGGAGAAGGTGAACGGGTTCTTGGCGACGCCGATCGAGGGGAGTCCGGTGAGCACGCCGAGGTGGCTCGCGAGGCCGAAGCGGCGCGGGTGGGCGAGGCCGTAGCCGTCGCAGACGAGCAGCCCCGGGTCGGCGTCGAGGCGCCCGAGCGCGGCCAGCACGGTCGGAACCTCCCGGAAGGCGAGGAGTCCCGGCACGTACGGGAAGGACACCCGCCCCACGGCGGTGGCCCGCGCCACCACCTCCAGGCTCCGCCCGTCGAGCACGACGGCCGCCGCGGCGACCAGGTCGCGTTCGTCGTCGTACGCCACGTCGACGCCGGTGACGTGTCCCGTCCCGGCCTCGGGTCCCTCCTCCGCCAGGACGAGCCGTCCGCGCAGTTCCTCCTGCACGGCGAGCGCCGCGCTCTCGTCGGCGGGCCATCCCTCGGGAATGTCGATGATCGTCATGGTGCGGCACCCTACGTCGGACCGGGCCGGGGCCGGTGGGTAGCCTGGCGGCCATGTTCGTGCTGGAGCTGAGTTACACCGCGCCCCTCGACCAGGTCGACGCCCTGCTGCCCGCGCATGTCGCGTGGCTGGAGGAGCAGTACGCCGCCGGGGTGTTCGTCGCCTCCGGGCGGAAGGAGCCTCGGGAGGGCGGGGTGATCCTGGCCGGCGGAGTGGGCCGCGCCGAGATCGAGCGGATCGCGGCGACCGACCCGTTCAGTGTGGCCGGGGTGTGCGCGTACCGGATCGTCGAGTTCCACGCCACCAAGACGGTGGACGAACTCGCGGGCTTCCGGGACGAGTTGCCGGCGTGAGGCGGGACGGCCGGGCAGCCTTCGGGAAGGCCGCCCGGCCGCGGACCGCCGGCCGACGACCGGTGGGACGGGATGCCGTCCGTGGTCAGCCGATGGTGCGGTCGGCGTCGACGACCACGCAGCGGGTGTACTCGGAGCCGTCACCGCTGCCGGTGTACGGGGTGCTCGCCTGGCCCTGCTTCGACGCGCCGCCCTCGACGCGGAGGTCCTCGACCTTCGCGAGCGCCAGGTTGACGGAGCTCGCGCCCTCGGCGCCCTTGAACTGCAGGGTGACGTCGTAGAGGTACGCCGCCGAGTCGCTGTTGGTGACGGTCACCTTGGCGACGAGGTTCTTGCGGTCGTCGCTGAGCGCGCACTCGTCGATGCGGACGTCCCGCTCCGCGCGGTGCTTCGACGAGCTGCCGGTGCCGCCCGAGGTGATGCCGCCGGAGCTGGAGCCGTTGCTGTCGGAACCACTGCTGGAGCCGCCGCTGGAGCTGCTGGAGCTGCCCGAACCGCTGGATCCGTGGCTGCCGCCGCAGCTTCCGCCGTGGGAACCACGAGCGCCGGTCAGGGCGACCACGGCGATTCCGAAGACGGCGACAGCACGGACATGACGAAGCTTCACGCTTCAACCCCCGTTGAGTGTTTGCAGATGCGCGTGTGCAGGATGAGCCCGCCTTGACGGGCGCACGTCACCCTACTGGATCTCGGGGGCGTGATCGGACACGCCTGGGCGCCGCGTCAGGACGGACGGCCCAGGGTGGCCCGTGCGATCCGGCCCTTCTCGCCCGAGGCCCAGCAGGCGCCGTCGCGGGTGCAGGTGACCGTGTCGTACGAGCCGGTGTCGACGGTGCGCCAGGTGCGGCCGCCGTCCGTGGTCAGGTCGGTGCCGGTGGGACCGACGGCGAGCGCCGCGGAGCTGGTGTGCGGGAGCCAGGCGACGCCCGAGCGGTAGGCCGGCGGCGGGGTCGCGGACGCGGTCCAGCTGCGGCCGGCGTCGCCGGTGACGGCAGCGGCTAGCGGCGAGGGCTGGTCCTTGCGGTAGTCGCCGCCCACCGCGATGCCGTGCCGGCGGTCGCGGAACGCGAGCCCGAAGACGCCCTTGGCGCCCTCTCCCGCCGGCACCGTGGTCGCGGTGGCGGTCCAGGTCAGGCCTCGGTCCGCGGAGTGCAGCACCCGCCCGGTCGCGCCGCCGCCGGTCGCCAGCCACACGTCCTTCGGGCCCGCCGACACCAGGCACTGCCCGCTCGCCGCGAAGCCGGCCTCGCCGGGCAGCGCGTCCGGCATGCCGTCGCTCGGCAGGACCTCCCAGGACCGGCCGCCGTCGTCCGTGGACAGGATGCGGTACCTGCCGTCCACCGGGTCGCTCATGGCGAGTCCGTGCCGGTGGTCGAAGAAGGTCATGCAGTCGTAGAAGGCGCGCGGGTCGGTGTTGCGGAAGGACTCCGTCCAGGTCGCGCCGCCGTCCTCGGTCCGCAGGACGCGGGAGGCCTCGCCCTCACCGATCGCGAGGACCACGGCCCGCCGGGCGTGGAAGGCCTCCACGTCCCGGAACTCCAGCTCGCCGGCCCCGGGCGGCGAGACGTCGCGCCAGCTCGCGCCGCCGTCGGTGGTCCGCAGCACCGTCCCCTTCGATCCGGCGGCCCAGGCGACGGACCGGCTCACCGCGGCCAGGCCGCGGAAGCGGGCGTCCGTGCCCGTCGGCGTCAGCCGCCACCCCGCGGTGGCGGAACCGGCGGCGGCCCCGGCCGCGGGCTCGGCGGCGGGCTCGGGCGCCGCCTGCGCCGGGGCCGTCAGGGCCAGGGCGAGGGCCGCCCCGGCCAGCACCGCCGTCATCACTCGTCTCGTCTTCCCCATGGACGTCATGGCGCCGGAAGCTAGCCCACCCCGAAGATCCCGTCCAGAGTGCCTGCCGGCGTGCGCACCGCTCGCGGACGCGGCTCACCGCCGCACCTCGGTGACACAGCTCACGTGACCTCCGGTGCACGTCCCACCGCCACTGTTCGTCTCTCCTGGTGCAGACAGATGCAGGAGCACGTATGCAGGAGCACGTAGCCGCGCGACAGGAGGCTGGCCCATGTCCACCGTCATCGAGCAGGCCGTACGGGCCCGCCTCGTCGCGGCAGCGCCCCGCACGGAGTCGGTCGCCGCGACCCTGCGGTACGACCGCGAGGACCCGTACGCGGTGAGCATGGCCTTCCCGCCGCCGGCGACGCTGGAGGGCGTCGAGGTCTCCTGGGCCTTCGCGCGGGAGCTGCTCGCGCAGGGAGTGGAGGGCCCGGCGGGCGTCGGCGACGTACGCCTGCGGCCCTACGGCTACGACCGCACCGTGGTCGAGTTCCACGCGCCCGAGGGCGTGGCCATGGTGCACATCCGCACCGCCGAGCTGCGCAGTTTCCTGGAGCGCTCGCAGCACCTGGTGCCGCCGGGCCGTGAGCACCAGTACCTGGACTGGGACCGGGACCTCGCGCACCTGCTGGAGGAGCACCCTTAATTCGATTGCGGCCCTCCGTCCCCCGGTCGTAACGTCTTTCCCGGCCCTGTTGTCGCCCGATCGGAGAAGGCCGTTGCTCGTCTGAGGTTTCGAGACACCGTGCCGCGCGTGCCGCCCCGCCGCCGCGTGTGCCGTCCTCGACCTCGGCGTACGAGCCTGCCTTTCCGCATGCCTGCCCGGTGTCTCACGCGATGCCCATGCCCACACCGCGCAACCGGGAGACACTCACTCATGGCGACTCGCCCCACCTTCATCACCTGCACCTCTCTTTCCTTCTCCTGGCCCGACGGGACCGCCGTCCTCGACGACTTCCGGCTCGCCGTCGGCCCCGGCAGGACCGGTCTCGTCGGCCTCAACGGCTCCGGGAAGTCCACCCTGCTCAAGCTGATCGCCGGCGAGCTGACGCCGACGGCCGGCACGGTCCGCGTCGCCGGCGAGGTCGGCTATCTGCCGCAGAACCTGGTGCTGCGCACCGGTCTGCGGGTCGACCAGGTCCTCGGGATCGACGCCACCCGGGCCGCCCTGCACGCCATCGAGTCGGGCGACACCGCGGAGGAGCACTTCACGGCCGTCGGCGACGACTGGGACGTGGAGGAACGGGCCCTCGCCGTGCTCGACCAGCTCGGGCTCGGCCATGTCGGCCTGGACCGCACCATCGGCGAGGTCTCGGGCGGCGAGTCGGTGCTGCTGCGGCTCGCCGCGCTGCTGCTCGCCCGGCCCGACGTGCTGCTGCTCGACGAGCCGACGAACAACCTCGACCTGCACGCCCGGCACCGGCTCTACGAGGCGGTGGACGCCTGGTCGGGCGTCCTGGTCGTGGTCAGCCACGACCGCGAACTCCTCGACCGCGTCGACCAGATCGCCGATCTGCGGGACGGCGAGGTCACCTGGTACGGAGGCGCCTGGTCGGACTATCAGGAGGCGCTGGCGGTCGAACAGGAGGCGGCCGAACGGATGGTGCGCGTCGCCGAGGCCGACGTACAGCGTCAGAAGCGCGAACTCCAGGACGCCCAGGTGAAGTTGGCGCGGCGCAAGCGCTACGGCCAGAAGAGCTACGAGAACAAGGTCGTGCCGAAGATCGTCGCCAACAACCGCAAGGCCGCCGCCGAGGTGTCCTCGGCCAAGCACCGCGCCCTGCACACCGAGCGGCTCGCCGAGGCGCGCTCGCGCCTCGACGCGGCGGTGGAGGCGGTCCGGGACGAGGACGAGATCCGCATCGAGCTGCCGCGCACGACGGTCCACCCGGGCCGGGGCGTGCTGCGGCTGAGCGATCTGGAGCTGCCGTACGGGGCCCGGGTCGACGGCGAGTTCGAGCTCCGGGGCCCGGAGCGGGTCGCGCTCGTCGGCCGCAACGGCGCGGGGAAGACGACCTTGCTGCGGACGATCGCGGGCGAACTCGCCCCGGTGGCGGGCGAGGTGGCGGTGCAGGTGCCGCTGCGTTTCCTGCCGCAGCGGCTCGACGTCCTCGACGACGAGCTGAGCGTGGTGCAGAACGTGGCCCGCTTCGCGCCGGAGGCCTCGGCCAACGAGATCCGGGCGCGGCTGGCCCGGTTCCTGTTCCGCGGCGCCCGGGCGGACCGTCCGGCCGGGACGCTGTCGGGCGGTGAGCGGTTCCGGGCGACGCTGGCGGCGCTGCTGCTCGCGGAGCCGGCGCCGCGGCTGCTGATGCTCGACGAGCCGACGAACAACCTCGACATGGCGTCGGTGCGGAGCCTGACCGCCGCCCTGGAGGCGTACGAGGGCGCGCTGATCGTGGCCAGCCACGACGTGCCGTTCCTGGAGTCCCTGGGGATCACCCGCTGGCTCCGGCTGGACGGCGGGCTGTCGCCGACGACGGCCGAGGAGGTACGGGCGTGGGGCCACGGCCCGGAGGAGGCCCGGGCCGTGGCCCGCGAGGCCGGGGCCTGACGGGGGCGCCGGTACGGCCGGGGCAGGTCCCCGGCCACCGCCGTGCGCGTCGACCGCCACGGCCCGCGGCCACGAGCTGCGCGGCCGCGGCGGTCGTGGCGCTCGTGGCGCTCGCGGCGGTCGTGGCATTCAGGGCGGTCGCGGCGCTCCTCGGCCGGGAAGGCGGGTGCGGGCGACGGTCCGCTCCGAAGGCGCCGCGCGGGCGCGGGCGCGTGAGGATACCCCGTGTGACCAGGGTCTCCCCCACCGAGACGGGCTTGGCCAGCCCCTTATGAGCCCTTTAACCTACGGTCTCGTAACCTACGAAGCCGTAGGTAATCCCGTATGCCCTTCTCCGTCCCCAGGAGTTCCCGTGACGCTCACCTCTCCCCACCTCGCCGATTCCGCCGGGTGGACCGACGCGCGGCTCCTCTACGCGCTGGAAGAGGTCGTGGCCAAGGAGCTCGACCGCCACCTGAAGGTCACCAAGGACTGGATGCCACACGACTACGTACCGTGGTCGGACGCCCGGAACTTCCCCGCCTTCTTCGAGGACGGCGAGGCCTGGGACAAGTCCCAGTCCAAGGTCACGGACGTCGGCCGGGTCGCGCTGGTGGTCAATCTGCTCACCGAGGACAACCTGCCGAGCTACCACCACGAGATCGCCACGCTCTTCGGCCGCGACGGCGCCTGGGGCACCTGGGTGCACCGCTGGACCGCCGAGGAGGGCCGGCACGGCATCGTGATGCGCGACTACCTGCTGGCCTCGCGGGCCGTCGACCCGGACGAGCTGGAACGATTCCGCATGGCACACATGAGCGAAGGGTTCGAGTCCGACAACCGGCACTCGATGCTGCACTCGATCGCGTACGTGGCCTTCCAGGAGCTCGCCACCCGCATCTCGCACCGCAACACCGGACACCACTCCGGCGACCCGGTCTGCGACCGGATGCTCGCGCGCATCGCGCTCGACGAGAACCTGCACATGATCTTCTACCGGAACCTGCTGAGCGCGGCCTTCGAGCTGGCGCCCGACCTCACGATGCAGGCGGTGCGTGACGTCGTGGTCCAGTTCCGGATGCCCGGTCACGGCATGCCCGGCTTCGAGCGCGCGGCGGCCCAGATGGCGATCGGCGAGATCTACAACCTGCGCATCCACCACGACGACGTGATCCAGCCGGTGCTCCGCTTCCTCAAGGTCCTCCAGATCGACGGCCTGGGCCCCGAGGGCCTGCAGGCGCAGGAGGAGCTCGGCCTCTACCTGGACGGCCTGGACAGCGAGGCGCGCAAGTTCGACGAGAAGCTCGCGGCGCGCAAGGCGCGGATGGCGGCCCGCGCGGCGGGCTGAGTACGGCCTGAGCGGATACGGCCTGAGCGGGTACGGCGAGGGCGGCCGGCGCCTCAGCCCCGGCGGCGCTTGAGCTTGATGCGCTCCTTCTCCGACAGGCCGCCCCACACCCCGAAGCGCTCGTCGTGCGCGAGCGCGTACTCCAGGCACGCCACCCGCCCCTCGCACGCCCCGCACAGCAGCTTGGCCTCGCGGGTCGAGGATCCGGGCGCCGGGAAGAAGAACTCCGGTCCCGCCTGGGCGCACAGCGCGTCCTGCTGCCAGGAGAGGTCGACGGTCGCGAGGGACTGCGGGGCGGAGGGCGCGGAGAGCGAGGAGAGCGCGGAGGGCATCGTGTCGGTCTGCATGGCTCCAGGCTGGTCCGACGCCGTAAACACGCCATCAACGTCCGCTCAACGCGGCGCACCGCCGCGCGTTCAACACGGCGCGCCGGGCGCGTGCGGCAGGGTTTCGGCCACGTGATGGCCTGCCGGTCACCGGCTCCCCGGGCGTCTCCCACGATGCGGGATCCGGCGTGAACGGCGTGTTTCCGACCTTCTCGGGCCCCTGATTCGGCTCCCGCGATGTGGGAGCGTGGACGGCGATCGGACGACCGCCGACGAGCTGTGACGGGGAGCGAACCACATGACCACCGAGGCCGCGACCGGGACCGTGTCCGCGCCCGCGGGGGCCCAGGCCGTCCGCCGGGCCCTGGATGTACTGCACTGTTTCCACGACAACGGACCCGACCTGAGCGCCTCCGACCTCGCGCGCCGGCTCGGTCTGTCGACCTCGACCGCCCACCGGCTGGCCCGGACGCTGCTCGCGGCCGGTTTCCTGGAGCAGGATCCGCGCACGGCCCGCTACCGGCTCGGCCCGGCCGTCACGGAGCTCGGCCGGCTCTCGTACCACCAGCGCGGGCTGCACCTGGCCGCGCCCGAGCTGCGCGACCTCGCCGAACGGACCGGGACCACCGTCGATCTGGCGCTGCGCAGCGGCGCGTACGCGGTGGTCGTGGCGGGCGGCCCGGTCACGCCGAAGGTGGGACTGCGCCGCCCGCTGCACTCGACGGCGCCCGGGAAGGTGCTCCTCGCCTTCGGCGACCGGCCGGGCGCCGCGGGCGCCGGAGCGCCCGGGCCGACGGGCCCGGTGGCGGACTGGGAGCGGGTACGGCAGCAGGGCCACGCCCTGACCGACGGCGAGTCCGCGCTCGGCGTGCGCACGCTCGCCGTGCCGGTCCTGGACCGGTCGGGCCACGCCCGGTTCGCCCTCGCCGTGCGGGCCGGCTCCGCCGTGATCACCGACGCGCGGCTCGACTGGTTCCTGGCCCAGGCCCGCACCTGCGCCCGGGCCCTGGAGGTGCTGCTGCTCCCGCCCGGCGAGCGCCGGTCCTCCGACGCGTAACAGGGCAGGCGGGGCGGGCCGGTCGCGCCGCACCCGGCGACGGGCCGACACCCGGCCCGGGCCCCGCCCGACGCACGCTCTCTCGCCTCCCGGGCCCGGCCCGCCGCGGCCTCACGCCTCTCCCGCGCCCGGCCCGCCGCGTGCTCACTCCTCTCCCGCCACCGTCTCCTCCTGGCCCTTCTTCGCCCGGCTCGGCTGCACCCGCTTCGGCTCGCCCGGCATCTTCGGGTACTCCGGCGGATAGGGCAGGTCGCCCAGGCCGTGCTCGGCCTCGTCGCGGCGGGCCAGTTCGAGCAGCGACTCCAGGCTGAAGCGCCGGTCGTCCATGTCCGCGTGCACGTCGCCGACTTCGGCGTACCGGGCCGGCATGGTGCGGATGTCGAAGTCCTGCGGCACCGCGTCGTCGACCTCCTCCCAGCGCAGCGGCGCGGAGACCGGCGCGTGCGGGCGGGGGCGTACGGAGTAGGCGGACGCGATGGTGCGGTCGCGGGCGGTCTGGTTGTAGTCCAGGAAGATCCGCTCGCCGCGCTCCTCCTTCCACCACTTGATGGTGACCCGCTCCGGCATCCGCCGCTCCAGCTCCCGGCCGCAGGCGATGGCCGCCCGGCGCACCTGCGTGAAGGTCCACCGGGGCAGGATCGGCACGAAGACGTGCAGGCCGCGCCCGCCGGACGTCTTGGGCCAGCCGCGCAGCCCGTGCTCGTCGAGCACCGCCCGCAGCTCGTGGGCGGCGCGGACGGCGTCGGCGTAGTCGGTGCCGGGCTGGGGATCGAGGTCGAGCCGGAGTTCGTCCGGGTGGTCGGTGTCCTCGCGGCGTACCGGCCAGGGATGGAAGGTGACGGCGCCCAGATTGGCGGCCCACAGCACGGCGGCCGGCTCGGTGGGGCACATCTCGTCGGCCGAACGGCCGCTGGGGAAGGTGATGTGCGCCGTCGGGATCCAGTCGGGCAGGTACTTGGGCGCGCGCTTCTGGAAGAAGGACTCGCCCGTCACGCCGTCGGGGTAGCGCTCGAGCGTCGTGGGCCGGTCGCGCAGGGCGCGGGTGATGCCGTCGCCGACGGCCAGGTAGTAGCTGACCATGTCGAGCTTGGTGTAGCCGGTCTCCGGGAAGTACACCTTGTCCGGGTTCGACACCCGTACGGTGCGGTCACCGGACTGGAGCTCCACCGCTGCGGTCTTGCCTGCCATGGCGGTCAGCCTAGGCCGGGCGCCCATAGCGCGCATATCGGCCGGAATCGTCTCTAGACTCACCGCATGGACCTGCCGGTGATGCCACCCGTCAAACCGATGCTGGCGAAGGCCGTCAAGAAGATCCCGCCGGGAATGCAGTACGAGGCCAAGTGGGACGGCTTTCGCGCCATCGTCCACCGCGACGGGCCCGAGCTGGTCATCGGCAGCCGCACCGGCAAGCCGCTGACCCGCTACTTCCCCGAGCTCGCCGAGGCGCTGCTCGCCCGGCTGCCCGAGCGCTGCGTGGTCGACGGGGAGATCGTCATCGAGCGCGACGGCCGGCTCGACTTCGACCGGCTGACCGAGCGGATCCATCCGGCCGCGTCGCGGGTGCGGATGCTGGCCGAGACCACACCGTCCCGGTTCATCGCCTTCGACCTGCTGGCCCTCGGCGACGAGTCCTTCCTCGACACGCCGCTCGCCGCGCGGCGGGCCACCCTCGAATCCGCGCTGGCCGGCGTCGACGCGCCAGTCCATCTCGCGCCCGCGACGAGGGACGCCGAGCTCGCCGCGCGCTGGTTCGAGCAGTACGAGGGCGCCGGCCTGGACGGTGTGATCGCCAAGCCGCTCGACCTGCCCTACCGGCCGGACGTCCGCCTCATGTACAAGGTCAAGCACGAGCGCACGGCCGACGTCGTCGTGGCCGGCTACCGCTTCCACAAGACCGGGCCGGTGGTCGGCTCGCTGCTGCTCGGCCTGTACGACGACCGGGGCACCCTGCAGCACGTGGGCGTGTGCGCGGCCTTCACCGCCAAGCGGCGCGCCGAGCTGATCGACGAGCTGGAGCCGCTGCGGATGGACCCGCCGACCGGCCACCCGTGGGCGGCCTGGGCCGACGAGGCGGCGCACGAGGCGTCCCGTCTGCCGGGCGCGCCGAGCCGCTGGTCGGGCAAGAAGGACCTGTCGTGGGTGGCGCTGCGGCCGGAGCGGGTCTGCGAGGTCGGGTACGACCACATGGAGGGCGACCGCTTCCGGCACACGGCGCAGTTCAAGCGCTGGCGGCCGGACCGTACGCCGGAGTCCTGCGGCTACGGGCAGTTGGAGGAGCCGGTCACGTACGACCTCGGCGAGATCCTGTCGTAGGAGCGGGGAGGCACGGCTGCGGGCCGCCGCTGATCGTCACGCTTCCGGCGCCGCTTTCGTGGCCGGTCTCGTCACGCCTCCGTCGCCGGTCCCGTCGCGCCTCCGTCGCCGGGTTCCTCGGGCCCCGTCGCGCCTCCGCAGGACGCGTCACGGCGTCGGGCGGGCGTGAGATGCCCCACATCAGGTTTGATCCACAACCCCTCCTTCTCGCCCTGAGGTTCGGTGAACTGACGGCCGATCGGACGGGCGCACCCGGGCGCACCTGCGGGAACCGTCCGGCGCCGGCTGCCCCCGGTCCGTACGCCTGGCCGAAGGCGGCACGCGGGTGTTGCCGGCCGGTGACGGTGCCGTCGTCGAACCGGCACCGGGATCCGGTACGTATGGAGGGGAGACACCCTTCCTTCGCCGCACCCACAGACCCACAAGGACCGACCGTGATCACCTCGCCCTCGCCCCTCGTCCCCGTGCCGATCCCCGACCGCGTCGCCGCGCTGATCGGCTCCTGCCTGCCGCTGCACGTGCTCCAGGCCGAGGTCGACGCCGACAGCGCGGCGCGCGAGGTGTACCGCTTCCGCGGACCGCTGTGCGCGGAGGACCGGGCGGACCGCGAGCACGCCCTCGCCGCCCTCGCCAAGGCCAACAAGATCCTGGCGAAGCACCACCCCAAGCTCCCGGTGCGCCCCGGCTACTAGGCCGTCTCGGGCGGACCGGGCGGCCGCACCGGTTCGGGCGTACTCCGCATGCGGGACACGGCCACCGGTGTGACGCTGCGAGAGTGACCACCACCAGCGAAGCTGCGCCCGCGCCCACCGCCGCCGAGCCTCCGGTGCTCGACCGACGCCGCCGCAACATCGTCTTCGGCACGATCATGCTCGGCGTGCTCCTCGCCGCCCTCGACCAGACGATCGTGGGCACCGCGCTGCCGACGATCGTCGCGGACCTCGGCGGCGCCGCCCACATGTCGTGGGTGGTCACCTCGTATCTGCTCGCGGAGACCGTCGCGACCGTCCTCGTCGGCAAGTTCGGCGACCTGTTCGGCCGCAAGGTGATCTTCCAGGTCTCGGCGGTCGTCTTCATCACCGGCTCGTTCCTGTGCGGTCTCGCGACCAACATGACGCTGCTCATCGTCTGGCGCGGACTGCAGGGCATCGGCGCCGGCGGGCTCATGGTCACCTCGATGGCGCTGATCGCCGACGTGATCCCGCTACGCGAACGCGGCAAGTACCAGGGCGCGATCGGCGCCGTCTTCGGCGTCTCGACCGTCATCGGCCCGCTGCTCGGCGGCCTGTTCACCGACCACCTGAGCTGGCGGTGGGCGTTCTACGTCAACGTGCCCGTCGCGATCCTGGTCGTCGTCGCCGCCGCCCGCACCATCCCGTCGGTACGCTCCGCGAGCCGTCCCGTCATCGACTACCTGGGCATCGCGCTCGTCGCGGTCGGGTCCAGCGCCCTGATCCTGGCGACCAGTTGGGGCGGCAACGAGTACGCGTGGGGATCCGCGGTCGTCATCGGGCTCTTCGTCGGCGGCCTCGTCGCGCTCGCGCTGTTCTGCTGGGTGGAGACCCGCGCGGCCGAACCCATGCTGCCCATGCGGCTGTTCCGCAACCCGGTCTTCACGGTGTGCTCGGTGCTCAGCTTCGTCGTCGGCTTCGCGATGCTCGGCGCGATGACCTTCCTGCCGACGTATCTGCAGTACGTCGACGGGGACTCGGCCACGGTCTCCGGGATCCGCACCCTGCCCATGGTCGTCGGCCTGCTCATCGCCTCGGTCTTCAGCGGCAACGTGGTCAGCAAGACGGGCCGGTACCGGATCTTCCCGATCGCCGGATGCCTCGTCATGGGCCTCGGGCTCTATCTGCTGTCGCTGATGGATCCCGAGACCGCCACCTGGCTCGCCTCGCTGTACATGTTCGTGCTGGGCGTCGGCATCGGCCTGTGCATGCAGGTCCTCACGATCGCGGTGCAGAACACCGTCGAGTACGCGGACCTGGGCACCGCCACGTCGGGCGTCACCTTCTTCCGTACGCTCGGCAGCTCCTTCGGCACCGCCGTCTTCGGCACGATCTACGCCAACTCGCTGAAGCCGAACCTCGCGGAGGGCGTCGCAGGGGCGTCGGTGCTCGGGGCGACCGCCGGCCTGGACCCGGCCGCCGTCGCCCGGGCGGCGCAGAGCCCGGCCGGGGTGCACCAGCTGCCCGACCGGGTGGCGGAGCCGATCGTGCAGGCGTACGCGGACACGCTGCACACCGTCTTCCTGTGGACGGTGCCGGTGGCGGCGGTCGGCTTCCTCGTGGCGCTCTTCCTCAAGCAGGTGCCGCTGCGCGACACGGCCCGCGCCTCCGCGCCGGACATGGGCGACGGCTTCGCCTCCCCCACCGCCACTGGCGACTCGGCCAAGCTCCTCGAACTCTCCGTCGGCCGGATCATCCGCCGTACCGACCTCGACACGGCCCGGCGGATCGTCGACGCCTCCGACACCCGGCTCGACATGGCCGGGGCATGGGCGGTCATGCAGGTGGAACTCTTCACCCGGCTGGTCGGCCACGCCAGCCTGGGCCTGATCTCGGCCGGCCGGCGGGTCCCGCCGGAAGTGCTGCTGCCGGTCTTCGACCGGATGGTCGACGAGGGCTTCCTCACGCGGGACGGCAGCCTGCTGTCGCACACCCAGGCCGGCAAGCGGGAGGCGGAGGTCATCACCAAGGCGTGGGGCGACTGGCTCAGCAGCCGCGTCGAGCAGGAACGCGGCCGCCCGAGCGGCCCGGAACTGCGCGCCGCGACCGACGCCATCGCGAAGAAGCTCATCGCGGAGGACCTGGCCCAGGGCCTGCCGCGCGGCGACCGGGAACCGGCGGGCGCGGCGGTGCGGTGACGGCCGCGGTGCGGTGACCCGGCCCCGGGCCTCAGTCCAGGAAGTCGCCGTCCACGTACACCCAGGCGCCCTCGTGGCGCGCGAAGCGGCTGCGCTCGTGGAGTTCGCCGGGCATGCCGGCGTGGGTGAAGCGGGCCCGGAAGGTCACGGTGCCGTGCTGGTGGAAGGCGGTGCCGTCGGTGGTGTCCTCGATGTCCAGGCCGGTCCAGCGCGTGCCCGGGTCGAAGTCGACCTCGCCGGGCCGGGTCCGCGGCGCCCAGGTGCGCAGGAGATAGGCCTCGTCGCGGACGACGAAGGCGCTGTAGCGGGAGCGCATGAGGAGTTCGGCGGTGGGCGCGGTGGCGGGGCCGGTGTGGAAGCGGCCGCAGCACGCGCCGTACGCGGCGTCGAGACCGCACGGGCAGGGCGACGCGGCGGTCACGGTCGGAAGGGCGGCGGCGGCCGGGCGGGTCTTGCGTCGGGACATGGCCCCATTGTCGCGTGCCCCGCCGCCCCGGACCGACGGGCCACCGCCCGCCCGGCACCCGCCCGGCCTCACCTCCCGGCCCGACCGCCCGCACCCGCCCGGCCCCAGCTCGCCGCCCGGCCGCCCGCACCGCCCGGCCTCAGCTCGCCGCCCGGCCGCCCGCGCTCACCCGCGCGCAGGATCAGCGCGCCTCGCGCCACATGCCCCAGAGCACCGGGCCGCCGCCCGGCAGTGCGAACTCCTCGCGCACGGTGAAGCCGAAGTGCTCGTAGACCGGCAGGTTGGCGGCCTTGGAGGACTCCAGATAGACCGGCAGCCCGGCCTCGTCGGCCTTGGCCAGTCCGGACCGCAGCAGCGCCGCACCTTGGCCTTGGCCCTGCGCCGCCGGGTCCGCGCCGATCAGCGCCAGGGACCAGTGGGGCTCCTGGGGCGTGTGCAGCGCGGCCGTCTCGACGGCCTCCTTGAACAGGCCGGCCCGCTCGCCGAGGATCCCGATCAGCTGCCGGATGGTCTCGTCGTCCGGCACGGCCTTCTCCTGCGCCTCCGCAGGCACCCAGAACGCGGCCGCCGCGTCGGTGCGCTCGCACACGCCGTCGCGGAGGTACTGCCGGGTGAAGAGGGTGGAGAAGTAGCGGCCGAGGGTCGCCTCGCGGGAGGCGTCCTCGGGGAAGAACCAGCGCATCATCGGGTCGTCGTCGAAGGCCCGGGCCAGCGTGCCGCTGATCGCCGGGGCGTCCTCGACCGCTGCCGCCTGGGGCATGCTCTTTGTCGCCATGGGCCCCATTCTGCCCCCAAACGATCTTGCTCCCCGCGCCGGGTCCGCACCACGCGACGGCCCGGCGGCTCCGCGCGGGTCAGATCGTCGGACGACTCCGTAGCGGATGATCCCGCGGCACCTCGATCACCGCGATCCGTACGCCGTCCGGGTCCGCGAGCCACATCTCGATCAGGCCCCACGGTTCGGTGACCGGCTCGCGCAGGATGCGGGCGTTCTTGGCGCGGAGCTCGTCGTGGGCCGCGTGGACGTCGGGGACCTGGAGCCAGAGGCGGAGGCGTTCGAGGTCGTGCTCGGGCGGCGGGGAGGGGGCGCGGCCGGAGAGTTCGAGGAAGCCGCCGCCGAGGAAGTAGACCGTGCCGCGGTCCGGGCCGGTGCCGAACTCCCGGTGGACGGCGAGGCCGAGCGTCTCGCCGTAGAAGCGGCGGGAGCGTTCCGGGTCCGTCGGGCGGAGCAGGATCCTGCTGCTCAGTACGTGCATCCGAGTAGCGTACGGGCATGAAACTGACGATTCTCGGAGGCGGCGGATTCCGGGTGCCGCTGGTGTACGGCGCCCTCCTCGACGACCACGCCGAGGGGCGGGTCACCCACGTCACCCTGCACGACCTCGACTCCGGGCGCCTCTCGGCGATCGCCCGGGTGCTCGCCGAGCAGGCCGAGGGTGTGGCGGACGCGCCGGTGGTGAGCGCGACCACGGATCTGGACGAGGCGCTGCGCGGCGCGGACTTCGTCTTCTCGGCCATCCGGGTGGGCGGGCTCGCGGGCCGGGCCGCCGACGAGCGGATCGCGCTGGCGGAGGGCGTGCTCGGCCAGGAGACGGTGGGCGCGGGCGGCATCGCGTACGGTCTGCGGACGCTGCCCGTGGTGACGCACATCGCCCGCCGGATCGCCGAACTCGCCCCGGACGCCTGGGTCATCAACTTCACCAACCCGGCCGGCCTGGTCACCGAGGCGATGTCGCGGATCCTCGGCGACCGCGTGGTGGGCATCTGCGACTCGCCCGTGGGGCTGGGCCGCCGGGTGGCGCGGGTGCTGGGCGCGGATCCGCGGGAGGCGTGGATCGACTACGTGGGCCTCAACCACCTGGGCTGGCTGCGGGGTCTGAGGGTCGGCGGACGTGACGTACTGCCGCGGCTCCTGGCGGACGACGCGCTGCTCGGCTCGTTCGAGGAGGGCAAGCTGTTCGGCACGGAGTGGCTGCGCTCGCTCGGCGCGATCCCGAACGAGTATCTGCACTACTACTACTTCAACCGCGAGGCGGTCCGGGCCTATCGGGAGGCGGAGAGGACGCGGGGCGCCTTCCTGCTGGAACAACAGGCTGGTTTCTACGAGGAGATGGGCAAGCCGGACACGCCGGCCCTCGCCGCCTGGCACCGTACGCTCGCCGACCGCGAGGCGACGTACATGGCGCACAACCGGGACGCGGCCGGCGTCGGCGAGCGCGACGAGGCGGACCTGGAGTCGGGCGGTTACGAGAAGGTGGCGCTGGCCCTGATGCGGGCCGTCGCACGCAACGAGCGGGCCACGCTGATCCTCAACGTCCGCAACGGGCACACCCTTTCGGTGCTCGACGCGGACGCGGTCGTCGAGGTGCCGTGCTTCGTGGACGCGGCCGGCGCCCATCCGGTGTCGGTGAGCCCGCTGCCGTACCACGCGGTGGGTCTGGTGACGGCGGTGAAGGCGGTGGAGCGGGAGGTGCTCGCCGCGGCCGAGAGCGGTTCGCGGACGACCGCGGTGAAGGCCTTCGCGCTGCATCCGCTGGTCGACTCGGTGACGACGGCCCGCCGGCTGGTCGAGGGCTACACCGCCGAGCACGCGGAGCTCGCCTATCTGCGTCGCTGAGATGGACGGCTGACGAACATCTTTACGCGGTCGGGGGCGCGGCCTAGGCTCGCGCCCCATGACTTCACAGCGACGTGAACGACGCTCCCGGTTCCGGGGCGGGACGGCCCGGCTCCTCGCGGGCTGTCTGCTGGCCGCGGGCCTGATGAGCACGGGCACCGCGGCCGTCGGCAGCCCGGCAGCCGCCGAGACGGGCGGGGCCACGGTCGTGCCCGTGCAGACCACCGGTCCGGCCGACCGGCGCTTCAACCTGGTGGTGATGGGCGACGGGTACACGGCCGCGGAGATGCCGGTGTTCCGGGCGGACCTGGAGCGGCATCTGAGCATGCTGTGGAGCGTGGAGCCGTTCGCCTCGTACCGCTCGTACGTCAACGTGTGGGCGGTGGAGGTGCCGTCGAGGGAATCGGGTGTGGACTGCGATCCCGGCCTCGACGCGCCGGCCCGTGACACCGCGCTCGACATGGGCTTCTGGGGCGGCTGCAACGCGGGCAGCGTGCAGCGGCTGCTCACCGTCGACAGCGGCAAGGCCGCCGGTTTCGCGGACCTGGTGCCCGGGACCACGCAGGCCAACCGGCAGATCGTCGCCCTCGCGCACAGCTCCACCTACGGCGGTGCGGGCGGGAGTTACGCCACCGCGTCCGGCGGCAACGCGCTGTCCGCGCTCATCACCCCGCACGAGATCGGGCACTCGCTCGGCGGCCTCCAGGACGAGTACGACTACTACGCGCGCGGCGTGCCGGGCGGAGCCTACGAGGGCACGGAGCCGACGTCCGTCCACCACACGCTCCTGACGGAGCGACAGATGCGTGAGCAGCGGGCCAAGTGGTGGCGCTGGCTGGGCGAGGAGAGCGAGTCGGGCGGTGTCATCGGCCGGCACGAGGGCGGTCTCTACAGCACGCGGGACGTGTGGCGGCCGAGCCGCCACTCCATGATGAAGACCCTCGGTTACGCCTTCGACCAGGTGGAGCGCGAGGTCATGGTGCGGGCGATCTCGGCCAAGGTGAACCTGGTGCAGGACCACACTCCGACCGCCGGGCCGATCGGCGCCGACCGGACGGTGTGGGTGGACACCCTGCACCCGCTGGGCGGTGAACTCGCCGTGGAGTGGCGTCTCGACGGCCGGTCGCTGCCGACCGGCGGCGCCCGCACGGTCGACCTGCGCGGGCTGGGTCTGGCCGCCGGCCGTACGTACGCGCTGACGGCGACGGTCACCGATCCGACGCCGTTCGTGCGTGACCCGGCGGTGCGCGGCTCGGCCGCCCTGACGCGTACGGTGCGCTGGACCGTGGACCCGGCGGTGCGGACGGCCGAGGACGGCACGGCGGCGGCGTTCACCGGGCACACGGCGACCACCGCCCCGGTCGGCGCGCGGTCCGTCGTGCACGCCGACACCACCCATCCGGTGCGGCGGATCCCGGGCGTGCGGTGGACGCTCGACGGGCGCGCGGTGGCGAACCCGGGCAACGACCGGGACCTGGACCTGGGCGCGCTGCGGCTGGCGCCCGGCGCCCACACGCTCACCGCCCGCATCCCGGGCACGCGCGAGACGCTGACGTGGACGGTGGACGCGCTGGCCGCCTCCGCCGCGTACGAGCTGTCGGCGCCGTTGCGTACGGTGCGGCGGCCGGGCCGGCCGGCCGAGTACGTGTACGACGGGGCGTTCACGATGCGGCTGACCGCGCGGGACGACCGGGCGGGCGCCGTGGTGAGCCAGTTCCGGGTGGACGGCGACGGCTGGTACACGTACTACGGCTGGCCGACGGACGCCTCGGCCCCGTTCCGCTTCTCGCCGTCGGGCACGGTGATCGACGACCTCGTCTACGGCAAGCTGGGCCGCAGCAGGGCCGTGCCGTGGGACGACGCGACGCCCGACTACGGCACGCACACCGTGGAGTACCGGACGGTCGACGCGGCCGGCAACGTGAGCGCCGCGCGGAGCTTCCTGGTGACGCTCGTGCGGCCGGACGAGGACAGGAACGGCGCCAGGGACTGACCCTGACCGCGTGCCAGAGGCCCAGCCTGACCGCACGTCAGGAGCCGCCCCTGACCGAGCGACCGGGCAGCGTGAAAGAGAAGGAGGCCCGCGGACAGGTCCGCGGGCCTCCTTCGCGTACGGGTGGGTGCTCCCTTGCGGGGCTCGTACGGGAGCGTCAGCGCTTGCGGCCGACCGCCGCCCAGCCCGGGATCGGGTCGTCGCCCTGGACCGGGACGGGCTCGCCGAGCTCCGGGTGCCACTCGGCGGTGAGGGACACGCCCGGCTCGACGAGGTCGAGGCCGTCGAAGAACGCGGCCAGCTCGTCGCGCGAGCGCGGCCGCAGGGTCAGTCCGCGTGCCTTGTACATGGCGGCGGCCTTCGCCGCGCCCTCGGGGTCGAAGTCGCCGGTGACGTGCGAGAGGACGAGATAGCTGCCCGGCGCGAGCTTGTCGACGAGCTTGCCGACCAGTTCGTAGGCGCCGTCCTCGTCGCCCACGAAGTGCAGCAGGGCGAGCATCGACAGCGCGATGGGCTGGTCGAAGTCAAGGACCTTTCCGGCCCTTTCGAGGATGAGTTCGGGGTCCCGGGCGTCCGCCTGGATGTACTCGGTGGCCCCTTGCGGGGTCGAGCGCAGCAGCGCGGCGGCGTGCGCGAGCACGATCGGGTCGTTGTCGCAGTAGACGATCCGGGACTCCGGCGCGACCTGCTGGGCGATCTGGTGCAGGTTGGGTTCGGTCGGGATCCCGGTGCCGATGTCCAGGTACTGGCGGACGCCTTCGGCGCTCAGCCAGCGGATGGCGCGGTGCATGAAGGCCCGGTTGACGCGTGCCATGTCACGGCCGCGGGCGTCGACGGTGAGGAGCTGGCGGGCCATCTCCTCGTCCACCGGATAGTTGTCCTTGCCGCCCAGGAACCAGTCGTACATCCGCGCGGGGTGCGGCTTGCTGGTGTCGATGCGTATGCCGCCCTGTGCGGATACGGGGTCCTGGGTCATCGGCTCTCCTCGGCGGACGAACGGTGGCGCTTACAGCAAGAGTTACGCGATGTGAGGGCTGGGACGGAAGGGTTCAGGTGAGGAGAAAGTCAGCCTGGCCTGATTTGGCTCCTTGGATGAACGCGGCGATCTCGCCGTGGGTGTAGATGAGCGCGGGTCCTTCAGGGTCTGCGGACTGTCGCACGGCGACCCTGCCGTCGGCCAGCTTCATGGCCTCCACGCAGTTGCCCCCGTTCCCGCCGCTCCACGGCTTGTGCCATCCCTCGGCACCGAGCTCGGCGGCGGGCATGCCGTTGTATATGCGATTCATTCACAGCTCCTTGCGGAGGTCCCGGAGGATCTCCTTCGTGCGTTGTGCAGTCGCGGCCTGGGCCGCCATGCGGTCCATGACCTCGAGGTGGGAGGCCACCTCGGGGCGCGCGTCGAGATAGACGGCGCCGGTCAGGTACTCGCTGTAGACCATGTCCGGGAGTTCGGGCATGGCGAAGCGGAACAGGACGAACGGTCCGTAGGTGCCGGGGTGGTGGCCGGACCGGAACTCCGCGATCTGCAGGGTGACGTTCGGCAGCTCCGACGCTTCGAGCAGCCGGTCGAGCTGGTCGCGCATCACTTCGGGCCCGTCGCCGACCGGTCGGCGGAAGACCGTCTCGTCCATGATCACCCAGAACTTGGGCGCGTCCTCCCTGGTCAGCAGGGACTGGCGCTCCATGCGGAGGGCTACATGGCGGTCGATCTCCTCGGCGTCATTGCTGCCGCCGACCGCCCCGCTGCGCAGAATGGCGCGGGCGTAGTCCGCGGTCTGCAGCAGACCGGGGACGAACTGGGGCTCGTAGGCCCGGATGAGGCTCGCGGCCCCTTCCAGGCTGACGTACATGGAGAACCAGCCGGGCAGCACGTCGTGGAACCGCTGCCACCAGCCGGGGAGGTTGGCCTCCTCCGCGAGGGCGACGAAGCCCTCCGCCTCGGAGTCCGTGATGCCGTACGCCTTCAGCAGCAGCTGCACGTACGGAATCTTCAGCGCGACCTCGGCCGTCTCCATGCGCCGGATCGTCGCCGGAGCGACCCGCAGGATCTTGGCGGCCTCTTCCCGCTTGAGGCCGGCCCGCTCGCGCAGATCCTGCAGACGCTTGCCGAGGACGACCTGTCCCACCGTGGGGGCGGACCGCGGCTCGCTCACTCTCAAGACCTCCCCGACGCGCTGATTTCGATGAGAGTGTGCCACGAACACGGCCAGAGAGAACACAGCACTCTGCATTTTTCAGAGTGCCACTTGCCAAGTGTCCGACTCGGGAGCAGAGTATTCCGGTGAACCAGTACGCATACCGCCGTGCGCAGCGCCACGGCGGGATGTGTACGGCACTCCTGCCCACAGTTGTGAGGATCGGTCGTGGCTTCTGGTAACGCGCACCCCTCAGGTCTCATGAGCCCCCGCGTCATGACCCAGCGCCCACGGCCCGACGTCCACGACCGCCGCTTCGCCTTCGAACTGCCCGCCCGCACCGAATCGGTGGCCCGGGCCCGCCGGCTCGCCGAGGAACGGCTCATCCTGTGGGGCTGCGGCCCGGAGATACGCGAGACGGTCGCGCTCGTCGTCTCCGAGCTGGTCACCAACGCCGTCGTGCACACCGCGAGCGCCCGGGTCGTCTGCGAACTGCGCGAGGGCGACGAACGGCTGCGGATAGCCGTACGCGACGAGGGCGGCCCCGCCGGGCCGCGCATCCGCGACTGCGGTGCGGAGGAGAGCGGCCGCGGGCTCATCCTGGTCGACGCCCTGTGCAGCGCCTGGGGCGCGGACCGCACGGGCCACGGCACCGCGCAGATCGTCTGGGCGGAGCTCGCGCACGGCATGGCGGAGCCGTGCTGAGGTCGGTGGCGACGTTGTTCGTCCCGCGCGCCCGCAAGAGCTCCGCGCCCTCCGCGACCGCCCTGCCCGCGCCCGTCGGCGTGACCCGACTGCCCGTTCCGCTCGACCTCCCGGCCACGCTGGGCTGCGACGCGGTCGGCGTCCCGGCCCGCTACGGCTTCCGGATCCTGTCCCGGCTGCCCGCCAAGGGCTGTGTCTACGCGGACACCGACTGGTGGTGGTGGCTGGTCCCGGCCGGCTCCGACCTCGACCTCACCTGGCCGCTGCCCGCCTGTTACGCGCCCGGCGCCGTGATCCCGGACCGCCGGCCCCGGCTGATCCACCACCCCGACGGCGGCTCCCCTTACACCCCGCCCATTCCCCTCTATCTGCTGACCTGCCAGCTGACCGGCATCGCACCGGGCTGGAGCGTGCCGCCGCAGGTGAGCAGCGCACTGTGACCCGCGGCGGCCGGGCGGGACTTCCCGGACGCGACCTAGGGCGGTGCGGGGCGTCGTAGGGTCGGAGCATGTTCTCTCCCGAGGGCCCCACCTTCCGTGAGCTGACCCGTCAGGCGCTGTCGTCCGTCGAGCACGGCTACGACCTGCTGGCCGGGAAGTTCGACGCCACTCCGTTCCGCACTCCCGACCGCGTGCTCGCGTCGGTCGCCGACGCCCTGGAGCCGCTCGGCCCCTTCGACGCCGGCCTGGACGTGTGCTGCGGCACCGGCGCGGGCCTCGACGTGCTGCGCTCGGTGTGCGCGGGCCGGATCGCGGGCGTCGACTTCAGCGCGGGCATGCTCGCCGAGGCCCGCCGCACCCATCCCGCCGCCACGCTCGTACGGGCCGACGCCCTGGCCCTGCCCTTCGCGCCGGTCTTCGACCTGGCGGTCAGCTTCGGCGCCTTCGGCCACTTCCTGCCGTACGAGCAGCGCATCCTCTTCGCCCAGGTGCACGCCGCCCTGCGCCGCGGCGGCACCTTCGCCTTCCCGCTCCCGGCCCCGCCCCGCGTCGGATCCGTCCCCTACTGGACGCTGTGGGCCTTCGACGCGGCGATGCGCCTGCGCAACGCCGTCTGGCGTCCGCCGTTCGTCATGTACTACCGCACCTTCCGCCTCGCCGACGTCCGCTCAGCGCTGCGGGCCGCCGGCTTCGAGGTGGAGCTGCGTGCGATGCCGGCGCTGGGCGTCCGGGATGACGGCAGTCCGCGGTGCCGCCTCGTGGTGGCGCGCAAGCCCTGACCGGCCCGGCCGGCGTCCGGGAAGGCCCGGTCCGGGACGACCTCGTCCGGGTAAACGAAGAAGACCCCAGCTCCGCTGGGGTCTTCCGCTGGTGTCCGAGGGGGGACTTGAACCCCCACGCCCGATAAAGGGCACTAGCACCTCAAGCTAGCGCGTCTGCCATTCCGCCACCCGGACAAGGTGTCTGTCGCTCTTCGTGGTGTTCCCCGCGGCGACATGGATAACTCTACCAGGGGTTCGAGGCGCCTTTCACCAGCGTTTTCCCTGGCCCGAGGGCCGTGGGGGCCGACGAACACGACGTGATCCCGCGGGCACGCCCGGTAGGCGCGGGCCGTACGCGACGGAGAGACCCGACGCCCCCCGACGCCGGCTCCGTAAGGCCACCCTTGGACCAGGGACCGGTCCGCGTCCAGCCGGGAGGGCGCGAGTCCGTCAGGTCAGCGGACCTCGGTGAGGCGGGCGGAGACGACCACGTTGCCCGTGTAGCCGCCGTCCCGGGCGTACGGGCCGCCGCAGGTGATCAGGCGGAGCTCGGGGCGGCCGGTGGAGCCGTAGACGCGTGCGGCCGGGAAGCGGTCCTTGGGGACGACCTCGGTCCCGTAGACGGTGAAGACCGCCGTCCGCCCGTCGGCGCGGGCGATCTCGACCCGCGCGCCGCGGGCGAGCGCGCCGAGGCGGTAGAAGACGGCGCGGCCGCCGCCCGGGGTGTCGACGTGGCCGACGACGACCGCGGTGCCGCGCTCGCCGGGGCTGACGGCGCCGGTGAACCAGCCGGCGAGATTGCGGTCGTACGGCGAGGGCGCCTCGATCCAGCCCTCGGCGTCCAGGCCCACCCGCGTCACCGGCGCGTCGACGCGGACGCCCGGCACCCGCACCCGGACGGGCTGCGAGGCGGGCAGCGGGGCGGGCGCGGCTCCGTTGGCGGCGGTGGCTCCGGGTGCGCGGCCGGGCGCGGCGGCGGCCAGGGGCTGCGGAGGGCTGTCGGCCGGCCACTCCCCCGCCCCGCCGCGTACGAGGTGGACACCGACGAGCAGGACGACGGCGACGACGCCCCAGGCGCCGCGCCGTCCGCTCGTCCCGTCCGCTGCCCGCACGCGCCTCCCGTCCTCTCCTCGCCTCTCGTGACTCGTGACTCGTGTGTCGGATGGCGCTCCTCCGCCCCGGTCCTCGTCACACCGGGGCGAAGGAGCCGTCTCAGGCCCCGGTGCGGTCGCGGTCGCGCTCGCGGCCACGTCGGCGGGTCAGCACCACGGCCGCGCCGAGCGCGCCGGCGATGAGCACACCGCCGGTGACCATCTCGGCGGTGCCGACGCCGCCCGAATCGCCGCCGAAGCCGGCCCTGACGCCCTTGTGGGCGCCGATGTCGGGTGCGGGCGAGTGCCCGGTGCCGTGCTCCGTGCCGTGCTCGGCGACGGTGAGGGTCGTGGTGCCGCGCTCGCCCTTGCAGACGAAGGTGACCTCGTACTGGGCGCCGGCCTTGGCCTCGAGGTCGACGGTGGCCGTGCCGTGGCGGCCCTCGGTCAGGGTGACGGTGTCGAAGACGCCGGACTCGACGGTCACCGAGGGCGCCTCGCAGCCCTCGGCCTTGAGCGTCACGGTGCCGCCCGGCGCGACGGTGCGGGGCGTGACGGAGAAGCCGAAGGACGTGATGCCGTGGCCCGTACCGTCCTTCGGGAAGCCCTCGCTCTGGAGGAGGGCGTCGGCCGCCGGGATGCCGCTGTCCTGGGGAACGTCGTCGTCCTTCGGAAGGCCGTCCTTCGGAAGCTCGTCCTTGGCGAGGCCGTCCTTGGGAAGCCCGCCGTCCGTGGGAAGCCCTTCCTTCGGAAGGCCGCCGTCCGTCGGAAGCGCGCCGCCCGTCGGCAGGACGGCGTCCAGCGGGAGGTCGTCGTCCCGCGCGAGACCGCTGCCCCGCGCCGCACCGCCCTCCTTCGGCACGCTGTCGTCCTCCGCCACGGCCGCCGGCGCGGTGAGTACGAGCGCGGCGGCGAGAGGAGCGAACAGGGCCGCGGAAGCGGCGGCACGGAGCGCGCGCATGGTGGTCCTCCCGGTCGGGACGAGGGTCATGGCCCCCTTACCTCGACCGAAGCTAGGCGCGCCCGGGACGCGCCGCCACCGGGCCCCGCCGAACGGGTCACCGGCCAAGGCGCCCGCTACGGCACCCGGACGACCTGGCCGGCGTAGGAGAGGTTGCCGCCGAAGCCGAAGAGCAGTACCGGGGCGCCGGAGGGGAGCTCGCCGCGCTCGACCAGCTTGGACAGGGCCAGCGGCACCGAGGCGGCGGAGGTGTTGCCGGAGTCGACGACGTCGCGGGCGACGACGGCGTTGACCGCGCCGATCTTCGCGGCGAGCGGTTCGACGATCCGCAGGTTGGCCTGGTGGAGGACGACGCCGGCGAGTTCCTCCGGGGCGGTGCCGGAGCGGGCGCAGACCTCGCGGGCGAGGGCGGGCAGCTGCTGGGTGGCCCAGCGGTAGACGGACTGGCCCTCCTGGGCGAAACGCGGCGGCGTGCCCTCGATGCGGACGGCGTGGCCCATCTCGGGGACCGAGCCCCACAGGACGGGGCCGATGGCGCCGGTGTCGGTCTCCGTCGCCTCGACGACCGCCGCGCCGGCGCCGTCGCCGACGAGGACGCAGGTGGTGCGGTCGGTCCAGTCCGTCACCTCGGTCATCTTGTCGGCGCCGATGACGAGGGCGCGGCGGGCGGCGCCGGCGCGGACCGCGTGGTCGGCGGTGGCGAGCGCGTGGGTGAAGCCGGCGCAGACCACGTTGAGGTCCATGGTGGCGGGCGAGGTCATGCCGAGGCGGGCGGCGACGCGGGCGGCGGTGTTCGGCGAGCGGTCGATCGCGGTGGAGGTGGCGACCAGGACGAGATCGATGTCCGCGGCGGTGAGGCCGGCGGCGGCGAGCGCCTTGCCGGCGGCCTGCGCGGCGAGTTCGTCGACGGGCTCCTCGGGGCCGGCGACGTGGCGGGTGCGGATGCCGACGCGGCTGGTGATCCATGCGTCGCTGGTGTCGACGAGGGCGGCCAGGTCGTCGTTGGTGAGTACCTTGGCGGGCTGGTAGTGCCCGAGCGCGGCGATTCGAGTGCCCGTCATGCCCGGGACCCCCTCCGTGGTTGGTTCCGTGGTGCGTTCCGTGGTGCGGCGCACGTGCGTGCGTGCGTCCGGCAGGACCACCCAGTCTCGCCAGCGACTGATGGGTAACAGGTGACGTAAACCACCAAGATTCACCCGAAGCGCCTGTCCGACCGCGACAAGAGGAGAATGGGCCGGTCAGGCCTCGCGGCATCCCCGCACGGACAGGAACGAGTGCAGCCTCATGGGACGGGTCACCGAGCGACGGCGTGTCGTGCGCATCAGGGGCGGGGCGGTGACCTCGCGTCCGGACACGCTCGTGGCGGAGGAACCGCTGGAGATCCGGCTGAACGGCCGGCCGATCGCGATCACCATGCGCACGCCCGGCGACGACTTCGCGCTCGCCGCCGGTTTCCTGGTCAGCGAGGGCGTGCTCGCCGCCGCGTCGGACGTGCGGAACATCGTGTACTGCGCGGGTGCGACGGCGGACGGCGCCAACACCTACAACGTGGTGGACGTCCAGCTGGCGCCCGGCGTGACCGTCCCCGACATCAGTCTGGAGCGGAACGTCTACACCACCTCGTCGTGCGGCCTGTGCGGCAAAGCGAGCCTGGACGCGGTCCGCACCACGGCCCGCTTCCCGATCGCCGACACTCCCCCGCTGCGGCTGACTCCGGAATTCCTCGCGGCGCTGCCGGACCGGCTGCGGGCGGCGCAGCGGGTCTTCGACCGGACCGGCGGGCTGCACGCGGCGGCGCTGTTCTCGGAGGACGGCGAGCTGCTCGACGTACGGGAGGACGTGGGCCGGCACAACGCCGTGGACAAGCTGGTGGGGCGGGCGCTGCGGGAGGGTCTGCTGCCGCTGGCGCGGGCGGTGCTGCTGGTGTCGGGCCGGGCCTCGTTCGAGCTGGCGCAGAAGGCGGTGATGGCGGGCGTGCCGGTGCTCGCGGCGGTGTCGGCGCCGTCCTCGCTGGCGGTGGACCTGGCCCTGGAGTCGGGGCTGACGCTGGTCGGTTTCCTGCGCGGGGACGACATGAACGTGTACGCGGGCGAGCACCGGCTCGTACTGGAGGCGGCCCGCTAGGACGCGGCCTCGGCGCCGGTCGCGGTGGCGGTGGGGGTCTCGGTGTCCCGGGTGGCGGGCCGGAGGATCAGGGCCGCTACGGTGCCGGCGACCGTGCCCCAGACCAGGGCGGCGGGAACGCCGTGCCCGAGGTTGCCGGAGACGTGGACCAGGCCCCAGCGCGGGCCCGCCCCGTCGGTGGCCATGCGCAGCAGCTGGCTCACGAGCAGCCCGAGCACCGTCGCGCAGACCGCGCCGGCCGCCATCGCCGGGACGGTGATCCGGGTGAGCAGTCCGGGCAGCAGCCGCAGCGCCCACCAGACGACGAGGAGCACGAGCGCGTCGACGAGACGCTGCAGGAGCCAGCCGCCGCCGGGCGCGCCGCCGGGGCCGGTCCAGCCGCCGAGCAGCAGCAACTGGCGCAGCAGGTCGCCCGGTTCGGCGAGCGGGCCGCCGTCCGGCGAGAAGGCCTGGATGGCGCCGGCGACCGACTCGTACGAGAGGACCACCAGGGACAGCGCGACGACCGCGGTGCCTGCGGTGGCGGCCAGCCGGGCGCGGCGGGCCGGGACGTCCGGGCGCGGGACCGGGCCGGCGCCCTTGGCGGTGACGCGGCCGAGGGCCACGGTGACCGCCGCCGCGAGCAGCGCGGTCGGCGTGAGGATCTGCCGCCCGGCGGCCATGACGCCCGCGAGCTGGGGCAGGAAGCGGTAACTGCCGTGCCCCTGGGCGGCGATGAGCCACGGCGCGGAGACGGTCACGGCGAGGGTCCCGGCCACCAGGCCCCACGTCCACAGCGCGAGCAGCGCGGCCGGCGTCCGGCCGCCGCCGCGCACCGGCGGCAGCCGGCGGAGCAGGAGGAGCGCGCCGGGCACGAAGAAGACGAAGACGGCGGCGAACCTGATCTGCATCCCGGTGGAGTGCAGCGAGAGGTACCGCTCGGCGTCGGGGCCTCCGGGTCCGTATCCGTCCGGCGCCGGCGGGTCGTACGACCAGGGCGCGAGCCAGTACTGGAGTTCGGCGACCATCCGGCCGCCGAGCGCGTCGCCGCTGCCCGGCAGGCGCAGCGCCTGTCCGCTGGCCCCGGCCCACCACAGCAGCGCGGTGAGCAGCAGTCCGCCGGCCACCGCCGGTATCGCCGCACGTCGGTATGTCATGTGTCCCCCGTTGTCATGGCGTTCGGCCGGCGCCGTCCGTCGTCGACCCGGGCCGGTCGGCCGGTGCGTCGACGGAGACACCTTAGGTGCGGGGCGGGTCGATCATCTGGAGTTCGAGGGTGGCGGGAGGCGGGGCGATGCCGGGGCCGCCGGCCTCGGTCCAGGCGAGGACCTCGTCGAGGCAGTCGGCGTCGGCGCTCCAGCCGATCCAGGCGGCCCGGCCGCCCTTGCGGCGGCCTTCGGTGGACGGCTGGACCACGAGCACGTTGGCCTGGGCGCAGGGTCCGAGGCAGTCGCTGGTACGGACGACGAGCCGGCCGCCCGAGGCCGCGGCGGCCTCGGTGAGCCGGGTCAGCTGTCCGGCGTGGTCCATGCCGGGGTTCTTGCGGGCGTCGCCGCAGCAGCAGCCGCGGCACACGACGAGGGAGCAGGGGCGGGCCCCGTACCGTATCGGCACGCGGGTCACTCGGCGCCGCCCAGGGTGATGGCGTCGGCCGGGGCGACGGTGCCGAGGCGCGGGAAGTCCAGCTGGACGGAGGCGCGGTGCTCGTCGGCGGTGAGGGCGGTCATGGCGTCCTCGGCGAAGACGAGGTCGTAGCCGAGGTCGGCGGCGGCCCGGGCGGTGGACTCGACGCCGAGGTTGGTGGCGATGCCGCCGAGGACGAGCGTGGAGACGCCGTGGCCGGCGAGGAGTTCGTGGAGTCCGGTGTCCTGGAATCCGCCGATCGTGCGCTTGACGACGACGTCGTCGCCGTCGTGGACGAGCCCGGCGACGAGTTCGCTGCCGGGCGGCTGGGTCTCGATGCCCGGCCGTTCGACCCGGATGTGGACGACGGGCGCGCCGGCGGCGCGGAAGGTGTCGGCGAGGCGGCCGGCGGCGGTGAGGACGTCGCTGCCGGGACGGGGTGCGAGGGGCAGCGCGACGATGCGTTCCATCAGGTCGACGAGGACGAGCGCGGTGCGGCCGGGATCGAGTGCGGGCATGGGAGCACCGTATCGGCCCGGATGATCACCGCGGGCGGGCCGGGGATGTGATCCCGCCAACGGAGCCGGCGGTCCGGTGGGGCCGGTGTGGCCCGAGGATCCGGCGGGGTCCGTGGATCCGGCGGGATCGCCGGGACCGACCGCGTCGGCCGGGGCGGCCGGCTCGGTCGGGTCTGCCTAGTTGGCCGGGTCGGTCGGGTTTGCCGGGCCTGCCGAGTTGGCCGGGTCGGTCGGGTCTGCCGGGCCTGCCGAGGTGGCCGGGGCGGCCGGGGCGGCCGGGCCTGCCGGGCCTGCCGAGTTGGCCGGGGCGGCCGGGCCTGCCGGGTCTGCCGAGTTGACCGGCGCGGCCGGGCCTGCCGGGTCCGCCGGGTCGAAGGCGATACGGCGGAGCATCGCGAGGAACGGGGCGCGCTCGGCGGGTTCGAGGGGCGCGAGGAGCTCCTCGTTGGCCAGGTCCGTCAGCCGGCGGCAGCGGTCGAGGAGGCGCAGGCCCTCGGGAGTGGCGGTGATGGCGTTCTTGCGCCGGTCGGCCGGGTCCGGGGCGCGGCTGACGCAGCCCTCGGCCTGAAGGTCGTTGAGGACGCCGACCATGTCCTTCGGGTCGATGGCGAGGCTGCGGCCGAGTTCGGCCTGGGCGACGGGCCCGCGTTCGGCGACGGCGGCGAGCACGGCGTGGTGCCACATCCGCATGCCCTCCTCGGCGAGGGCGGCGGCGACGAGCCCACGGCCGCGGACGGCGGCGCGGCCGAGCAGCCAGCTCGGCAGGTCGGCGAGGGCGCGGGGCGCGGGCGGGGTGTGGGCGGCCATGGCCGGAAGTCTACGACGGATCCCGAAAAACCATTGGGCTTCCCCACGATCTTCTAGTTATCGTTGGAGAACCCCATGAATGTCGGCTGTCGGAGGTGTCACCCATGCGTCGTGTCCGCCACACGGTCAACGGCGGTCCCGAGGTCCTCTTCGTCGAGGACGCGCCCGTCCCCGAGCCCGGCCCCGGCGAACTCCTCGTCCGCGTCGAGGCGATCGGCGTGAGCCTGCCGGGCGTGCGCCGGGTGCGCGGCGGAACCGGGCCGCAGCCGCTGGGCGGCGAGCTGGCCGGTGTCGTCGAGGCTCTCGGCCCCGAGGCCGCGGGCGCGGGCTTCGCGGTCGGCGACCGGATCACCGGCCTCTGCTTCGGTCACGGCTACGCGGAACGGGCCCTGGTGCACACCGCGACGGCCTCCCGCGTGCCCGACGGCGCGAGCGCCGTGGACGCCGTCGCGCTGGTCCGCAGCGGACTGGTGGCACGCGGGGCCCTGGACGCGGCGGGTCTGCGGCCGGGTGAGTCGGTCCTGGTCACGGCCGCCGCGAGCGGCGTGGGCCAGCTCGCCGTGCCGCTCGCGAAGCTGCTCGGCGCGGGCCGGGTCGTGGCGGCGGCCGGCTCGCCGGACAAGGCCGCGTTCCTGCGCGGGCTCGGCGCTGACGAGGTCGTCCGCTACGGCGAGGAGTCCTGGGGCGAGCCCGTCGACGTGGTCCTGGACGCCGTCGGCGGCGAGCTGCTCCCGCGCGCGGTGGCCGCGCTCGCCCCGGGCGGGCGGCTCGTCGCGTACAGCTCGGGCGGCGGCACGGTCGAGGCGTACGAGCTGCTGGCCGGCGCCAAGTCGGTCATCGGTTTCCAGATGGCCCACCTGGTGCGGACGCGGCCCGAGGACTACGCGGCCTGGCGCGACGAGCTCTGGGCGCTGCACGCGGCCGGCCGGCTGCGGCCCGCCGTCCACGCCCGCGTGCCGCTGGCGCGGGCCGCCGAGGCCCACGCGATCATCGAGCGCCGAGAGAACCTGGGCAAGGTCGTGCTGATCCCGTGACGGCTCCACGTACTCACGCCTCACCGCCTGACGGCCGGCGCCGCCCCCCAGGATCCGTGGCGGACCGGCTCAGCGGCCCGCCCGGCCTCCGGCGAGCTCGTCGGCGCCGGTCTCCGCGTCCTCCGCCCCCTCGACAGCGGCCGCGCCCCTCATGTCGGCGCCCCCGATAACCGCGCCCTCCGCCGGCGCCTCCACCCGTTCCGGCGTCTCCACCCTCTCCGCCGTCTCCGCCCCCGCCGCCTCCGGGTCGCGGGCCCGGCGGCGGGCGATCACCGCGCAGACCATGAGCTGCATCTGGTGGAAGAGCATCAGGGGCAGCACGGCGAGCGAGGCGTGCGCGCCGAAGAGCACGCTCGCCATCGGAAGTCCGGCCGCCAGGCTCTTCTTGGAGCCGGCGAACTGGATGGCGACGCGGTCCTCCCGGCCGAACCCGAGCCGCTTCGCCCCGTACCAGGTCAGCGCCAGCATCAGCGCGAGCAGCAGCGCCTCCACGGCGAGCAGGAGTCCCAGCCGGGCCGGCGTGACCAGCTGCCAGACGCCCTGGGTCATGCCCGCGCTGAAGGCGGTGTAGACGACGAGCAGGATCGAGCCGCGGTCGACGTAGCCGAGCACCTTCTTGTGCCGCACCAGGAAGCCGCCGACCCAGCGGCGGGTGAGCTGACCGGCCAGGAAGGGCACGAGGAGCTGGAGCACGATCTTGACGAGTGAGTCGGCGGACAGGCCGCCCGCGCTGTTGCCGAGCAGCAGCGCGGCGAGCAGCGGGGTGAGGACGATGCCGGCGAGGGAGGAGAAGGAGCCGGCGCAGATCGCGGCGGGCACGTTGCCGCGGGCGATCGAGGTGAAGGCGATCGAGGACTGGATGGTCGACGGCACCAGGCAGAGGAAGAGCAGACCGTGGTAGAGGTCGGGCGTGATGACCGTCGGCACCAGGCCCCGCGCCGCCAGCCCGAGCAGCGGGAAGAGCAGGAAGGTGCAGGCCAGGACGGTGAGGTGGAGCCGCCAGTGCCGCAGGCCGTCCATCGCCTCGCGGGTGGAGAGCCGTGCCCCGTAGAGGAAGAAGAGCAGCGCGACCGCGGCCGTGGAGGCGCCGTTCGCGACCGTCGACGCCGTCCCGGAGGCCGGCAGCAGCGCGGCGAGGCCGACGGTGCCGAGCAGCGCGAGGATGTACGGGTCGATCGGCAGCCAGGAGGGCAGCAGGGGCCTGCGGGGCGGACGGGAACTCATGCGTCCATCCTGCTGGACACCGGTGCGATCGGGAATCCCGCACAGCGCACTGACTGTCATCACGAATCGCGATAACGTCGAGGTCATGAGGGCCGGCCTGTACGAACCGAACCAGCTGCGCACCTTCCTCGCGGTCGCCCAGACGCTGAGCTTCACGCAGGCCGCCCGGCGTCTGGGAGTGCGCCAGTCGACCGTGAGCCAGCACGTGCGGCGCCTGGAGGAGGCGACGGGCCGGCCGCTGTTCGTCCGGGACACGCACGGTGTGGAGCTGACCGAGGACGGCGAGGCGATGCTCGGCTTCGCCCGGACGATCCTCGCGGCGCACGAGCGGGCGGCCGCCTTCTTCACCGGGACCCGGCTGCGCGGGCGGCTGCGCTTCGGCGCCTCCGAGGACTTCGTGACGACCCGGCTGCCGGAGATCCTGGAGGCCTTCCGGCGCGAGCACCCGGAGGTCGACCTGGAGCTCACGGTCGAGCTGTCCGGGACGCTCCAGGACCGTCTGGAGGCGGGCCGGCTCGATCTCATCCTGGCCAAGCGGCGGGGCGGCGGGCCGGAGGAGTCGGCGGGCGACGGCGAGCTGGTGTGGCAGGACGTCCTCGTCTGGATCGGCGCGCCGCGGCTGCGGCTCGATCCGGACCGTCCGGTGCCGTTGATCGTGTTCCCGCCGCCGGGCATCACCCGGCTTCGCGCCCTGGAGGCGCTCCGGGCGCAGGGCCGGCCGTGGCGGATCGCCTGCACGAGCACCAGCCTGAGCGCCAACGTGGCGGCGGCACGCGCCGGGCTCGGGGTGATGGCGCACACCCGCGGTCTGGTGCCGCCGGGCCTGGTGGAGCTGCCGGCCCGGGCGGGGCTGCCGGAACTCGGCGCGGTCGACTTCGTCCTGCGCAAGGGACGGCGGCCCGGGGCGACCGAGGAGGCGGCGAACGCGCTGGCCGCGGCGATCCTCGCGGGCGGTGACCGGCTGCACCGGCCCCGCTGACGCGGCGCCCCGGTGATCGCTCCGTACAGATTCCGTGGAGATTCCGGCCATGGCCACTTACCGACGGTTCGGCAACGGCGCCCACGACGCTGTCACTTGCCTGCTTTCTCTGCTCTGACCTGTGCATATGCCCAAGGTCCCGGCTTGGTGAAGGCCCTCCCGCCGGAATGCGCGGTGGGGTAGGTTCACCCGCGCCGTACGGAGCGCGACATCGAGCGGGCGAGGGAGCAGGTCAGTGCGCGAGTTCACCGTGCCGCCCGTCGAGGCGGCGCCTCAGGTCGGCGGTCTGGCGGACGCCGTGTTCGACCGCGCCGCGCGGGAACCGGAGCGGGTCGCCCTCGGCCGCAAGGACGCCGACGGACAGTGGCGGGACGTGACGTCCGCCGAGTTCCGCGACCAGGTGCTGGCGCTGGCGAAGGGCCTGATCGCACAGGGCGTGCGCTTCGGCGACCGGGTGGCGGTGATGTCGCGCACCCGTTACGAGTGGACGCTGTTCGACTTCGCGCTGTGGTCCCTGGGCGCCCAGCCGGTGCCGGTCTATCCGACCTCCTCCGCCGAGCAGGTCTTCTGGATGCTGCACGACGCCGAGGTGACGGCGTGCGTGGTGGAGCACGAGGACCACGCGATGACGATCGGTTCGGTGATCGACCGCCTGCCGCGGCTGCAGCGGCTGTGGCAGCTCGACGCGGGCGCGGTCGCCGAGCTGACGGCGGCGGGCGCGGACATCGACGAGGACGTGGTACACCGGCACCGGCGGGCGGTCACGCCCGAGTCGGTGGCGACGGTGATCTACACCTCGGGGACCACCGGCCGCCCCAAGGGCTGTGTGATCACCCACGCGAACTTCATGTTCGAGACGGACATGCTGATCGGCCGCTGGGAGCCGGTCTTCCATTCCAAGCCGGGCGACCAGGCCGCCACGCTGCTCTTCCTGCCGCTGGCGCACGTCTTCGGGCGGATGGTGGAGGTGGCGGCGATCCGGGGCGGGGTGAAGCTGGGGCACCAGCCGGTGCTCGCCGCCACCCAGCTGCTGCCGGACCTGCGGTCCTTCCGTCCGACGTTCGTGCTCGCCGTGCCGTACATCTTCGAGAAGATCTTCCAGGCCGCACGGCGGCGGGCCGAGTCGGAGGGGAAGCGGGGCCTCGACAAGGCCGTGGACGTGGCGGTCAAGTACGCGGAGGCGCTGGAGCACAAGGCCTTCGGCATCGGCCCGGGGCCGTCGGCGGCGCTGCGGATGCAGCACCAGTTCTTCGAGAAGACGGTGTACGGGAAGGTCCGCGAGGCCCTCGGCGGCCGGGTGCGGCACGCCATGTCGGGCGGGTCGGGCATGGACCGGCGGCTCGGGCTCTTCTTCGAGGGCGCGGGCGTCACGGTCTTCGAGGGTTACGGCCTGACGGAGTCCACCGCGGCGGCGACGGCCAACCCGCCGGAGCGCACCAAGTACGGGACGGTCGGCCAGCCGGTGCCGGGGACGACGGTGCACATCGCGGAGGACGGCGAGGTGTGGCTGCACGGCGCCCATGTCTTCTCCGGCTATCTGAACAACCCGCGGGCGACGGCCGCGGTGCTGAACGACGGCTGGCTGGCGACCGGCGACCTGGGCGCGCTCGACGAGGACGGCTATCTGACGATCACCGGGCGGAAGAAGGAGATCCTGGTGACGTCGGGCGGCAAGAGCGTGGCGCCGGCCGGCCTCGAGGAGCGGGTGCGGTCGCATCCGCTGGTGGCGCAGTGCATCGTGGTCGGCAACGACCGGCCGTACGTCGCCGCCCTGGTGACCTTGGACCACGAGGCGGTGGAGCACTGGCTCGCGATGCAGAACCGGCCGCCGCTGCCGCCGGCCGAGCTGGTGCGCGACGCCGCGCTGGAGACGGAGATCCGGCGGGCGGTCGTGACGGCGAACACGACGGTCTCGCAGGCGGAGTCGATCCGGACCTTCCGCATCCTGGCGCATCCGTTCAGCGAGGAGCACGGGCTGCTGACGCCGTCGCTGAAGCTGAAGCGGAAGGCGATCGAGCAGGCGTACGCGGCGGAGGTCGAGGCGCTGTACCGCTGAACGGCGGTCTCGAGGGCTGCGCGGTGCCAGGTGCGGGCCGATCCCCGGGTGCGGGCCGCCTCCCTGGGGACGCCGGGGACCACCTCGGGGACGACCTCGGAGAGGGCGGAATGCGAGCGGGACGGTGATCGTTGACCCTGGGAGGAGTAATCGACGACCGACGACGTAAGGAAAGACCGCTCGTGAGCACGGACAACAAGGTCCCCTTCCTCACCCTCAACAACGGCGTGCGGATGCCGCAGCTCGGTTTCGGCGTCTGGCAGGTGCCGGACGACGAGGCCGAGTCGGCCGTGACCACGGCCCTGGAGGCGGGCTACCGCTCCATCGACACCGCCGCCATCTACGAGAACGAGACCGGCACGGGCAAGGCCGTCGCCGCCTCGGGGCTCCCGCGTGAGGAGCTGTTCGTCACCACCAAGCTGTGGAACAGCGAGCAGGGTTACGACTCCACGCTGCGCGCCTTCGACGAGTCGCTGGCCAAGCTGGGCCTGGACTACGTCGACCTGTACCTGATCCACTGGCCGGTCCCGGCGAAGGACGCCTACGTCGACACCTACCGCGCCTTCGAGAAGATCCTGGCCGACGGCCGCGCCAAGGCCATCGGCGTGTCGAACTTCCTGCCCGAGCACCTGGAGCGGCTGATCGGCGAGACCTCGGTCGTGCCCGCCGTCAACCAGATCGAGCTGCACCCGCAGCTCCAGCAGGCCGCCTCGCGCGACGCGCACGCCCGGCACGGCATCGCGACCGAGGCCTGGTCGCCGCTCGGCCAGGGCCGGGGCCTGCTGGACGTGCCGGCGATCGTGGCCATCGCCCAGAAGCACGGCCGCACCCCGGCCCAGGTGGTGCTGCGCTGGCACCTCCAGACGGGCAACGTGGTGATCCCGAAGTCGGTGACGCCTTCCCGTATCCGGGAGAACATCGCCGTCTTCGACTTCGAGCTGGACGCCGAGGACCTGGCGGGCATCGCCGCGCTCGACGAGGGCCGCCGTCTGGGCCCGGACCCGGCCGAGTTCAACGTGGGCGCCTGAGCCGCGCCGTCCGGTCCTGCTCTTCCGGCCCAGCCTTCCAGCCCGGTTCCGCCGCGCGCGGGGCCGGGCCGGATGCGCTGTGCCGCCCGGCCGGGCTCAGCCGGCCTTGCGTGCCGTGTGGACGGTACGGGCGGACAGCACGAACACGTCGGGGCGCCGGTGCAGCGACAGCGGGTCGGCCGGGTCGAGCAGCCGGTCGACGGCGGCGAGGTCGTCGTCCGCGACCCGCTCGGCGAGGCCCTCCCGCAGCCGCGCGTAGTGCGCCACGACCTGCGCGCGGACGGCGTCCGGCAGCGGCGCCGGGACGTCCGACAGGAAGCTGCGGGTGCCGCTCGGGGTGAGCCCGGCGGCAGTGAGGAGGGCGGTCCAGTCGTCGATCTCCTCCTTGGTGCCGGGCAGCGCGGCCCGCATCTCGCCGAACCAGGCGGCGTGGGCCGCGTCGATGCGGGCCTCCAGGCCGGGACGGCCGACGCCCGCGTTCCAGGGCAGGTGCCGGGCCGGCAGACCGCCCTCGGCGAGGGCGATGACGCCGCCCGGGTTCAGGGCCTCCGCGAAGGACACGAGGGCGGCGCGCTGGTCGCCGATGTGGTGCAGCGAGTTGCTGGCCCAGATCAGGTCGGCGCGTCCCAACATGCCGAAGTCGTCGGGCAGTTCGGCGCGCAGGGTGGTGACCCGGTCGCCGAGGCCGCGGGCGTCGGCGCGCTCCCGGGCGAGGTCGAGGAGTCCTTCGGCCGCGTCGACGGCGACGACCTCGGCCTGCGGGAAGGCCTCGGCCAGCAGGGCGGTGACGACGCCGGGGCCGCTGCCGATGTCCAGGACCCGGCGCACGGAGGCGGCGGGCGCGAGCGAGGCGAGCCAGGCGGCCGCCTCCGCGTAGAGCGGGCTCTGGGTCTCCGCCTGCTGGGTGAGGAGCGGCGCGAGCTCGACCCAGTCCAGCTCGCCGCCGTGACGATGCCCGTGCCCCTGGCCGGCTCCGTGACCGTGGCCCTGTCCGTGGCCGTGCCCCTGGCCGTCCCCGTGGCTCTGTCCGTCCCCGTGGCTCTGTCCGTTGCCGTGACCGTGCCGGTGTCCCTGCCCGGAACCCTGTTCGGATCCGTGGCCGGTGTGGTGCTCGCCGTTCTCGCCGCCGCCGTGCTGGTGCCCCGGCCGGCGGCCGTGATCGATAGTGCTCATGGGAACAGCGTGCGCCGCCGCTGCCGTACGCGCGAGAAAACTTGCCGAAGCGGCAAGTCATGGCCCGGGCGTCACGCGGGGGCGCGGTGCTCCTGCGGGCTCACGCCGCGGACCCGCTTGAACGCGGCGCTGAGCGCGAACGCGCTGCTGTAGCCCACCTGACGGGCCACGGTCTCCACGGTGGCGTCCGTCTGCCGCAGCAGATCGGCGGCGCGCGCGATGCGCCAGCCGGTGAGATACGCCATCGGCGGCTCCCCGACCAGGTCGGCGAAGCGGCGGGCGAGCGCCGCCCGCGAGACGCCCGTCTCGCCGGCGAGGGCCGCCACGGTCCAGGGACGGGCCGGGTCGTTCTCCAGGAGCCGCAGCGCCCGGCCGACGACGGGGTCGCCCATCGCGCGGTACCAGGCGGGCGCGGCGGCGCCGGGCCGCGAGAACCAGGCGCGGACCGCGGCGATCAGGAGCAGGTCGAGCACCCGGTCGAGGACCACGCTCTGGCCGGGCTCGTCGCGGGAGATCTCCTCCTCCAGGAACGGCATGAGCGGGCAGTTCCACACCTCGGCCGACAGGTGGAGCAGGCCGGGCAGCGCGTCGAGCAGCCGGCGGCTGACCTCGCCGGCCAGCTGGTAGGTGCCGACGAGCACGGTGGTGCCGCCGTCGGGCGCGTTGCCCCAGGTCCGTACGCCCAGGCTCATCGACTCGGCGAGCGGCTCGCCGCTGAGGGTGCTGCAGTGGCCGCCCGGGCCGATGACCGCGGTCGCCGGGGCGTCGGCGGTGTGGGCGACGGTGTACGGCTCGGGGCCGCGGGCGATCGCGAGGTCGCCGGGCCGCAGCAGGACGGGCGCGCCGGTGTCGGGCACGATCCAGGCCTCCCCGTTCGTGACGCACATCAGGCACAGGGGCGCCCTGTCCTCGATCCGCACGGACCAGGGCGGGGCCATGACCATCCGCAGGACGAAGGCGCCCTTGGCCCGGGGCCCGTCGAGGAGACCGGCGAGTGCGTCCATGGCGGCAAGCGTAGACGGACGCGTATGCGGGTGAGCCGGTGGAGCATGGGAAACGAGGGCGCCCGCGACGAGTCTTGAGCCATGACGACGAACACGGACGACACCGACACCGGCCGCACGAACTCCGGCCACACCAGCACCTGTACCGGCCGCACGCAGACCGTTCTGGTGACGGGCGCGAGCGGCAAGACCGGGCGACGGGTCGCGGCCCGGCTCACGGGGCGCGGCGCCCGGGTGCGCGCCGGCTCCCGTACCGGCACCACCCGCTTCGACTGGGAGGACGTGTCCACCTGGGGTCCGGCCCTGGACGGCGCGGACGCGGCCTACGTCACCTATTACCCCGATCTCGCGGCACCGGGCGCCGAGGAGGCCCTGCGGACCTTCGGCGAGCTGGCGGCGGCGCGCGGGGTGCGGCGGCTGACGCTGCTGTCCGGGCGCGGCGAGCCGGAGGCGGCACGCGCGGAGGAGGCGCTGCGCGCCGCCGGCGTCGAACTGACCGTGGTGCGGGCCGCGTTCTTCGCGCAGAACTTCGACGAGGGCCTGCTCGCCGAGGGCGTGGCGGCCGGGACGATCGCCTTTCCCGCGGGCCGCACGGCCGAGCCGTTCGTCGACGCCGACGACCTGGCGGACGTGGTCGTGGAGACGCTGGTCCAGGACGGGCACGCGGGTCTGGTGCACGAGCTGACGGGCCCTCGGGCGCTGACCTTCGCGGAGGTGGCGGCGGAGCTGTCACGGGCCTCCGGCCGCGAGGTCGTCTACGTGCCCATGGGCGTGGCCGAATTCGCGGGCATGCTCGGCGAGTTCGGGATGCCGGAGCCGGACGCGTCCTGGCTGGCCGGGCTGTTCGCGACGCTGCTCGACGGTCACAACACTCCGGTGACGGACGGCGTGAAGCGGGTCCTGGGACGCGAGCCGCGCGACTTCTCGGCGTACGCGCGGCGGGCCTTCGCCTCGGCGGCGGCCCCGGTTCAGGAGTAGCGCGCGGCGAGGGCGCGGACGGTTGCGGCGATCCGCTCGCGGAGGTCCTCGGGCGCGAGGACCTCCACCTCCGCGCCGAGCGCGAGCAGGCTGTCGTGGGCGTGCTCGGGTCCCTCGACGGGCAGGGTGGCCAGGATCCAGCCGTCCGCCTGCGCGACGCCGTTCTCGGCGAGCGCCCGGGCCGCGGCCCCGGTCAGCCGGGCGGCGCCGCGCGGCGAGATGCGGACGACGGCGTCGCCTTGGTGCAGCCGGGCGTGGAAGTCCCGCTGGCCGGCCCGCCAGTGGGCGGCGAGGTCGAAGTCGTCCGGGACGACGGCCTCCTCGTCGGTGACGGTGAGGGCGAGGATCTGGTCGACCCGGTAGGTGCGCGGCCCGGGCCCGGCGACCAGGTACCAGCGGCCCGCCTTCAGGACCAGGCCGTACGGCTCGAGCCGCCGGTCGACGTCGGTGGGCTCCTTCCAGCGCCGGTAGCGGACGTCGAGGACGCGCCCGGCGCGTACGGCGTCGGCGACCAGGGGCAGGAACGGCGCCTCGGTGGGCTCCGCGTACCAGCCGGGCGCGTCGATGTGGAAGCGGGTCCGCATCCGGTCGACGTGCTCGCGCAGCGGGGCCGGCAGCGCGGCCCGCAGCTTCAGCTGGGCGTCGGCGAAGTGTCCGCCGAGGCCGAGTTCGTCGGCGGCGACCGGCAGGCCGGCGAGCACGAGCGCCTCCGCCTCGCGCGCGTAGAGCCCGCCGAGCCGCGAGCGGTGCCCGGCGAGCAGCCGGTAGCCGCCGCGGTGCCCGGCGTCGCCGTAGAGCGGCACTCCGGCGGCGTGCAGCGCCTCGACGTCGCGGTAGACGGTGCGGACGGAGACCTCCAGCTCGTCGGCGAGCTCGGCGGCGGTCATCCGGCCCCGGGTCTGCAGGAGCAGCGCGATGGTCAGAAGGCGACTGGACTTCACTGACACAAGGTGTCAGTGAAGCGTTCCTACAGTCCAGCCATGGCTTTCGCGGAGAAGAACATCGTCACGCTCGGGCCGGTCGAGATCGGTGGCCGGCACGTCAAGCGCTATCACGTCACCGCCGACCCGGCGGGCATCGAGCCGGAGGTGGAGAAGGCGGCGTACGCGCTGCTCCCGGAGCTCCTTCCGGAGCCGGACGGCACGCCGCCGGCGAGCTTCGTCGTGCTGCACCGCGGCGGCGACACCGGCGCGTACCTCAACGTCTACAGCTGGGTGTGGGACAACGTGCTCCACTTCTCGGGCGCGGCGGCGGGCCAGCCGGCCCTCGACTGCCCGGACCTGGACCCGACCCGTTTCGTACGGACGGCGCCGGGCGTGCGCAACTGGATCGGCTGCGTCTGGGAGCTGGCCCCGCTCGGCCACGAACGGGACGCCTGGGCGCGGCACGTGCTGGCCCCGGACGAGCCCGATCTGCCGGGCTACCTCGCGGACGCGCTGCGCTCCGGCACGACCGGCGGCCGCGGGTGAGCACGCCCAAGCTGCGGTCATCTCTCGGTCGGCACGGGGGCGTGGGGCAGGAGGGCGTGGCGCGGTTCAGCCGCGGCCGACGGGGCGCTTGACGAAGCGGGCGAGCCGGTAGACGGGATCGGCGCGGGGGCGGTCCTGGTCCGGCAGGGCGGCCAGGGCGGCGCAGAGGGCCTCGGTGTCGGCCGGAGTGCCGGCGTACCAGGAGGCGTAGTAGCCGGAGCGCAGCTTCTCGGCCGTGCGGCGCGGTGTGCTGCCCTGGCCGTGGCCGGTGAAGCCGGTGCCGGGCGCGGGCGTCAGACCGTGGGCGGCGGCGTACGCGGTGACATCGGCGGACCGGTCGGAGCCGGCCCCGGGCGCCCGGTACGGGCGGAGCACGGCGTCGATGTCGCTGCCGACGTCGTGGGCGGCGTCCTTGTCGACGGTGGTGACGAGCACTCCGCCGGGCCGGAGCACGCGGGCGGCCTCGGCGACGATCTCGTCGGCGAACGGCACGAGGTGCAGCAGCCAGACGGCGCTGACCGCGTCGACCGCGCCGTCCGCCAGCGGCAGCCGGCGGGCGTCGGCGCGCACCACGCCGCCCGGCACCCGGCCGGCGGCGGTGCGCAGCATCGCCTGGGCGGCGTCCGCGCCGTACACGGCGAGTCCGGGCCGGGCGAGGCGTTCGGTGACGAGGCCGGTGCCGCAGGCGAGGTCGAGCAGGGTGCGGATGCCGGGCGGCAGCAGCCGCAGCACCGCGGCCGCGGCGGCGGCCGCCCGCGGCACCCCGCCGCGGGTCTCGTCGTAGCGCGCGGCCTCGGCCTCGTAGTCGAGAATCGTCCGTCCGGTGCTGTCCCCCATGCGGGGATCGTACGACGGGGCTCAGCGCGCCCCGTGTCCGGGCGCCACCGCCTCGACGCGCTCGGCGAGTTCGAAGTCCTTGTCGGTGACGCCGCCCGCCGTGTGGGTGTTCACGGCCAGGGCCACGCTGTTGTAGCCGAGCGTCAGGTCGCTGTGGTGGTTCAGCTCCTGCTGGATCTGCGCCACGTGGACCACGAGCGCGGTCGCGGCGAAGTGGTCGGCGAGTTCGTAGCGGCGGGTGATGCGGTCGCCGTCGAGTGACCAGCCGGGGAGCTCCCGCAGACGGTCCTCGATCTCCTTCTGCGACAGCGGCTGTGTGGGCACGTGGTGCTCCCTCCGGTCGGGCTGCTGATGACGGTGCGGTGCGTGGTGACGGAGCGGTCCCGGGGGGAACGTACCCGGGTCCACCTCTGGGATACCGTCTGCCCATGACAACTGTCGTGACCGACACGGGTGTGGGCCCCCTGCTGCGTGGCTGGCGCGAGCAGCGCAGGCTCAGCCAGCTGGAGCTGGCGCTGCGGGCGGACTCCTCCGCCCGGCACATCTCCTTCATCGAGACCGGGCGTTCCCGGCCGAGCGAGGAGATGATCCTGAAGCTGGCCGAGCACCTGGACGTTCCGGTGCGGGAGCGCAACGCCCTGCTGCTGGCGGCCGGTTACGCGCCGCGGTTCGGCGAGTCGACGCTCGACGAGCCGATGCTGGAGACGCTGCGCGAGGGCATCGACCGGCTGCTCCAGGGCTACGAGCCGTTCCCGGCGCTCGTCGTGGACGGCTCGTACACGGTCGTGGCGGCCAATCAGGGGATCGGGATGCTCCTGGCGGGCCTGCCGGAGCATCTGCTGACGCCGCCGCTGAACGCCATGCGGATCACGCTCCACCCGGAGGGCCTCGCACCGCGCATCCGCAACCTGCGCGAATGGCGGGGCCATCTGCTGGCCCAGATGGAGCGTCAGATCGGGCTCGCCCGCTCCGAGGCGCTGCGCGCGCTGTACGAGGAGGTGGCGGCCTATCCGCTGCCGGAGGGCACGGCGGATCCGGAGGACCGGGAGGACCCGGAGCCGTACCCGTACTTCGCGCTGCCGCTGCGGATCGAGCACGACGGGCACGTGCTGTCGTTCGTGTCGTCGATCTCGACGTTCAACACGCCGCTGGACGTGACCGTCGCCGAGCTGGCCATCGAGACGTTCCTCCCGGCCGACCCGGCGACGGCCGCCTACCTCCAGTCGCTCACGGCGTAGCGGCCCGCAGGGCCGACCACTGGAGACCGGCGAAGCCGGCGACGGTGGCGGCCTGGAGGAGGGTCCACACCGCGCCGGCGGTGGTCGGCTCCAGCCAGGCGACGAGCGCGACGACGCTGAGGACCGTCCACAGCAGGTTGGCGTCCACGACGGCCTTGACGCCGAGGACGGCCGGCTGCGGGCGGCTCGCGAGCCAGGCGACGCCGGCCGCGTACACGGTGAGGAAGAGGCCGAGTGCGACGAGCAGTCCGCGCTCCACGCCGAGGAAGCTGCCGAGCGGGCCGGAGGCGGTGAGGTAGGCGAGGCCGTTGCCGCCGGTGACGACGGCGTCGAGGGCGAGGAACCGGCGCACCATGGACCGCGGCGAGGTGGTGCGGGAGAGACCGGCGAGCAGGGCCTGGGACATGGCGGATCACCCTCCTGGAAGGCGTGTCTGAGGATTCGGGGCCGGTGCCCGGGCGGAGTGCGCCGCCCGGGTCCCGGTGATTCGAGGATGCCGGGGGCCGGGGCGGGCGTCGATGACGTCCGAGGTAATGCGGCGGGGTGGCCGGCCCGGCGAGTCGGTGTGCCGTCCGGGCGGCGGACCGGCGGCGAGGCGCGGGAGGCGTGGCGGCGGGGGCCGGGGTAGGGTGCGCGGCTGGATGGCCGAAAGCGCGTGGTGGGCAAGGGGGATGCGGTGGCTGGCAGGGAACGGTCGCGGATGGTGGCGGCCGAGGGCGATCACAAGGTGACGCCCGCCGAACTCTTCTTCGACCTGGTCTTCGTCTATGCGATCACGCAGGTCACGGCGCTCATGGCGGCGGCCCCGTCGCCTGGCCGGGTGCTCGCGGCGATGACGGTGCTGGCGCTGCTGTGGTGGTGCTGGTGCTGTTTCGCCTGGCTGGGCAATGTCGTACGGGCCGACGCCGGTGCGCTGTTCGCGGTCCTGGTCACCGTGATGACGGTGGTGTTCGTGGTGTCGCTCGTGGTGCCGGAGGTGTTCGCGGACGCGCCGGGCGGGCTTCCGGCGCCGCTGGTGTTCGTGCTCTGCTACGGAGCGGTGCGGCTGCTGCACCTGATCTCGTACTGGATCTCCAGTCCCGGCGACACGGCGCTGCACGCCACGCTGCGGCGCACCGCGCTGCTGTCGGTGGGCCCGCCGCTGGCCCTGCTGCTCGTCGGCTGCGCGTACGACGGGACGCCGAGGCTGCTGATGTGGCTGGGCGCGGTGGCGATCGACTACGGCGGGATCTACCTCACCGGCGCGTCCGGCTGGCGGGTCAACTCTCCCGGGCACTTCGCCGAGCGGCACGGTCTGATCGTCATCATCGCCCTGGGCGAGTCGATCGTCGCGATGGGCGTGGGCGTGGCGCACTTCCCGCTGACGGGCGCGGTGATCGGGGCGTGCGCGGCAGGGATACTGCTCGCGGCGGGGCTGTGGGCGCTGTACTTCCGGCGGTTCGGGGAGCCGGCCGAGCACCGGCTCGGTGCGCTGGACGGCGACGAGCGGACCCGCTTCGCGCGCGACGTGTACACGTTCCTGCACCTGCCGCTGGTCGCGGGCGTGGTGCTGTGCGCGCTCGGCATGAAGAAGGTCCTCACCCAGGTCGCCGACACCGGCCACTACGACCTGGCGGATTCCCTGCACGGCACGGTGGCCTGGGCGTTGACCGGCGGCGTCGGCGTGTTCCTGCTCGGCGCGGCGGCGATCACCCGGCGTTCGACCGGGCGGCGGCCGGTGGCGCTGCTCGTGGGCGGTGTCTGCGGTCTCGCGGCGGGCCCGCTGGTGGAGCTGGTCCCGGCGCTGGCGGCGCTGGCGCTGCTGGCCGCCGCGGTGCTCGCCCTGGTGGTGGCCCTCGGCCGACGGACGGCTTCCGGGGCCGCCGGCGCCGCCGGCCCCGAGGAGTCGCCGGCGGCGTGACGCCGGGCCAGGCGGGAGTTTCCGGAGACCCCCGAGGGGCCGGCGGGCCGGGACCGGCCCGCCGGTGGTGGCGGATTCAGGCCGCCGGGCCTTCGGGTGCGGCCGGCCGGACCGGAGGGGCGGAGGCCGTCGTCGGCACGGCGGTGGGCGGGGCGGGCGGTTCCGCCTCGCCTTCCGGTCGGGTGCGGCGCCCGGCGCCGCGGTCGCGGGCGGCCTCGGCGCGCAGCAGTGCGTGGAGCACGGCGTAGGGGTCCACGGGCATGGTGAAGCTCCTTGCGGTGGAGGGGTGATGAGGAGTGCTGGGGAGGCCGGGCCTCTCAGCACCGCATCACCGCGGACCGGGGAGCGTGACCGTGCGGGGACGGTACGGGGACGGGCGCGGCGTCGCCGGCGGGCGCCGGGCGCCTGCCGGGCGGCCGGGGCGGCGCGGGACGCCGTACCGCGCGGACGGGCGCGACCGCCTCGCTCTCGGCGGCGTCGTGGGTCTCCGCGCCGGGGTCGGCCGCCGCGGACGCCGGCCGGGTCTCGGTCTCGGCGGCCGCGATCCCGGCGCCGGCTCCCGCGCCGAGCAGCGCGGCGAGCACGAGCAGCACCGCGAGGGCGAACCGGGCGAGGGGTCTCACGGAGATCCGTTCTGCCCCGCCGCGGCCGCCGGATTCCGGCCGGGCCGCGAGAACCGCCCGGGCGGCCTACGTCCGCGGCCCGGTTTTCACCCCTCGGGGTTCTCCGCCGGGGCCGCGGCCGCCCGGCTCCGGCGGGCCGCCAGCGCGGCGTGGACGAGGACGCCGACGAAGAGGAACAGCACGCCCTGGTAGACGGCCGCGTAGCCGGAGCCGGCGACCAGCCACAGCGAGAAGCCGAAGGCGGCGAGCGCGAGCACGCCGTCGCGGACGAGACGGGCACGGGAGACCTGGTCCGACCGGCCGGAGAGCAGGAAGTGGATCTGGGCGGCGGTGGACAGGAGGTAGGGCACGGTGGCGGTGAAGGTGGTGACGAGGACGAGGATCTCGAAGACGCCCTGGGTGCCGGCCGTGTAGTTGTAGACCGTCAGGCACGAGGCGAGGACGACGGTGACGAGGACGCCGGCGGTGGGGACGCCGCGCCGCTTGACCGTGAAGACCTTCGGGAAGAGCCCGTCGCGGGCGGCGGCGTACGGCGCCTGGGCGCTGAGCAGGGTCCAGCCGTTGAGCGCGCCGAGCATGGAGACCATGGCCATGCAGGCGACGGCGGCGCCGCCCCAGGAGCCGCCGAACATGGCGTTCACGGCGTCGGAGAAGGGCGCGGTGGAGGTGACCAGCTTGTCGTGGGCGACGGTGCCGAAGACGGCGAGCGTGCCGAGCAGGTAGACGGCGGCGGCGCCGAGGGTGCCGAGGACGGTGGCGCGGCCGACGTTGCGGCGCGGGTCGCGGACCTCGCCGGCGCTGACGGCGGCGGACTCCACGCCGAGGTAGCTGAAGAGCAGGATCGCGGCGGAGGCGGAGACCGCGCCGAGCGGGCTGCCGCCGCCCGCCTGGAAGGGCCCGAGGTTGGCGCTGTCGAAGAAGAACAGGCCGCCGACGGCGACGAGGATCAGCGGCACGAACTTGAGCACGGTCGCGACCATCTGCACCGCGCCGACGTAGCGGGTGCCGGCCAGGTTGGCGAGCGCGGGCAGCCACTGGAAGAGCAGGGCGGCGGCGATCGTGGCGGCCTTCGACTCGTGGACGGGGACGAGCACGTCGAGGTAGCCGACGGCGGCGACGGCGAGGGCCGCGTTGGAGACCCAGGCCGTGATCCAGTACGACCAGGCGGCCAGGAATCCGGCGAAGTCGCCGAAGGCGGCGCGGGCGTAGACGTAGGGGCCGCCGGTGCGCGGGAGGCGGTGGGCGAGCCGGCCGAAGACGAGGGCGAGGGCGATCGCGCCGAGGGTGAGGACGCCGAAGGCGACGAGGCTGATGGTGCCGAAGGGCGCGACGGAGGCGGGGAGCAGGAAGATGCCGCCGCCGATGATGTTGCCCATGACGAGGGCGGTCGCGATCGGGAGTCCGAAGCGGCGGGCGTGCCGGCCGGAGTCCTGGTCGTGCTCCTCGCTCGGCGGGGCCGCGGCGGGTGCGGTACCGGTGGGCGCCGCGGGCGGTGCGGGGTCGGCCGGTGCGGGGCTGGGCGGTGCGGTCGGGGCCGTGCTCATGGGGGTGGTGCGCCTCTCGTCGTACAAACGCACTCATGGTCCGGATATCGAGACGGCGCTCCAAATCACCCGTTTTTGTCCCGCGCGACGGGCTCCTCGACCGGAAGAAACGCTTCCGCATCGCGCGTGGACGGGGAAATCTCCAGCGGCACCTGCGGACCCGCGCTCTCCCGCAGCCAGCCGCGCAGCACCTGGTGCACCTGCTCGGCGCCCACCAGCCCGGCCGGCGGAGCGGGCAGCTCGCGCGGCCGCAGCAGGAACGCGCGCGACTGCTCACCGCCCAGACCGCCGTGCGAACCGATCTGCTCCTCGAAGGCGTGCACGGTGCCGGTCTCCGGGTCGTACATCGAGTTGACCATGATGTCGGCGACGTGCGGGAAGCCGTCGGTGCGCCGTACGGCCTCGGCCGCGCCCGGGCCGAACCCGGCGAGCGGCCCGTCGTCGCCGTCGGTCAGCTCGGCCACCGGCACCTCCAGCCCGTCGCGGGCGAGCACCACCGAGCCGTGCTCCTCGCTCGCGACCAGCAGGAAGCCGATCCCCGGGTGGTGGGCGAGGGTGCGCAGCAGCGCCGGGTGCAGGCGGTCGATCTCCTCGCGGGTCATCCGGTGCGGCACGCCGGGGAACGAGACCAGGCCGAGGTTGCCGGAGGCGAGCACGAGCGGCTCGGGAGCCCGGGCCGCGGCCACCGCAGCCGCCCGGGCCGCCTCGGCGCCCTCCTCGCCCTCCTCGTCGACGGGCCGGTGCAGCGCGCTGCGCAGCGCGTCCCGGGCGGCGTCCCGGGCCTCCGAACCTCCGCCGGACTCCGCCCTGAGGTGCCCCCAGCGGGTGCGCCGCACCCGGCGCGGCACGGGCAGTCCGCAGCCGACCCGGACCAGGTCGCGCAGCGTCAGCCCGTACGCGGACTCGAAGGTCTCGCCCGGGCTCTGGCCGTGGTCGGAGAGCAGCACGATCCGGTACGGCCGGGGCGCGTGCTCGGCGACCTTGGCGACCAGGGCGACCGCCCGGTCCAGCCGCGCCAGGACCTGGTCGGTGTCCCGGCCGCGCGGCCCCGAGTGGTGGGCGACCTCGTCGTAGGCGACCAGGTCGGCGTAGACGGCGGTCCGCCCGGCCAGCATGTCGCCGATCACCGCGGCGACCACCACGTCCCGCTCGACGACGGTGGCGAAGGCCCGGACGAAGGGATAGAGGCCGCCGCGCGAGACCCGCGGCGACGCGCGGCGCAGCCGGGCGCGGAGCGACTGGACCATCTCGCGCACGACCTCGGCGACGAAGGAGCCGGCGGTGCGGACGGCGTTGGCGGGATCGGAGAAGTACGCGAAGTAGCCGGCCCGCGAGCGGTTGCGCCGGCCGCGGCGGGCGGCCGCCGTCAGGACCAGCGCGAGCTGGTCGGCGCCGCCGCTGAACAGGTTGCCGCGGGAGGCGCCGTCGAAGGTGAGCAGCCCGCCGTCGCCGGTGCGTTCGACGGCGCGGCGCTGGAGTTCGACCGCGCTCGCCGGCCGGTTGGAGACCATGAGCCGGCCGGTGTCCTTCTCGTACCAGCGGAAGGCGGGCACGTCCTCGTTGGAGCCGTGCAGGATGCCGAGCTGGCTGGCGCCGGTCTGGCTGGACCAGTCGGTGCGCCAGGAGGTGAGCGTGTGCGTGGTGGCGAGCCAGCCGGCGAGCGTGGGCATCCGGCCGTCGGCGACGGCGTCCTTCAGCACCTGGTGGCCGACGCCGTCGAGCTGGAGGAAGACGGTGCCGGGCACGGGCTCGGCGCCGTCGGTGCGGGCGATCCGCGGGCGGGTTCGGTCGGCGAGCCGGTAGAGGCGGCGCCGGTAGGCCTCGTCGTCGCGGACGGCGAGCGCGGTGGAGGTGGCCGAGGCCACCGCCGACATCACCGCGGCGACGACGACGGCGGTCTCGGGAGCGGCGGCGCCGCGGCCGTCGGGGATCAGCCAGAGCGCGACGAGCAGCAGCGAGCCGTTGAGGAAGAACACCAACAGGCCGAGCACGAGCGCCGGTACGAGCAGCAGTGCCCGCACGATCAACGGCCAGACCAGCGCGCCGAGCAGTCCGAAGGCGCCGGCGCCCCAGGCGGCGGTGAGCGCGGTGCGGGTGACGCTGTCGCCGTCGGCGGACTGGAGCCGGAAGTCGGGGAGGAGGCCGGCCAGGGCGAGGAGGGTGAGCGTGGAGACCGCCCACACCGTGATCACCCGCAGCAGGGCGCTGCCGGCGCTCCGCCAGCGGCCGGGGCCGTGCCCTCGCCGTTCACCCACGCCTCGTTCACCTTTCACCCGTTTCCTGCCCCCAGCGTGGCACAACGGCCTCGGGGCGCGGCGCCGGCGGCCGTCGGACCTGTGGCCCGTCGGAGGCCGTCGTCGCCTGTCGCGGGCCGTCGTGGCGCGGTTAGCCGTCGTGGCGCGGGAGCCGTCGTGGCGCGGGAGCCGTCCTCCGCGAGAAGCCGTCCGGGAGAAGCCGTGGCTCAGCAGCCGTCGTAACCGGCGGTGGGCATGGAGAGCCTGCGGTGCACGCCGGCCTTCATCGGCGCGTCGTACGCCGGTTCGTCGAACCCGGCGGTTTCCAGCCGGACTCCGCGCCGCTCGCATTCGGCGAAGAACTCCGTCACGTCCGTCAACGCGCGGGCGAGCACGCGCTCGTTGGGAGCGACGAAGAGGTCCACGGCGCCCTCCTCGACATCGGCCCACAGCGCGTCGTGGTCGGGCCTGATGCCGTAGCAGAACAGCTGCCTTGTCACCACGTATCCCCGGGCGCGCGCCCAGCGGACGCACATGGCGTGCTGGCTTCGGGTGTCGACCAGGAAGGGGTCGTCGTCGAGCTCTTCGAGCGGGGTGAGGCTGGCGATCGCCGCCACCCGAACGTCGTCCATGGAGGGACCCTACTGCGTCGCGTGACGCCCGAGGAGAGGTTCGGTATACCAAGCACGCCGGTGCGGGGTCCGAGGGCGGCCGGCGGGGCGAGGACCGGCCCCTCCCGTGGTCCCGGACATCTACCCTCGTTACGGAGGGGGCCGGCCGGCGGGCACGGGCGGCCCGGGCCACGGACAGGAGAGGGCGGCGGCGCCGGTGGAGATCACCTGGTGGGGTCATGCCACGTGCACGGTCGAGGACTCCGGGATCCGCTTCCTGACCGACCCGCTCTTCGCGCGCCGGCTCGCGCACCTGCGGCGCCGGCGCGGCGCGCTGCCGCCGCCCGAGGCGGCGCGGGCCGAGGCCGTCCTCGTCTCGCACCTGCACGCCGACCACCTCCACCTGCCCTCGCTCGCCCGGCTCGCACCGGGCACCCGCGTGATCGTGCCGCGCGGCGCGCCCGCGGCCCTGCCCGCGCTGCGCCGGCTCGGCGCGGGCGGACTGCGGCTGACGGAGCTGGCGCCGGGCGAGGAGGCGAGCGTGGAGGGCGTGACCGTACGGGCCGTGCCCGCGCGGCACGACGGGCGCCGGCTGCCCGTGGGCCCGCACCGCTCGCCCGCGCTCGGTTACGTCCTGGAGGGCGAGGCCCGCACCTACTTCGCCGGTGACACCGGCCTGTTCGACGCCATGGCGGAAGCGGTCGGGCCGGTGGACGTGGCCCTGCTGCCGGTCGGCGGCTGGGGACCGTACCTCGGCCACGGTCACCTGGACGCGGCCCGCGCCGCCGAGGCCCTCGCGGCGCTGGCCCCGGCCGCCGCGGTGCCCGTGCACTACGGCACGTACTGGCCGATCGGGCTCGACGCGGTCCGGCCGCACGAGTTCCACTCCCCCGGCCACGAGTTCGTCCGCCACGCGGCCCGGCTGGCCCCGAAGGTGGCGGTCCACCTGCTGGGCCACGGTGAGCGCGTGCGGCCGGAGGTGGCCCGGTGAGGCACCCGAAGCCGCCGATGCGGGCGGCCGGGACAGGCCGTGCGGCAGCCGGTGCGGGCCCGGCGGGCGGAGCGGGCGGACCGGGCGAGACGCACCCGGCGGGCGGTGCCGGCGGCGCCGGCCTTGCGGCGGGCGGTGCCGGCGGGGCGGCGCAGGCAAGGTGCGGGCGGTGATCGAGCGGATGCTCGCGGCGGTGCGGGAGCTGCCGCCGGAGTCCACGCAGCAGGCGGTCGGCTATCCCTCCCTCTTCCTGCTCGTGGCGCTCGGCGCGCTGGTGCCGGTGGTGCCGACCGGCGCGATCGTGAGCTCGGCCGCGGTGGTCGCCTTCCACCAGACCGCGCCGCTCTCGCTGCTCTTCGTCTTCCTGGTGGCCTCCTTCGCCGCGTTCCTCGGCGATCTGGCGCTGTACTGGCTCGGGCAGCGCGGTGTCAGGTCCCGCAACGGCTCGCGCTGGCTGGCCGCCCTGCGCGGCCGGGTGACACCGGAGCGCCTCGCGCAGGCGCAGGAACAGCTGGAGAGCCACCAGGTGCCCGTGCTCGTCCTCTCGCGGCTGCTGCCGGCGGGCCGGATCCCGGTGATGCTGGCCTGTCTGCTCGCCGGGATGCCGCTGCGGCGGTTCGCGCGCGGTGATCTCCCGGCCTGTCTGGCGTGGGCGGCGACGTACCAGCTGATCGGCATCCTGGGCGGTTCGCTCTTCGCCGAGCCGTGGCAGGGCGTGGTGGCCGCGGTCGGGCTCACCGTGCTCGTCAGCGCCGTGCCCGCGCTGTGGCGCCGGCTGCGCCGCCCGCACCGGGGCGCGCGCTCACAACAGGCGGACCGCTCGGACCACTCAGGGAACGAGCACGCGTGAGGCGCCGACCGGGAGGTCCCACAGGTCCTCGCGGGGCAGTCCGGCCTTCTCCCAGGCGGCCCGGACCCGGCCGAGCGGTTCGAGCACGGGCTCGGAGGAGAGCACGAAGGTCGCCCAGTGCATGGGGGCCATCCGGCGCGCGCCGAGGTCCTGGAAGGCGCGCACGGCCTCCTCGGGATCGGTGTGGACGTCCCTGAGCCACCAGCGCGGGTCGTAGGCGCCGATCGGCAGCAGGGCGAGGTCGATGCCGGGCCTGCGGCGGCCGATCTCGGCGAACCAGTGGCCGTAGCCCGTGTCGCCCGCGAAGTAGACGCGCCGTCCCGCGCGGTCGGTGAGCACCCAGCCGCCCCACAGCGAGCGGCAGGTGTCGAGCAGGGTGCGCTTGGACCAGTGGTGGGCGGGGACGAAGTCGAAGCGCACGCCGTCGAGTTCGGCCGCCTCCCACCAGTCCAGCTCGGTGACGCGGCTGAAGCGGCGGCGGGTGAACCAGCGGCCGAGTCCGGCCGGCACGAAGACGGGCGTGTGGCGCGGCAGCCGTTTGAGCGTGGGCGCGTCGAGGTGGTCGAAGTGGTTGTGGCTGATGACGACGGCGTCCACCGGCGGCAGGTCCTCCCAGCGGACGCCCACCGGGGTGAGCCGGGCCGGGGTGCCGAGGATGCGGCGGGACCAGACCGGGTCGGTGAGGACGGTGAGGCCGCCGATCCGCAGCACCCAGCTGGCGTGTCCGGCCCAGGTGACGGCCACGTCGTCCGGACCGGCCTCGGGCAGCGGGCCGGGCTCGAACGGCAGCAGCGGGATGTCGCGGAGCCCTTCCGGCCCCGGGCGGACGGCGCCCTCCCGGGCGAGTCGCGCCATGGCGCGGACGCCGGGCAGCGGCGCGGTGAGGCGGTCGGTGAAGCTGCGCGGCCAGTCGCGGCGCAGCCGGCCGAGCGGCTGGAGCCCGTTCGCGGCGGGCCGCGGGTCGGCGTCCGGGGCCTGGGGCGTGCGGCCGGAGTGCGGGGCCCGGGATGGCCCGGCCGTCTGTTCCGTCATGTCGGCGGCCTCCGTCTGGTGCGTCAACCGTGGTGTCCGTCGGGCGTCGTCGTATCGGTCTTCCGGGCGGCGGCGAACCGCCGCCCCGGTCAGGTCAGTTCGTCGAGGGCGGCTCCGAAGGATTCCAACGCGGCCGCCACGTGGGGCAGTTCCTCGGGCCGCGGTGCGGTGAGGGCTTCCGTCCGTTCCTCCTCGGTCCTTCCCAGGAGGGCCGCGGTGTCGAACCGGACGCGCAGTGCGCCGAGTTCGTCGCCGAAGCGGTGGCCGCCGGGCACCGGGGTGCCGAGCCGGCCGGTGAGGTGGGTCTCGAGTTCGAGGGAGTCGGTGACGCCGCGGGCGCCGAGCCCGGCACGCAGCGGGCCGAGGTCGGCGTAGAGGTGCCGGCCGGCCTGCGGGGGCCGGGCGAGGGCGCCGGCCGTGAGCACCGCGTGGTGGGCGGCGGCGGCCACCCGCCCGTGCAGGTGGGCGGTGAGCCGGGCCCGTACGGTGACGTCCTCGGGTTCGTCGAGGGCGTGGGCGGCGGCCGGGGCGAAGGGGCCGGGGACTTGGGCGCCGAGCGCGGTGAGGATGTCGAGCGTACGGGCCCTGCGGTCGCCGTACCGGTCGCCGCGGGAGGCGGCGGTGGGCGGGAAGCGGGCGACGGCCAGGGGCCAGGCGGCGGGAGCGAGGGCGCCGGCCAGGTCGGTGAGCACGGTGACGTCGTCGGGGCACATCTCGGCGGGGCTGAGCAGCACGGTCTCCTGGGGCCGGTGCAGGGTGTCGCGCCAGGTCTCGTCGCTGATGATGTGCAGGCCCTCGGCGACGGCGGCCTCGCAGGCCTCGCGGACGATCTCGGGCGGGGCGACGGTGGCGGTCGGGTCGTCGGCGACGGACAGCAGCAGCAGCCGCGGGCTGCCGCCCTCGGCGCGCACCCGTCGCACGGTCTCCAGGAGCGCGTACGGGTCGGGCACGCCGCCGCACTCGGCCGGGGTGGGCACGTGGTAGGCGGGGCGGCCGAGGAGCCGGGCCTGCGGGGTCCACCAGGCGGGGCAGGGCCGGGGCAGCAGCAGGTCGCCGCCGTGGGCGGCGATCAGGGCGAGGAGCAGCGGTGGTGCGCCGGGCGCGGCGACGACGTCCTCGGCGTGGGTGCGCAGTCCGCGCCGCCACCAGTAGCCGGCGGCGGCCTCGCGCAGCACGGGGCCGCCGCCGGGTGGTTCGGGAGCGGCGCGGTCGGCCGCGGCGGCGAGCAGGGCGGCGAGGCCGGGCAGCACGGGCAGGCCGGGTTCCGGCGCCGGAGGCCCGTAGCGCACCGGGCCGCGGCCTTCCGGGACGGTCTGCCTCATGACCCGACTCCTCCTTGGCGCGCGCCTGCACCGGGGCGTCCGGGAGCGACGCCCCTGTGCCCTTTATACGGAGGTTCGGCGGGTTTCGCCGCTCATGCGACGGTGACGGGGTGCCGGACGATCCCGTTGAAGAGGTAGCCCTGCGTGTTGGGGACGGCTCGTTCGGGCTGGGTGTTGCCGGCCGCGTCGGTGGTGCGGGAGAGCAGGGTGGCGGGGCCGGTGCGGTGCGGGTGCCAGGGCGTGCTCCAGCGCACCCAGCCGTCGCGGCGCGGGGTGTCCAGGAGGCGGGCCGGGCGCCAGTGGGCGCCGCCGTCGGTGGAGACCTCGACCTGGCGCACGGGCGCGAGCGCGGACCAGGCGCGGCCGGTGAGCCGGTGGGTGCGGCCCGCCTCCAGGGTGGCGCCGAAGGGCAGCTCGTAGGCGCTCTTGAGGGTCTGGGTGGTGAGCGGCGCGCTGCCGCCGGGCGGGTGGGCGGCGCCGAAGAGCCGGTAGTAGTCGGTGGACCAGGGCGAGGCGAGCGGCGTGCGGGACACCTCGATGTCGCCCAGCCACTTGATCGACGCGATGCCGACCCAGGACGGCACGAGGAGTCTGACCGGGTGGCCGTGGTCGTACGGGAGCGGCTCGCCGTTCATCTCGTAGGCGAGGACGCAGTCGTCCAGGGCCTTGGCGACGGGCAGCGGGCGGCGGACCCGGCCCAGGTTGACGCCGCCGGTCACGTACTCGTCGTCCAGGCCGCGCGGCTGCACGTCGACGGCGTCGGCGGCGATCCCGGCGCGTCGCAGCACGTCGGAGAGCCGGGCGCCGCGCCAGCGGGCGGCGCCGACGGCGCCGAGGGTCCAGGAGGTGCCGGTGACGGTCTCGCCCTGCTGGGTGGTGTAGAGGCTGCGGCCGTTTCCGGCGCACTCGACCAGGGCCGTGCGGGTGACGGCGGGCAGGTCGCGCAGCTGTCCGTAGCTGAACTGGACCGGGCCGCGGCCGTGCAGTCCGTCGCCCCACACGGTGAGGCGCCAGGTGGCGGCGTCGAGGACCGGGGTGGAGGTGTGGTTGCGGACGAAGAAGCGGGCGGCGGGCGTGAGCGGTCCGGTGTCGGCGAAGCTCTCGAACCGCGCCTCGGCGTTCGTGCCGCGGATCGTGAAGTGCTCGGGCGGGAGCGGCTTGACGATTCCGGGCGCGGGCGACGCCGCGGGCGCGGCAGTGCCGGCGGCGGTTTCGGCGGCGGCGGCCTCCGCCGCCCTCGCGCCCGGGGCGGCGAGGGCGGACAGCACGGGAGCGGCGGCGAGCGACTTCAGGAGGGTGCGGCGGGCGGGCACGGGCTTCTCCTCGGCACGTCGAGTGCGGGTCGGGTGCGGATCAGCTGACGGTCGGGGCACACCCTAGGGGTGCGACGGGGGCCGGGACGGCCAGTTCACGGTCCTGTCACACGGAGATCCGTCAGGTCGGCCGGCACAACGACCGTGCGGGCGGGCGATGTTGGCCGGTGTCCACATGGTGAGAATGGGGTCTCACATATCGAATGACCGGCGTACGGTGATCACACCCACTCAGCCGAAGGAGTCCGGTCATGTCGCAGCCGAAGTCGCCGTCGCAGCCGAAGTCGCCGTCCACCACTCCGCACGAGACCGCCGTCTACACCCACGGGCACCACGAGTCCGTGCTGCGGTCCCACACCTGGCGCACCGTCGAGAACTCCGCCGCCTATCTGATCCCCGCGCTGCGGCCGGGCCTGGACGTCCTGGACGTGGGCTGCGGGCCGGGCACCATCAGCGCCGATCTGGCCGCGCGGGTCGCGCCCGGCCGGGTGACGGCGGTGGACGCGGCGGAGGACGTCCTGGCGAAGGCCCGGGCCGCGGCCGTCGAACAGGGCGTGGACAACGTGGAGTTCGCGGTCGCCGACGTCCACGCGCTGGACTTCCCGGACGACTCCTTCGACATCGTCCACGCCCACCAGGTGCTGCAGCACGTGGGCGATCCGGTGCAGGCGCTGCGCGAGATGCGCCGGGTGTGCCGGCCCGGCGGTGTGGTCGCCGCCCGGGACAGCGACTACGGCGCCTTCACCTGGTTCCCCGAGCAGCCGGGCCTGGACCGCTGGCAGGCGCTGTACCGGCGGGTGGCCGCCGCCAACGGCGGCGAACCCGACGCCGGCCGCCGCCTGCTGTCCTGGGCGCACGAGGCCGGCTTCACCGACGTCACCGCCTCGGCCGGCGTCTGGTGCTTCGCCACTCCGGAGGACCGCGCCTGGTGGAGCGGCCTGTGGGCCGACCGGACCGTCGAGTCGGTCTACGCCCGGCTGGCCGTCGAGAGCGGCCACGCCACCCCCGAGGACCTGACGGCGATCGCGGAGGCGTGGCGGGCCTGGGGCGAGGACGACGACGCCTGGTTCATGGTCCCGCACGGCGAGATCCTGTGCCGGGTGTGAGGCCCGGACCTCGGCGCGCGGGCCGGGCCACCGCCCCGGCCGCCCCGCCCGTCCCGCTCGCCCCGGCCGTCGCGCTCGCCTCGCCGGCGACCGGCCAGGGCGACCCTGCTCAGCTCGGGCGCATCCGGAACTCGTAGGCGTCGGGCAGCGGTTCGTCCGTGATGCGCGACCAGAGCTCGCCCAGTTCCTCGGCGCCCTCGCGCAGGTCGGCGACCTCGAAGCCCGCGTCGAAGACGGCGCGGGCCTCCGCCCTCCGGTCCTCCGCCAGGAGCAGCCGGGCCTCCAGGTAGCGGAAGGCGCCGCGGGAGCGGACCTCGTCCGGCAGGCGGGACAGAACCGTCCGCGCCTCGGCCGGGCGGCCCGCGTCGAGGAGGGCCGTGACCGCCTCGCGCCCGAGCGCGGCGGTGACGTGCGGGTCGCCGCCGTACTGCTCCTCGCAGGCCTCCGCGTACCGCTCGGCCGCCCGCTCCGGGTGACCGCCCTCCCGGTCGGCCACCGCCAGGCAGTAGAGCAGCGGCCAGCGCTCGGCCGCGTTCTTCAGGCCGCGCTCCCAGCTCCGTACCGCCTGGGCCTGATCGCCCGCCGCCCACTGGGCGACGCCCAGGTGGTATTCGGTCACCGGATCGGCCGGGGCCGTCTCCAGCATGTCCCGCCACGCGTCGGAGACCGGGGTCTGGGCGGGTGCGGCCGAGGGCTCCGGGCCCGGATCCGGGAGCGCGCCCGTACGCAGCAGGTGGAGCCACGGCCGCTGCTCCTCGCCGAGCAGCGACTCCTCGAAGGGCGTGCCGGGCAGGTCGTGACGCCCGCGCAGCACTTCGAGCGCGCCCCAGCCGGAACCGGTCGCAAGGCGCGGGCCGGGCGCGGCGTCGGCGGCGACGGCGCGCCACCGCTCGTACGCCGTGTCGACCTCCGCGCGCGGCAGCGCCCGGCCGAGCGCGTCCTCCACGCCGGCGCGGGCCGCGGCCCAGTCCGTCCCGTGCACGGCGGCCGGGTCGGCGGCCAGCGGCCCGTACGTCTCCAGCCAGGACACCTCCGCTCCCGCCTCCAGCTCCGGGTGCTCCAGCTGGGTGCGGGCGAGTCCGGCCTGGATCTCGGCGTAGCCCGGGCTGCCGGGCTCGCTGAGCCACTCCTGCCAGCGGCGGCCGCCACGTCCCGTGCCCCACAGGAACAGCTTCCGGCCGAGCAGGCCGTCCGTGGAGGTCTGCACGAGCCCGTGCCCGGCGTCGTCGAGCGCGGCGATCCAGCGCCGCTGCCCGTCCGGCAGCGCGTAGAAGTAGTCGGCGGCGTGCGTGCCGCGCAGCGGGTACGTGGTGTCGGCGCCGTCCTCGGTACGGGGCACGGTGACGCGGCGCAGGGCGTGCGCGTAGCCGAAGTGCCAGGCGGTGTCGGCGGGAACGAGGACGCGGCGGTCCTCGGGGACGGCCGCGTTGGACCACCAGGAGCAGGGCACGGCCCGCTCGTGCGGATTGCGGATCCGGACTCCGACGCGCAGGTGCTCCGCGCCGTCCGGCAGCCACAGGTCGACCTGGAACGGCAGGTCGCGCAGCCGTTCCCACTCCCACAGCCGCAGCATCTCGCCGCCGTCGGGCGCGGGGACGACCGCCGCGTGGAGCGGGGCGCAGGCCAGCGTCGTGTGGCCGCGGGCGCCGATGTTCCACTCGATGCCGCCGGAGAACCAGGCGCCGTTGAGCGCGAACGCGGCGGGCTGCAACACCGGGTTGCGGTAGAGCAGTTCGCGGCCGGTCGGCTTGTGCAGGAGCGAGTGGACGCGGCCGCCGAGGCCCGGGAGCACGGTGACGCGCAGCAGGTCGTTCTCGATCACGATCGTGTCGAGCGCGGTGGGTGTGCGCTCGCGTCCGTATCCGTCGCGGATCCGGACGGGCAGGAGGGTGCGCAGCGGGGCGTGGCCGAGCTGCCGTGCCATGTCGCGCGGCAGAGCGGACCGGTCGCGTCCGTCGACCGCGGGAGTTCCGGCCCCGCCGAGCAGGCGCAGCGCGGGCAGGGGGTTGTCCGGGCCCAGCGGCGCCGCGGGCAGGGTGAGTACGGCACGTCGTACGGTCGTCATGTCGACCATGGAACACGGCCGGACCACCGCTGGCCAGAGGGTGGACAACGGCCTGACGACCGCTTGACCGAGAAATTCCGTTGCGGGCCGCGGGGGCCTCCGTAGGCTCAGGTCATGAGCACGCAGCAGACGCAGCACACCTACCGGGTGATCGTCCGGGGCACGTTCGACGGACTGTCGGAGGAGAGCCGGCGCCGGCTGCTCGCCGAGGTCGACGCGCACGGCCTGACGGCCATGCAGTTCACCGAGGAGGGCTCCCTCGCCTACGACCGTACCCTGAAGCACTTCTCGTACCGGCTGGTCGTCGTGTCGGACGCGGCGGACGGCGAGGAGATGGCCGGGGCGATCGCGGAGGACCGGGTGGAGTCGGCGCTGAGGGAGCTGGGGCACGGCTTCAAGGGGCTGAGGTCGACGGTCACCGACCTGGACACCATGAAGATCAACTACAAGCGCTGAGCCGCGCGGGCGGTGGCCGGAGGAGCAGTGGGGCGCAGGAAGCGTCCGCGGGCTCAGGAAGCTTCCGCGAGAGCTCAGGCAGCGTCGGCGGTGACGGCCCAGCGCTCGTGGTCCCGCCAGGCGCCGTCGATGAACAGCATCGCGGGCGAGAAGCCCTCCAGCCGGAATCCGGCCCGCCGCACGAGCGCGCGGGAGGCGGTGTTGCCCGGCTGGATGTTCGCCTCCAGACGGTGCAGCCCGAGCGGCCCGAAGGCGTACGCGAGGACGAGCCCGAGGCCCTCCGACAGCAGCCCGCGCCCGGCGGCGTGCGCGAACGCGCCGTATCCGAGGGCGCCGGAGAGGAAGGCGCCCCGGACGATGTTGTTGATGTTGACGAAGCCGGCGATCCCGCCGCCCGCCCGCTCGCACACGAGCAGCCCGACCCGGGCCGGGTCGTCGATCAGCCGGCGGGCGTAGGAGTCGTACGCCTCCTCCGTCAGCGGCGGAAAGAGCCAGGGCTCGTGCAGCGCACGGCTCTCCCGGGCACGGGCCGTGAACTCCGGACCGTCAGCGAGCGTGAACCCGCGCAGCCCGACCCGCGGCCCCACACCGAGATACGGTCCGAGATCACCCGACATGCCCTCAGGCTAGCGGCCGAGGGAGCACCGGGGACGGTGGGGAGGACCTGGTGCGGCCGGGACCGCCGGCGCGCGGTCAGCGGCGGGCCGCCAGGACGCGGGCCGGGCAGGGTTCGTGGTTCTTGACGACGCCCACCACCACGCGGCGGCGGGGGCCACGGGCGGTGCCCGGGGCCGGGTGCTGGGTGCAGACGCGCCAGTTCGGCGGCCAGAGCACGCGGCGGTCGCCGCCGCCCACGTCGTGGACGTCCAGGCGGGTGCGCGGATCGAGGGCGGTGAGGACCCGCCACAGGCCCTTGCCGAGGAAGTCGGGCATGGGCTGCGGGGCCCGCTCCCGGGCCCGCTCCCGGACCCGTTCCTCCCGGCCCTCCAGGGCGGTGGCCGACTCCGACGAGCTGACCGCCACCGCGGCGAGCGCGAGAGCGGCGCCCGCGACGACGACGGTGGCCCGCCTCACTCGTACCTCCGGGCGACGGCGGTGCTCGACGTCTCCTTGCGACTCATGGCCGGCCCTCTCCTCCGTGATCGGTCCCCTCAGGATGGGCCGATTCGCACGCCGGGGCGGCGGCGGAGCGACCGTACGAGTGACTTGTCAGACAAGGCTCGGCGGATACGGTGGACGTGAGCACAGGTGCGGTACGAGCCCGAGGAGGATCCGTGGCAGCCGGCGGACAGCAGCGGCGACCGGTCGTCGCGCTCTACGAGCGGATCGCGGACGCCATCCACGACGGCACCTATCCGCCCGGCTCCACGCTGCCCTCCGAGCCCAAGCTCGCGGGCGAGCTGGGCGTGAGCCGCCCCGCGCTCCGGGAGGCGCTGCTGCTGCTCCAGGAGGACGGTCTCCTCACCGTACGGCGCGGGGTCGGCCGCACGGTCAACGCCCACCCGCCGCGGCGGGGCTTCGAGCAGATCCAGCCGCTGGAGGAGCTGCTCGGGACGGCGGACGGGCCGCTGCGGGTGCGCGGTCTGCTGCGGTCCGTGGAGGAGCCCACCGACTTCACCACCCAGCACCTGCTCGCGCCGGCCGGGGCCGAGCTGCGCTTCTGGGAGACCGTGTTCGCCGGCGAGGCGGGGCCGGCGGCCCTCAGTCACGAGTGGGCGGCGGCCGACGAGGTCCTGGAGCGGGCGCACCCGGCCTTCGCGCAGGCGCTGCGGACGACGGCCGCGCCCGAGCGGACCTCGCTGCTCGCGGTGCTCACGGGCGCCTCGCGGGGCGTGCCGCTGGCCGCGCACAGCGCGGTCACGGCCACGCTGCTCGGGCGCCGCCGCGGCGAGCAGCTGGGCCGTTCCGCCGACACGCCCGCGGTCCTGGTCACCCAGGTGGTCCGGGCCGACGGCGTGCCCGTGCTCGCGGCGAAGCACATGCTCCCGACGGGCGCGCCGGCGCTGCCGGTGCTCCAGTCGAACTGAGCCGCGGCGCCCGTCCCGAAGCCCGGCGCATCCATGACGGCGCCGAGGCCGTCCACGCCCGCCCACTCAGGGCGCACACGCCCTGCCGGGCCGCGGCGCCGGGTCCGGTGGCAGCCGTCACACCACCGCGCCCTCCGCGTGGCGTACACTTCCCCGCCATGCACTTGTCTGACAACCTCACCGCGTCCACCGCTCCCGCCTCCTCCCCCGCCGTCGCCGACTGGATCCGGCGGGCCCCGAAGGCCGTCCTGCACGACCACCTCGACGGCGGGCTGCGCCCCGCGACCATCGTCGAGCTGGCGCGGGCCTGCGGATACACCGGGCTGCCCACCGAGGACCCGGCCGAGCTGGCGGTGTGGTTCCGTGAGGCCGCCGACTCCGGTTCGCTGGAGCGGTATCTGGAGACCTTCGCCCACACCTGCGCGGTGATGCAGACCCGCGAGGCGCTGACGCGGATCGCGGCCGAGTGCGCCGAGGACCTGGCGGCCGACGGCGTCGTCTACGCCGAGGTCCGCTACGCCCCCGAGCAGCACCTCGAGGGCGGGCTGACGCTGGACGAGGTCGTCGAGGCCGTGAACGACGGCTTCCGCGAGGGCGAGGCCCGCACCGGCGGCCGGATCACCGTCCGGACGCTGCTCACCGGCATGCGGCACACCGACCGCTCGCTGGAGATAGCGCGGCTCACCGTCGCCCACCGGGACAACGGCGTGGCGGGCTTCGACATCGCGGGCGGCGAGATCGGCAACCCGCCGGCCCGCCACCTGCCGGCCTTCCAGCACCTGAAGCGCGAGAACTGCCACTTCACCATCCACGCCGGCGAGGCCGTCGGCGCGGAGTCGATCCACGAGGCCGTGCAGGTCTGCGGCACGGAGCGGATCGGCCACGGCGTGCGGATCACCGACGACATCGCCGAGGACGGCACGCTGGGCCGGCTCGCCGCCTACGTGCGGGACAACCGGATCGCGCTGGAGGTCTGCCCGACCTCCAACCTCCAGACGGGCGCGGCCAAGGACTACGCCTCGCACCCGATCGACGAGCTGCGCCGCCTGGGCTTCCGCATCACCCTGAACACCGACAACCGCCTGGTCTCCGGCACCACCATGAGCGAGGAGTTCCAGCACATGGCGGACGCGTTCGGCTACGGCCCGGAGGTCTTCGAGGAGTTCACGGTCGCCGCCCTGGAGTCCGCCTTCCTCCCGCTCCCGGACCGCACCCGTCTCGTCACCGAGGTGATCCGCCCGGCCTACGCGGCCCTCAAGGCCCAGGCCGTCTAGGGCTCGTCCGGCGACTCAGGGCCCGTCCGACCCCGAGTCGCCGGACCCACCCCGGCCGGACGGTCCGGCGGCCGGGTCGGCCTTGGCCTCGGCCCTGCGGATGGCGGGGCCGATGGCCCGCTCCACCGCGAGCCGCCCTTCGCCCGCGTCGCCGAGGCGGCGGACCATCAGCCGGACGATGGCGTGGAAGAAGAGGGCCGGTCCGCAGGCCGTCCACTCGTCGCGGTGCGCGGGATCCAGGAGGAAGTCCAGGACGGCGTCGGGCTCCGCCTCGACGAACCGGAACTCGGTGTGCTCCCACTTGTCGTCGACGCCCCGGCTCCAGCGGTCGCGCAGGTCCGCCTCGCTCAGATCGGGCAGGACGGCCAGGAAGAAGGCGGCCCACTGATGGCGGCCGACATCCATGCCGAAGGACAGCAACTCCAGCTCGCAGGCGTCGCTCTGATGCACCGCCAGTTCCTCGCGCAGGGCGCGCCGGGCGGCCCCGAAGAGGTCCGGGACGCCGTCCTTCAGGTCGTGCTTCCCCGAAAGTCCCTCGTTGGCCGAGGAGTTCCAGTTCCCGGCGTTGCCGCCGACGGTGGGACTGCGCCGGGAGAAGAGCATCCGGTTGTCCCTGCCGGTCACCACGGCCACGTTCGCGCCGAAGCTGCTGGACAGGAACCCGTTCACGGCCACCGGGTCCTTGCCCGCGAGATAGTGCTCGCGCAGGGTGAATCCGGCTCCCTCGCCCTCCTCCATCCTGCGGTCGAGCTGCTGGGCGGCGAGGAAGGTGAAGTAGTCCGCGGGTGAGAAGCGGATCTCGACGATCGGGTCCTCGACGTCGTCGCTGCGGGTGACGGCGATCGTCTCGACGGCGAACCGCGGGTGGTTCCAGCGCCGGTCGGCGCCGGCGACGGCCCGCGTGGCCTGCTCCTCCTCGATCTCCTGGCGCCAGCGGCGTACGTCCTCGGGCACGTGCACGGGCTCGTCGGCGTCGTAGTAGATCCTCAGGTTCTCCTCGACGATGGGACGGGTGCCGTCGCCCTCGTAGACGTAGCAGTCGGTCTGCAGCGGCCCGATGCGGACGGGATCGCGATCTTCTGTCACGACAGCCTTTCCCTTGATCCAACTACGTGCTCAGGAAGGACAGTTGCACAGCCCGTGAGAGGGTTGCAACACTCTCACCAGGGGCGGGGGAGGCGGGTGTGACGGTCACGGGGGTGCACGGCGAGGCGTTCGTCGTGTGTGTCGACGCGTACGACCAGGAACCGGACGCCGCGCTGGAATCGGCACGCCGTTGCGCGGAGGACTTCCGTGAACTGGCGCGGCGCCTGGGCTTCGACGCCTCCACTCCGGTGATCTCGGGGACGAAGCACGAGATCGAGGACGCGCTCGACAGGATCAGGGAGTCACCGGCCCCGCGCAAGCTGCTCTACTGGGTGGGGCACGGCGTGAAGACGGGCAGGGACGGCGGGGTGCTGCCCTGCCGTGACTACCGCCGCGCGGGAAACCGGAAGGTCTTCACGCCGGCCGAACTCGCCTCGGTCCTCACCGGTTCGAGCGGCGACCTCCTGCTGATCGTCGACACCTGCCATGCCGCGGACATCGCCTACGCCGTGTACCAGGAGTACGTCGACCAGGAGGTCTCGCGGGACGCGACGGTCCCCGGACCGGCCGGGGCCGACGTGCCCGGCCGCGGCATCGGCTGCCTGGGCACCGTCGGAGGAGAGGAGCTGGCGCAGGTCGGGCTCTGGCTGGGCGCCTGGAAGGAGCTCGTCGAGTCCCGGGCGTACGAGTTCCGGCAGGAGCCGCTGTGGAACGCCTACGCCCGGGCCGTGCACGGGATGGTGGTCCTCGAGGCCGTCCATCACGTCCTGGCCCGTTCACCTTCGGGCGACCTCGTCACGCCCCGGCCCCACGGCGGGACGCGGCTCCTCGGCTTCTTCCGGAACCCCTACTACGACCCGACCGCGCGCCCCGTCTCGGCCGCCGCGCCCACCCGGCGGCAGGAGCTGCTGGGCGAGCAGGTGCAGCGCATGCTGCGGAGCAGGTTCCGCGGCCTCTGGCTGGAGGAGGAGGGCGAGGCCCTCTTCGTCGGCCGGCGGCACTCGCTGGCCCGGATCACCGAGTGGCTCACCTCCTCCGCGCGCAGCGGCATCCTGGTCGTCACGGGCGCGCCGGGCTGCGGCAAGTCCGCGCTGCTGGGGCAGATCGCGATGATGACGATCAAGGACACGCCGCAGTACCTCGCGCTGCCCGCGGAGCGGCGCGTCGGTCTGGCGGGAGCGATCCTCGCGGGCATCCAGTGCCGTGGCCGCAGCGCCCTCGAGTGTGCGGCCGAACTGGCCCGGGGCATGCGGATCGAGGAGCCGTCGTCCGGCTGGAAGGACGTCGGCGAGGTGGTGCGGGCGCTGATCGCGGCGTGCCGGGCGGAGGGAGACGCCGCCTTCCTGGTCGACGGCCTCGACGAGACGGATCCCGCCCATCTCGACTCGCTCGTCACGGAGGTGCTCGGACCGCTGGGGCAGCAGCCCAACGTGCGGATCCTGGTGGGCACCCGGCCCACGGCGGGATCCGCGCTGTCGCTGCTCGACGCCTCGACCCATGAACTCGACACGGTGCACGACCGGTGGGACGACATCGCCGCCTACGTGCACCGCCGGCTGGGCGTGCCCGGCTCCGCGTACGCGGACGACGCCGCGCTGCGCGAGGCCGTGGCGCGGGAGCTGGTCCGGCGCAGCCAGGGAGTGTTCCTCGTCGCGCGCCTGCACTGCACCGCGCTGGTCCGGTCCGGAAAGGCGCTGGCCCCGGACGCCGAGGAGTTCCGAGGCCTGCTCGCCTCCGGGCTCGAGGAGGCGCTGGACCAGGAGATCCGCGATCTGGACCGGGTGGCCGCGGCCGGGCCGGGCGGCGCCGTGGCGCCGGGCTGGGCCCGCGGGCTGCTGCTGCCGCTCGCGCTGTCGTACGGTGCGGGGCTGCCGCACGCCGACGGCATCTGGCTCCAGGCGGCCCGGCGCCTCGCCGAACTGCGCGGGCAGGCCGTCTCGTACACCTCCGACGACGTCCGCCGGATCAGGAGCGTGGCCGGCGCGCACATCGTGGAGTACGGCGAGGCCGGCCAGCCGGTCTACCGGCTCAGCCACGAGGCCATGGGCCATCACCTCCTGGAGGGCGCCGGTGCGCCGGCGGAGCTGCACGCGGCCATGACCGACGTCCTGCTGGGCGCGCACCGCGCGACCTACCGGGGCCGCGGCGCCACCAACCCGTACATCGCCCGTCACGCCACCGCACACGCCGCGGCGGCCGGGCGCCTTGACGAGGTGGCGAAGGACGCCGAGTTCCTGGTCAACGCCGAGCCGGAACGCCTGCTGTCGCTGCTCGACCGGCCGGGCGCCGCGGCCGGCGCCGAGACGGCGCTGTACCGGCGGGTCGCCGAGGAACTCATCGGGAAGAGCCCGGCCGAGCGGTCCGCGCTGCTGCAGGCCACGGCGCTCTACCAGCAGCCGGAACTGCGGTCCTGGGCCCGGTCTCCCGGTCTGTCGTTCTGGTCGGACGAGTGGACGACGACTCCGCCGGTCCCGCCGTTCCGGACGCTCAAGGTCCCGCAGGGCGATGTGCGGGCGGTGGCGGCGGACAGCGACGGCGGCGGGCTGCTGGCGGCGGGCGAGCGCCTGTGGCACTGGCGCCGGCCCGGTGGCCGACCGGACTTCCTGCACCAGTGGCTGGGGAGCGGGGCGTTCCACGCGCTGTCGGCGGCGCCGTCGGGTGCCGGCCTGACGGCGGTCGCCGACGCCGAGCGGTTGGTGGTGTGGACGTCGGAGGCGGGGCCCGTCCTGGAGTACGGGTGGGGCGCCCGGATCGGCGACGTGGCGGCCGGCGCGCCCGGCGGAACGCCTCTCGTGGCCGCGGCGAGCGGCACCACGCTCTCCGTGTGGGCGTGGCGGGACGGCCGCCCGCGGCACCGCGGCTTCTGGCCCTGGCCCCGGCCGGGGCTGATCCAGGGCGTCGCGGTCGGCGCGCTGGACGACCGGGCCTGCGTCCTGGCGGGCGGTGACGGCGGGGTGGTCGTGTGGGACGCGCGGACGGGTGAGCAGGTGCTCGCGTTCGCGGCGGAGGGCGGCCGGGCCGACGCGCTCGCCGCCGCGGCCTGGCGCGACGGGCTGCACGTCGCCGTCCTCGGCACGGCACGGCCGCAGGTCCGGGTCTGGCGGGTCACCGGCGGGCCCCGGCCCGGCGCGGAGCTCGTCCACGCGGCGGCGCTGCGGCACGCCTCCGGTTCGGCCGTGGCCCTCAGCGATCATCCGGACGATCCGCTGGTGGCGGCCGTGGACGGCGGGACCGTACGGCTGTGGCGGGTCGAGGACGGCGAGGAGCTGCCGCGGCTGACCGGACACCGCACGCAGCCGCGCTCGGTGGCCTTCCTCCGCGACGAGGAACGGTCCGTGTGCGTGGCGGACGGGTCCGGGATCCGGATCTGGCAGTCGGCCTCGGGCCCGTCGGCCGGGGCGGCGCCGTCACGGCCCCGGACCGGCATGCCGGGATCGGGCAGCGCGCACACCGGCGCGATGGCCGGCGCGCGGCCGGGCGCGGGAGCCGTGGCGCTCGCCGCGGAGGACGCCGTCCGCGTCTGGGACCTGGGCGGGCGTCATCTGGCGGACGACCGGGCGCTGGAGCGCGTCTCGTCACTCGCGCTGCGTGCCACGCCGGACGGGACGGTCTGGCTCGCGGCCGGCGGGCGGCATCCCGTCCACGGTCCCTGTGTCCGGGTCAGGAGGCTGACGGCCGCCACCGGGGACTCGGGCGGAGGCGGAGGCAGGGACGGAGGCGCGGACGGCGGGGGCCCGGGCGGCGAGGACTTCGGGGGGCAGAGCTCCGGCGGGGACGGCTCGGGCGACGAGGACTTCGGCGGGCCCAGTTCCGGCGGCGACGGCTCCGGCCGCGACGGCTCCGACGGCGACGGCTTCGGTGAGGCGGACTTCGCCGTCGACCTGCACCGCGACAGCAGCGTGACCGCGGTGGGCCTGGTCGGCACGCGAGAGGCCGTGCACGTGCTGGCGGCGAAGGACCGCCACATCCTGCGCTGGGACCTCTCCACGCGGGAGCGGCTGGAGGGCATGCACGTCGGCGTCGGGCGGATCGAGCACCTGGCGGTCGTCGAGTCGCCAGGCGCCGAACCGTTCGTGGCCGCGACCGCCGGCGACTCCGTATGGATCTGGCAGCGGGCGGAATCCGGCCCGCCGCTGAGGTTCCGGCTGCCGAAGCCGCCGCCCGGCCGGGCCCTGGCCCCTGCCCGCGCGCTGGCCGGCACCCATGACGCCCGCGGCGGGCCCCTGGTGGCCGTCGCCACGTCCGACGGTGTCTTCACGGGCTCGCTCGACGACCGCCTGGAGGAAGGCACCGGCCGGCGCGAACTCCGGCTGTTCCGGGCGGCCGCCGACGTCCGGTCGCTGGCCTTCTGCCCGAGCGCGGGCGGACGGCTCGTGATGCTGGCCGCGAGCCGTACCCGGACCGTCCACGAGTGGGCTCTCGACGCGCGCGGCGAGGACCGTCTGCTGCCGGACCGGGGCTACGACGTGCACCAGGTGTTCGCGGCGCCCGGCGGCTCGGGACCGCTCCTCGCGGCGGTCGGTCGGGAACGGATGGACGTCCTGCGGCTCGAGGACCGCCGCGGGTGACACGAAGGAGAGAGATGGCGAACGACCTGGTCGTCTTCGTCCCCGGAATCCTGGGCAGCGAGCTGCGCGACGCGAACGGGAGGGACGTGTGGAACCTGACCCCCGGCGTGGTCGGCAGTGTGCTCTTCGACATGGAGCGCTACTTCGAGCGCCTGACGCTGCCGCCGGGCGCCGGGAACGAGGCGCCGGAGGGGCCGTACGCGCTGTCACCCGGCGGCCTGCTGCGCGAGCCGCGCGTCTGGCCCGGGCTGATGCCGCACGTCGCGTACAAGAAGCTGGCCCGGCACCTGGGTGACCTGGTGGCCGGCCGGACGGTCGTCTTCCCGTACGACTGGCGGCTGTCGAACCGCTGGTCCGCGGAGCTCCTGAAGGCGTTCGTGGAGCGGGAGCTGGCGCGCTGGACGGAGGAGTGCCGCGGCCGCGGCGAGACCGGTGAGCGGGCGCCCAAGGTCGTCTACATCTGCCATTCCATGGGCGGGCTCGTGACCCGCTACTACCTGGAGGTGCTGGGCGGCCGGGAGACGGCGCGGTCCCTGGTGACGCTCGGGACGCCGTACGCGGGCGCGGTCAAGGCCGTTCAGGCGCTGACCGGGACCTTCCCCGGCCGCAAGGTGCGCGCGGTGCCCGAGCGGCTGCGCACCCGGCTGGTGGAGGCGGCCCGGAGCATGCCGTCCGTGCACCAGCTGCTGCCCACGTACCAGTGCGTCGCCGGGCATCCGGACGGCACCCGGCTGGAGGACGTGTCCGTGCCCGGTCTGGACACGGCGATGGTGGACGACGCCTTCGCGTTCCGCAGGACGCTGGACGAGCACATCCGGAGCAACGCCGAGGCGGACCGGGCCGCCGGGCGGCCGGAGGCGTACCAGCTCTTCGCCTCCGGCGGCAACGGCGAGCCCACGGACGTGCTGCTGCGGCTGTCCGGCGGGCGGATCGCGTACGACGACCGCCTTCCCGGCGAGCCTCGCTGGCAGGGCGACGGCACGGTGCCGTGTCTGTCGGCCACCCCGCCGGACTGGCCGAACGGCGGCCGGATGGACTGGTTCCGGCTCGGTCACACCGCTCTGCCCAACGACGCCAAGCTGCAGCGGCAGTTGCTCGACCGCTACGAGGCCCTGGACCACCGGCCCTACCAGACGCTGGGCACGGGCTTCGGCGTCGACGTCCCGGAGGCCGTGGCCAAGGGCGAGCCGGTGGAGGTGACGGCCGTGTCGGAGGAGTCCGGGCTGTTCCTGGAAGGGCGCCTGGTCTCCCCCGCCGACGGGGAGGTCCTGGAGCGCCGGAGGCTGTTCCCGGCGGAGGACGGGCACTACCGCGCCACGTTCACGCCGCCGCCGGGCATCTGGCTCGTCGAGGTGTCGGCGCCGAGGGTGACGACCGCCTCGGTGCAGCAGGAGACCCTCGTCGTCCTGGACTGACCGTCACTCCACCCGGCCGCGCACCAGCGGCAGGTCCAGCGTCCCCGTGTCCTCGGGGGCGCTGACGACCGTGACCGGCTTGACGCCGCGGTTTCCGGCGTAGGCCGTGTCGCTCGCCGCGATCACGAACTCCAGGCGGTGGCCGGTCTCGTAGCGGTGGACGATGCCCGGGAGTTCGACGGTGAAGGGACGGGTGACGTCGGGGACGCGGACCGGGGCGACGAGGCGGTTGACCAGGGTCCTGGTGCCGTCGGGCGACACGTCGTAGAGCTTGGCGAACAGGACGAGCTTGTCGGCGGCGTCGCCGGAGTCCTGGACGCGTTCGGTGCGCGGCGAGACGACCTTGAGGGTGGCGCGCGGAGAGCCGACGAGGTCGGCGGGCTCGGTGAGCGGGGCGCTGGTCCAGCCGAGGTAGGTGCCGGCGGTGTCGTACGGGCGGGGATCGGGCAGGCCGATGAGGCCGGCCAGCGAGGACTCGGAGTGGCTGGTCGGGACGAGCCAGTTGGCGTAGGCGCGCGAGCCGCGGGCGACCTTGGCGCGGTTGTCGACGAGCTTGCCGTCGCCGGAGAGGTAGAGCCGCCGGCTCGGCGCGGGCACGCCGTCGGCGGTGCCGTAGCCGGTCTGCCAGTCACGGTAGTAGGCGAACGCGGGTCCGGCGTCGACCGTCCGGTCGCCACGCAGATGGCGGTCGAACCAGGCGAGGACGCGTCGGCCGACGTAGCTGGTCTCCAAATTCCCCTGGCCGAGGTCGAGTTCGCCGGGCCGCTGTCCGCCGCTGTGGCCCCAGGACTGCCAGATCATCCTGGTCTCGACGCCGTGGCGGCGGAGGGTGTCGTAGGTGTCCTGGGCTTCGTTGAGGTTGAACAGGCTGTCGCTCTGGCCCTGGACGATCAGCGTCGGTGCCTTGACCTTGTCGAGGTACGAGACCGGGGAGACGCTGCGGGCGAAGGCGAGCATCCGGTCCGTGGCGGCCCGCGGGTAGCTGCCGGAGTTGAGCAGCCGCACGGTGTCGCAGGCGTCGGTGACGAAGTGCAGGCAGCCGAGGCCGTTGACGCGGCTGGGATCGAGGGAGGGCACGAGCAGGGGCTGGCCCTCGCCCATGAGGTAGAAGCCGTTGGCCCACTGCCACTTGAAGACGCCGGGCGTGGCGCGGTCGGCAGCGTTGGGTGCGAGGGAGTAGGCGAGGTCGTTCCAGGTGATGAGCGGGACGAGGGCGTCGAGGCGGGGATCGGTGGCGGCGGTGGCGAGCTGGATGGCGCCGCCGTAGGAGCCGCCGATCATGCCGACGCGCGGATCGTCCGGGCCGTCGTGGGTGACGAAGTCGGCGCGGGTGCCGTCGTCGGCGGCGCGGGTGCCGGCGAGGAAGTCGACGAGGCGGGCGGCGGCCTGTCCGTCGATGCGCGGGTCGTCGAGGGATATGAGGCAGCCGCTCTTGCCGAAGCCGAGTCCGGAGTAGACGAGGCCGACGTAGCCGCGGGAGGCGACGGCCTTGCCGATGGCGTCGGTGGAGCCGTCGTTCTTGCTGCCGCCGAAGCCGTTGGTGGCGAGGACGGCGGGCGCGGGACGGTCGGCGTCGACGCCGTCGGGGCGGTAGAGGTCGGCGTCGATCACACAACTCCGGCCGCCGGCCTGGACGGTGAAGCGGAGCGGAGTGACGGTGTACGTGCCGGCCGTCGCGGCGGCGGCTTGTGCGGGGGCGGCGGTGGCGGCGAGCGGCGCGGCCAGCACCGCCCCGGCCACGAGCGCGCGGACGGCCTTGCGGGATCTGGGCAGGGCACGGGACACGGGGACCTCCACACCGAGGACGCACAAGAGACCTACCTACCGGTAGGTACGGGGCCGCGCCCATGGTGTGACACGTGTCATAAGGCCGTCAACGCGCGGGACGAAGGTTGTTGACGGAGATTCAGTGAAGGGCCGGCGTCCCCGGCCGCCCTCTCAGCTCAGCGCCGGGACGTCCAGGGTGAGCGTGCCCGCCTCCGCGTCCAGGACGCCCGGGATTCCCCACGGCACGGTCGGCGCGCTCTCCTGGTGCCCGAAGCCCATGCGCTCCACCACCGGCACACCGAGCCCGCCGAGCCGGTCCGCGAGCACGGCGCGCACCTGCTCGTACGGCCCGCACTCCTCCCACGAGCCGAGCCCGATCCCGGCGACGCCGTCCAGCCATCCGGCGCGCAGCAGTTGGGTGAGGATCCGGTCCAGGCGGTACGGCTCCTCCCCCACGTCCTCCAGGAACAGCAGCCCGCCGGCGGCGGAGGGCCGGGCGTGCGGGGTGCCGAGGTCGGCGGCGAGCAGGCTGACGCAGCCGCCGAGCGTGACGCCCCGGGCGCGGCCCGGGACCAGGGCGGCGGCGGTCTCCAGGCCGACGGTGCGCACCGACTCGGGCTCGAAGAGGGTGGCCCGCAGGGACTCCTGGGTGCGGGCGTTGTTGAGGAAGGCCGCGGCGGCGACCATCGGACCGTGCAGCGTGGCGAGGCCGAGGCGGACGGCGAAGGCCTCGTGGAGGGCGGTGACGTCGCTGTATCCGACGAGGACCTTGGGGCCGGCGGCGCGCAGGGCCCGCCAGTCGAGCAGGTCCACCATGCGCTGGGCGCCGTAGCCGCCGCGGGCGCAGAGCACCGCGGAGACGTCGGGGTCGCACCAGGCCTCCGTCAGGTCGCGGGCCCGGTCCTCGTCCGCGCCGGCGAGGTGACCGAGCGTGGGATGGGTGTCGAGGACGTGCGGGGCGACGACCGGGTCGAGGTCCCAGCCGCGCAGGATGTCGAGCCCGGCCCGCAGACGGTCCTCCGGTACGGGCCCGCTGGGCGCGACGACGGCGACACGGGCGCCGGGCCGCAGCCGAGGAGGGCGGACGAGCTCGGGGACGGGAGCCGGGGCGGGGGCCGCACGGGGCCTCTGGGTGGGCTTGGGGACCGGCTTCGGGGCGGTCGGCGGGGCGGGCTTCGGACCGGGCGTCGGGCCCGGCGTCGGGGCGGTCATGTCCTCAGCTCCAGGGCGGGGACGTCGGAGCGCTCGACGCCGAAGGTCCGTACGTACAGCGCGAGTTCCGCCTCCAGGGCGCGGATCATGGTGTCGGCCCTGCGGAAGCCGTGGCTCTCGCCCTCGAAGGCGAGGTAGGCGTGCGGGACGCCCCGGCCGGCGATCCGGGCGAGGAACCGCTCGGCCTGCGCGGGCGGGCAGATCACGTCGTCCAGTCCCTGCAGCAGCAGGAAGGGCACGGAGATCCGCTCGACGTGCTCGAGCGGGGAGCGTTCCCGGTAGCGGTCCGGGACCTCGGCGAGCGGGCCGATCAGCGAGTGCGGATACCGGGACTCGAAGTCGTGGGTCTCGCCGTCGGCCCAGGCCGCCGGGTCGAGGATGGGATAGATGATCGTCCCGCAGGCGTAGACCTCGCCGTGCTCGGCGTGCACGAGAGAGGCGGCGGTGGTCCAGCCGCCCGCGCTGCCGCCGCGCACGGCGATGCGGCGCGGGTCGGCGGTGCCCTCGGCGGCGAGCGCACGGGCCACGGCGGCGCAGTCCTCGACGTCGACCACGCCCCACTGTTCGCGCAGCCGTTCGCGGTACTCCCGGCCGTAGCCGGTGGAGCCGCCGTAGTTGACCTCGGCGACGCCGATGCCGCGGGAGGTGAAGTAGGCGATCTCCAGGTCGAGGACGAGCGGCGCGTGCCCGGTGGGGCCGCCGTGCGCCCAGACCACGTAGGGCGGCAGCTCGTCGGCGGGTCCGGTGCGGTCCGGGTGGTGCGGCGGGTAGAGGTGGGCGTGGATCTCCCGGCCGTCGGGCCCGGCGAAGACGCGGATCCGCGGTTCGGGGTAGTAGGCGGGGTCGACGGGGTCGTGGTGCGGGGAGCCGATGACCCGGGTGCGGCCGGTGCGGGTGTCGAGCTCCACCACCTCGTAGCCGCTGCGGGGTCCGGCGGCGACGCCGACGACCCGGCTGCCGTGGACGGCGAGGGTGGCGGCCCACTCGGTCCAGGGTCCGGCGGCGTCGACCAGGTCGCCGGTCCCGGGGTCCAGTATCCCGAGCGTGTGGGCGCCCTTTCCGTGGAGGACGGCGATCAGTCCGTCGTCCAGCGGCTGGAACCAGGCGAGGCCGATCTTCCACAGCGGACCGCCGAACTCCTCGGGCCGCGGGCAGAGCGCGACCGGCTCGCCGTGCCGGCCGTCCTCGGTGCCCGCACGGGTGCTGTAGAGGTTCCACCAGCCGGTGCGGTCGCTGAGGTGGAGCAGCCGCCCGTCGGCGGTCCAGGCGATCTGCGGCACCGACTCCTCGGGGCCGCCGGCGACGGTGCGGGCCGGCCCGAACGTGCCGTCCGGCGTGATCTCCGCGAGCTGCACCTCTGTGCCGTCCCAGGGCATCCGCGGATGGTCCCAGGCGATCCAGGCGGCCTGCCGGCCGTCGGGCGAGATCCGTGGGCCGGTGACGAAGCGGTGCCGTCCGTCGGAGAGTTCGCGCACCCGTGAGCGGTCCTCGGCGGCGGAGCCGTCCAGCGGCACCGCGGCGATCACCCGGCGCACGTCGGTCGGGCCGGGTCCGGTGAACTCCTCCAGGACGCACCACACCTCGCCCCGCTCGGGGCGGAGCACCGGGTCGACCCAGCGCAGTCCGTCGCCGGTCGTGGAGACGGGAGTGAGCGGCCGGGGCGCGGCGCCGTCCGCCGCGTCCGGCTCGTAGGCGTACAGCCGCTGGTCGGCGTGGTGGCAGAACACGACGACCGTGGAGCCGTCGGGCCGCACGGTGCCGGCCCAGGGCTGTCCGCCGTACTCGATGACGCGGCTGCGTACGTTCCACGGCGCCGGCAGGACCGACTCCTCGGTGCCGTCGGGACGGCGGCGCACCAAGGCGCGCCGGCCGCCCTCGGCGGGGCGCGGGGCCGTCCACCACACCTCGTCGCCGACGAACCCGACGTATTCGGGCCGTCCGTCGTGGGCGGCGGCGAGTGCGGCGTCGACGGGCGACGGCCAGCTGCCGTAGGCGGCCGTGGGTGCCATCCAGGTCCCCCTCTGGGTGCGGTGCGGGTCGGGTCCGTCAGGCGGACCGCAGATAGTGGTCGAGGACGCGGACTCCGAAGTGGAGGGCGTCGACGGGGACGCGTTCGTCCACGCCGTGGAAGAGCGCCCCGTAGTCGAGTCCGGGCGGCAGTCTCAGCGGCGAGAAGCCGTAGCCGGTGATGCCGAGCCGGGAGAACTGCTTGGCGTCGGTGCCGCCGGACATGGCGAAGGGGACGACGTGTCCTTCCGGGTCGAAGCGCTCGACGGCGGCCCGCAGCCGGGCGAAGGTCGGCGAGTCGACCGGCGCCTCCAGCGGCACCTCGCGGTGGTGGAACTCCCACGCCACGTCGGGACCGGTGAGCCGGTCCATGGTCTCGACGAACTCCTCCTCGCCGCCGGGCAGCATCCGCCCGTCCACGTACGCCACGGCCTCGCCCGGGATCACGTTCACCTTGTAACCGGCGGCCATCATCGTGGGGTTGGCACTGTTGCGGACGGTGGGCTGGACGAGGGCGGCGGCCGGGCCGAGCTTCTCCAGGAGCGCGTCGGTGTCGAAGCCGGGCGCGTCGACGTCGGTGTCGATGCCGTACAGCGCGGCCAGTTCGGTCAGGGCGGCCCGCACGGTGGAGGTGAGCCGGACGGGCCACTCGTGGTTCCCGATGCGGGCGACGGCCTCGGCGAGACGGGTGACCGCGTTGGCGGTGTTGACCTTGGAGCCGTGGCCGGCCCGGCCGCGGGCGGTGAGCTTGAGCCACGCGGTGCCGCGCTCGCCGGCCGCGATCGGATAGAGCGTCATGCCCGGCTGCGGGTGGAAGCTGAAGGCGCCGGACTCGCTGATGCCCTCCGTGCAGCCCTCGAAGAGGCCCGGATGGTGGTCGGCGAGGAAGCCGGAGCCGTCCTCGGCGCTCGCCTCCTCGTCCGCGGTGTACGCGAGGACGACGTCCCGTCGCGGCCGGACGCCCTGCCGGGCCCAGGCGCGGACGACGGCGAGCACCATCGCGTCCATGTTCTTCATGTCGACGGCGCCGCGGCCCCACACCACGCCGTCGCGGACCTCGCCCGAGAACGGGTGCACGGTCCAGTCGGCGGCCTCGGCGGGGACCACGTCGAGGTGTCCGTGGACGAGCAGCGCGTCGGCCGTGGGGTCGGTGCCGGGAATCCGGGCGACGACGTTGGTGCGGCCCGGCGTGCGCTCCAGGAGCACGGGCTCGACGCCCGCGTCGGCGAGGCGCTCCGCCACGTACTCGGCGGCGGGCCGCTCGCGGCAGTCGCCGCCGCCCCGGTTGGTGGTGTCGATCCTGATCAGGTCGGAGGTGAAGGCGACGACCTCGTCGAGTGCCGCCCCGTCCGGGCCCCGGTCCTCCTCAGCCATACTGCTCCTCCACGGCGGCGGACACGATCGTGGTGACCGCCTTGAATGTGCGAATCGCCTCGTACATCGTCTCGCTGGTGTAGGCGACCCGCCGCTCGCCACTCCGCTCGGCGCCCGGGACCACCGTCGCGGCGGCGGCCAGGTGTTCGGCGTCGAACTCCAGCTCCACGGTGAAGGGTCCGCCTCTGACCGGCTCGTGCCGCACGGCGAGCGAGGCGGCCGCCTTCGCGGCGGCGCGGATGTCGGCGGCGGTGCGGGCGGGTGTGCGGCAGACCGCCGCGTAGCGCGAGACGTGGTCCTTGACCGCGACCTTGTGCGCCTCCGGCGCGTAGCCGAGGGCGTCCTCGCAGGTCAGGTCGTCGCCGGTGACGAGGATGACGGGCACGCCGAACTCGGCCACCACGTGCGCGTTGAGCAGGCCCTCGCTCGCGCGCTCTCCGTTGAGCCAGACGCCGGTGATGGAGTTGGCGAGATAGGTGTGCGCGAGGACGCCTTCGGCGCCGGCGCCGGTGTGATAGCCGACGAACGCGATCCCGTCGACGTCGCCGTGCTGGACGCCCTCGACCATCGACAGCGACTTGTGGCGGCCGGTGAGCATCTCGGCCCGCTCGTCCAGCCGCTCGAGGAGCAGATTGCGCATGGACCAGTGCGCCTCGTTGATGAGCACCTCGTCGGCGCCGCCGTCGAAGAACCCGAGCACCGCCGCGTTGACGTCCGAGGTGAACATGGACCGGCACCGCTCCCACTGCGGCGTGCCGGGCAGCACGTCGGCGGGCCAGGTCACACCGGTGGCGCCTTCCATGTCGGCGCTGATCAGGATCTTCATGCCAGGCACCGTACGCGCCGACCGACGACGCCCACCACCCCTGTGGAAAAGTGTCGGAGGCGTGGACCGGTGGCGGTGATTCGGGCGAATCCTTTCATCCCGTACGTATAGGCTGACCGGCGCAGTTTTCGTCCTCCCGCGACCTCAGGAGACTCCTCGGTGACCACCTCGCTCGCCCCGTCCGGAATCCCCGTCCCCGCCGAAAGCGCCGACAACTCCGCGAGCGCCGAGAGCGGCGAGAGCGTCCACGGCATCGACAGCGTCCACGGCATCGACAGCGGCGAATGGGTCGAGCCCGCCGCCGAGACCGTAGCCGAGGCCGTGCTCCGCGACGCCCGTGACTTCGGCGTGTACGCGAGGACGGGCGGCTGGGCGTTCGCGCTCAAGGTGGCGCGCAGCGTGCGGCCCGGCGGCCAGCCGGCGGAGGGTTCGCGGAAGGTGTCGGCGAAGGCGTTCGCGGAGCTCGCCGGCTGCTCGGCCGAGCGGGTCATGCGCTACTACAAGGCCTGGGACATGGCGGCCGACGACGGTCTGGTGCCCCAGTTCGAGGCGCTGGTCCCCGGCGAGGACGTCGAGCTGCCCGAGGCCGACGTGTGGCTGTCGTACTACTCCTCGCGCTCCGGCGCCACGTCCGTCCGCGGCCAGGCGATCACCGCCGCGGCGGAGGCGGAGGGCATCAAGGCGACGAAGGCGCTGGAGGTCGCGGAGAACCCGACCGCGCTGCGCGCCGCGATCCTCGCCGACCCGGGCACCGCGGAGGCGGCGCGCAGCGCGCTGCTCGACCGGATGAAGGAGGACCCGGCGCTGCAGACCGAGATGGCCCGGGCCATCGCCCGCACCGGCGACCTGAAGAAGGCGGTGGCGCAGGAGGCGAAGGCGGCCGACCGGATCGACTTCGTCCGCCAGATCGCGGAGGGCGGCACGGTCCGGACGCCGGCGGGCCGGACCCTCGAGGCGCCGCCGGAGCTGCGCGCCGAGGCCGAGCGCCACCTGTCGCTGATCGACGAGCTGGACGACTCCGAGGAGGCCGGCGAGTGGGCGGGCGAGGCCTACGAAGCGGTCAGGTCCATGGTCGTCGAGACCGTCGAGGCGGACCCGGAACTGCGCGTCCAGGAACGCCGGACCAGGTTCTACAACAGCCTGCAGAAGGCGACGAAGGTCTTCGAGGAGCTGACCCTCGACGAGGTCCTGGAGGAGGACGTGGTCGAGGAGGACATGCTCCAGCGCCTGGAGGCCCTGCAGGAGGCGATCGGCGCCTGCATCACCGCCCTGCGCAGGGCGACGACCACCTCCTGACGGACGGCGCGGCCGGCCCTCAGTCCTCGTGCCCGAGCTGGAGGTCGCGTTCGGTGCGGCCGCCGCCGGCGACCTGGAGGACGGTGGCGACCGGCGGGTAGCCCGCGGCGATGACCGTGTACTCGCCGGACGACAGGTCCACGAAGCGGAAGGTGCCGTCGGGGCCGGTGGTGAGGGTGTCGACGACGTTCGCGGCCGCGTCGAGGAGGGTCACGCGGGCGTCCTCGACGGGACGCCCGCCGCCGGCCCGTACCGTTCCGCGCAGCACCGCGCCGCCCGCCAGCTCGATGTCCTGGCGGGTCTCGCGGGAGGACTGCACGCTGACGGGCAGGGCGGCCGGACGGAAGGCGGGCGCGCTGGCCGCGAGGGTGTACTCGCCGGCGACCAGCTCGCCGATCACGTAACCGCCCTCGCGCCCGCTGCGGGTGGAGGCGACGACGTCGCCGCGTACGTCGGTGAGGGTGACGGCCGCGTCCCGGACCGGCGTGCCGTCGGCGGTCAGGACGGTGCCGGCGAGCCGGCCGGCGCCGCCGAGGACGACGTCCAGCTCGACCGGGCGCTCCCCGACGGTGACGGAGACGGCCTGCGGCTGGTGGCCGCCGGCGGCCGCGATCAGGACGTACGAGCCGGTTCCCGGCACGCTCAGCGCGTAACGCCCGTCCTCGCCGCTCGCGCCGCGGCCGATCTGGCGGCCCTGGACGTCGATGAGGGTGAGTGCGGCGCGGGGCACGCAGCTGCCGTCGTGGTGCTGGACGGTGCCGCAGACGGGGACTCCGGCGAGCAGCGGGGCGGGGGCCTGGACGGTGGCGGCCGGGGTGCCGGCGCGGGCGTGCGGGACGGCGCCGGCGGGGGCCTCGGTGGCGGGGCTGTGGTGGGACACCAGCGGTTTCTCCTTGAGGAAGAAGGCGAGGACGAGGCCGAGCGCGAGGACCGGCACGAGGTAAAGGAAGATCCGGGGCATCGCGTCGGCGTACGCCTGGACGAAGGCGTCGCGCAGTGCGGGCGGCAGGGCGTGGACGGCCTGCGGCGTGATCGAGTCGGCGGGCGGCAGCGCGGCGGCGCCGTCCTTGGGCAGCCGCGCGGCGAGGGCGTCGTCGAGGCGGGCGGCGAACAGGGTGCCGAAGACCGCGGCGCCGACGCTGCCGCCGATCTGCCGGAAGTAGTTGTGGGCGCTGGTGGCGGTGCCGAGGTCGGCGGGGCGCACGGAGTTCTGCACGGCGAGCACGAGGACCGGCATGACCAGGCCGATGCCGACGCCGAGGACGGCCTGCCACAGGCTGTGCGTCAGGCGCGGGGTGCCGGTGTCCATGCGGGACAGCAGCCACATGCCGAGGGTCGCGACGGCGCCGCCGAGGACCGGGTAGACCTTGTAGCGGCCGGTGCGGCTGATGAGCTGTCCGGAGACGACGGAGGCGGCGACGATGCCGCCCATCAGCGGCAGCATCATCAGGCCGGACTCGGTGGCGGTGGCGCCCTCGACCATCTGCAGGAAGGTGGGCAGATAGCTGGCGGCGCCGAAGAGGGCGATGCCGACGACCGCGCCGACGAGGCCGGTGACGGTGAAGACGGAGTCGCGGAACAGCCGCAGCGGGATGAGCGGTTCGGGCGCGAAGCGCTCGACGACGAGGAAGAGGACGGTGGCGGCGACGGCGCCGCAGCCGAGGCCCAGGATCACCCGGGAGTTCCAGGCGTGTTCGGTGCCTCCCCAGCTGGTGAGCAGCACCAGACAGGTGGAGGCGGCGGCGAGCAGCAGGGCGCCGAGCACGTCGAAGCGGGCGCGGGCCGTGGGCTTGGGCAGTTTGAGGACGACGGCGACGACGGCGAGGGTGACGAGGCCGAAGGGCACGTTGAAGTAGAAGCACCAGCGCCAGGAGACGTGGTCGGTGAAGAAGCCGCCGAGCAGGGGCCCGGCGACGGAGGCGAGTCCGAAGGCGGCGCCGATGAGGCCCATGTAGCGGCCGCGTTCCCGGGCGGGGACGATGTCGGCGATGATCGCCTGGACGCCGATCATCAGTCCGCCGGCGCCGACGCCCTGGAGGGCGCGGAAGGCGATGAGCTGGTCCATGGTGCGTGACCAGCCGGCCAGGCCCGAGCCGATGACGAAGACGACGATGGCGAAGAGGAAGACGCCCTTGCGGCCGAGGAGGTCGCCGAGTTTGCCGTAGACCGGCAGGCCGACGGTGGCGGTGAGCAGATAGGCGGTGATCGCCCAGGACATCCGGTCGAGGCCCTGGAGTTCGCCGACGATCTTCGGCAGGGCGGTGGCGACGATCATCTGCTCGAGCGCGGCGAGGAGCAGTGCGAGCATCAGGCCGCAGAAGACGAGCCGGACGCGGCGCGGGTCGAGGCCGATCTCCGGTCCGGGTCCGCCCTCGGGTCCGCTCCCGGCTCCGTCCTCGGGTCCGCTCCCGGATCCGGTTCGGGTCTCCGCCGTGGCTCCGGTCGCGGCTTCGGCCGTGGCCCCGGGCGCGGCGCCGGTGGTGCCCGCGAGGAGCTTCTCTGTGCCCTCGGCGTCCCTGGCGTCCTCGGCCAGCGTGCTCGCACCCACGTGCTGCTCCCCTCGTCACGGCGTCTGCGCGCGCCATTCTTCGCATTGGGCGCGAAGCGGGAGCAAGTCGGGCGACGGGTGGGGAAAGTGGGACGACGGAGGTTGAACGTCCCTGCGGGGCGGCGCACTTGGGGCGCTCATCAGCGCGTTTACGGAGCGGCCCGCGACCCCCGAGTGCGCCGGGCACTCGTGCGGAGGTCGCGGGGAAACCACTCGAATCGGTGACGGATCCGGGCGTGACTTCCCGTTTCCGGTTTCCCGAGGCTACTTCCGGGCCGAGGCTACTTCTCGACCTCGGCGGCGAGCTTGGCGAGCACCGCGTCGTAGATGCGGCCGAGGCCCTTGGGGGCGAAGGTCTTCTCGAAGAAGCCGCCGATGCCGCCGGCACCGTTCCAGACCGTGGTCACCACGGCCTTGGACGCGCCCTCGCCGGCCGGGGTGACGGTCCAGGTGGTGACCATGGAGGAGTTGCGGTCCTTCTCGACGAGCTGGCCCTCGGTGGGCTCGGTGACGTCCAGGAGGCAGTCGCGGACGCGCTTGCTGGTGGCCTGGAGCTTCCAGTGGACCAGGGTGCCCTGGCCGTCGCCGCCCTCGCGCACCTCGTACTCGCTGAAGTGCTCGGGGAGCAGCTTCGCGCGGGTGCCCGCGTAGTCGGCGAGGGCGTCGAACACCGTCTCCGCGTCGGCGGCGATGATCCGCTCCGTCGTGGCCTCGACCTGCGCCATTGCACTTCCTCCAGCTTGTTCTCGGGGGCTCCCCTGGGGATACGGGCCAAGCCAACCACCTGGGCGCCGGGGCCCAAAATCCGGGTTGCGGCGATCAAGGGAACATGTGTTCTATTCTGGTACCCGTCCCGTCCACCGAGGAGGCGTCCATGCGCTGGGACCATCCGGCCGACCACCCCGCCACCGCCGCCACTCCCGCGAGCGGCGCCGAGATCGCGCTGTTCGGCGCGGACGCGGTCACCACTCGCACCTTCGACACGCCCGAGTTCCGCGGCATCACCTTCCACGAGGTGCGGGCCCGCTCCGTCCTCAACCGGGTGCCCGGAGCCTCCCGCATGCCGTTCGAGTGGACGGTCAACCCGTATCGCGGCTGCACCCACGCGTGTGTGTACTGCTTCGCCCGCAAGACGCACAGCTATCTGGACCTGGACACCGGCATCGGCTTCGACTCGCAGATCGTGGTCAAGGTGAACGCGCCGGAGCTGCTGCGCAAGCAGCTCTCCTCCCGGAGCTGGCAGGGCGCGCACGTCGCGATGGGCACCAACGTCGACTGCTACCAGCGCGCCGAGGGCCGCTACCGTCTGATGCCCGGCATCCTGGAGGCCCTGCGGGACCACGCCAACCCGTACTCGATCCTCACCAAGGGCACGCTGATCCTGCGCGACCTGGAGCTGATCCGGCAGGCCGCCGAGGTGACGGAGGTGGGCGTCTCCGTCTCCGTCGGCTTCACCGACCGCGAGCTGTGGCGCACCGTCGAGCCCGGCACGCCCTCTCCCGAGCGGCGCCTGGACGTCGTACGGACCCTCGGCGAGCACGGCATCGGCTGCGGTGTCCTGATGGCGCCGGTCATCCCGTTCCTCGGCGACCGGCCCGAGCAGCTGCGCGACACGGTCCGCGCCATCGCCGAGGCGGGCGCCACCTCCGTCACACCGCTCGTGCTGCATCTGCGGCCCGGCGCCCGTGAGTGGTTCTTCACCTGGCTGCACCGCCACCACCCCGGTCTCGTCGGCCGTTACGAGCGGCTGTACGCGGCCGGTGCCTACGCGCCCACCTGGTACCAGCGCCGGATCACCCGTCAGGTGCACGAGCTGGCCGCCGAGTTCGGTATCGGACCGGGCGGCCGCGGACGCACGTCGCCGCGCCGGATTCCCGTACCCGACCACCACGCTCACGTGCCGGAGGCCGAGCAGCTCACCCTGATGTGAGCGGCGGCGCGTGAGCAGGGACTGACACCGGGGCAACCTGACGACACGTCAAGTCCGCCGAACGGGTCAACTCTCGGTGGAGAAGGTCCCTCCTGGCCGTGTTCTGGGCACGGACGCCCTATGAACCCACGCGCAGGAATGCTGATGGCCGCGGGGGCGCTGGTCGCCGGGACGGTCACCGGCCTGCCCGCGTCCGCCTCCGCCTCTCCCGCTGCCGGACCCGGGCCGAGCACCCGGCCCGTCGCACCGCTCGTCTGGACCGACTGTCCCACCAAGGCTTATCCGAAGCTCCAGTGCGGCACCCTGCGGGTGCCGCTGAACCACGACGACCCGGGCGGCCGGAGCATCTCCCTCGCCCTCACCCGCGTCGCGCACACGGCCAGGACCTCGCAGGGACCGCTCCTGGTCAACCCCGGCGGCCCGGGCGGCAGCGGCCGCGGGATGGCCGGCTACGTGGCGGCCTCGCTGCCCGCGAAGGTGGCCGCCCAGTACGACGTGATCGGATTCGACCCGCGAGGCGTCGGCAGGAGCGAGCCCGCACTGGACTGCCGTCCCGGCCACTTCAAGCCGGTCCGCCCGGACTCCGTGCCCGGCGGGGCCGAGGCCGAACGGGCGGGCGTCGAGCGCGCCCGGGCCTTCGCCCAGGCCTGCGGCGACAAGTACGCCGACGTCCTGCCGTACATCGACACCGTCTCCACCGCCCGCGACATGGACGTGATCCGCGCGGCCGTCGGCGCGAAGAAGCTGAACTACCTCGGCTACTCGTACGGCACCTACCTCGGCGCCGTGTACGCCCGGCTGTTCCCCGAGCGGGTGCGCCGGATGGCGCTGGACTCCGTGGTCAACCCGCACGGCGTCTGGTACGAGGACAACATCGCCCAGGACTACGCCTTCGACAGCCGTCACAAGGACTTCGCCGCCTGGGTGGCCCGCAACGACGACGCCTACAGGCTCGGCACCGACCCGGCGGCGGTCGAGGCCGCCTGGTACCGGATGCGGGACGCGCTGCGGACCACGCCCGCCGGCGGCAAGGTCGGGCCGGGCGAGCTGGAGGACACCTTCCTGCCCGGCGGCTACTACGACGGCTACTGGCCGCGGCTCGCGACGGCGTTCGCCGCCTACGTGAACGACAAGGACAGCGCCCCGCTGGTGAAGGCCTACGAGGACTACGGCGCGGCCGGCCCCGCCGCCGACAACGGCTACTCGGTCTACACGAGCGTCCAGTGCCGGGACGCCGCCTGGCCGCGCGACTGGAACGTGTGGCGCGAGGACAGCTGGGACGCGCACGCCAAGGCGCCCTTCTCCAGCTGGAACAACGCCTGGTACAACGCGCCGTGCGCGTTCTGGCCGGTGGAGTCGCTGACGCCGCCCGACGTCACCAACGACCGGGTGCCGCCGGTGCTGATCCTCCAGGCCACCGAGGACGCGGCCACTCCGTTCGAGGGCGGTGTCGCGCTGCACCGCATGATGCGCGGCTCCAGCCTGGTCGTCGAGGACGGCGGCGGCAACCACGGCGTGACCCTGGCCGGCAACGACTGCCTGGACGGCCACCTCGCCGCCTACCTCTCCACCGGCGCCGTGCCGCGGGGCGGGGACGGGGCCGAGGCGGACGCGGTCTGCGCGGCGCTGCCCGAGCCGGAGCCGGCGAAGGCTCCCGCGAAGCGCGACGCCGCCCGGTCGTCGGGTGCCACGCTGCACGGGCTGCTCGGCCAGGTGCGCTGAGTTTTCCACAGATCGACAGGGGGCCGGCCCGGCTGTCAGTGGCATGGGTCAGGATGTGAGCCATGAGCACGCACCTGACCCATGTGTCCGCCCCCGAGGGCATCGCCCCGAGCCCGCAGTACAGCCATGTCGTGTGGGGCACCGGCCGGTTCGTGGCCGTGTCCGGCCAGGTCGCCCTGGACCACGAGGGCGCCGTCGTCGGCGCCGGTGACCCGGTGGCGCAGGCCCGCCAGGTCTTCGGCAATCTCGGCCGCTGTCTGACCGCCGCGGGCGCGGGCTTCGAGGACGTGGTCAAGCTCACGTACTTCGTGACGGACATGGCGCACCTGCCCGCCGTGCGGGAGGCCCGCGACACCGCCTTCGGGACGCTCCCGCTGCCCGCAAGCTCGGCGGTCCAGGTGACCTCGCTGGTGCGGCCCGAACTGCTTCTGGAGATCGAGGCGTTCGCGCTCATACCCGAGGACCGGGAGACGGTCTGAGGCCTACGGGCGGCGCGTCCGCCCGGCCGGCCGGGCGGACGGCGGCTCACGGAGTGCCCGGGGTGCCGGTGGGGGCGGCGGGTTTCGGGCAGGCGACGGTGCCGCGCCGCATCGCCAGGCCGAGCTTGGGCGTGGTGAGCAGTCCGGGGATCTGCATGTCCTGGGCGGTGCCGGTGATCGAGTCGAACTTGGCGTAGCGGGCCTGGATGCCGAAGCGGTGCTGAGGGCTGTCGAGCGGGTTGACCACGTAGGCGCCCGTCCCGTCCTTGACGGTCTTCACGTCGGCTCCGTTGACGTTGAGGTCGACGACGCCGTCCATGTCGAGTTCGCCGGTGGCGTTCCGGAGGTCGAGCACCGTGTTCCTGGTCCTGATCTCCCAGGTGCCCGGATCGGAGTCGCCGAGCGTCAGCAGCAGGGTGTAGGTGACGCCGGCGATCTGCTGCGGCCGGCTCAGGCACAGCCCGTTGACGACGCCGTCGGCGAAGCCCATGCGCAGCACGCGCAGGGTGCTCGTGGTTCCGTCGGGCCGGACGACGCTCTGGTCCACGACGGCCGCTCCGTACTGCGTGCCGTACAGGCTGCTGGTGGTGAAGTCGACGGGCCGGTCCTGGACGAGGAGGTCCACGGCGAGCGCGCCGCTCGTCATGGCGCCCGCGAGGGAGCCGGCCGCGAGCAGGGCGGGAACGGCGACGGCGAGCGAGCGCAGCCAGTGGGTGCGGCCCTCCTCCGGGACCGGGCGGCCGGCCGGTGGCGCGCTCATGGGCCGGTCACCGTGATCGTGCCGGGCAGGTGGACCGGGTTGTCGGTGGAGTCGAGCGCGGCGTGGTCGTCGACGGTGCGGATGGCGTAGATGGTGCCCTCGAACTCGGTGGCGCCGGCGGTGAGGGGGATGAACTGGCCGAACCAGTCGAGCAGGCCCTGGACGTCACAGGCGACGAGGAGGACGCAGATCCGGTCGATCCGGCCCCACATCACGGTGGTCTCGGCCTTGCCCGCGCTGTCGTAGCCGCCGAGCGAGCCCTCGCCGGGCACGTCGATGGTGAGCGTGTGACCGGCCGCGCGCTGGGTCACGTTCATGTGGCGGCGGATCTTCAGCCTGGAGAAGGTGTACTTGTTCGTCCGCACCTCGGTGCCGTCGGAGAGCCGGATCAGGACGTCCTTCTCGACGGTGAGGGAGACGGCGAGCAGGCTGTCGATCCGCACGGCCAGCGGGTACGGGGACGGCAGGAAGGGCACGCCCGCCGGGACGACGGCCGCCGCGGCCCGTGGTGCGGCGTTGCCGGTCCGGCCCGGCAGGACCGCCGTGGCCACGGCCGTCAGCAGGACGACGAGGACGGCGAGCGCCCGGTGCCGGGCGGTCCGTGCGGTGTTCACGGCGCCTCCCGCACGGCGCGGCGTGGGCGCTTCGGGCCCCAGCCGACCGTCATCGAGCCGCCGAGCACGCCGAGCGCCATGCCGGCCAGGAAGCCGCCCAGATTGGACACGACGAGCGAGACGACGGCGAGGACGGCGCCGAGGAGACCGAAGGTGTAGCGCTGGCGGGGCGCGGCGAGCGGGATGAGTCCGCACAGGATCATGCCGCCGCCCGTGAGATAGCCGGCCACTCCTCCGAAGCCCGTGGCGACGATCAACTGCACGGAGCTGAGCGAGAACTTGAGGACCGTCCAGCCGCCGAGCACCAGCCACACGCAGCCCCAGAAGGGCCGGGTGCGGCGGAAGGCGCGGAACCAGCGGTGGGCGGCGACAGCGTGGGCGGCCACCGAGCGGGCTCGTGCGGCGCTCAGCATGACGTCGCCGTTCCGCCGACGATCCGGATGTCGAGCTGGGGCAGTACGAGCGCGCCCGCGATCTCGGCGTCGTACGCGGTGGTGTCGAGCCCGTGCAGGGTGACGGAGCTGCCGCCGGGCCCGCCGGCCGAGCCGAGTCCGAAGCCGCCGGGCACGGCGCCGGTGAGCGGTTTGCCGCCGACGAGGACCTGGTCGGCGGACTGGCCGATGACGGCGTTCTGCAGGGTGGTCGGTCCGTACGAGCGCAGTTCGGTGGCCTGGATGAAGAGGTTGGAGGCGTCGATGTCGGTGGTGAAGGTGGCGGGTGGGGTGGCGGTCACCTTCTGGCCGGCCGTCAGGAGCAGGGAGTAGGGCAGTCCGGCGATCGACTGGTGGACGATGCCGCACAGTCCGGCGAGCCCGGCCTGGGCGAAGCCGACCCGGGCCATGCCGGTGTCGGCGCTGGTGGTGCCGTCCGCGTGCCCGACGGACGGGGTGTTCACGACGGCGCCGAAGCCGGTGCCGGAGACTCCGTTGGAGGTGAGGTCGAACGGCCGGCCGGTGACGCTGAAGTTGGCGGCGAGGGCGCCCTGCGCCAGGGCGGCGCCGAGCGCGCCGGCCACGAGCACGGAGGGCACGAAGGCGAGCGCGCCGCGGCCCCATCGGGTGCCGCGCCGGGTGCCGTCGGCGGCCTCGGCGAGCATCGCGGCGTTCCAGCGCCCGGCGGCACGGACGAGGGAACGGACGGCGGCGCGGAGACCGCGCGGGGAACCGGGAAGGGAACCCAGGGAGATCACGCGGCCACGCTCCCTTCCCGGCCCGGCCGGACGGCCTTGTCGCCCCGGACGGCCTTGTCGCCCCGGACGGCCTTGTTGCGCCAGGCCGTCCTGCCACGGCCACCCGTCTTCCCACGACCGGCCGGCTTCTCCGGCAGCCAGGAGAAGGCCATCGCGCCGCCGAGCACGGCGAGGAACATGCCGACGAACAGACCGCCGAGGTTGGACAGCGGGAAGGAAGCGACGCCGGCGATCACGGCGATGACACCGGCGGTGTGCCGCTGGCTCGGCAGCAGCAGGATGAGCAGGGCCATGGCCATGAGGGCGACACCGCCGGCCATGCCCGCGACGCCGCCGACGCCGATCTGGAGGATCTTGCCGAGCGGCGCCAGCGGCAGGAAGAAGATGACGAAGCCGCCGAGACCGGTCCACAGCGCCGCCCAGAAGGGCCGGGTGCGGCGCCAGCGCCGGAAGGCGAGCCGGCCCCGCCGCAGCGGGCCGGCGCCGGGGCCGGGAGCGGCGCCGGGCTCGGTCGGTTCGGATGCCGGGTCGTGGGTCATGAGCGCCTCGCAGCAGGTCGGACGGGCGGACGGAGGAGGGGAGCGCGGGAGGGCGGCCGGGCCTGACGGACGGTCCGGGGCGCCGCCTGACGTGCGGCGCCCCGGCCGGTGGTACGGGCAGCGCGTGGGTGCGCGCGGGAGGTGCGGAGGTACGTCCTCAGCAGCTCGAGTCGCCGTGCGCGATGCCGATCGAGAGGTCCGGCAGGGTGATCGCGCCGGCGATGGTGGCGCCGTTGGCGTCGGCCTTCAGGCTCTCGATGGTGGTGCGGCCGCCGGAGGCGTCGAGACCGAACTGGCCCGGCGTTCCGTCGTCGATGCCGGTGCCCTTGATGCCGTTGCCGTCGGCGGCGGCGCCGATCACGTTGGGCGTGGTGTCGCTCGCCTGGAGCGTGGCCTTGGAGGCCTTGAGTGCCTGGGCGTCCAGGATCAGCTTCCGCGCCTGCAGGCCCGCGCCCGCGGCGAGCTGGTCCGGGGTGAGCGGTGTCGCGGCGGCCGGCGAGGAGATGTTGAGCGACCAGGTGCCGAGGCCGCCGATCACCGGAAGGCTGACCGACTGGGTCGCGTGCACGCACAGCCCGTCCAGACCGGCCTGGGCGATGCCGACCTCGGCGGCGCCCTTCGCGCCGCCCGCGTCGACGGTGTGCATGACCGCGCCGATGCCGGTCGGCGCCGCGACCGTCCTGGAGCTGAGGGTGAAGGGGACGCTGGTCAGCGACAGGTTCGCCGCCAGCGCGCCCTGCACCATCGCCGTCGCCATTCCGGCGACGGCCGCGGCGGCCGGCACCGCCAGGAACAGGGATCTGCGCCAGCGGGTGACGCCTCTGGGCTCTTCGCTCATGTGCCTTCTCCAACCGTCGACCCGCGCGGTGCGCGGGTGGGATGCGGGGGAACGTGTCACGGCCGGCCGTCGCCGCCCGTGACACTGCGTGGCCACGTGTTCGAGAATTGGACACTATTAGAGGATGTGTCAACAGTCTGGACACAGAGGGCGGAAAATTCGTCTCCACTAGGCTGTGCCGATGGCCAGGTTCAGGGAGACGGTGCGCACGCTGCTGCGCGAGCGCCTGTTGGACACCGCGTACGAACTCGTCGCGGAGCGCGGGTTCGAGAAGCTCCGCATGGCACACATCGCGAGCGCCGTGGGCGTGAGCCGGCAGACGCTGTACTCGGAGTTCCCCTCGAAGGAGGCGGTCGGCGAGGCGCTGTTCCAGCGCGAGCTGGAGCGCTGCCTGGTCGGCATCCAGGCGGCGCTCGACGAGCACCGCGACGACCGGCGGGAGGCCGTCACCGCCGCCGTGGACTTCACCCTCACCCTGGCCGCCCGCAACCCGCTCGTGAAGGCGATGCTCACCAGCACCCGCGACGACGGTCTGCTGCCCTACCTCACGACCCGGTCCGCGGCGGCGTTCGCCACCGCGACGGCGATGGCCGACGCGTACGTGGCGGAGGCGTGGCCGGCCGTCGACCCGGCGGCGCGCGACCTGGCCGTCGACGCCGCCGTCCGTCTGACGGCCAGCCACATCGTCCAGGCGGCAGGCTCGCCGCAGGAATCGGCCCACCGGATCGCGGACACGTTCCTGCGCATCGCGCTCAGCACCGGCAAGGAAACCCTCTAGCCGTCGGCCCGTGAGCCGACGGCCTCAGGCCCGCGCTTCCCACCCCGTCCCCGCTCACGGTCCCGGTCCCGGTCCCGGGCGCGTCCCCGGCGCCTGTCCGGCCCCGCGGCCCTCCTCCAGGACCGGGCGTCCGCCCAGGTCCGAGGAGAGCGGCACCGGGCTGCCCCGCAGGCCGACCCGGCCCTCGACCCGGTCGATCTCGCCCCAGCCGTACGCACGGGAGTCGTCGGAGAGGTCGGGGTTGTCGCCGAGGTAGAAGAAGGACCCGGCCGGTACGGTCCGCAGCTCGGGCCGCGCCGAGCGGGTGCCGTCGGCGCCGCAGCAGTTCCCGGTCCGCCGCGCCTGGCCGGCCCACTGACGGGCGGTCACCCGGCGCACCGGGCCCCGCCCCTGCTCCTGCACGAGGACCTGGAAAGGGTCCTCGGGCGTGGACGCGATGGCGATCCGGTCGCCCGGCAGCGCGATCACCCGCTTCACCACGAGGGCGTTCTGGTGGCGCGAGCGCAGCAGCACGACGTCGAACCGGCGCACCTCGCCCGCCGACCCCGGCACGGCCAGGAGCCGGTCGCCGTCGTGGAGGGTGGGAGCCATGCTCGATCCCTCGACCTTCACGCCGAGGGCCGTGACCGCAACGGCCGCGAGGAGCAGGAGCAGGACGAGTCCGCCGAGGGCGGCGAGGCCCGCCCGGCGCGCCTTCATCTTCGGGAGCCCGGCGGCCGGGTGGCGCCGGGCCGGGAGATCGCTTCCATGGCGGGCACGGTAGGCCGGGCGCCGGGCGGGCCGCCGTGACCGTACCGCTCAGCCTGGCCCGCCCGGCGCGTACCGCTGGTACGCACGCGGCGTGGCTCCCGTCCAGCGCCGGAACGCCCGGTGGAAAGCGCTGGGTTCGGAGAATCCGAGTCCCTGGGAGAGTCCCTCGATCGACAGGGAGCCCCGGGTGAGCGCGGCGAGGGCGTGGTCGCGCCGCACCTGGTCGCGCAGCCGCTGGTACGAGGTGCCCTCGGCGGCCAGCCGGCGGCGCAGGGTCTGCGGGCTGACGGCCAGGCGGTGGGCGACCTCCTCGGGCGGCGGTACGGGGCCGGCCGGCAGGGCGGCGGCGATCAGCCGGCGCACCCGGGTGGTGAGCGTGGCGGGCTCGTCGTGGCAGACCAGGACGTCGAAGGTGATCCGGCGCAGCAGCGCGTGGAGGGCCACGGCGTCGCGGCGTACGGGCGCGTCGAGGTCGGCGCGGTCGAAGACGACGGCGGTGCGGGAGGCGCCGAAGACGCACGGGGCGCGGAAGAGGAGGGCGTACTCGGAGGCGTGCGCGGGCTCGGGATAGCCGAACTCGAGGCGGCGCACGCCGAGTCGGCGGCCGATGAGCCAGCCGGCGAACCGCTGGGCGACGAGCACGGTGGTCTCGGCGCCGAAGCGGAGAGGGTCGTCCCAGCCGGAGACGTCGAACTCCATCCGCGCCTCGTCCGGGCGCTCCGCCGCCGCCCCCGACCCTGCCGCCGCGTGGTCCGCCGCCGTCCCGGACCCGGGCGCCCGCGCCTCCGCGGGCTCGAGGAGGCGGACGTGGGGACCCGCCGGGCGGAGCTCGTAGAAGGCCTGGCCGCGGTGGAGTGCCACGCGGAGGTCTCGGCTGTCGCGGACGACGAGACCGGCCATGGCGGCGAAGGTGCCGAGGCGGCTGGGTGCCGGCCCGAAGCCGAGGAGTTCGTCGTCGAGGCGGCGCCAGAGGGTGCCGACGAGCCGCCCGAAGCTCCGGGCGGGCACGCGCGGCGGCAGCCCGGCGGGCAGGCCCGCGCGGGCGAGCAGCGGTGCGGCGGCGATTCCGTGGCGCCGGGCGCCGAGCAGGGCGGCGCGTACGTGGTGCGAACTGACCGTCGGTGCGGCCGGCGCGGCCGGGCTCGCTGGGGGCATGTCACGCCTCCGCTTGACAGGAACCTTGACAGGAACGGGGAGAGTGGACGCTGGCCCGCCACTGTAATAAAAACTGTCAACAACGGAAGAGGGTCCGCCAGGGCTCCTCCGCGCCGCACCCGGGGCGGCGTTACGCGAGCCGCGCCAGCGCCTCGCGCGCGGCGCCGCCCAGCCTGGGGTGCGGCAGGGCCGCCTCCAGGACGCCGCGCGCCTCCGGGTCACCGAGGGTGCCGAGCCCCTCGACGCAGGCGAGGCCGACCCTCCAGTGCGGGTCGTCGGGAGCGAGCCGGCGTCGCAGGACGGTGACGAGGGCGGGCACGCTCTCGGGCGCGCGCAGGGCGGCGAGCAGACGGACCGGCAGCAGGGCGTAGGCGACGCGGAGTTCGTTGGTGGCGAGCGCGGCGGCGGCGCGGGCGGTGCGCGGGTCGCCGAGACGGGTGAGGGCGTGGGCGGCGGAGACGCAGCGCTCGGGATCGCGGTGGTTGAGGAAGAGGACGAGGGCCTCGAAGGCGCGCGGGTCGCCGGCCAGGCCGAGCCGGAAGGCGGCGATCTCACGGGCCCAGAGCGGCTGTCCGGGAGCGGCGAGCACCCGGTGGAGTTCTTCGATTCCGGCCCCGCGAGCGAGTTCTTCGAATGCGGCGGGAACGGCTCCTTCTTCATTCTCGATCTCGTCTCGCAAACGATCGATCATCGAGCAGAATTCGGGATCCTCGGACGCTTCCTCGGAGATTTCCATGAATGCGAGCCTATCCGCGATCCAGATCACATTTTCCTCAACTTCCCGGGACTGGCGCGCTCGTTACCAGGCAGTTAATCTCAGGTGAGCGGGGAACCCCCGCACTTCTCACGACGGCCTGGTGACGCAGCCGCCGTGAGTGTTTCGTTCGGTTCGGCAGTTTCACGGCGCGACTCCGGGACAGAGTCCGTCACTCATTTCACGCGCTTCGTACGCAGCCTGCGCGTTTCCTCGATCCGCGCTCGTCGCGCACGCCGCGGACGTCGCGCGCGTCGCGCAGCAGCGCCCGTTCGTGCCCCTCGCGTACCCGCGCTCCTCGCGCACCCGGCGCACCGCGTTCCGCGACCGCGCCTCCTCGGCACCGTGCCGCGCGCACTGCCTTCAGTCGTCACTCTTCCTCCCAGGAGTCCCCTGATGGACACCCCTCTCTCCACCATCGCCGTCGTCGGCCTCGGCACCATGGGCACCGGTATCGCCGACGTCCTGGCCCGGTCGGGCCGCGAGGTCATCGGCATCGACATCAGCGAGAACGCGGCCGCCCAGGCCGTCGCAGCCCTGGAGGCCTCCACCGCCCGCGCGGTGGCCCGCGGGCGCATCACCGAGGAGGAGCGACAGGACGTCCTCGCCCGGTTCCGTACCTACTCCGACCTCCAGGCGGCCGCCGGCGCCGACCTCGTGATCGAGGTCGTGCCCGAGTCGTACGAGACGAAGCACGAGGTCTTCCGGGCCCTGGACGAGATCGTCCGCCCCGACACGATCCTGGCCACCGGCACCAACGCGCTCTCGGTCACCCGGCTCGCCGCCGACTCGGCGCGCCCCGAGCGCGTCCTCGGCCTGCACTTCTTCACGCCGGTCCAGGCGATGAAGCTGGTGGAGGTGGTCTCCTCGGTGCTGACCGCCCCGACGGCCGTGGACGCCGTCACGCGGCTCGCGCAGGAGCTCGGCAAGGAGCCCGTGGCGGTCGGCGACCGGCCCGGTTTCGTCGCCGACGGGCTGCTGTTCGGCTACCTCAACCAGGCCGCCGCCATGTACGAGGCGAAGTACGCCTCCCGCGAGGACATCGACGCCGCGATGCAGCTCGGCTGCGGCCTGCCGATGGGCCCGCTGGCGCTGCTCGACCTGATCGGCATCGACACCGCCCGTACCGTCCTGGAGGCGATGTACGCCTCCTCGCACGACCGGCTGCACGCCCCGGCCCCGATCCTCGGGCAGCTCAGCGCGGCGGGCCTGACCGGCCGCAAGTCGGGCCGCGGCTTCTACACGTACGAGGCGCCGGGCTCGGGCACGGTGGTCCGTGACGCCCTCACGCCGCTGGAGTCGGCGGCCGGCGGCGAGGGCCGCGAGGTCCGCTCGGTCGGCGTGGCCGGCTCCGGGACCATGGCCTCCGGCATCGCCGAGGTCTTCGCCAAGGCCGGTTACGAGGTCGTGCTCGCCGCCCGCTCGCAGGAGAAGGCCGAGGCCGCGAAGGCGGCCGTCGCCAAGTCGCTGGCCCGCTCCGTCGACAAGGGCCGGATGACCGGCGAGGCGCGCGACGAGACGCTGGCCCGGATCGTCCCGGCCGGTTCGCTCGACGCCTTCGCCGGCGTCGACCTGGCGGTGGAGGCGGTCGCCGAGGACCTGGCGGTCAAGCAGGAGCTGTTCGCCCGCCTGGACAAGATCTGCAAGCCGGGCGCGGTGCTCGCCACCACGACCTCCTCGCTGCCGGTCGTGGCCTGTGCGAGGGCCACGTCCCGACCGCAGGACGTCATCGGCATGCACTTCTTCAACCCGGCGCCCGCGATGAAGCTGGTGGAGATCGTCCGGACGGTCCTGACCGCCGACGACGTGCACGCCACCGTCCGCGAGGTCACCGCGAAGATCAGGAAGCACGGCGTGGACTGCGGCGACCGGGCCGGCTTCATCGTCAACGCGCTGCTGTTCCCGTACCTGAACAACGCGATCAAGATGGTCCAGGAGCACTACGCCTCGCTCGACGACATCGACGCCGCGATGAAGCTGGGCGGCGGCTACCCGATGGGCCCGTTCGAGCTGCTCGACGTGGTCGGCCTGGACGTCTCGCTGGCCATCGAGAAGGTGCTGCACCGCGAGTTCCGCGACCCGGGCCTGGCCCCGGCGCCGCTCCTGGAGCACCTGGTGGCCGCGGGCTGCCTGGGCCGCAAGACGGGGCGCGGCTTCCGCGAATATGCCCGCCGCTGAGGCCCACACCGAGCCGTACGAGGGATGGGGAGGGCTGCTGAGGCCGCCGGGCACCGCGGGTGCCGGGCCCGGCTCCCCTCCCCCACCTGGGCACACTCCCGCTCCGATGCAGTACGTTCGGGACATGTCCAAGGCCGCGAAGACACCCCGTGCCACGTCCACGCCCGACGCTCAGGAGAGCCCGGCGGGGACCCGCGCCGCCGCGCAGCGGCTGAAGATGCGACGGGAGCTCGCCGCCGCGGCCATGGAACTCTTCGCCACGAAGGGCTACGAGGCCACCACGGTCGACGAGATCGCGGCGGCCGCCGGAGTGGCCCGCCGGACCTTCTTCCGCCATTTCCGCTCCAAGGAAGAGGCGATCTTCCCGGACCACGACGACACCCTGGTGCGCGCCGAGGCGGTGCTGAACGCCGCACCGCCGCACGAGCACCCGCTCGACACGGTGTGCCGGGGCATCAAGGAGGTCATGAAGATGTACGCGGGTTCGCCCGCGGTCTCGGTGGAGCGCTACCGGCTCACCCGTGAGGTGCCGACGCTGCGGGAGCGGGAGATCGCCTCGGTGGCGCGTTACGAGCGCCTCTTCACCCGCTATCTGCTCGGCCACTTCGACGAGCGCGACCACCACGACGGCAACGACGACCCGCTGCTCGCCGAGGTGGCCGCCTCCGCGGTGGTCACCGCCCACAACCACGTGCTGCGGCGGTGGCTGCGCGCGGGCGGCCAGGGCGACGTGGAGGCCCAGCTCGACCACGCCTTCGCGATCGTGCGGGAGACCTTCGGCACGGGCATAGGCGCCCGGCCGGCCACGGCGGGTGCCCCGTCCGCCGCCGCCGTCGCGGAGCCGGCGCCGCCGGTCGCCGCGACCGCCTCCACGACGGGTGACGTGGTCGTCGCCGTGGCGCGGACGGACGCGCCGCTGGACGAGGTCATGCGGACGATCCAGCAGGCCCTGAAGAAGGGCTGAGACGAGGCGTACGCACGCGTAGCTCAGCCGTAGCTCGCTCCACGACGAGGGCCGCTCCCGGTTTCCGGGGGCGGCCCTCGTCGCATCCGCCCAGTTCAGGGGCATTTTCGATCGATCATCGCTCATCCGTGAGCAGCAGATTGCATCTGAGTGAAATTGTTGGCACGCAGTGCCTTGTCAGGTGACACGGCGTGCCATACGTTGATGTTGTCCGGGCGGCCGGCGCGCCGAGACCATCTCGTGCGCCGGCTGTCCCCGCAAGCGATCCTGCTCGTGCGCCCGGACGCCTGCGTCACAGGCACCCTCGCGCCGCACCAAGGCGCCGCCACAGCACCACCGCGCCGAACCGACGGCACACCTCCACAGCACCAACCCCGACGTAACCCTCAGCGCGTCACCCCTCAGACGCCGCACCGCCGGAGGCATCCCGTGAAGGACATCCTGGACGCGATCCAGTCGCCCGACTCCACCTCGGCCGACTTCGCCAACATCCAGCTCCCCGAGTCGTACCGCGCCGTCACCGTCCACAAGGACGAGACGGAGATGTTCGCCGGGCTCGCCAGCCGCGACAAGGACCCGCGCAAGTCGCTCCACCTGGACGAGGTCCCGCTGCCCGAGCTCGGCCCGGGCGAGGCGCTGGTCGCCGTCATGGCGTCCTCGGTGAACTACAACTCGGTCTGGACCTCGATCTTCGAGCCCGTCTCGACCTTCGGTTTCCTGGAGCGCTACGGCCGCCTGTCCGAGCTCACCAAGCGCCACGACCTGCCGTACCACATCATCGGCTCGGACCTCGCGGGCGTCGTCCTGCGCACCGGCCCGGGCGTCAACTCCTGGAAGCCCGGCGACGAGGTCGTCGCGCACTGCCTGAGCGTCGAGCTGGAGTCCTCGGACGGCCACAACGACACGATGCTCGACCCCGAGCAGCGCATCTGGGGCTTCGAGACCAACTTCGGCGGTCTGGCCGAGATCGCCCTGGTGAAGTCGAACCAGCTGATGCCGAAGCCCGACCACCTGAGCTGGGAGGAGGCCGCCTCCCCCGGTCTGGTCAACTCCACCGCCTACCGCCAGCTGGTCTCCCGCAACGGCGCCGGCATGAAGCAGGGCGACAACGTCCTGATCTGGGGCGCGAGCGGCGGCCTCGGCTCCTACGCCACCCAGTTCGCGCTGGCCGGCGGCGCCAACCCGATCTGTGTCGTCTCCTCGCCGGAGAAGGCCGACATCTGCCGGGCCATGGGCGCGGAGGCGGTCATCGACCGCAACGCCGAGGGCTACAAGTTCTGGAAGGACGAGAACACCCAGGACCCGCGCGAGTGGAAGCGCTTCGGCTCCAAGATCCGCGAGCTGACCGGCGGCGAGGACATCGACATCGTCTTCGAGCACCCGGGCCGCGAGACCTTCGGCGCCTCGGTGTACGTCACCCGCAAGGGCGGCACCATCACCACCTGCGCCTCCACCTCGGGCTACATGCACCAGTACGACAACCGCTACCTGTGGATGTCGCTGAAGCGCATCATCGGCTCGCACTTCGCCAACTACCGCGAGGCGTGGGAGGCCAACCGCCTGATCGCCAAGGGCAAGATCCACCCGACGCTCTCCAAGGTCTACTCCCTGGAGGACACCGGCCAGGCCGCCTACGACGTGCACCGCAACCTGCACCAGGGCAAGGTCGGCGTGCTCGCCCTCGCGCCCCAGGAGGGCCTCGGCGTCCGCAACCCGGAGATGCGCGAGAAGCACATCGACGCCATCAACCGCTTCCGTAACATCTGACCCCGGGACCACAGATGACAGAGCGTCAGACAGCATCGCGGGCGCGAAGGGAAAAGGACCGGCCGTGGCTCATGCGGACCTACGCCGGTCACTCCACCGCCGAGGCGTCGAACGAGCTCTACCGGCGGAACCTCGCCAAGGGCCAGACCGGCCTCTCGGTCGCGTTCGACCTGCCCACGCAGACCGGCTACGACCCCGACCACATCCTCGCCCGCGGCGAGGTCGGCCGGGTCGGGGTTCCCGTCTCGCACCTCGGTGACATGCGGCGGCTGTTCCAGGACATCCCCCTGGAGCAGATGAACACCTCCATGACCATCAACGCCACCGCCATGTGGCTCCTGGCGCTCTACCAGGTGGTCGCCGAGGAGCAGGGCGCGGACATCACCAAGCTCCAGGGCACCACCCAGAACGACATCGTGAAGGAGTACCTGTCGCGCGGGACGCACGTCTTCCCGCCCGGCCCCTCGCTCCGCCTCACGACGGACATGATCGCGTACACGGTCAACCACATCCCGAAGTGGAACCCGATCAACATCTGCAGCTACCACCTGCAGGAGGCGGGCGCGACCCCGGTCCAGGAGATCGCGTACGCCATGTCCACGGCCATCGCCGTCCTCGACGCCGTCCGCGACTCGGGGCAGGTCCCCGAGGAGCGGTTCGGCGAGGTCGTCGCCCGGATCTCGTTCTTCGTGAACGCCGGCGTCCGCTTCATCGAGGAGATGTGCAAGATGCGCGCCTTCGGCCGCATCTGGGACACCGTCACCCGCGAGCGGTACGGCATCGAGGACCCCAAGCAGCGCCGCTTCCGCTACGGCGTGCAGGTCAACTCGCTCGGCCTGACCGAGGCCCAGCCGGAGAACAACGTCCAGCGCATCGTCCTCGAGATGCTGGCCGTCACCCTCTCCAAGGACGCCCGCGCCCGCGCCGTCCAGCTGCCCGCCTGGAACGAGGCGCTCGGCCTGCCGCGGCCCTGGGACCAGCAGTGGTCGCTGCGCATCCAGCAGGTCCTGGCGCACGAGTCGGACCTCCTGGAGTACGAGGACATCTTCGCCGGCTCGCACGTCATCGAGGCCAAGGTCGAGGCCCTGGTCACCGAGTGCCTGGCCGAGATCGAGCGGATCCAGGAGATGGGCGGCGCCATGGCCGCCGTCGAGTCCGGCTACCTGAAGGCCCAGCTGGTCGCCTCGCACGCCGAGCGGCGGGCCCGTATCGAGTCCGGCGAGGAGAAGATCGTCGGCGTCAACATCTTCGAGACGACCGAGCCGAACCCGCTCACCGCCGACCTCGACACCGCGATCCAGACGGTCGACCCGGCCGTCGAGGCCCGGGTCGTCTCCGCCCTCGCCACCTGGCGCGACACCCGCTACCAGCCGCCGTTCAACCACCCGCGGCCCTGCAAGGCGCTGGAGCGCCTCAAGGAGGCCGCCAAGGGCACCGGCAACCTCATGGAGGCCACGCTGGAGTGCGCCCGCGCCGGCGTCACCACCGGCGAGTGGGCCGGGGCGCTGCGCGAGGTCTTCGGCGAGTTCCGCGCCCCGACCGGCGTCTCCTCCGCTCCGGTCGCCGTGCCGGCCGAGGAGGGCTCCCCGCTCGCCGAGGTGCGCCGCAAGGTGGACCGCACCGCCCAGGACATGGGCGTCGGCAAGCTCCGCTTCCTGGTCGGCAAGCCGGGCCTGGACGGGCACTCCAACGGCGCCGAGCAGATCGCCGTACGGGCCCGCGACGCCGGCTTCGAGGTGGTCTACCAGGGCATCCGGCTGACGCCCGAGCAGATCGTGGACGCGGCCCTCGAGGAGGACGTGCACGCGGTCGGCCTGTCGATCCTGTCCGGCTCGCACGCCCAGCTCGTACCGGACGTCCTCGACCGGCTCAAGGACGCCGGCGCCGCCGACATCCCGGTCGTCGTCGGCGGGATCATCCCGAACGCCGACGCCGAGGAGCTCAAGGCGGCGGGCGTGGCCGCCGTCTTCACCCCGAAGGACTTCGGCATCACCGGGATCATCGGCCGTATCGTCGACGAGATCCGGAAAGCGAACCAGCTCAGCCCCCTTGAAAGTACGGAGGTCCCCGCATGACCAGCACGCCCGTGAACCGGCTGCGTCCCCGCCGCTCCTGCCTCGCGGTGCCCGGCTCCAACCCGCGCTTCCTCGAGAAGGCCCAGGGTCTGGCCGCCGACCAGGTCTTCCTGGACCTCGAGGACGCGTGCGCTCCGCTGGCCAAGCCGGAGGCCCGGCACACCATCGTGAAGTTCCTCAACGAGGGCGACTGGACCGGCAAGACCCGGGTCGTGCGGGTCAACGACTGGACGACCCACTGGACCTACCGTGACGTCGTCACGGTCGTCGAGGGCGCCGGCCAGAACCTCGACTGCATCATGCTGCCGAAGGTGCAGAACGCCGAGCAGATCGTGGCGCTCGACCTGCTGCTCACCCAGATCGAGAAGACCATGGGCTTCGAGGTCGGCAAGATCGGCATCGAGGCGCAGATCGAGAACGCCCAGGGCCTGACCAACGTCAACGCGATCGCCCAGGCCTCGCAGCGCGTCGAGACGATCATCTTCGGCCCGGCCGACTTCATGGCCTCCATCAACATGAAGTCGCTGGTCGTCGGTGAGCAGCCGCCCGGCTACCCGGCGGACGCCTACCACCACATCCTGATGAGCATCCTGATGGCCGCCCGCGCCAACAACCTCCAGGCGATCGACGGCCCCTACCTCCAGATCCGCAACCAGGAGGGCTACAAGGCGGTCGCCCAGCGCGCCGCGGCCCTCGGCTTCGACGGCAAGTGGGTGCTGCACCCGGACCAGGTCGCCGCCGCGAACGAGATCTTCTCGCCCTCGCAGGAGGACTTCGACCACGCCGAGCTGATCCTCGACGCGTACGACTACTACACGTCCGAGGCCGGCGGGAAGAAGGGCTCCGCGATGCTCGGCGACGAGATGATCGACGAGGCCTCCCGCAAGATGGCCCTGGTCATCTCCGGAAAGGGCCGTGCCGCCGGCATGCAGCGCACCACCAAGTTCGAGATCCCGGAGGCCTGATCCCCGATGCAGTTCGGCCGCACCTACGAAGAGTTCGAGATCGGCGCCGTCTACAAGCACTGGCCCGGAAAGACGGTCACCGAGTACGACGATCATCTCTTCTGTCTGCTGACGATGAACCACCATCCGCTGCACATGGACGTGAATTACGCGGAGAACACGACGGACTTCAAGAAGAACGTCGTCGTCGGCAACTACATCTACTCGCTGCTGCTCGGCATGTCCGTGCCGGACGTCTCCGGCAAGGCGATCGCCAACCTGGAGATCGAGTCGCTGCGGCACGTGGCGCCGACCTTCCACGGCGACACCATCTACGGCGAGACGACCGTCCTGGACAAGACGCCGTCGAAGTCGAAGAGCGACCGCGGCATCGTCTACGTCGAGACCAAGGGCTACAAGCAGGACGGCACCCTGGTGTGCGTCTTCCGCCGCAAGGTGATGGTCCCGACCGCCGAGTACATCGACGCGCGCGGCGGCGAGCAGCCCGGCCGCCCCGAGCTGAAGGAACAGGGGAAGTAGTCATGGCGCGACTCGCCCAGACCCACGGTCTGACCGACGTCCAGCAGGAGATCCTCGCCACCGTCCGGGACTTCGTCGACAAGGAGATCATCCCGGTCGCCACGGAGCTCGAGCACCGGGACGAGTACCCGCAGCAGATCGTGGACGGGCTCAAGGAGCTCGGCGTCTTCGGCCTGATGATCCCCGAGGAGTACGGGGGCCTGGGTGAGTCGCTGCTCACCTACGCGCTGTGCGTGGAGGAGATCGCGCGCGGCTGGATGTCGGTGTCCGGCATCATCAACACCCACTTCATCGTGGCGTACATGCTCAAGCAGCACGGCACCCAGGAGCAGAAGGACTACTTCCTTCCGCGGATGGCGGCCGGCGAGACGCGTGGCGCGTTCTCGATGTCGGAGCCGGGCCTCGGCTCGGACGTGTCGGCGATCACGTCGAAGGCGGTCAAGGACGGCGACGAGTACGTCCTGAACGGCCAGAAGATGTGGCTGACGAACGGCGGCACGTCAACGCTGGTCGCGGTGCTCGTCCGAAGTGACGAAGGACACCCCGAGGGGACCGCCCCGCACAAGTCGATGACGACCTTCCTCGTCGAGAAGGAGCCCGGCTTCGGAGAGGTCCGGCCCGGCCTCACCATTCCCGGGAAGATCGACAAGATGGGTTACAAGGGCGTTGACACGACCGAACTCATCATGGACGGACTGCGCATTCCGGCCAATCGCGTCCTGGGCGGGGTCACCGGCCGAGGGTTTTACCAAATGATGGACGGCGTGGAGGTCGGCCGCGTGAACGTGGCGGCGCGTGGCTGCGGCGTCGCTCAGCGTGCCTTCGAGCTGGGCGTCCAGTATGCCCAGCAGCGTCACACTTTCGGTAAGCCGATCGCCCAGCACCAGGCGATTCAGTTCAAGCTGGCCGAGATGGCTACCAAGGTCGAGGCCGCTCATGCCATGATGGTGAACGCAGCACGCAAAAAGGACTCCGGGGAACGAAACGACCTCGAAGCAGGGATGGCGAAGTACCTCGCCTCCGAATACTGCAAGGAGGTCGTCGAGGATGCCTTCCGTATCCACGGCGGTTACGGCTTCTCGAAGGAGTACGAGATCGAGCGTCTCTACCGCGAGGCGCCGATGCTGCTCATCGGTGAAGGTACCGCCGAGATCCAGAAAATGATCATTGGTCGTCGGCTGCTCGAGGAGTACCGGTTCCAGGGTTGATTGTCGCTTTTGAGTCGGTTTGGCCGCGAAGAAGATCACACCCTGTGTTCGTCTTCCGGCCGCCGACTCGGCTGCTGGCTTGCCCAGTTGCGGCTCGCAACCGATAGCATCGCCGGAAAGCCGCCGTCCCCCGTTGCCAGCGCGGCATCATCCGCTACGAAGGTCATCCATGCCCCACAGCCAAACCTCTGCACACCGCGACAGCCTCAAGGGCGTACGCATCGCACGCGGAGCATCGCCGTGGCTTCTGCCGACCGTCGCCACCGCGGCGCTCAGCCTCGCGCGCTCCCGCAAGTCGACGCGCGCCAAGGCCATCGCCGTGCCGGTCACCGCTCTCGCGGCCGGCATGCTGTGGTTCTTCCGCGACCCCGAGCGCGAGATCGCTCAGGGCCGGGTCATCTCGCCCGCGGACGGTGTGGTGCAGAGCATCATGCCGTGGAAGGACGGACGCACCCGGGTCGCCATCTTCATGAGCCCGCTGAACGTCCACGTCAACCGCGCGCCGCTGGCCGGCACGGTGACGTCCGTGGAGCACGTGCCCGGTGGCTTCGTGCCGGCGTTCAACAAGGAGAGCGAGAACAACGAGCGCGTTGTCTGGCACTTCGACACGGAGCTCGGCGACATCGAGATGGTGCAGATCGCCGGTGCCGTCGCCCGGCGCATCGTGCCGTACATCCCGCAGGGGACGAAGGTCGAGCAGGGTGACCGGATCGGCCTGATCCGCTTCGGTTCGCGCGTCGACATCTACCTTCCGGAGGGTGTCGAGGTCGCCGTCGAGGTCGGACAGACCACGACCGCGGGGGTGACTCGCATTGACCGTGATTGATCCCGACACACGGGCGGCCGACTGGGCCGCCGACGCGCAGGCGGAGGCCGTGCCGGAAGCCGAGGAGATGCCGCTGTCGCTGAGGCTGTCCATAGCGGATGCCCTCACGCTCGGTAACGCCACGTGCGGCTTCATGGCGGTGTACTTCACCACCACCGGCATCCTCATCCCGCACCTCACCGGGAGCAGCGAGACCGGCATGGCGCGCAACAGCGCCGCCACCGCCGTGATCCTGATGCTGTGCGCGGCGATCTTCGACCTCTTCGACGGCATCGTGGCGCGCAAGCTGCGCTCGTCGCCGATGGGCGCGGAGCTCGACAACCTGTCGGACCTGATCAGCTTCGGTCTGGCGCCGGCGTACTTCGTGCTCGTGTACGGGATGGTCGCGGACGACGCCCAGCAGAAGGTCTCCGCGGTGGCCGCCATCGTGGTGCTGCTGGCGGTCGTGCTCAGACTCGCGCGGTTCTCCTGCGTGACGATGAAGGACGGCATGTTCCAGGGCATGCCGAGCCCCTTCGGCGCGCTGACGGTGGTCTCGATCATCCTGCTGGAGCTGCCGTTCATCCCGACGCTGTTCGCGATCATCGGTACGGCGTGGCTGATGGTGAGCCGCGTGGAGTACCCGAAGCCGCGGGGCGCCCTCGCGGTGGCGATGCTCAGCTGGATCGTCGGTGCGATGGCCATGCTGGCGGCCTGGGCGTTCGACGCCCCGGGCGGTCAGTTCCTGCTCCAGACCGGCTGCGCGCTGCAGGTGGTGCTGGGCGCCGTGATCCCCCTCTTCGCGACGGCCCGGCGAGTGAACACCTTCCGCGACAACCGGCGCGAGAGCCGGGAGGCGCGGCAGGCGCAGGCGGCGCAGCTGCCGTAAGGACGACGGAACGGCGAAGGGCCCCGGACGCGGATCGCGTCCGGGGCCCTTTCGTGTGCCCGGCCCTTTCGTGTGCGGCGGGGGCCGTCAGGCGGGCAGGCGCTTGTAGTAGAGGGTCGTGGGGCGCAGGGTGCCGGACGGGTCGGCGGCGAAGTCGGGGACGGTGCCGGCCGCGGTCCAGCCGGTGGCGCGGTAGAGGTGTTCGGCGGGGCTGCCGGTCTCGGTGTCGAGGACGAGCAGGCGCAGACCGAGGGCGGCGGCGTGGGCCTCGGCGGCGGCGAGGAGGCGGCGGGCGAGGCCCTGGCCGCGGGCGGCGCGGTGGACGGCGAGCTTGGCGATCTCGCCGCGGTGGCGGCCGTTTTCCTTGGTCTCGCGGACGAGCGTGACGGCGCCGAGCACGTGGCCGCGGGCGTCGTACGCCGCCCACACCTCCCGCTCCCCCGCGGCGGCCTCCCACCAGGCGGCGGCCTCCGAGGCCTCCAGCGGCCTCAGGAAGCCCAACGAGGCCCCGCCCTCGACCGCGTCCACCAGCAGGCCCGCAAGGCCGTCGGCGGCCTGCCCACGGACCTCCTCGGGCCCGAGCCGTCTGATGTCGGCCCTCGGCGGTGGCCCGTCGGGGCCGTCACCCTCACCGGCGGTCCGTCCGACGCCCGGCGTCCCGGACGGCCCCGACGGCAGGCCGGACTCTTCGCTCCGTACGTTCGCGTTCATGCGCCCGAGCCTCACACCCGCGTGTTACGCGGGTGTGTCCCGGCTCCGGGCGGCCGGCCGCGGCACCCGGGCGGCCTGCGCGGCCCGGGTCGCGGCGCGGACGGTCAGGACAGGAAGTCCCGGGCGATGTCCGCCGCCACCTGCTCCAGGAGCGGGCCCGCGTTGGCGATGGACTTCGCCGGGTCCGGCTCCAGGGCGGTGAGCGGGTAGGCGCGGCGGATGCCGGCGGCGCCGAGGGTTTCGGGGGCGAGGGCGAGCCGGCCGCAGACCGCGACGACGTCCTTGCCGGCGGCGCGGGCCGCCGCGGCGACGCCCGCCGGGGCCTTGCCGTGCAGGGTCTGCTCGTCGAGGGAGCCCTCGCCGGTGATGACCAGGTCGGCGCGCTCCAGGGCCGTGGCGAAGCCGAGGACCTCCAGCATCAGCTCGATGCCGGGCCGGAAGCTCGCGCCGAGCAGCAGGGCGCCGTAGCCGATGCCGCCCGCGCCGCCGGCGCCGGGAGACGCGGCGAGTTCGGCGGCCTTGGGGCCGATCGCCTTCTCCAGGATCCGGGCGTAGTGGGCGAGGGCCGCGTCGAGGGTCTCGACGTCCTCCGGGGAGGCGCCCTTCTGCGGGCCGTACACCGCCGCGCAGCCCTTCGGGCCGGTGAGCGGGTTGTCCACGTCGCTGGCCAGGACGAAGTCGACCTCGGCGAAGCGCGGGTCGACGCCGGACAGGTCGGCCGAGGCGAGCGAGGCCAGCGCGCCGCCGCCGGGGCCGACGGGCTTGCCGTCGGCGTCGAGGAAGCGGGCGCCGAGCGCGGCCAGCATGCCGGCGCCGCCGTCGGTCGTGGCGCTGCCGCCGACGCCGAAGACGATCGTGGTGGCGCCCGCGTCGAGCGCGGCGCGCAGCACCTCGCCGGAGCCGTAGGTGGTGGCGGTCAGCGCGGCGAAGACCCCGGCCGGCAGGAGCTGGAGGCCGGACGCCTCCGCCATCTCCACCACCGCCGTGGTCCCGCGCAGCGCGAACGCCGCCGTGACGGGCTCGCCGAGCGGCCCGGTGACGGAGACCTCGCGCCGTTCGAACCCGGCCGCGACGGCCGCCGCGACGGTGCCGTCACCGCCGTCCGCGACGGGCAGCGTCTCCACTTCGAGCTCCGGGACGACCCGTCGCAGTCCTGCTGTGACCCGCTCCGCGACCTGTACGGCCGTGAGCGAGCCCTTGAACTTGTCGGCCGCGACGAGCACGCGTGCGACCTCAGTTACTGCTCCGTCCGTCACCTTGCATCCCTTGCTTTCGAACAGGCAGTCGCGCCGAGGCCGACCCTATCCGTCCGGCCAGACGGCGTGCCACCCCCTGATAAGGCGATATTCCGCACCATAGTGGGGCCATATGAGCATGGAACCGATCGATCAAATCGAAGAACAAAGGCCCCGCCCCGACCCAAAGGTCATCGGAATCGGAATGGCGGCCGTGGTCGCGGTGGTGGGCTGGGCGGCGCTCGGCAAGGAATCCTTCGACGACGCCTCCTCCTCGGCCCTCGGCTGGGTGCTGTCCGATTTCGCCTGGCTGTTCGTGACCGCGGCGGACCTGTTCCTGGTGCTGTGCGTGGTGATCGCGCTGAGCCGCTTCGGCCGGGTCCGGCTCGGCGCGGACGACTCACGGCCGGAGTTCACGAACCTCGCGTGGATCGCGATGATGTTCAGCGCCGGCATGGGCATCGGCCTGATGTTCTACGGGGTCGGGGAACCGCTCCAGCACTATCTGGACCCGCCGCCGGCGAGCGGTGTCCCGCCCCGGTCGGGCGCCGCGGCCCGTACCGCCCTGGAGTACTCGTTCTTCCACTGGACGCTCACTCCCTGGGCGATCTACGGCATCGCCGGCCTCGCCCTCGCCTACGCGGGCTTCCGCAAGGGCCGCGGGAACACGCTCAGCGCCGCGTTCGTGCCCCTGCTGGGCGAGCGGCGGGCCCGGTCCTGGCCGGGCAGGGCGATCGACCTGCTCGCGGTGTTCGCGACCGTCTTCGGCACGGCGACGAGCCTGGGCCTCGGCGCGCTCCAGGTGGCGGAGGGCCTGAACCTCACCGTGGGCGTGCGGAACTCCACGCGACGCAGCTGGTCGTCATCACGGCGCTCTCGGCGGCGTTCGTCCTGTCGGCCTTCTCGGGCCTGCACAAGGGCGTGAAGTGGCTGTCCACGCTGAACATCGTGCTCGCGGCCGGCCTGATGCTGTTCGTGTTCCTGCTCGGCCCGACCGTCTACGTGCTCGACACGATCCCCGCCTCGGTCGGCGGCTATCTGCACCAGCTGCTGCCGATGGCGAGCCGGACCGGCGCCTTCACCGACCGGGCCTGGCTGGGCAGCTGGACGATCTTCTACTGGGCGTGGTGGCTGTCCTGGGCGCCGTTCGTCGGCACCTTCATCGCCCGGATCTCACGCGGCCGCACCGTCCGCGAGTTCCTGGTCGGGGTGCTGCTCGTGCCGTCGGGCGCCACCGTGATCTGGTTCTGCGTCATGGGCGGCACGGCGATCCGGCTCGACTCCACGGGCGCCGCCGACCTGGCGGGCGCGGTGCGGGACGGGGCGGAGGCCTCGCTGTTCGCGATGCTGGACGCGCTGCCGATCGGCACGGTCACCTCGTATCTGGCGATGCTCCTGGTCATGACGTACTTCGTGACGAGCGCGGACTCGGCCTCGCTCGTGATGGGCTCGCTCACCAGCCGCGGCGCGCTGCACCCGCCGACCTGGCTGGTGGTCGCCTGGGGCGTGCTGATGGCGGCGGTCGCGGCCGTGCTGCTGGTCGCCGGCGGCCTGAACTCGCTGCAGACGGCGACGATCCTGGTCGCGCTGCCGTTCGTGCTGGTGATGCTGGGACTGTGCTGGGCGCTGCTGAAGGAGCTGCGCGAGGACCCGGGCGCGGGCCCGGTCCGGTCTCCGGCGCCGCACGGCGTGCGGGACGCGGTGCGGGCGGCGGTCGGGGACGCGACGACCGGCCAGGCGCCCTCGCGCCACCACCGGCTGCGCCGGGCGGCGGCCAGGTCCCGGGCCGGGGCCGAGGACGACTGACGCGGGCCGGGGCCGAGGACGAGGACGACTGAGGGGGGCCGAGGGCGACGACGGAGGGGGCCGAGACCCGCGACGACCGACGGGCCGGGCCGCCCGGGGCCGGGCGGGCGCGTCACCGCGCGGCGCGGCCCCGCATTGGGTACACCGGAGGCATGGGCCTGCTCAAGCACAGTGAACTCGCGGACCGGATCCTCGGCGGCTGGACGGGGCGGATCGCCGGGAACATGCTCGGCAAGCCGGTCGAGAGCGGCGAGCACTGGACGCCCGCGCGGATCGACGACTATCTGCGGCTGACCGGCGCCCTGCCGCTCACCGACTATCTGCCGCCGCCGCCCGCCGCGGGCGCCGACGGCTTCGAGCTCCGCCCGGAGTGGCCGCAGTGCGTGCGCGGCCGGATCAACGGCAGCTGCCGGGACGACGACGTCGACTACTCGATCCTCGGCCTGCACGTGCTGGAGACCCGCGGTTTCGCGTTCACCACGGAGCAGGTCGGCGAGCAGTGGCTGCTGAGGCTGCCGTATCTGCAGACCTTCACGGCGGAGCGGGTGGCCTACCGGAATCTGGCCAACGGTCTGAAGCCGCCGCTGACCGCCACGTACGACAATCCGTACCAGGAGTGGATCGGCGCGCTGATCAGGGCGGACGTCTACGGCTGGACCTCGCCGGGTGATCCGCGCCGGGCCGCCTCGCTGGCCCGGCGCGACGCGGCGCTGTCCCACACGGGCAACGGCGTGTACGGGGCGATGTGGGCGGCGGCGCTGGTGGCGGCCGCGTTCACGGCGCCCGACGCGCGTACGGCGGTGGCGAGCGCCCTGGAGCGCATCCCGGCGAGCTGCCGGCTGGCCAGGACCGTGCGGCACACGACGGCGCTGTACGAGGCGGGTGTCGAGTGGTCCGAGGCGCTGGCCGAGCTGGCGAAGGAGACCGGCGCGCTGGGCTGGATCCACACGGTCCCGAACGCGGCGGTGCTGACCGCCGGTCTGCTGTACGGCGAGGGGGACTTCACCCGCACCGTCGCGCTGACCGTGCGCGGCGGCCTGGACACCGACTCCAACGGGGCGACGGCCGGCTCGGTCGCCGGCGTGATGTGCGGTGCCTCGAACATCCCGCCCCAGTGGTCGGAGCCGCTGAAGGACCGGGTGCGCAGCGCGATCATGGGCTTCGACGGGGCGCGGATCAGCGAACTGGCGGAGCGGACGGTGCGGCTCGCGGAACTGGCGCGCTGATCCAGGGGCGCCGCCCGGCCCCGCTCGGGCTCGGGCGGCACCGGAAAATCGGCTCGCGGGAGGGCTTCGGGCACGCCTACGCTCGCGTCATGACGATGGTCGCGATCCTCAGCGGTGCCGGTATCTCCACGGACTCGGGCATCCCCGACTACCGGGGACCCGACGGGCTGTGGCGCCGTGACCCGGGGGCCGAACGGCTCGTCACCTACGGGCCGTACATGGCGGACCCGGAGGTCCGCCGCCGGTCGTGGCGGATGCGGCTCGACGGGCCGGGGCTGCGAGTCGAGCCGAACGTGGCGCACCATGCCGTCGCCGCGTACGAGAAGAGCGGCAACGCGCTGCGGGTGATCACGCAGAACGTGGACGGGCTGCACCAGGCCGCCGGTGTGCCGGAGCGCAAGGTGCTCGAACTGCACGGCTCGGCGCGGTCGGTGGTGTGCACGGCGTGCCACGCCCGTTCGTCGATGGCCGAGGCCCTGGAGCGGGTGACCGCCGGCGAGGCCGATCCGGCGTGCCTGAAGTGCGGCGGGATCCTGAAGTCGGCGACCGTGATGTTCGGGCAGCGGCTCGATCCGCGGGTGCTGGCGCAGGCCATGTCGATCGCGAAGGCCGCCGAGGTGTTCATCGCCGTCGGCACGAGTCTGCAGGTGCAGCCGGCCGCCTCGCTGGCGGGCATCGCCGCCGAGCACGGGGCCCGGCTGATCATCGTCAACGCCGAGCCCACGCCGTACGACCCGCTCGCCGCCGAGGTGCTGCGCGAGCCGATCGGTACGGCGCTGCCCGCGCTCCTGGAGCGCCTGCGCTAGAAGAGGGCGTCGGGGGCCGCGCCCGACTCGAAGGCGAGCAGGCGCTTCTTGCGGTCGAGGCCGCCGCCGTAGCCGGTGAGGCTGCCGCCGGAGCCGATCACCCGGTGGCAGGGCACGATGATCGTGACCGGGTTCTTGCCGTTGGCGAGGCCGACCGCGCGGGAGGCCCCGGAACTGCCGAGGGCCTCCGCCAGTTCGCCGTACGTCCGGGTCTCGCCGTACGGGATCCGCCGGAGCTGCTCCCAGACGCGGAGCTGGAACTCCGTGCCGACCAGGTGCAACGGCAGGTCGAACTCGGTGAGTTCGCCGGCGAAGTACGCGTCGAGCTGGCGCACCGCCTCCGTGAAGGGACGCGGGTCGGGCGTGCCGAAGGTCTCCTCCGGCGGGCGGTGGCGCTGGTCGGTCATGTACATCCGGCTGAGGACGCCGTCGACGGCGACGAGGGTCAGCAGGTCGTAGGGGCTGTCCACGACCGTGTGCTGGACGGTGGGCATGGGCGGTCGGCTTCCTTAGGCGGGGAGGTGGTTGATCGGATGGGAGTCGGTGGCCCACAGGTACTGCACGGCGTAGGCGCGCCAGGGCCGCCAGCGCGCGGCGCGGGCCGTCAGCGCGGCGGGGGTGGCGGGCAGTCCGAGGCCCTGGGCCGCGCGCCGGACGCCGAGGTCGCCGGGCAGGAAGGCGTCGGGGTCGCCGAGCGCCCGCATGGCGATGACCTCGGTGGTCCAGGGGCCGAAGCCGGGCAGCGCGAGCAGCCGGGCCCGGGCCTCGGCCCAGTCGCTCTCGGGGCCGAGCGCGAGCGTGCCGTCGGCGAGCGCGGTGACGAGGGTGAGCAGGGTGGTGCGCCGGCTCTGCGGGAGGGCGAGGGTGCTCGGGTCGAGGCCGGCGAGCGCCGCGGGCGTCGGGAAGAGATGGGTGAGGCCGCCCTCGGGATCCTCGACGGGCTCGCCGTGGGCGGTGACCAGGCGGGCCGCGTGGGTGCGGGCGGCGGCCGTCGACACCTGCTGGCCGAGCACCGCCCGTACGGCGAACTCGGCGGCGTCGACGGTGCGCGGCACCCGCCGCCCGGGTGCGGCGTCGACGAGCGGCGCCAGCAGCGGGTCGGTGCGCAGCTGGTCGTCGACGGCGACGGGATCGGCGTCGAGGTCGAGCAGCCGGCGGCAGCGGCTGATGGCGTGGGTGAGGTCGCGCGGGTCGGTGAGGGACAGCCGGGCCTGGACGTGGTCGGGGCGCGGGGCGAGGGCGACGATGCCGTGTCCGTGGGGCAGGGCGAGGGTCCGCCGATAGGCGCCGTCGCGCCATTCCTCGACGCCGGGGACGGCGGTCGCGACGAGGTGCCCGAAGAGGTTGGAGGGGTTCAGCGGGGCGCGGAACGGCAGTCGAAGGGTGATCGCCCCGGGAGTGGCCGACAGGGCCTCACGGGAGCCGTCGGCGCGGGCGTCCGGTGTGCGGGAGCCCTGCGGGCGCGAGGCCTGGGCGACGCGGGAGCCGTGCGCGCGGGAGCCCTGGGCACGGGTGCGCAGCTCGCCGGGCGTGAGGGCGAACACCTCGCGGACGGTGTCGTTGAAGGTGCGGATCGAGGCGAAACCGGCCGCGAACGCGACCTGGGCCATGGGCAGCGGCGTCGTCTCGATCAGCACCCGGGCCGTCTGCGCGCGCTGGGCGCGGGCGAGGGCGAGCGGGCCGGCGCCCAGCTCGGCGTACAGCTGGCGCTCGATCTGCCGGGCGCTGTAGCCGAGCCGGGCGGCGAGGCCCGGGACGCCCTCCCGGTCGACGACGCCGTCCTGGATGAGCCGTACGGCGCGGGCGACGGAGTCGGCGCGGGCGTTCCACTCGGACGAGCCGGGGCTGGTGTCGGGCCGACAGCGCTTGCAGGCCCGGAAACCGGCCCGCTGACAGGAGGCGGCGGTGGGATGGAACTCCATGTTCTCGGGCTTGGGCGGCCGGGCGGGGCAGCTGGGCCGGCAGTAGATCCGAGTGGTGCGCACGGCGGTGAAGAACACGCCGTCGAAGCGGGCGTCCTTCGACTGGACGGCCCGTACGCAGCGCTCGGTGTCGGTGTGCATGCTTCAAGGATCGGCGATCGGCGACGACCGGGCTGGCGAGAAAACGACATCAACGTCCGGCGGGACCCGTGGCGCCGTCGGGGCCGCCGGGGCCCTCGGGTCCGGCGTCGGCGAGCGCCTTCGCGAAGGTGTCGTACGCGGCCTGGTCGAAGAGCACGAACCGGACCTCGCGGACGGGCGGAGCGGCCTCCTGCCGCACCGTACGGATCGCGACGCGGGCGCCGTCGTCCATGGGCCAGCCGTAGACACCGGTGGAGATCGCGGGGAAGGCGACCGTCGACGCGCCCAGTTCCGCGGCGACGCGCAGCGACTCGCGGTAGCAGGAGGCGAGGAGCGCCGTGCGGTCCTCCTCGCGGCTGTGCACCGGGCCGACGGTGTGGACGACCCAGCGGGCGGCGAGGTTCCCGGCGGTGGTGGCGACGGCCTGGCCCGTGGGCAGTCCGCGGCCGTAGTGCCCGGCGCGCAGCGTGCGGCAGGCGTCGAGGATCGCGGGGCCGCCCCGGCGGTGGATGGCGCCGTCGACCCCGCCGCCGCCGAGGAGCGAGGAGTTGGCGGCGTTGACGACGACGTCGGCGTCCTGGTCGGTGATGTCGCCGCGGACGAGGACGATCCGGGGCCGGGAGGTGCTCATCCCTCCATCCTCACGCCGCGGCCCGCGGCCCGCACGGCTTTTTCGCGCCGGGAGCGGCGTGGCGACGGCCTTCGGGTGTGTCGTTCGCCCGGGAGCCCCGCGGGGTCGCGTAGAACGGTCCCTCATGAGTGGTGCCATCAGCCTCGGTCAGGCCGTGGTCCTCGGAGTCGTCGAGGGTGTCACGGAGTTCCTGCCGGTCTCCTCCACCGGCCATCTGAAGATCACCGAAGGGATCATGGGCATCCCGGTCGCGGACGCGTCCGTGGTCGGCTTCACCGCCGTCATCCAGGTCGGCGCGATCGCCGCCGTGCTCGTCTACTTCCGCCGGGACATCGCCCGCATCACCACCGCCTGGGTGCGCGGTCTGACCGACAAGGAGGAGCGCTACCACCACGACTACCAGTTCGCCTGGTGGGTCGTGCTGGCCACGCTGCCGGTGGTGGCCGTCGGCCTGGCCGCGAAGTCCCTGATCGAGGGCCCGCTCGCCTCGCTGTGGGTGGTGGCGGGATCGCTGATCGCGGGCAGCGGTGTCATGTGGGCGGCCGACCGGATGGGCCGCCACAAGCGCGGCGAGGACGACACCGGCTTCAAGGACGCGATGCTGGTGGGCGGCTCGCAGATCCTGGCGCTGCTCTTCCCGGGCTTCTCCCGTTCCGGCGCGACCATGTCCACCGCTCTGATGCTGGACCTGGACCGGGTCGCCGCCACCCGGCTCTCCTTCTTCCTCGGCATCCCCGCCCTCACCGGCGCCGGACTGTACGAGCTCAAGGACGCCGTCGGCGCCGGCGTGGGCGCCGCACCGCTGGTGGTCGGCACGGCCGTGTCCTTCGTGGTGGCCTACGCGTCCATCGCCTGGCTGCTGCGGTTCGTCGCCGCGCACTCGTTCAACGCCTTCGTCGTCTACCGCGTGGCCGTCGGTCTGCTGCTGTTCGCCCTGCTGGGCACGGGCGTGCTCAACGCCTGACGGGGCCGCGCTCGCGGACCCGGTCGTCGAGGCGGCGCAGGGCGCGGTGGAGTTCGCCACGGGCGCCGAAGGGGACGAGGGCCGCCCGGCCCGGGAGGCGGACGCCGCCGGTGAGGGCGACCAGGGTGCCGTCGGGCGCGGGCACGGCGGCCATCCCGATGATCAGGAAGCGGCTCTGGAGCCAGCACCAGCCGGGCCTGAGCACGCCGTGGAAGTGGGCGCGCAGGCCGTAGCGGCTGACGGCGAGCGCCTCCACGCGGTCGCCGTCCGTCCGCAGCACGCGCACCCGGCGCATGTCGGGCTGGAAGCGGCCGAACTCGCCCTCCAGGTCGCCCATCACGGCCCACACGTCGGCGAGCGGCGCCGGGACGACGCCCTCGACGAGCCGGGCGCCACGGACCCCGGCGGCCATGGCGCGCAGCCGGCGCACGTCGTCGAGACCGTGGCGGGAGTCGGAACCGGAACCGGAGTGGAGGTCGGAGCCCGGGCCCGACGGATGCGCCGGGTGGGACGCGGCCGCCGGGCCGGAGGGAGTCGTCGGGCCGGAGGAAGTCGTCGGGTCGTCGGGGATCATGCGGACCACGCCTTTCGGAAGCTCACCCGGGCGCGGTGCAGCCGGGACTTGGCGGTGCCGGTGGAGACGCCGAGCAGCCGCGCCGCGGTCTGCTCGTCGAGCCCTTCGACGTCCCGCAGCACGAGGATCGCGCGGTGCCGCGGGGAAAGCCGGGCCAGGACGTCGTGGATGTCGGCGGCGAGCTGCGGGTCGCCGGGTGCCGGGAGTTCGGTCAGTTCGGCTGGGCGGGCACGGGCGGAGGAGCGGGCGACCCGGACCGCCTCGCGTACGGCGATCGTGCGCACCCAGCCGTAGAGCGTCTCCGGTTCGCGCAGGGTGCGCAGCGAGCGGAACACCGCGACCAGCGCCTCCTGCGTGGCGTCCGGCCCGTCGTCGAGCGCGATCGGGCCGCAGATGCGGCCGACGTAGGGCAGGAGGTGGTCGAGGAGGTCGTGCAGGGCGAGGGTGTCGCCGCGGCGGGCGGCGCGGGCGAGGGCGACGCCCCGGGCCCGGCCGTGGTCATCGAGCACGGAGGAACTCTTCCATGAGGCCGTTGACGGTGTCGGCGCAGTCCAGGGTCAACGCGTGGCCGCAGCCGTCGAGTTCGTGGACCTGGACGTCGGGCAGCAGGGCGCCGAAGCGGCGCGCCTGTGCCACCGGGAGCACGGTGTCCTGGCGGCCCCACACGAGGAGGACGGGAGTGCGGGTGCGGGGCAGCGCGGCCTCGGTCTCGCGCCAGTCGAGGCCGCGTTCGAGGCGGTAGACGGAGCGGCGGTTGTCGTCGAAGGTGCCGGGTGTCCACAGGGCGTCGACGGTCTCGTCGGTGGCGAGCTCCTGGTGGACGAGCAGTCCGCGCAGCGAGGACGCGGCGGCGGAGCGGCCGGAGCCGAGATTGGTCAGCAGCTCGCCGACGGCGGGGAGTTTGAGCGCCTCCCAGGCCGCCGGGTCGCGCTCGTCGAGGCCGGACGGTGCGAGGAGGACGAGGCCGTCGATCCGTTCGGGGTGCCGCTGGGCGTAGGCGAGGGCCCAGCCGCCGCTCCAGGAGTTGCCGGCGAGGGCGGTGCGTGGCAGCCGTACGGCGTCGAGGAAGCTGTCGACGGCCTCGGTCATCCCGTTCAGGTCCCAGGTGAAGTCCCTCGCGCGCAGCCGGGTGTAGCCCTGGCCCGGCAGGTCGACGGCGTAGACGGTGTGGTCGCGGGAGAGGGCGTCCAGCTGCCGCTGCCAGGCGAAGGTCCAGGAGGCGCCGGGCGAGAGCAGCACGACCGGCGAGCCGGTGCCGCGCCTGACGTAGTGGAAGCGGGCGAGCGGGGTGTCGACGAAGCGGGAGCCGGCGGCCGTGGCGGAGCGCGGTGGGCGGTCGGCGGGCTGTTCGGCGGGCCGGTATCCGTACGCGCCGTACAGCAGGGCTCCGGTGAGGGCGAGCGGCAGGGCGAGCGCGGTGCGCCGGAGCCACACCGCCTTGGCCGGGCCGCCGCGTGTCTTCTCGCCCCAGGCGCCCGCGGCCCGGGCGGCGGCCAGGCCGAAGGCGAGGCAGAGCGGCGTGTAGAGGAACAGGTTGAGCCGGTCGAAGGTCTCGCCCGCGCCGTCGCCGGCGCCCGCCGCCCAGGCGAGGCCGGCCGTGCCGCGGACGAGGAGCCCGGCCGCGACCGCGAGCGTGACGGCGCCGAGCAGCGGGCGCAGCCGGCGGCCGCCGCGCCCGTTCCCGTACGCGAGGACGGCCGCCGCAGCGGTGAACAGCAGGGCCGCCAGCGGCAGCAGCACGCGAGGCGTGAACGGCACGACGCCGCCGAGGACCGCGAGGGACAGCGCGCGCGCGTCCGGCGCGGGCCAGGTCGCCCCGGTCGTCCAGTACAGGTGCAGCAGGCCGTCGGCGGCCAGCAGTCCGGCGACCGCTCTCGCCGCCCGCCGCCTGGTGATGCCCTTCATGAGTGCCCCCTCCGTGGGTCGCGGATGAACCGACACCCCAAGGAGGAGGCGGAGGGCACGAACGTTCCCCGTGAGCCGCGTCACAGTGCGCGGGCGGGTAGCCGGTACGGGTCCGGTGCGGGCGCGGTGCGTCCGCGTACGGGCCCGGCGGCGGAGGGGCCGGGGCGGGGCGGGCTCGGTGCAGGCGCTGTCAGCGCGCGCCCGGGGCGCGCAGGCGGCGCCAGACGGCCTTGGCCGCGTTGTGGCCGGACATGCCGTGGACGCCGGGGCCGGGCGGGGTGGCGGAGGAGCAGAGGAAGACCGCGGGATGCGGGGTGGAGTAGGGGAACAGCGAGAGTTTGGGGCGCAGCAGGAGCTGGAGGCCGCGAGCGGCGCCGCAGGCGATGTCGCCGCCGACGTAGTTGGCGTTGCGCTCGGCGAGTTCGGGCGGGCCGGCGGTGGCGCGGGCGAGGATCAGGTCGCGGAAGCCGGGCGCGAAGCGCTCGATCTGCCGCTCGATCGCGTCGGTGAGGTCGCCGCGCCAGCCGTTGGGGACGTGGCCGTAGGCCCAGAAGACGTGCTTGCCGTCGGGCGCTCGGCCGGGGTCGACGAGGCTGGGCTGGGCGGTGATGAGGAACGGGGTGTCGGGCGCGGTGCCGGAGGACGCCTGGCGCAGGGCGGTGTCGATCTCGCCCCGGGTCGGGCCGACCTGGACGGTGCCCGCCCGGCGCGCGGCCTCCGCGGTCCACGGCACGGGGCCGCTCAGGGCGTAGTCGATCTTGAACGCGCTGGCGCCGTAGCGGTAGCGGTCGTAGGCGGCGCCCAGACCGGCGATCCGCGCGAGGGCGGTGGGCGAGGTGTCGAAGACGTAGGCGCGGGCCGGCGGCAGGTCGTCGAGGCGCTTGACCTCGTAGTCGGTGTGGACGGCGCCGCCGAGGTCCTTCAGGTACGCGGCGAGGGCGTCGGAGATCGACTGGGAGCCGCCGCGGGGCATGGGCCAGCCGGCGGTGTGCGCGGCGAGCGCGAAGACCAGCCCGACGGCGCCGGTCGCGAAGCCGTCGAGCGGTGCGATGACATGGCCGACGAGTCCGGCGAGCAGGGCCTGGGCCTTCTCGTCGCGGAAGCGTCTCAGCATCCAGGCGGCCGGCGGGAGTCCGGTGAGGCCGAAGCGGGCGAGGGTGACCGGGTCGCGGGGCAGCGCGGTGAGCGGCAGCTGCATGAAGTCCCGGACCAGCGTGTCCCAGTGCGGCAGGAAGGGAGTGACGAGCCGCCGGTAGGTGCCGGCGTCCCGCGGCCCGAAGGAGGCGGCGGTCTCGGCGACCGAGCGGGCGAGGACGGCCGCGGTGCCGTCGTCCCAGGGGTGGGCCATGGGCAGCTCGGGGTGGAGCCACTCCAGGCCGTAGCGCTTCAGCGGCATCGTGTTGAAGACCGGGGAGCCGACGCCGAGCGGGTGCACGGCGGAGCAGGGGTCGTGGCGGAAGCCGGGCAGGGTGAGTTCCTCGGTGCGGGCACCGCCGCCGACCGTGGACTTCGCCTCGAACACGGCGACGGAGAAACCGCGCCGCGCGAGCTCCACGGCGGCGGTCAGTCCGTTGGGCCCCGCTCCCACGACGACGGCATCGAGCATCGACGGCACCTCGGACTCCTTCGTCAGCCAGCCGGCGGCCGGCAGGCGGCCGGGAACCCAGCATATTCCCGCGCCTGTACGGGACTTACCCGGCCCCGGCCCCGGCCCCGGCCTGCCGGGCCGCGCCGCCCGGGCACGCGCCGGCCACGCACGGGCGGTGTCGGGGCCGGGTGCGGTGTCGTCGAGCCACGCACGGGCGTCGCCTGGCCCGGGCGCGGTGTCATCGGGCGGCGAGCAGGGCGCGGACGCGTTCGGCGGTGGCCGCGTCGCGGGCGGCGGTGAACGGCAGCGCGTTGCCGCCGGTGACGCGGAAGGGCTCGCCGGTGAGGGTCAGGTCGGCGCCGCCGGCCTCGGCGACGAGGAGCAGTCCCGCGGCGTGGTCCCAGGCGTACTCCCAGGAGAAGGCGACGGCGTCGAGCTCGCCCCGGGCGACGGCCAGGTATTCCAGGCCGGCGGAGCCGCAGGGCCGCGGGCCGACGCCCTCGGTGCGCAGGGCGAGCAGGGCGCGCTTCTGGTCCGGGGTGGTGTAGTCGGGGTGGGAGGTGGCGACCTCCAGGACCGCTCCGGCGGCGGGCGCGCCCGACCGTATCGGCTGCCCGTTCAGGGTGGCGCCGCGGCCGCGGACGGCGACCGCCATCTCCTCCAGGACCGGAGCGAAGGTCCAGGAGGCGAGGACCTCGCCGCGGCGGGCGAGGGCCACGAGGGTGCAGAAGCCGGCCTCGCCGCGGACGAACTGGCGTGTGCCGTCCACCGGGTCGACGATCCACACCGGCGCGTCGCCCTTGAGGGCCTCGTACACCGCGGGGTCGGCGTGCACGGCCTCCTCGCCGACCACGACGGAGCCGGGCAGCAGGGCCGTGAGGGATGCGGTGAGGTGGGCCTCGGCGGCCCGGTCGGCGACGGTGACCAGGTCGTGCGGCCCGTTCTTCTCGACGATGTCGTCCGCGCCGAGCTGCCGGAAGCGCGGCAGGATCTCGGCGGCGGCGGCCTTGCGGACGGCCTCCTCCACCTCGGTGGTGCCGCCCGCGAGGACATGGGCGAGGAAGTCGTCTTCTCCGGTCGTGCGTCGTTCCGTCATGCGTCCATCCCACCACACGCGTCTGACATCCCGGGGTCCTCACGGCGACCTGTGGACAACCGGCGGGCGGCCGGGCGGCCGCGAGTACGCTTTGATCGAGTTTCACCCGATGGATACGGTGCGACCTCCAGGGAGGGTTCCGTGCACGGCGAGTACAAGGTCCCGGGCGGCAAGCTGGTCGTGGTCGACCTCGACGTGGAGGACGGCGTGCTGCGCCGGGTGCGGGTCGCCGGTGACTTCTTCCTGGAGCCGGACGAGGCGATCGGGGCGATCGACCGGGCCCTGGAAGGCGCTCCCGCCGACACGGACGCCGCGGGCCTCGCGGCCCGTATCGACCAGGCGCTGCCGCCGGGCACGGAGATGTTCGGCCTGACGACGGAGGGCGTCGGGGTGGCGGTGCGCCGGGCGCTCGCGCACGCCACCGACTGGACGGACTACGACTGGCAGCTGGTCCACGAGCCGCCGCGGTCGCCGGCGCTGCACATGGCGCTCGACGAGGTCCTGACGGCCGAGGTCGCGGCCGGCCGGCGGCCGCCGACGCTGCGGGTGTGGGAGTGGGCCTCGCCCGCCGTGGTGATCGGCAGCTTCCAGTCGCTGCGCAACGAGGTGGATCCGGAGGCGGCCGGGCGGCACGGCATCGAGGTGGTGCGCCGGATCAGCGGTGGCGGGGCCATGTTCATCGAGCCCGGCAACACCATCACGTACTCGCTGTCGGTCCCCGACGCCCTGGTCCAGGGCCTGTCCTTCACCGACAGCTACGCGTATCTCGACGACTGGGTCCTCGGCGCCCTCGCCGACATGGGCGTCAAGGCCTGGTACCAGCCGCTGAACGACATCGCCACCGACGCCGGGAAGATCGCGGGCGCCGCCCAGAAGCGCGTGGTCGCGGGCGAGGGAGCGGTGCTGCACCACGTGACGATGGCGTACGACATCGACGCCGACAAGATGACGCAGGTGCTGCGGATCGGGCGCGAGAAGCTCTCCGACAAGGGCACCAGGAGCGCGAAGAAGCGGGTGGACCCGCTGCGCCGGCAGACCGGTCTGCCGCGCGAGGCGGTCATCGACCGCATGATCGCCTCCTTCCGCGGCCGGTACGGCCTGACGGAGGGCCGGGTCACCGAAGAGGAGCTGGCGCGGGCGAAGGAACTGGCGGAGAGGAAGTTCGCGTCGCCGGAGTGGACGGCGCGCGTGCCCTAGCCGGGGCCGGCTGCCGGCGGGGGACCTCGTAGGCTCCCGGCATGCGGATCGAACGACCGGTGCGGCCCGGGCTGCGGATGGAGTGCGCCGACGGCGGACGTCTCGTCCTGCTGCAGGACGGGCGGCCCGTGCTGTTCGCGCGCCAGCGGGCGAGTCGTCACGGCGTGCATTACGCGCGGACCGGCGCCTACGCGTCCCCGCTCCCCGCGTTGCGTGCCGCCACGGCCCGCGCCTTCGCCGACTTCGCGCCGCCCGGCTCGGAGGCCTGGTCGGAGCGCTGGGCCGCGTACGCGGAGGCGGAGCTGCGTGGGGCCGCGGACGGGCCGCTGCACGAGGGCGAGTGGAACCTGGGCCCGATGACTCCGGGCTGGTTCGTGGACGACAACTGGGCCAAGCTGCTGCCGTATGACACCGACCGAGGCCATCTCACCTGGTTCGGTCACGGCGACCCGGCCGAGGACGCCCGCGATCTGCTGCCGCTGCGGGCGCTGTCCGTGACAGAGGCGCCGCGGGTGAAGGCGTACCGGCGCCAGTACCGCGAGGGTGTGCTGCCGCCCGTTCTGCTGTGGTGGGTCAGCGGGCTGGCCTCTCCCGTCGTTCTCGACGGGCACGACCGGCTGGTGGCGGCACTCGCGGAGGGCGGGCGGCCGGCCGTGCTGCTGCTCTCGCGGGCGGTCGACGCCGCCTATGTGGCGGCGTGTGTCGAGCGGCCGGTCAAGGAGTACGAACAGCACATGGCCGCGCTCGGGGACGGTCCCTTCGCCGGGGTGAAGGCCGCCGCCGCGGGCCGGGAGCTCGCGGGCGCCCTGCGGGCGGTCGAGCGGGCCACGGAGATCACCCGAGCCTGGCCGCTGGCCGGAGGCGTGGCCGCCTGGGAGCGGGCCGCGGCGGCACATGTGCCCGGCTGGGGCCCGGAGCCCCTGCCCTGAGCGGAGAAGGTCAGGCGGCGGCGGGCGTGCGGGCGACGAGGACGAACTCGTTGTACGGGAAGGCCTTGCCGACCGAGCGCGCGAAGGGGAACGAGTAGGTGCGCTCGACGGTGAGGCCGACCTTCTCGGCGTGGGCGCGCATGCCGTCGAAGTCGACGAACCGCACGTGCGTCGCGTCGGTCTTGTAGCCGGCCTCCTGCGGACAGATCAGCACGACCGAGCCGCCGGGTTTCACCAGCGGCAGGTACTGCTCGAGGATCGTGTTCCCGAGCGCCTCGTCCATGTGCTCCAGAACGTGGGCGCACAGCATGCTGTCGAAGGAGCCGGGGCCGCAGTCGGGGGCCTCGGCGAGCTCGTCGGGCGTGTACGCGTTGAGGCCGCGCTCGCGGCAGGTGGCGACGGAGGTGGCGTTGTGGTCGACGCCGACGCTGTCGGGGCCGCAGTTCAGCAGATTGCGGCCGATGCCGCAGCCGACGTCGAGGACGCGCCCGAGGCCGAGCCGCTTCAGGTTCCACCGGTACGGGGCCTGGGTGGGCAGCAGCCGCTTGATCCCCGAGGTCTCCAGCCGGGCGAGCCGCTGGGTGTAGTCGGAGGACTCCGTGCCGGGCATTCGACGACCGCCTTCTGTTGCTTGGTGTGAACGGAAAACGACACCGTGGAGGGTGAGTTACGGATCGGGACACACGTCGGAACGCCGCCTGTGGGCGGTGCGGATCCACGCGACTCCGGGTGATCTGTGCCGACGAGGCTATGCCATGGCGCAGGCCCGGTAAAGCTCCGCGCGGCGGGCTCGGTCAGGGGTGCCGGCGCCCGAGAGGAGTTCGAAAAGGAAGGGCCGGAGGCGGCGGGAGACGGCTGCGGTGCGGGGCCGGCGCCGCGGGGCGACGCGTCTGCGCGTACGGCGGTGGCACCAGTCGGCTCGCTCACACCTGGCGCCACCATGACACCAAGCGGCGCCACCTGACGCCATGTGGCGCCAAAGGAGGTTGCGGTGGCGCCAAAGTGGTGCCACTATGGTTCGCATGGACCTGACCCCTTACGTCGACCACCTCCGCCGGGAGCTCGCGGTCGCCGCCGGCGCCGGCGGCGACGAGGCGCGTGCCCTGGCGGAGAGACTGACGACACCGCTGGAATCGGCCGTGCGGCTGACTCTCCTGAACGCGCTCTCGGCCGCCTCGGACGAGATCACCCGCGAGCTGGCGCCCGGCTCGGTGGACGTGCGGCTGCGCGGACTCGACCCCGAGTTCGTGGTGACGGCGCCACCGGCGCCCGACGCCGGCTACGAGAGCGCGCCCGCTCCTGCGACTCCGATGGCACCACCGGCGCCATCGATGGCGTCACTCGCCACCGACGGCGAGGAAGGTGCCACCGCCCGCATCAACTTCCGGCTGCCCGCGCCGCTCAAGGCCCGGGTCGAGGAGGCGGCCGGCCGGGAGGGCCTGTCGGTGAACGCCTGGCTCGTCCGCGCGGTCGCCCTCGCCCTGGAGCCGGCCGGCCCGCCTCCGTCGCAGCCCCGGCCGCCGCGCCACGGCCAGAGCTACCAGGGCTGGGTCCGCTAGCCGGCGGCGCCGCTCCTCCCCCACCAGTCACCCACCAGCCAGAGCCGCGAGGACGGGACCACCATGCCTTCTTTCGACACACCCGAGCCCATCATCGCCTCCCTCGACTTCGAGGTCGGCAACGTCCGGATCACCGCGGGCAAGCGCACCGACACGGTCGTCGAGGTCCTGCCGAGCAACGGCGCCGAGGAGGCCGACGTCAAGGCCGTCCAGCAGACCAAGATCACCTATGCCAACGGCACGCTGACCGTGAAGGGCGCCAAGAAGCGTTCTCCGTTCGGCCGGCACGGATCCATCGACATCACCGTGGAACTGCCCGAGGGATCGCGCCTCCACAGCACCTCTCCCATGGGCGACTACATCGGTGAGGGGACGCTCGGCGAATGCCGTGTGAAGACCTCGCTCGGCGACATCTCGCTCGGCGAGACCGGGCCGGCGAACCTGCGGACCGGTCACGGCGCCGTCCGCCTCGACCGGGCCACCGGCCCCGTCGAGATCAGCGCCGCCGGCCGGATCGACATCGGCGAGATCACCGGCACCGCGACGGTCAAGAACAGCAACGGCGAGACCGTGATCCGTGAGGTCACCGACGCCCTGGAGGTCACCTCCGCGAACGGCGGCGTCACCGTCGACACGGCGCACGCCTCGGTGGAGGTCAAGTCCTCCAACGGCCCCATCCGCGTCAACGACGTGGCCCGCGGTGTGGTCCGCCTGCAGGCCTCCGCCCACGACATCGAGGTCGGCATCCGCGCGTCCACCGCGGCCTGGCTCGACGTCAACACCAGGATCGGGACCGTACGCAACGCGCTCGACGCCGCCGAAGCCCCCGACACCTCCGACGACACCGTCGAGATCCACGCCCGCACCAGCGTCGGCGACATCGTCATCCGCCGCGCCTGAGACCGGCCCGGCCCCGCCCGGCGCGCGTCGCCGTCCTCGTGACGGCGACCGCGCGAGACCGGCATGCCATGTCACCCATGAAATGTCACATGACTCAAGGAGCGGACCGTATGACCATGACGGCCACCACCACCACGGCGATCTCCGCCGTCGGACTGCGCAAGTCCTACGGCGATAAGCTCGTCCTCGACGGCATCGACCTGAGCATCACCGAGGGAACGGTCTTCGCCCTGCTCGGCCCCAACGGCGCCGGGAAGACCACCACCGTCGAGATCCTCTCGACGCTCGTCGCGCCCGACGGCGGGCAGGCCCGGATCGCCGGCCACGACCTCGACGAGCGCCCCGAGGGCGTGCGCGCCGCCATCGGCGTCACCGGCCAGTTCGCCGCCGTCGACCAGCTCCTCACCGCCGAGGAGAACCTGATGCTGATGGCGGACCTGCGGCACCTGCCCCGGCCCGAGGGCCGGCGCCGGACGGCCGGGCTCCTGGAGCGGTTCGAACTCACCGAGGCCGCCCGCAAGCCCGTCAGCACCCTCTCCGGCGGCATGCGCCGCAAGCTCGACCTCGCGATGACACCCGTCGGCGAGCCGCGGATCATCTTCCTCGACGAGCCCACGACCGGTCTGGACCCGCGCAGCCGCCGCACCATGTGGGAGATCATCCGCCGGCTCGTCACCGACGAGGGCGTGACCGTCTTCCTCACCACGCAGTATCTGGAGGAGGCGGACCAGCTCGCCGACCGCATCGCCGTCCTCGACCGGGGCAGGCTCGTCGCCGAGGGCACCGCCGAGGAGCTCAAGCGCCTCATCCCCGGCGGCCACATCCTGCTGCGCTTCTCCGGAATCGCCGAACTCGACGCCGCGGCACGCCACTTCGGCGCCGCCGCCCGCGATCCCGAAGAGCTCGAGCTCCGCGTCCCCAGCGACGGCGGCATCCCCACCCTGCGGGCCGTGCTCGACGTCCTGGACGCCGCGGCGCTGCGCGCCGAGTCGCTGACCGTGCACACCCCCGACCTCGACGACGTGTTCCTGACCCTCACCGGTCGCGGCACCCCGGACACCACCACGGAGATGACCCGATGAGCACCCTCGCCCACGCCGTCAGCGACTCGACGACCATGCTGCGGCGCAACCTCAAGCACGCGCTGCGCTATCCGTCGATGACCGTCTCCGTCGTCGTCATGCCGGTGATGATGCTGCTGCTCTTCACCTACGCCTTCGGAGGCGCGCTCGGCGCCGGCATCGCCGGCGCGGGCGACGGGCAGTACATCGACTACGTCGCACCCGGCATCATCCTCATGACCGCGACCGCCGGCGCGGTGGCCACCGCGGTCAGCGTCTGCGTCGACATGACCGAGGGCATCGTCAACCGCTTCCGCACGATGTCGATCTCCCGCGCCGCCTTCCTGACCGGACACGTCCTCGGCAGTGTCCTCCAGACCCTGGCCGCCATCGCCCTGGTCATCGGCGTCGCGCTCGCCATCGGCTTCCGTCCCGACGCCTCCGCCGTCGAGTGGCTCGCCGCGATCGGCCTCCTCACCCTGCTCACGCTGGCCCTGACCTGGCTGTCCGCCGGCATGGGACTGGTGGCGAGGACGCCCGAGTCGGCGAGCAACGCGCCTCTGCCGCTGACCTTCCTGCCCTTCCTCGGCAGCGCCGTCGTGCCGACCGACTCGATGCCGACCGGGCTGCGCTGGTTCGCCGAGTACCAGCCCTTCACTCCCGCCATCGAGACGCTGCGCGGGCTGCTCATGGGCACCGCGATCGGCAACAGCGGCTATGTCGCGCTCACCTGGTGCGTCGGTCTCACCCTCGTCGGTTACCTCTGGGCGCGCGCCGCCTTCGGCCGTACGGCCAAGCGATAGCCCGCATGCCCACCGACACGCGAACTCTCCCGCACGACCGTCCGCTTCACCCCGTCTTACGGAGGAACTCCATGCGCCACGACGCGGAGCACACCGAGCCCGTCACCTTTCCCACGCAGCGCGCCGCCGGCTGCCCCTTCGACCCGCCCGCCGGCCTGAAGGCCGTGCGCGAGCGGCGGCCCCTGGCCCGGATGACGTACCCCGACGGGCACGTCGGCTGGCTGGCCACCGGCTACGCCACCGTCCGCTCGATCATGGGCGATCCCCGCTTCAGCTCGCGTTACGAGCTAATGCACTATCCCCTGCCCGGCGGCCCCGAGGGCCCGCTGCCGCCCGCCCCGGTCGGCGACATGACCGGCATGGACGCCCCCGAGCACACCCGCTTCCGGCGGCTCCTCATGGGCAAGTTCACCGTCCGCCGGATGCGGCAGCTGTCCGACCGCGTCGAGGAGATCACCGCGGAGCACCTGGACGCGATGGAGCGCCGGGGCCCCGGTGTCGACCTGGTGGAGGTGTACGCCCGCCCCGTGCCCGCGCTGATGATCTGCGAGCTGCTCGGGGTCCCGTACACGGATCGCGAGCGCTTCCAGCGGCACGCCCACACCCTCATGACCACGGACGTGACGCCCGAGGAGCGGTACGCCGCCGTCACCGGACTGCAGGAGTACATGGCCGAGCTGGTCGCCGCCAAGCGCGCCGAGCCCTCCGACGACCTGCTCGGCGACCTGGCCCGCGACTCCGACCTCACGGACGAGGAGCTGGTCGGCGTCGGCGGCTTCCTGCTCGCGGCCGGTCTCGACACCACCGCCAACATGATCGCCCACGGCACCTTCGCGCTGCTCGGCGACCCGGCCCAGGCCGAGGCCCTGCGCACCGACCCGGACCTCGCGCCGCAGGCCGTCGAGGAGCTGATGCGCTATCTGACGATCGCCCACACCAGCGTGAAGTCCGCGCTGGAGGACGTCGAGCTCGACGGAGAGCTGATCCGGGCGGGCGAGAGCGTGACCCTCTCCCTGGAGGCCGCCAACCGCGACCCGGACCGCTTCCCCGACCCCGACGTCCTCGACCTGAACCGCAAGGCCACGGGCCACCTCGGCTTCGGCCACGGAATCCACCAGTGCCTCGGCCAGCAGCTCGCCCGCGTCGAGCTGACCGTGGCCCTGCCGGCGCTGCTGAGGCGGTTTCCCACCCTGCGCCTGGCCGTGCCGGCCGAGGACGTGCCGCTGCGGACAGACATGAGCGTCTACGGCGTGCACCGGCTGCCCGTGACGTGGGACGAGGTCTGATCCCGTGGACGTCCGCGTCGACCGCGAGCGCTGCCTCGGCGCCGGCATGTGTGCCCTGACCGCCCCCGCGGTCTTCGACCAGGACGAGGACGAGGGTCTGGTCGTCCTCCTCGACCCTCGCCCGCCCCGGGAACACCGCACGGCGGCGGCCCTGGCCGCCGGCCTCTGCCCGGCCTCGGCCGTCACGGTCACCGCCGCCGCCGACGACGACGGCACCTGACGGCCGGACAGCGGGTCAGGTGCGCGGGTTGTCCACGTAGTTGCCCGTGTAGGAGGCCCGCAGGGTGAAGGAGCTGAACTTGTAGCCGATCACCCGGAAGCCGGCGATCTTCTTGCTGTCGTTCCAGGAGAGGTTGTACCAGGCGCGGTAGCCCCCGTGGCAGCCGCTGTCGTTCCAGCGCCGCGCACCGTACTCCCAGGTGCCGTCGGTGTGCTTGACCGCGAGCCGGATCGCGACCCGCTGCGCGTCGCAGCCGGTGTCCTTGACGGACAGCGAGCCGCGCGAGAGCGAGTAGGCGCCCCAGGTGAAGGTTCCGCTGCCGCAGACGCCGTGGGTGCAGACGTCACTGCGGCCGACCGCCTGGGCGTGCACGTCGGCCTGGGCCGGAGCCGCCAGGGCCATGGTTCCCGTGAGCGCCAGGGCGGCGGCGCCGAGGGCGGGTGAGAGCTTCATGGTCGAGATTCCCCCTTCGTCTCGACGGCCCACGACTGTCGGACCGTCGAGTCCGACCGTACGGCCGGCCGCCCGCCCGGGGCGTCCCACGAGCGGTGGACCGGAGGGGTAAACCTCCGCCTCAGGCGCGGGGCGGTCCGTCTCCACCCTGAGGTGGAGACGGACCGACCAGGCCGTGTCCTAACCGCGTCGGCCGCCGCGCTTCATCAGCGCGGTGTACAGCAGCAGGGAGGCGGCGAGGCCGACCGCCCAGCCGTAGTCGGCGAGCGGTTCGAGGAAGGGGATCAGTCCGTCCTCGGGGAACGGGCCGGTTCCCGGGGCCGAGTGGGATCCGCCGACGGCGAGGATCCCGCCGGCCACGAAGGCGAGGACGGCCGCCGGGTTCCATCCGCCGCGGTACCAGTAGGGCCCGTCGGAGCGGTACAGGCCGCCGAGGTCGAGGACGGTGCGGCGGACGAGCCAGTAGTCGGCGATGAGGATGCCGGCGACGGTGCCGAGGAGTCCGCCGACCAGGCCGAGCCAGGTGAAGATGTAGAGCTCGGGAGTGGCGGTCAGCTTCCACGGCATGATGAGCACGCCGACGACGCCGGTGATCAGGGCGCCGGTGCGGAAGTTGACCCGCTTCGGGGCGAGGTTGGCGAGGTCGTACGCCGGGGAGACGACGTTGGCGGCGATGTTCACCGAGAGGGTGGCGACGAGGACGGTGACGAGGGCGAAGAGCAGCCCGAAGACGTTGTCGGTCTTCGCGGCCAGGGCCACCGGGTCCCAGACGGGCGCCCCGTAGACGGCCTGCGATCCGGAGGTGACGAGCACCGAGAGCAGCGCGAAGAGCGTCATGGTGGTGGGCAGGCCGAGGGACTGGCCCCACACCTGGGCGCGCTGGCCGGCGCCGAAGCGGGTGAAGTCGGGGATGTTCAGCGACAGCGTCGCCCAGAAGGCGATCATGCCCATGAGGGCGGGGAAGAAGACCCGCCAGAAGTCGGCGCCCCAGCCCAGCTTCGACGGCTGGTCGAGGAGCGGCCCGAGCCCGCCGGCCTCGGTCGCGATCCAGACCAGGAGCACCAGCGCGCCGACGATGACGAAGGGCGCGGCCCAGTTCTCGAAGCGGCGCAGCGCGTCCATGCCCCGGTAGATGAGGGCGAGTTCGAGCGCCCAGAAGAGCAGGAAGCAGAGCCAGAGCGTCCAGGGCTGGCCGCCGATCCGGCCGGCCTCGGCCCAGCCGCCGAAGATCTTGCCGAGCAGCACGAAGATCCCCTGGCCGCCGATCCAGGTCTGGATGCCGAACCAGGCGCAGGCCACCGCGGCGCGGATCAGCGCGGGCAGGTTGGCGCCGCGCAGGCCGAAGGAGGCGCGGGCCAGGACCGGGAAGGGAATGCCGTACTTCGGTCCGGCGTGCCCGGTCAGCAGCATCGGCAGCAGCACGATGACGTTGGCGAGGGCGATGGTGACGACGGCCTGCAGCCAGTCCATGCCGAGGGCGACGAGGCCGGAGGCGAGCAGCCAGGAGGGGATGTTGTGGGCCATGCCGACCCACAGGGCGGCGAAGTTGTACGTGGTCCAGCGGCGTTCGGCGACGGGGACGGGCAGCAGGTCGTCGTTGGCGAAGCGGAGGTCGGCGGGGGCCGTGCCGGGCGTGAGCTCGACACGGCCGGGCGTGGATATGCCGGGTCTGTCGGAGGAGGCGGTCTCGGTCATGGCGGCGGGTCCTTCGTTCGGGGACGGAACGAGGCCGTGCGGGCGGCGTGGGGAGGGCCGGCGGGGCTCAGGCCCGGAGCGCGGGGATGACGTCGGAGCCGTAGGCGTCGATCGTGGCCTCGCGGGCGTCGTGCATCGCGTACACCGCGAACTGGTCGACGCCCAACTCCCGCAGCCGGCGCAGTTTGCCGACATGGGCCTCGGCGGGGCCCAGGAGGCAGAAGCGGTCGACGATCTCGTCGGGGACGAAGTCGGTGGACGGGTTTCCGGCCCGGCCGTGGTGGCTGTAGTCGTAGCCGTGCCGGTCCTTGATGTAGGCGGTGAGCTCGTCGGGGACCATGGCGGAGTGCTCGCCGTAGCGGGCGACCAGGTCGGCGACGTGGTTGCCGACCATGCCGCCGAACCAGCGGCACTGCTCGCGGGCGTGGGCGAGGTCGTCGCCGACGTAGGCCGGGGCGGCGACGCAGACGGTGACGGAGGCCGGGTCGCGGCCGGCGTCGGCGGCGGCCTGGCGGACGGCCTTGACCATCCACTCGGTGAGGAAGGGATCGGCGAGCTGGAGGATGAAGCCGTCGGCCTTCTGCCCGGCGAGGGCGAGCGCCTTCGGGCCGTACGCCGCCATCCACACCGGCAGCCTGCCCTCCTTCACCCACGGGATGCGGATCGGGTTGCCGTCAACGACCGCCTCGCGGCCCTCGGCGAGGTCGCGGATGACGTCGATGGCCTCGCCGAGCCGGGCGAGTGTGTTGGGCTTGCGGCCGGCGACGCGCATGGCGGAGTCGCCCCGGCCGATGCCGCAGACGGTGCGGTTGCCGTACATGTCGTTGAGGGTGGCGAAGGTGGAGGCGGTGACCTCCCAGGTCCGCGTCCCCGGGTTCGTCACCATGGGACCGACGTGCAGCTTCGTGGTGTGTTCGAGGATCTGGCTGTAGATGACGAAGGGTTCCTGCCACAGCACGGCGGAGTCGAAGGTCCAGCCGTAGCGGAAGCCGTTGCGCTCCGCCCGGCGCATCAGGCCGACGACCTGCGAGGCGGGTGGGTCGGTCTGCAGGACGAGTCCGAAGTCCAAGGGGGCGGCCTCCTAGTTCAGGTACTGGCAGGTGGAGCGGGGGACGAAGCTGCCGTGGCCGGCGCGCCCGGTGAACTTCCGCTGCTCGATGACGGGTTCGCCGCGGGAGAGGACGGTCTCGACCTGGCCGGTCACGGTCCTTCCTTCGTACGCGGAGTAGTCGACGTTCATGTGGTGGGTGGCCGCGGACAGGGTCTGGGTGGCGTGCGGGTCGTAGATCACGACGTCGGCGTCGGCGCCGGGCGCGATCGTGCCCTTCTGCGGGTAGAGGCCGAACATCCTCGCCGGGCTCGCGCAGGCGATCTCGATCCAGCGGCGGCGCGTGATGTGCCCGTCGACGACGGCCTGGTGCAGCAGGTCCATGCGGTTCTCGACGCCCGGCAGGCCGTTGGGGATCTTGGAGAAGTCGCCGCGGCCGAGGTCCTTCTGGCCCACGAAGCAGAAGGGGCAGTGGTCGGTGGAGACGACCTGGAGGTCGTCTCCGCGCAGGCCGCGCCAGAGCGCCGCCTGGTGCTCCTTGGGCCGCAGCGGTGTCGAGCAGACGTACTTGGCGCCCTCGAAGTCCGGCTCCGCCAGGTTGTCGGTCGACAGGAAGAGGTACTGCGGGCAGGTCTCGCCGAAGACGGGCAGGCCCTTGTCGCGGGCGGCGGTGATCTCGGCGACGGCCTCCTCGGCGGACACGTGGACGACGTAGAGCGGGGAGCCGGCGACCCGGGCGAGCTGGATGGCCCGGTGGGTGGCCTCCGCCTCGAGGAGGGCCTTGCGGACCTCGCCGTGGTAGCGGGGATCGGTCTCGCCGCGGGCGAGGGCCTGTTCGACCAGGACGTCGATCGCGATGCCGTTCTCCGCGTGCATCATGATCAGGCCGCCGTTGGCCGCGCCGCGCTGCATGGCGCGCAGGATCCGGCCGTCGTCGCTGTAGAAGACGCCGGGATAGGCCATGAACAGCTTGAAGGAGGTGATGCCCTCCTGGACGAGCTTGTCCATCTCCTTCAGCGAGTGCTCGTCCACGTCGGAGAGGATCATGTGGAAGCCGTAGTCGACGGCGCACTTGCCGTCGGCCTTGGCGTACCAGGTGTCGAGGCCTTCACGGAGCGAGTGGCCGACGGTCTGGACGGCGAAGTCGACGATGGTGGTGGTGCCACCCCAGGCGGCGGCACGGGTGCCAGTCTCGAAGGTGTCGGAGGCGAAGGTGCCGCCGAAGGGCAGCTCCATGTGGGTGTGCGCGTCGACGCCGCCCGGGATGACGTAGCGGTCGGTGGCGTCGAGGACGCGCTCGGCGGTCCAGCCGGCGGCGATGTCGGAGCCGTGGGCGGCGAGGGCGACGATCCGCCCGTCCTCGATCAGGACGTCGGCGTGGAGTTCGTCGGCGGCGGTGACGACCAGGCCGCCGCGGATGAGGGTGCGGGTGCTCACGGACTTCTCCCCTGCGAACTAGATGGATCCGAGGGCCTGTTCGAGGATCGCCGCGCCTTCCTCGGCCTCGGCGACGGTGAGCGAGAGCGGGGGCGCGATCCGCAGGGCGGTGGTGTTGTGGCCGCCGCCCTTGCCGATGAGCAGGCCGCCGGAGCGGGCGGCCTCCAGGGCGGTGGAGGCGGCGTCGGGTGCGGGGCGGTCGGTGCCGGGCTCGGTGAGCTCGATGCCGATCATCAGGCCGCGGCCGCGCACCTCGCGTACGGCGTCGACTCCGGCGGCGACGGCCCGGAGCCGTTCGAGGAGGAGGCCGCCGACGCGGCGGGCGTTGCCCTGGAGGTCGTGTTCGAGGAGGTACGCGAGGTTGGCGAGCCCGGCGGCCATGGTGACGGGCGAGCCGCCGAAGGTGGAGATGGAGTTGGCGTCGAGGCAGTTCATGATCTCGGCGCGGGCGACGACGCCGCCGATGGACATGCCGTTGCCGATGCCCTTGGCGAAGGTGAGGATGTCCGGCGGGCCGGCCTGGCCGTGTGCCTGCCAGCCCCAGAAGTGCTCGCCGGTGCGGCCCCAGCCGGTCTGCACCTCGTCGGCGATCCAGAGGATGCCGTGCCGGTCGAGGACCCGGCGGAAGGCGGCGTAGAGGCCGTCGGGCGGTGAGGTGAAGCCGCCGACGCCCTGGATGGGCTCGGCGATGAGGGCGGCGACGCCCGCCCGGGTCTGGCCGAGGAGGTCCTCGAGGTCGGCGACGCAGGCGTCGACGAACCGCTCGTCGGTGTACTGGGCGTAGGGGCCACGGGTGCGGACGCCGCCGTGCACGTAGAGGGTCTGGAGCGGGGACAGGCCGGTGGGCGACCAGGCGCGGTTGCCGGTGATGCCGACGGTGGAGAAGGAGCGCCCGTGGTAGCTGTTGCGCATCGCCAGGATCTGGTTCGAGCGGCGGTACGTGGTGGCCAGGAGCAGGGCCGTGTCGTTGGCCTCGGTGCCGGAGGTGGTGAAGAAGACCCGGGCGTCGGGGATGCCGGACAGGGCCGCGATCCGCTCGGCGAGCTCCACCATGGGGCGGTTGAGGTAGAGCGTGGAGGAGTGGATCATCCGCGCGGCCTGGTCGGCGATCGCCTTGGTGACCTCGGGCAGGGCGTGGGCGGTCATGGTGGTGAGGATGCCGCCGAAGAAGTCGAGGTAGCGGTTGCCCTCGGCGTCCCAGACGTGGCGGCCCTCGCCGTGGGTCAGCTCCAGCGGGTCCTTGTAGTAGAGGGTGATCCAGTCGGGGATGACGGCGCGGTGGCGGTCGTGGAGGCTGCTCACGGCTGCACCAGCCCGTCGTAGGCGTCGGGGCGGCGGTCGCGGTAGAAGGCCCACTGCTGCCGGACCTGCTCGATGAGGCCGAAGTCGAGGTCGCGGACGACGAGTTCCTCCTCCTTGTCGGAGGCGACGTCGCCGACGAACTGGCCGCGCGGGTCGACGAAGTAGCTCGTGCCGTAGAAGTCGTTGTCGCCGTACTCCTCGATGCCGACGCGGTTGATGGCGGCGACGAAGTACTCGTTGGCGACGGCGGCGGCGGGCTGCTCCAGCTGCCAGAGGTAGGAGGAGAGACCGCGGTGGGTGGCGGACGGGTTGTACACCAACTGTGCTCCGTTGAGGCCGAGTTGTCGCCAGCCCTCGGGGAAGTGCCGGTCGTAGCAGATGTAGACGCCGACCTTGCCGACGGCGGTGTCGAAGACGGGCCAGCCGGCGTTGCCCGGGCGGAAGTAGTACTTCTCCCAGAAGCCCTTGACCTGCGGGATGTGGTGCTTGCGGTACTTGCCGAGGTAGCTGCCGTCGGCGTCGATGACGGCGGCGGTGTTGTAGTAGAAACCGGCGCCCTCGACCTCGAAGACCGGCACGACGACCACCATCCCGGTCTCCCGGGCGAGGGCCTGCATCCGGCGCACGGTGGGTCCGTCCGGCACGGGTTCGGCCCAGCGGTAGTGCTCGGGCTCCTGCACCTGGCAGAAGTACGGGGCGTTGAACACCTCCTGGAAGCCGATGACCTTCGCGCCCTGCCGGGCGGCCTCGTGGGCGTGCTCCTCATGCTTGGCGATCATGGATTCGGTGTCGCCGGTCCAGGTCGCCTGGACGAGCGCGGCGCGTACGACGTCGGTCATGAGCTGCTCCTTCGGCACGGCGTCAGAGAGCCTCTACGCACGTAGACGCGATGCGTAGGAGGAGAACGTAAGCCCCGTCACACCCCGGAGCAAGACCACTGCCGCGAAGCAGCGGAGTCGATCATGTTTCATACCCGACTGGTCGACGTCGGACACGTACCGACACGTGGGGAGACATCCCAGTCGCCACGACCTGTCCGTACGCGACAGAGCGCCGATGCCTGCGTCCGGGCGCCCGGACCGCCACACCAGCCCGGCGATCCGCAGCGCGTGCAGCAGGTCCCGCTCGCGCGCGGGCGCGAGGGTGCGCGCGGCGGCGAGCAGCTCCCGGGTGAGGGCGCCCGGGTCCACGGCGGCGAGCCGGGCCGCGTCCTCGGGCGTACGGGTGCGGGTGAAGGCGGCCAGGAGGGCGTCGGCCTCCGGGTGCCGGGCCGCGGCGCGCAGGGCGGCGCGGATCTCGGCCACCTCCGCCACGGGGCGAGCGGCGCCCTGCCGCAGCAACTGGTCGCGGTCCTGCTCCCGCCCCGCGCCGGCGAGCGCCCCGGCGACACCGGCGAACCGCCCGGGCGGCAGCGCGGCCGCCTCCCACAGCACGGTCGCCCAGTCGGCACCGAGCCCGGCCCGGTGCAGTTCGCCGGCGAGTGCCGGAAGCCAGGCGGCGGGCCCGGCGAGCGCCTCGCACAACAGCGCGTGCGCCTCGCCGGTGCGGCCCTGGGCCCGCAGCCGCCGCAGCGCGTAGACGGCGTTCCCGGCGGCCCGGACGGCCTGCGGGTCGTCGACCACGGGCGCCGCCACGGGCCCGGCCTCGGCGGGTCCGCCTCCGAACCGCGCTCCTCGGGGCGCGGCCACCGGCCCGGCGGGCCCCGCGGGCGGCTCGACCACGGGCGGCGGCGCGGCCTGGTCCAGGTACGCGTAACGGGCGCCGCGAGGACGGCGCCTGGTGCCGGCGGCGGGCTGGGCGGGCGCCGCGAGCGATGTCGCAGACGGCTCGGCGGGCGGCGCGGGCGGAGACGGCGGGAGTGGAGACGGTGGGGCGGGCGTGGCGAGCCGGCCGAGCCGGCCGAGCTGGTCGAGCCGGGTCGTGAGTTCGGCGATCCGGGCGCGGGCGCGGGTCAGGTCGTCGCGCACCCAGGCCAGGTCGGCGCCGTCCGCGGCGAGGTCACGGAGCCGGGACTCGGCGGCGCGGGCCTCGTGGCGCATCAGGTCGCGGCGCCGGGCGAGGTCCTCGGCCGCGCCCGGCGAGCCGCGGTCGTGGGCGGCCGCGGCGGCCGCGTGCAGGGCCCTGCCCCGTACCGCCGGCGCGCCGTCCAACGGTTCGCCGAGGTCCTGAAGGAAGGACGCGGCGACGTCCCAGGGCAGGATGTCCACGCCGTCGAGGCAGGCCCGCAGGCCTTCCGGGTCGCGGGCGGCGAAGACGCCGTACCAGCCCGCGCCGGGATCGAGCCGGGCGGCCAGTTCGCGCAGCCAGCCGGTGAAGGCGGCGACCTCGGCCGTCAGTTGGTGCACCGTCATACCACTGCCTTTCGGTCCGACCGGCATTGGACCGCAGGCGTGTTACGGGACGGCTACGCAGAGTTTTCAGGGGGTGCGCGCGAAGCTCACCACGATGCCGGTGTGCGGGCGCCTGCCGAGGCGGGCGAGGGTCGCCGGCCAGTCGACGGCCCAGAACTGCCAGGTGTACTTGCGGGACAGCAGCCGCCGCACCCGGCGCAGTTCCTCGCCGGTGACGAGCCGGGCCGTGCCCTCCACCCGTATGGCGTCCTCCGCCACGTTCCCGCGCACGTCGCAGACGGCGGCGAGGACGCGATGGTCGCGGCGCAGGCGCTTGACCTTCCAGGAGTCGGTGCGCGTCCACGCGTACAGCTCGTCGCCCTCGACCGCGTACCAGACGGGCGTGGCGACGCCGGTGCCGTTCTTCCGGAAGGTGGTCAGACTGACGTAGCGGCCGCGCCGCAGCTCCTCGGGCATCATGACCGCCGAGGGTAACCGAGGCCGGCCGGCCACCCGGCCGGCCGGCCACGGCGAGGGACTAGAAGCCCTTCACCACCCAGTCCTGGGCGTCGGGCGTGGGGCTGCCCTGGGTCCACAGGGTCAGCCAGACGCCGTTGCCGAAGGAGTTGCCCTTCGGCGTGATGGCCTTGCCGTAGGCGTTGACGGCGCTGCCGTCGGCCGACGGCGAGAACCGCTGGACGTCACTGGAGGGGTTGCAGGTCCACAGGGTCAGCAGCGCGCCGTTGGTGTTCGCGCCGTTGGCCTCGGGGGTGATGCACTTGCCGCTCGCCTTGTGGACGATCAGGCCGTTCTCGTACTTCCACCGCTGGACGTCCGAGCCGGTGCAGGTCCACACCGTGATCGGGGTGCCGTTGGCGGTGCCGTTGCCCTGGGGCGTCGCGCAGACGGAGCCGGCCTGGTGGAAGTTGGTGAGCCAGCTCCAGCCGTCGACGGCCTTGCCGGCGTCGGGCTCGATGTTGAAGACGACCCTGCGCGGGCCGCTGGAGTCCACGAGCGCCTCGTTGGCGCCCCAGAGCCGCTTGGCGAGCGGGTCCCAGGACAGGCCCTGGGTCAGCTCGGGCGCCTGGGTGAGGACGTGCGGCGCCTCACCGGGCTTGGCCACGTGGACGCAGGAGTAGCCGGCCGGCCAGTACGCGGGACAGGTGCCGCTCATGTAGTAGCTGGTGCCGTCGGTGGCCGTGCCCTGGATGCCCCACACGGGAGAGGTGTAGCCCGTGGTCTCCGAGGCGACGGTGGTGGGAAGGCCGGTGCCGAGGGCCGAGAGCGGCCAGCGGACGATGCGGGCGCCCGCGCCCTGCCGGTTCTCCACCGAGACGAGGGCCGGCGTCGGGCCGGAGCGGTCGACGCTCAGGCTGCTCAGGCACAGCTCGTTGAAGACCTCCGCCCCGCAGGCACGGGGGCTGCTGTTGCGCCAGGCCGTGGCGGGGTCGTCGACCGTGGCGGTGCTGATCGTGCTGTAGCGGGCGACGAGCGGCATCGCCCACAGGTGGTAGCGGGCGGAGGTCTTGCCGGAGGCCATGCCGGTGACGGCGCTCGCGGTGTCGTTCATGCGCCACATGCGCGTGAGGTCGAAGACCTGGAGTTCCGCGCCGTTGGCGACGAACAGCCGGTTGCCGTACCAGGCGACGCCGTCCGCGTGCGAGGCGTACTTGAGCTGCATGAAGTTGCCGGCGATCGGCTCGACGAGCGCGATGTGCCCGTACTTGACCTGGCCGCCCGCCGACTCCGCGATCGTCACCCGCGCGTAGTCCTCGACCGTCGACGGCTTGCGGTCCTTGACCCACGTGCCGTGGTACCAGGAGGTGGCGGTCAGGGAGCGGCCCGCATACAGCCCGTCGGCGGTGGCGGCATGCGAACCCGCGAAGCCCTGCGGCATCCAGCCGCCTTCGGCGTCCGAGTAGTCCGACCGGTCGTCCTCGTCGTCCCAGCAGAAGCCCGCGGGCTTGAGGGCGCCGTTGAGCGCGGTGGCGTGACACAGTCCGGGACGTCCCGTACGGGTGCCCAGGACGTCGGTGACGGACGCCTTGGCGACTCCGGCGGCCTCGGCGGAGTCGATGAGGCCCGTCTTGTCGCCGTCGACGCGGGTCAGCTTGAAGTTCGCGGCGAACGGGTCGAGGCCCGAGGCGGCCTGGGCGGGCTGGGCGGGAAGCAGGACGGAGGCGGCCACGGCGGCGCCGAGCGCGAGCTGGGCGAGACGGCTTCTTCGTCCGAACATGAGTTTCATTGAGGGAGGTTAACCTGCGCAAATGCTTCATGATCATTTCTTCACGGGGTCTTCACGGGGACTCCGTGTCGTACGACTCGCGGGCGCGGGTGACCTCGGGGCCATGGGCGCGGGCCCAGCCGCAGGCGACGTCGAGCGGGCCGATCAGGGAGCGGCCGAGCGCGGTGAGCGCGTACTCGACGCGCGGCGGGTTCTCGTCGTACTCGGTACGGGAGAGCAGCCCGTCGCGCTCCATGGCGCGCAGCGTCTCGGTGAGGACCTTGGGAGTGATCCAGTGCAGCGGTACGCGCAGTTCGGTGAAGCGGCGCGACCTGCCGTCCTCCAGGCAGCGCAGGACGACGGCGGTCCACTTGCCTCCGAAGACGCGGACGGGCTGCGGGCGGGCGGCGCAGTCGGGGTCCTCGAAGAGGGCGGGGCTCAGGGGCGCGGGGCCGCCCGGCTCCGGCCGCTCCGACCGCTCTCGCCGCTGGTGTTCGACCATGCGGCCGACGCTAGCCCACCCCGCCGGTACCGTTGAAGTAACCGGCCGTCCCCGCCCTACCGTTCGCGCCATGAACACGAACACGAACACGAGCGCGAACACGCCTGCGAACGCACATGCGAACGGCGTCATCGTCTTCGGGGCCGGCGGCCGGGTGGGCCGGGCGGCGGTGGCGGAGGCCGTCTCCCGCGGCCACCGCGTCACGGCGGTGGTCCGCGACCCGGCGAAGTACCGCGACCTGGAAGCCGATGCGGTCACGGTGGTACGCGGCGACGTCACCGACCCGGCGTCGGTGGCCGCGCTCTCGGCCGGCCACCGGGCCGCGGTGAACGCCTCGGTGCGCCTCGACGTGCCGTCCGAGGAGTACTTCACCTCGGCCACGAAGGCGCTGGTCGCCGGACTCACGGAAGCGGGCGTCCCCCGGCTCGTCGTGCTGGGGATCGCCACCACGCTGGAGACCGCACCGGGTGTGCGGGTGATGGACGCGCCCGGCTTCCCCGAGGAGTACCGGGTCTTCTCCCGGGGCCATGTGGCCGAGTTCGCGTTGCTGACCGGCGAGGCGGGCGCCGGTCTCGACTGGCTGATGGTGGTCCCGGCGCTCGACCTCGACCCGGCGGCGCCGGTGACCGGCGGCTACCGCACGGCGGTCGGCACCGTCCTCGACGGCCCCGGCCGCATCGCCCACGCCGACCTCGCCCGCGCGATCCTGGACGAGATCGACCACCCGCGGCACAGCCGCGTCCAACTGGCCGTGTCCGTCTAGGACTTCCATCCGGTCACGCAGCGACGACGCCCAGGAGGGCGCAGCGTGTCACCAGGTCGTCCATCGACAGGTCGAGGACGCCGGCGAGGGCGGCGACGGTGAAGAAGGCGGGAGTCGGGGCCCGGCCGGTCTCGATCTTGCGGAGGGTCTCGGCGGAGAGGCCGGCCGCCGCGGCGACCTCGGCCATCGAGCGGTCGCCGCGCGCCTCGCGCAGCAGCCGGCCGAGCCGTTCGCCGCGCTCGCGCTCTTCCGGGGTCAAGGGTGTGCGCACCATGACACCCATTCTAATACCGGTATAGTAATTGGCATGGTGGAGATCAAGACGGATGCGAACCTGCTGCTCATGCGCGAGGCGGGAAGGGTGGTGGCCCGGGCGCTGGAGGCCGTACGGGAGAAGGCGGCGCCCGGTGTGACGACGGCCGAACTCGACCAAGTGGCCCGGGAGGTCCTGGCGGCGGCCGGGGCCGGGTCGCCGTTCCTGGGCTATCACCCGGACTGGGCGCCGGTGCCCTTCCCGGCGGTGCTCTGCCTCTCCGTGAACGATGCCGTCGTGCACGGCGTCCCGGACGGCACCCGGCTCGCCGACGGCGACCTGGTGAGCGCGGACTGCGGCGCGGTCCTCGGCGGCTGGGTCGGGGACTCGGCCGTCAGCTTCACGGTCGGCCGGGCCCGCCCGGAGGACACCCGGCTGATCGACACGGCCTACGAGGCCCTGGAGGCCGGCATCGCGGCGGCCGTGGTCGGCAACCGGATCGGGGACGTCGCGCACGCGATCGGCCGGGTCTGCCGCCGGGCCGGGTACGGCATCCCGGACGGCTTCGGCGGCCACGGCGTGGGCCGCACGATGCACGAGGACCCGGGCGTTCCCAACGAGGGACGCCCAGGCCGGGGCATGCCGCTGCGGCACGGCATGGTGATCGCGATCGAGCCGATGCTGATCGGAGGCGGCGACGACCACCACTACACGGCACGGGACGGCTGGACGGTCCGTACGGCCGACGGCTCGCGGGCGGCGCACACCGAGCACACGGTGGCGATCACGGACGACGGCCCGCGGATCCTCACCGCCCCGTAGGAACACCCGCCGCCTCCAGGCGCCGGCTCGGCCGGGAGCCGGCGCCGCGCGCTACGGCGTGAGCCAGCCGCGCAGGAGTCTGCTCACCGCCGGCATCGCCACGTACGTCATCAGCACGTTGAACACGCAGGCCGTGATCGCGCTGCTGACCACCAGCGGCAGCGCGGTCAGATGGGGCACCAGGAGGAGACCGCCGAACAGAGAGATCGGATAGATCGCCAGGGTCGCGCTGATCGCCATCTTCCAGCGCGGCGGCGCCGGCCGCGTGGAGCCCGGCTTGGCGAACCAGGTCTCCATGCCGGTCAGCCGCCGCCGGGCGATCTCGGTGTGGTGGTGCCCTTCGCAGTCGGCGAACCAGGCCGCCCGCTCGGGCGACTCCTGCCACGCCCGGCACGCCTCCGCGTCCCGGAAGCGGTGGACGAGGAACCACGGGGCGTCGCCGCCGGAGGAGCGGAAGAGGCCGTAGCCCAGGTGGCCGGGGAAGGCGGCGGCGCTGTCGAGGATGCCCCTCGCCCACCGCTCGAAGGCCGCTTCGTAGCCCGGCTCCACCCGGCGGGCTATCAGCAGGGTCACCTCACCGGTGTCGGCGGGGACGGTGGCGTGCTCAAGGCTGACCGCGGTCATCCGAACTCCTCGTCGTCACGCCGCGCCCGCCCCCACCTTACGCTGCCCCCGGGCGCCTAAGAGGCGGGGCGGACCACCATCGCCGAGCCGCCGCCCCGGCGCACCGTCTCGGCGGCGGCCAGCCAGCGCCCGTCGGGCAGGCGCTGGACGCCGGTCGCCGCGCCGATCTCCGGGTTCTGCCGGAAGCCGTGCCCGATCGCCTCCAGTTCGACCCTGAGCGGGCTGTTCCACAGCGCCGGTTCGAGTTCCGTGGTGGTCTGGTTGCGCTGGCTGGCGCGGGGCGCGGCGATGGCGTCCACGAGCGGCAGACCGCGGTCCACGACGCCGGTCAGGGTCTGCAGGACGGTGGTGATGATGGTGGCGCCGCCGGGCGAGCCGAGCGCGAGCACCGGCCGTCCGGCCTTGTCGAGGACGATCGTCGGCGAGATCGAGGAGCGCGGGCGCTTGCCGGGGCCGGGCAGGTTGGGGTCGTGGACGGCCGGGTTGGCCGGGGCGAAGGAGAAGTCGGTCAGCTCGTTGTTGAGCAGGAAGCCGCGGCCGGGCACGGTGATGCCGCTGCCGCCGGTGGACTCGATGGTGAGCGTGTAGGCGACGACGTTGCCCCACTTGTCGGCGACGGTGAGGTGGGTGGTGTTCTCGCCCTCGTACGTCGTCGGTGCGGCGGTGCCGCCGTTCGCGCAGCCGCCGGCCGCCGGATGCCGCGGGTCGCCGGGCGCGAGCGGGCTGGTCAGGGCGGCGTCGTCGCGGATCAGGCAGGCCCGGGAGTCGGCGTAGCGCTGGGAGAGCAGGCCGCGCGTCGGCACGTCCTCGAAGGCCGGGTCGCCGACCCAGCGGCCCCGGTCGGCGAAGGCGATGCGGCTGGCCTCGATGAAGCGGTGAAGGTAGCCGGCCTGGGAGGCGCGGGAGAGGTCGGTGCCCTCCAGGATGTTGAGGGCCTCGCCGACGCTGGTGCCGCCGGACGAGGAGGGCGCCATGCCGTAGACGTCCAGACCCCGGTAGGACACCTTGGTGGGCCGCCGCTCGACGGTGCGGTACGCGGCGAGGTCGCGCTCCGTCAGGTCGCCGGAGCGCACCACCCGGCCGGCGCCGGCGCGTACCGGCGGGTGCTGAACGGTGTTGACGACGTCCCGGGCGAGCGGGCCCTTGTAGAGCGCGCCGACGCCCTCGCGGCCGAGCTTCTCGTACGTACGGGCCAGGTCGGGGTTCTTGAAGGTGGAGCCGACGACGGGAAGTTGCCCGCCGGGCAGGAAGAGGTCGGCCGAGGCCGGGAAGTCGCGGAAGCGGGCCTCGTTGCCGGCGGTCTGGGAGCGGAAGGTGGCGTCGACGGTGAAGCCGTCGCGGGCCAGTCGCTCGGCCGGTTCGAGGAGCCTGCCGAGCGGCTTGCTGCCCCAGTTGTCGAGGGCGGTCTCCCAGGTGGCGGGCGTGCCGGGAACGCCGACGCCGCGGCCGCTGGTCATGCCCTCCTCGAACGGGATGGGCTTGCCGTTCTCGACGAACAGGTTCGCGTCGGCGGAGGCGGGCGCGGTCTCGCGGCCGTCGACGGTGTGGACCGTACGGGACTTGGCGTCGTAGTAGACGAAGAAGCCGCCTCCGCCGATGCCGGCCGAGTACGGCTCGGTGACGCCGAGGGCGGCGGCCACGGCGACGGCGGCGTCGACGGCGTTGCCGCCCTTGCGCAGCACCTCGACGCCGGCCGCCGAGGCGTCCGCGTCGACACTGGCCACGGCGCCGCCCCAGCCGGTGGCGACGGGCACCTTGGCGGGTGCGGGAGGGTGCGGCGCGGCCGTCGGCGGGGCGGCGGCGCCCACCGAGAGCACCGTCGCGGCGACGGCCACGAGCGACCCGTTGCGTACTGCAGAACCCCTCGACCGAAACCGCATGCGTACCTCCAGTCAACGACCGTCCGGGCAGCCTAACTTCTGCCCGTGCCTCCCGTCAGGACCGCGTGCGGCCGCCGTGTCGAACAGCGGACCGCTTGCCGCTAGCATGCGCGCCCATGAACGAAGACCTGCGCAACGTCGTCCTGGGCGTGCTCGCCACCGGCGTCAGCGGTTCGCTGGGCTGGCTGTCCCGCACCTACCTGTGGCGCCGTGACCGGCGGCGCAAGCAGGCGTTCTTCGGACTGCGCGAGGGAGCCGAGTGCCTCCTGGTGGTGAACCGCAAGGCGGGCAGCGAGCGGGCGGTGCACAACGTCGACGTGTCCGCGCTGCTCGAACTGTCCGCGCTGCTGAAGGACTGCGGGGCCCGGCCGGAGATGGTGCAGCACGACGCGATACGGCAGGGCCTCGGCGACCGCACGGAGTTCTGCGTCGGCGGGCCGTACTCGAACCGGCGCATGGCGGCGCATCTCGCGTCCCTGCTGCCGGGCTTCACCATGCGCGTGGAGTCGGACCCGGTGCCGGACCGGGGCATGTTCACGGTGGGCGGCGAGGTGTACCGGGGTGTGCCCGGGGCGACGGAGTACGTGCTGCTCGCGCGGCTCGTCGGCGGCGACGGCGGCCGTCCGGTGTTCCTCTTCTGCGGGCAGTACGCGGTCGCCAACCAGGCCGCCACGCGCTATCTGGCCCGGCATCACGAGCGGCTGGCGCGGAAGTACGGCTCCGGTCCCTTCGTGCTGCTGCTGAAGGTGGTCAACTCCGACGCGTACGGGCCGGACGTGGTCGAGCTGGTGGCGGACGTGACCCGGCAGGCGCGGACGCCGATCAGCCCCGCCAGTCCGCCCGCACCGGCAGCGACTTGATCCCGTTGATGAAGTTGGACACCAGTCGCCGGGGCGGCCCGGCGAGTTCCAGGTCCGCGCACGCCGCGCGCAACTCCTCGTGGAGGATGCGTAGTTGGAGCCGGGCGAAGTGGGCGCCGAGGCAGACGTGCGGGCCGTCGCCGAAGGAGACGTGCGGGTTGGGATCGCGGGCCAGGTCGAGCCGCAGCGGGTCGGCGAAGACGCGTTCGTCGTAGTTGGCGGAGGCGTGGAAGACGACGACCTTGTCGCCCGCGGCGACGGTCCGGCCAGCCAGTTCGGCGTCCCGGGTCGCGGTGCGCCGGAAGGACAGCACGGGCGGGTGGAAGCGCAGCAGCTCGTCGACCGCCGGGCCGACGCCGGCCTCGCCCCGCCACAGCCTGCCCCGCTCGTCCGGGTGGGTGGCGAGCGCGAGGACTCCGCCGGGCGCGGCGCTGCGGACGGTGTCGTTGCCCGCGACGGTCAGCAGGAAGAAGAACATCTCCAGTTCGGCGTCGTGCAGTGCGGACCGGGCGAGCACGGTCATGACGTCGTCGGCCGGGTGCGTGCGCTTGTGGGCGGCGAGCTCCTGCGCGTACGCGAACATCTCGGCGAGCATCGCCGGTGACCGGGGGTTGACCGGTCGTCCCTCGGCGTCGAGCACGGGCGGCTCGTCCGGGTCCTGGTACGCGATCACCCGCTCGGTCCAGGAGTGCAGCAGCCCGCGGTCGCTCGCGGGCACGCCGAGCAGGTCGGTGAGGTTGAGCAGGGCGTAGTCGTCGGTGACGGCGCGGACGAGATCGATCTCCTCGCCGCCCGACTCCCGTGCGGAGGCGAGGAGTTCACGTGCCCGGCCGCGCGCGGTGGCGGCGAACCGCTCGATCCTTCCGGGTGTGAAGGCGCGGCTGACGAGCCGGCGCAGCCGTCCGTGGTGGGGCGGGTCCTGGTTGAGCATCATCCGCCGGATGAAGGGCAGGTCGGCGGGGTCGGGGTCGCGGATCTGGGTGGCACCGGCGTACGAGGAGAAGCCGGTCGCGTCCTTGAGGACCCGTACGACGTCGGCGTGCCGCGTCACCGCCCAGAAGCCGGGCCCGGCGGGCCAGCCCAGGACCTCGTACTCCTCCTGGCGGGCGACCGGGTGGTGGTCGCGCAGGGCGCGGAAGCGGTCGTGCGGGATTCCCGAGGCGTAGATCCGCGGATCGAAGACGTCGGGCGCGCCGGCCGCGCCGTCGCCCTCGGCCTCGTCGTCGTGCGCGTTCCCCACCGGCCCTCCCGTCGGCGTGAACGGAGTGAAGACGTCACCATCATGACAGGTCAGAGGCGGTTTTCGTAGGACGGAACGCACAGTTCACGAGCCTTGTCCGGGGTGTCGGCCGACTCCCAGAATCTCCGTCGTGCATCACACCGAGACAGGGGGCACATGAGGAACTCGGAAGAGATCGATCAGGACGCGGTGCTGCGGGCGCGGGTGCTGCTGCTGGGGTCGGGGCGGCTGGACCTCGCGGAGGAGGTCGGCGCGTACCGGGTGCTGGCGCGGGTCAGCCCGAAGGCGTATCTGCCGAAGCTGGTCGACGCGGTGCTGCTGTGGAGCTACCGGACCCGGGACCGGGCGGCGGAACTGGCGCTGATCTCGGAGGCGGTCGAGGCCGCGCGGCGGATCGACGCCGATGTGACGGGCGGGACGGAGCGGCTGGGCCGGGCCCTGGCCGCCCGGGAGCGGGCGCTGTTCGCGAGCGGGCGGCGGGCCGAGGGGCGCGCGGTGTGCGAGGAGTTGGCGGCGATCGGCCGCTACGGGCGGCTCGCGAACGTGCTGTCCGAGGAGGGCCGTCACGCGGAGGCGGCCGGTCTGTACGACCGGCACGTCCCGGCCGTGCGGTCGGACGCGTCCGCCGGGTCCGGCGCGTCCGACGGGGCCCACGTGTCCCCCGTGTCCGACTGGACGGTGATCGAGTGGGCGGCCGCGCTCGACGCCGCCGGCCGGCAGGAGCGGGCGCTCGAGGTGTTCGGCGGGCTCGTGGCGGACCGGCGGCGCACGGCGTGGGAGAACAACTCCCCGCTGGCGTCCCTGGTGTGGGCGCTGGAGCAGTACGCCCGGATGGCCGCGGCCGCCGGGCGCGACGGCGAGGCGGCCGCCGCCCGACGGGAGACGCTGGACCTGCTGACCCGCCTCGCGCGCGAGGGCGAGCCCGTGAGCTGGAGCAACATCCAGGCGTCGTGGGTGACGCTCTTCGTCCTGTCGGGCCGTCAGGACGAACCGCCCGGCCGTCCCGACGCCCCGGTGCCGCCGTTCGGTACCTATCGCGGACACGGCTGGTCGGCCGACGCGCGCGAGGCCTTCGACGCCGCCGTGCCCGCCTTGGAGGAGCGGGCCGCCGCGTTGCGCGCGTCCGGGGACCTGGCCGGGCTGGTCACCGTGCACCGGCGGCTGACCGTCCGCGCGGCGCAGCGCTGGCAGACCTCCGGCCGCCGGGACCCGGAGACGCTCCTTCCGGCCTACGACGAAGGCGTCGCCCTGGCGCGGCGCCTCACCGGCGACGGCGGGTCCGCCGCGGCCCGGGCGCTGACCGACCGCGCGATGTTCCTCCTCGCCGTACGGCAATACGCGAAGGCCCGGGAGGACTTCGCGGAGGCGGCCGCTCTGCTCGACGGGCCCACCCGGCACGGTCCGCCGCGCGAGCCCGGGAAGAGCGTGCCGAGCTGACGGCGACGTTCCACCAATCGTTACCCATGCGTAACTTACCCAGCGGTTACCTAGGGTAAGTCCACGCGGTTACCGTCGGGTCACTTTCACTGCCCCCCATTCAGTGAACCAGTGAGGAGTGCCCCGTGCGCACAGCCCTGACCCTCGCCGTCTCGGCCGCCCTGGTGGCCGGGACGGCCCTCGGGCTCGCCCCCGCCGCCCAGGCCGCCGACACCGGCGCCTCCCTTCGCTTCGTCGACATCGCCGGTGACGGCGGCACGATCCTCAAGGCCAACGTCGCCACCCCGGCCGGCGCCGCCGACGGCGCCCGCTACCCGGTGATCGTGCTGCCCACCAGCTGGGCGATGCCCCAGATCGAATACCTCGCCCAGGCCCGTGAGCTCGCCGACTCCGGCTATGTCGTGGTGAGTTACAACTCGCGCGGCTTCTGGCAGTCCGGCGGCGAGATCGAGACCGCCGGCCCCAAGGACGTCGCCGACGCCTCCCGGGTCATCGACTGGGCCCTCGCGAACACGCCCGCCGACCCTGCCAAGGTCGGCATGGCGGGCGTCTCCTACGGCGCCGGCATCAGCCTCCTGACCGCCGCGCACGACAAGCGGGTCAGAGCCGTCGCCGCGCTCAGCGGCTGGGCCGACCTCATCGACTCCATCTACAGCGGCCGCACCCAGCACCTCCAGGCCGCCGCCCTGCTCGGCGGCGCCGGCTATCTCACCGGCCGTCCCGGCCCCGAACTGCGGCAGATCCTCGGCGACTTCCTCTCCTCGAACCTCGACAAGGAGGACGAGATGATCGCCTGGGGCCGGGTGCGCTCCGCCGCCACCTACCTCGACGCGATCAACACCAACCGTCCCGCGGTCATGCTCGGCAACGCCTGGGGCGACACCATCTTCCCGCCCAACCAGTTCGCGAGCTTCTACGAGAAGCTCACCGGCCCCAAGCGCCTGGAGTTCCGGCCCGGCGACCACGCCACCGCCGAGGCCACCGGCCTGCTCGGACTGCCCAACGACACCTGGACCAACGCCCACCGCTGGTTCGACCACTACCTCAAGGGCGCCGACAACGGCGTCGACCGCGAGCAACCCGTCCAGCTCAAGCCCCGCTCCGACGCCGGCTACGAGGGCTATCCCGACTGGAAGTCGGTGAACGCCGACCGGCGGAAGTTCGCGCTCGGCGGCTCCGAGCACGTCTGGGCCAACGTCGACTCCGGCGCCAACGGCGGTGTCGTGATGCTCTCCAACCTCCTCGACCAGTTCTTCCAGGCACCGCCCGTCGCCTCGATCCCGCTGCTGCCCCGCGCCTTCGCCGGCGTCTGGCAGTCCGAGCGGTACGACACCGCCCAGCGGGTGCGGGGCACGGCCCGGCTGCACACCACGCTCACGCCCACCGCGGAGAGCGGCACCTTCGTCGCGTACCTCTACGACGTCGGCCCGCTCGGCCTGGGCAAACTGGTCACGAACGCTCCGTACACCTTCCACGGCAAGACGCCCGGCAAGCCGTTCGCCGTCGATCTGGACCTGTTCTCCACGGCATACGACGTGCCGGCCGGACACCGGCTCGCCCTGGTCGTCGACACGGTCGACCCGCTCTACATCGAGCACAACCCGACCGGCGCGCAGCTGACCTTCTCCTCCCCCGCGGCCGACCCGTCGTACGTGTCGGTACCGCTGCGGACGGAGTGATCACCGGCTGCTGCCGGGCGGGCAGGGCCCGTGCGGGGCTCGCGCGACCCCGGGAGGCGCTCGCGCGGTCGTGCGAGACTACTCCCGGCCCGGCAGCGGCGTGACCGGTTCGGCCGGAGCGACGTCCACGGCCCGCGTGCGCGGTCAGTGCTGGATGATCCTGGACAGGAAGTGGTCCCTCGGTTCGGTCAACGGATCCGTGACGGCCATGTGCTGCCCTGCCCCCTGTGTCTTCCGGCTGTTGTCGAGTCAGCGCAAACTATCCACCGCAAAAAGGGACTTCACGCCCGACACGCATGAAAGCGGAATAAGCCGTATTTACTGCAGAAGGGGCTGCGGAAGGACGGGAAGGAGTCGCGCGCGGGCGCCGCGGACGGGTCAGAACTCGGCGGCCTCGGCATAGATCTGGGAGAGTTCCGGTACCCCGGTCACGGCCCAGTCCAGGCCCGCCGTCACCACGTCGATCTCCCGTCCGGACGGGAGCAGCACCACCGGCTGGCCGTCCGGGCGCAGCCGCCAGCCGGCCCCCGGCACCGTCCGTACGACCACCGTGCCCAGATAGAGTCCGGCGTCGTTGCCGACCCAGGGCAGCTCCTCCGGGTCGTCCCGCCAGCGCGGCGGAAGCTGGTCCAGCGCGACGAGGGACAGCGGGGTGTCGTCGAGCACCACCCCGGCCTCCTGGGCACGGGCGCGCAGCAGCTCGCACTCGGCAAGCAGCTCGGCCGCTCCTTCCGGGTCCCGGTCGAAGGCCGAGACCAGCGGAGAACGGTCGGCTTCGTGCCGCTTGCGCCAGTTGTCCAGGAACGGGATGTTCATCCGACCAGCGTCGCATCCAGCCTCCGCGGGCACCACCCGGCACGCGGAGATCATCAGACTTCGCGGCCGTCCGGCGCCGGGACCGTCCGGGCTCCGGCCCCGGCCCCGGCGTGCGTGAGACGTCGGGACCGTCAGACGTCGAGGTCGACCACGACGGGCGCGTGGTCCGAGGCGCCCTTGCCCTTGCGCTCCTCGCGGTCGACGAAGCTGTCCTTGACGGCGTCCGCGAAGGGCTTGTTGCCGTAGACCAGGTCGATGCGCATGCCCTTGTTCTTCGGGAAGCACAGCTGGCGGTAGTCCCAGTACGTGAACGGGTGGTCGTACTTCAGCGGGCGCGGCACCACGTCCGTGAGCCCGGCCTCCCGCAGCCCGGCGAGCGCGGCCCGCTCCGGCGCGGTGACATGGGTGGCGCCGTCGAAGACGGCGATGTCCCACACGTCGTCGTCGGTCGGGGCGATGTTGTAGTCGCCGAGCACGGCGAAGGGCCGCTCGCCGGCCGCGTCCTCGCCGACGGCCGCCTTCAGGGCCTCCAGCCAGCGCAGCTTGTAGGCGTAGTGGTCGTGGGCGACCTCCCGCCCGTTCGGCACGTACACCGACCAGACGCGGACCGGGCCGCAGGTCGCGGAGATCGCCCGCGGCTCCTCGACGCCCTCGTAGTCCGGGCCGCCGGGCAGGCCCATGACGACGTCGTCGAGGCCGACGCGGGACAGCAGGGCGACGCCGTTCCAGCGGCCGGTGGCGTTGACCACCGACTCGTACCCCAGCGCGCGCAGCTCCTCGGTGGGGAACTGCTCGGCGGTGCACTTGGTCTCCTGGATGCACAGCACGTCGGGGCCGCTGCTCTCCAGCCAGGCCAGGAGCCGGGGCAGCCGGGCGGTGATCGAATTGACGTTCCAGGTGGCGATGCGCATGAGCGCAAGCCTAACCGCGCGGTCCGACAGTCAGCGGAACGCGGCTCACAGCTCGGCGGAGCCGCCCGGGGCGAGCCGCCGGTGGTCGGTGCCGCCGAGTTCGCCGATCTGGCGGTCGTAGATCGGCCGGGCCAGGTCGGTGAGCAGCGCGTCGTGGACGTCGTAGGCGCGGCGCGGCCCGATCTCGCGGACGTAGTCGATGACCTCGGAGATCTTGTTCCAGGGCGCCATCACGGGCAGCAGCAGGGTGTCGACCGGCCGGCCGGGGACGGTGAGGGCGTCGCCGGGGTGGAAGACGGAGCCGTCGATCAGATAACCGACGTTGGTGATCCGCGGGATGTCCGGGTGGATCACGGCGTGCAGCTCGCCGTGCACCTGCACGTCGAATCCGGCCGCGGTGAACGCGTCCCCGTTCCCCACGGTGTGCACCCGTCCCGGGAACGCCGCGGCCATCCGCTCGGCGACGCTCCGCAGCGTCCACAGCTCGGCGGCCGGATCGGCCTCCAGGGCGGCCCGCAGCCGTCCCTCGTCGAAGTGGTCCGGGTGCTCGTGGGTGACGAGGAGGACGTCCGCGCCGAGCGCGGCGTCCTCCTCGGTGAACATCCCGGGATCGATGACGAGCGTCCGCCCGTCCTTCTCCAGGCGGACGCAGGCGTGGGTGTTCTTCGTCAGCTTCACGGGCGCAGACTACGCCTGGGGAGTGGTCTCCTCCGTGATGACCCGACTGACCACCCGCTGCGCGCTCTCGGCGGCGGGAAGCCCGCAGTAGACGGCGGTCTGGAGCAGGATCTCGCGCAGTTCGGCCGGGGTGAGGCCGTTGCGGAGGGCGGCGCGGGTGTGGTCGGCGACGGCGTCGTGGTGACCGCCGGCGATCAGCGCGGCGAGCGTGACGGCGCTGCGGGTGCGGCGGTCGAGGCCGTCGCGGCTCCACACCTCGCCCCAGGCGAAGCGGGTGACGAGCTGCTGCAGGTCGGTACCGAAGTCGTCCTCGAGGACCGCGTCCACGTACGCGTCGCCGAGCACCTCCCGGCGGAGCTTGAGACCGGTCTCGTACGGGTCGGGGCGCGGCTCCTCGGTCTCCTCCTCGGCGGCCGGCGCGGCCGGGTCGGCGGCGGCCGCGGGCGCGGGCTCGCCGGCCGGGACCACCGGCGCGGCGACCGGCGGCATGGGCGGCACGCGCAGCACGCCCTGGCCGCCCTGGGTGTCCTGGGCGAGGGCGGCGAAGTGGTCGGTGAGCAGTTCGGTGACGGCGGCCGGCTGCTCCACGGGCGCGAGGTGGGAGGCGCCGGGGACGACGGCGAGCCGCGCGTCGGCGATGCCGGCGACGAGGGTGCGGGCCTCGGCGGGGCCGGTGATCCGGTCGTCGGCGCCGACCAGGACGAGCGCGGGCACGCCGATGCTTCCGAGGGCCTCACGGACGTCGAAGACGGCGAGCGCCTCGCAGGCGGCGATGTAGCAGCCGGGGTCGGTGGTGCGGACCATCTGGACGGCCCAGTCGACGATGGCGGGCTGGGCGCCGGCGAAGGCCGGGGTGAACCACTGCTCGGGCGCGAGGCGCGCCATCGGTTCCAGGCCGTTGGCCCGGACGACCACCGCGCGCTGGCGGAACTCGTCGGCGGTGCCGAAGCGGGGCGAGGCGGCGACGAGCGCGAGGGAGGCGACCCGGTGCGGGGCGCGCAGCGCCAGGTCGAGGCCGACGGCGCCGCCGAGCGCGCAGCCCGCGTAGCCGAACCGCTGGATGCCGAGCTCGTCCAGGGTGGCGAGGAGCCGGTCGCCGAGCTCGGCGACGGAGGCCGCCGGCTGGACGGGCGCGCCGCCGTGCCCGGGCAGGTCGAAGCGGACCACCCGCCAGGTGCGGGTGAGTTCGGGTATCTGCCGGTCCCACATGTGCCAGGTGGTGCCCAGCGAGGGGCCGAGGACCAGGACCGGAGCGTCATCTCGGCCGTCGACGCGGTATTGCAGGGTGTTCGGTAGTGTCTCGCTCACCCGCTAGACCCTCTCATCTCTCACGACGTCACACATCGCCGGGTCGAATCTAGCGGGTTGCTCCTCTTCGGGAATCCGGGCGGGTGCCGGTGCTCAGCCGACGGGTTCGGTGCGGATCCGGATCGCCGCGGCGAGCCGCTCGCTGTGGGCGATCGCGTCGGTCACGTCGGAGCCGCGGGCGACGACGTAGCCGCCGATGTCCTCGTTCCAGGTCAGCGGGGACACCACGTCGCCGGGCCGCACCTTCAACTGGAGGTCCACGAAGGCCGGGTCCGCGCGCACCTCGTCGACGCCGGTCACCTCCACGACCCGGCCGGGCTCCGGCGTGAGGGCCCGCAGGGCCGCGCCACAACGGGGCCGCGGCGACTCGGTCAGCGGATCGAGCACGCCGAGGCCGGAGGCCAGCGCGTGGAGCTCCATGTCGACGCCGTAGACCAGCTCGGCCATCTCGTTGATCGCGTAGCCGCCGACGCGGTTGTGCGACTCGATGATCCGCGGTCCGCGCGGGGTCAGCTTGACCTCGGTGTGGCCGGGGCCGTTGCGCAGCCCCACCGCGTCGAGGAAGTCCTTCACCAGCTCGATGGCCTCGGCCACCTGCTCGGCCGGATGGGAGGTCGGCTGGGAGAGGGCGACCTCGGCGAAGCCGGTGCGGCCGAAGTCGGCGAAACCGGTGCCGCCGAGCCGGCGGTCGGTCGTGGCGACGACCACGTGCCGCCCGTCGAAGCTCACGGTCTCCACGCTGAACTCCGGTCCCTCCAGGTACTCCTCCATGAGGAACTCCTCGAAGGTGTCGGCGAAGCCCAGGTCGCCGGCGGCCCACTCCTTGTCGTTCAGGGACCGGTAGCGTTCGGCGACGGCGTCCACCTCGGCCTCGTCGTGGACGCAGAACACCGCGAGGCTGCCGGACTCGCGGACCGGCTTGACGATGATCGGCAGCCCGTTGGCCGCGACGAAGTCCCGTACGTCCTGGGTGGTGCGGCCGACCGCGGAGGCCACCGGGCTGACGCCCTTCGCGGCCAGGTGCCGGCGCATCAGCGCCTTGTCGAGGAGCAGTTCGACGGTGGCGACGGACTCGCCGTCGAGGCCGAGGGCCTCGTTGAGCTGCGCCGCCGGCAGCAGCCCGAACTCGGTCAGCGTCACGGCCGTGCGGAACGGATACACCTCGTGCAGCGCCCGGGCCAGGGGCAGGAGCCGGTCCACGTCGCTGTAGTCGAGCAGCAGCGCCTGGTCGACATGGGGCCAGTGCTCGCGGTCGTACGCGTTCGGGTACTGGGCGTACACCACGTCCAGGCCGAGTTCGCGGGCCTTGCGCACCTGCTTGACCTTGCCGCCGACGATCAGGACGCGGGGCCGTCCGGTGCCGGCCGCCGGGGGCCGCTGACCGGTGGATGCGGCGTTGTCGGACAACGTGGCTCCTTGTCTCAGCTGTCCTCCCGGCGGGCTCGCCGGGAGAGGGAAGGACGTGACGGCCGGGAGAGGACCGGCGAGCCGGCGCCCGTCCGAACGGGCGGGCGCCGGCCGGCGGTCGGCATCATCCCAGCACGTCGGCAATGGCGTCGACGGCCTGGTCGATCTCCTCGCGGGTGATCACCAGCGGCGGCGACACCCGGAGGTTCTCGCCGGCCACCTTGCACAGCAGGCCGCGCTCGAGCAGCGCCTCGGACACCTCGCGGCCGGTCGGGTGGCCCTCGGCGATCCGCACGTTGGCCCACAGGCCTCGGCCGCGGACCTCGGCGACGCCGGGCAGTTCGGCGAGCCGGCCGTGCACGTAGGCGCCGAGTTCGCGGGAGCGCTCCTGGAACTCGCCGGTGGCGAGCAGCCGTACCGCCGCGCGGCCGACGGCGGAGGCCAGCGGGTTGCCGCCGAAGGTCGAGCCGTGCTCGCCCGGCTTGAGCACGCCGATCACGTCGGCGCGGCCGGCCACCGCGGACACCGGCATGGTGCCGCCGCTCAGCGCCTTGCCCAGGGTGTAGAGGTCGGCGCGGACGCCCTCGTGGTCCAGCGCGAGGGTGGCGCCGGTACGGGCGAGGCCGGACTGGACCTCGTCGGCGACGAACAGGGTGCGGGTGTCGTCGCAGAGCTGGCGGACCTCGCTGAAGTAGCCCTTGGGCGGGACGACCACGCCGGCCTCGGCCTGGATCGGCTCGAGGAGGACCGCGGCCGTGTTCTCGGTGACCGCGGCGCGCAGCGCGTCGATGTCGCCGTACGGCACGACCTTGAAGCCCGGGGTGAACGGGCCGAAGCCGTCGTGGACGGTCGCGTCGGTGGAGAACGAGACGATGGTCGTGGTGCGGCCGTGGAAGTTGGAGCCCGCGACGACGATCTCGGCGGCGCCGTCCGGCACGCCCTTGACGCGGTAGGCCCACTTTCTGGCTATCTTCACGGCCGAGTCGACGGCCTCGCCGCCGGAGTTGGAGGGCAGGACGCGCTCGGTGCCGGTCAGTTCGGCCAGTTCACGGCAGAACAGGGCGAACTGGTCGTGGTGGAACATCCGGCTTGTGAGCGTGATGCGGTCGAGCTGCGCCTTGGCCGCGGCGACGATCTCGGGGTGCCGGTGGCCGAAGTTGAGCGCGGAGTACCCGGCGAGGAAGTCGAGATAGCGCCGGCCGTCCAGGTCGGTCACCCAGGCGCCCTCGCCGTGGGTGAGCACCACGGGCAGCGGGACGTAGTCGTTGGCGCCCCAGCGCTCGGCGAGGGCGATGTAGTCCTGAGCGGAGGTGACGTCCGTACTCATTGCGGCACTCCTTCGGCAGGTTACTGACCTGGTCTGTTGTCGTAGAGGTGGTCGAGCTCGATCTCGCGGAGCTTGCGGTAGTCGGCGAGCGTCTCGGCCGGGTCGTCGGCGATGAGGATCACGTAGCCCGGCCAGGTCGCGACGTCGACGGTGCGCGGGAGGACGTGCCCGGCCGGATGGGCCATGACGGTGTGGGCGTAGGACGGCAGCGCGCGGACCTCGGCCATCTGCTCGTGGGAGGGGACGACGCCCCGGTCCCGCGGGTTGATGAGGGCGACGAAGCGCGGGTGGCGCAGCATCCGGTACGCGGTGGTGGGTACGCGGTCGAACGCGTCCGGGTCCGCCACGGACAGCGCGAGGAGGTCCACCTGGTTGACGCCGAAGCAGCGCGTGGTGATCTCCGGGATCTGGCCGCCGCCGAGGCGGGCGCCGCTCTCGACGAGGACCGGCCCTCGGGCGGTCATCATGATCTCGGTGTGGGCGGCCCCGTTGCGCAGTTCCAGGGCGTCGAGCACCTGGTGCGCGTAGGTCTCCAGCTGCCGGGCGACCGGGTCGTCCGGCGCCAGCGGCTCGTCGTAGTCGTAGACGAAGTCGCCGCCGGGGACCCGGCATTTGTAGTAGCGCCAGATCTCGACGGTGCGGTGGGCGCCGTCGCGGCTGACCGTGTTGACGTAGTACTCGTCGCCGGCCAGGAACTCCTGCGCGAGCACCACCGTGTTCGGCATTCCGTGGCGGTCGGTGGCCGACATGATCCGCGCGTGGGCGGCGCGTACCTCCTCGGGCGACGCGCACGCCACGACGTTGTCGGTGCTGGAGCTGGAGACCGGCTTCAGGACGACCGGATAGCCGGCGGTGGCGTCGGCCCAGGCGACGATCTCGTCGGCGTCGGCCGAGACGATCGTGGCCGCGTGCGCGAGACCGGCGTCGCGCAGCGCCAGGACCATGTCGTACTTGTTGCGGCGGGCCGCCGGGCGGCTCATCCCGTTGCCGGGAGTGCCGAGTTCGGCGGAGAGCAGGTCGGCCAGCTCGACGCCGGACTCGGTGCCGGCGATCACATGGCCGACGCCGTACGTGCGCAGCGCGGCCGCGGTGGCCGCGAGGTCGCCGTCGTGCCGGATGTTGTCGACGAAGCCGTCGAGGTCGACCGCCATGTGGACATCGGGGTGCTGCGAATGGACCTGTACGCAGTCGATGCCGTGCCGGAGCAGGGCGGCCGGAAGGAGGCGCCCGGTCGAGCGGACGTCGACGATCGCCACTCGCGTCGTTTTCGCGCGGGAGCTGGTCACATTCCTCAGCTGCTTCCCTTGGTGAGTCGTGCGAGTCGAAATCTGGTGAGCCGTGCGGGTGCGGCGCGGGCCGTGCGGGTACGGCGCGGCGCGAGCCGTGCGCGTACGGGCCGACCGCTCCCGGCACGGCGCGGCCGGCCCGCCGCCGATGCGTGGGGCATCGGCGGCGAGCCGGCCGACCGGGCGTTCTAGCGGTAGGTGGCGAGCTCGCCCGTGCGGCGCACGTCGAGCGTCACGCAGTGGAAACCGCCGCCGAGCGAACGGGCGTGGGTGAGCTGCGCCGGGATGCACTCGACGCCGTGGCTCTCCAGCACCCGGATGAGGTCCACCTGGCGCTTGTCCACGATGACCTTGCTCGGGCCGACGGTCAGGAAGTTCATCCCGATCCACACCGAGCCGCGCGGGTGCGGGCCGACGAAGCCCTGGTCCACCAGCTCCGGGCACTCGATCTTGTCCCAGCCGCGCAGGAACTCGGGCATGTTGCTGTCGTTGACCCGGGACGGGTTGACGAGCACGAGTCCGGGTCGCAGCGGCGCGATGGTGGAGTCGATGTGCGTGGAGGTGTAGATGCCCGGGCACGCGTGCACCTTGTACTCGTCGCCCAGGGCCGCCTGCAGCCACTTGGCGCCGAGCATGTTGCCGCTGTCCGAGACCTGGTAGAGCACGTCCGTGCCGAACTTGAGCACGTTCGCCGCGTCGAAGACCGGCTCCAGGTTCTTCAGGCGCTCGCCGGGCGCCGCCGACGGCTCGTACATGTCGTCGGTGAGCTGCGGCTTGGGCGCGGAGATCCACCGCGCGCCGCTCTCCAGGTACTCGACGAACAGGTCCTTGTAGGCGAAGCCTTCGAGCCACCGGGAGCGCAGCACCATCGGCGACTCGATGAGGGTCTTGCCGACCGCGAGGAATCCGTCGCGCGGGCAGTAGTCGTGGAAGCCGTCGGTGCTCCAGTCCGGCGTGGACACCGTGGCCTTGTGGTCACGCCCGCCGGGCCGGCGGACCTTCACACCGAGGTCCTTCAGGATGTCGACCAGCTCTTCGAGCTCGGCTTCGGTCTGCTCGACCACATGGGCGGGATAGGGGCCGGGCACGACCTCCTCGGGATTGTCGATGTCGCCGTACTCCGCGGCGAGCAGACTCCGATCGGTGACCGGCACCCGCGCGCCCGCGATCGTCCCCACGACGATCTCCTCCAGCGGATCCCACTCGGTGTACACGTCCACCAGGCTCATCGGGTTGTCCCTCCCATGCGGGCGCCGCAAGAAGGCGGCGTCAGTCAGCCGTTCGAGTTCGGAATCGAGGCAAGATTCGCACGGACGGCGCCCGGGCCGGGTAAGCGACGTGCGCAACCGCGAGGGCGTGAGGTAAACGCGGTGAGTCGTCGCGGATGAGCTTGTCGCGGACGCGCCGACGGCGGGCGCGCCCGTAGCGTCACGGACCTGAGGCCCGCGCGCCGGGTCGGCTGTACGCCGGGTCGGAGAGACGCCGGGTTACGGAGACGTCGCCGAGACCACGTACACGCGCGGGAACGCCGGATCGCTGAGGCTGACCGTGATGTCGCTGGTCGGGCGGGGCTTCTCGCGGGCGACGGAGGTGCCGGACCAGGCGTGGCCGGTCGCGAAGTCCCAGCCGACGATGTCGGCGTCGCGGTCGCTGACGGTCACCTTGCCGGGCGTGAGGGCGGCGCGGCTGGTGCCGCTCTCGGCGAGATAGCTGTCGAGGCCGCTCGCGGTGGTCGTGAACTGGACGTAGAGCCGGCTGGTCTTCCAGTTGCTGGTCTCGTAGTAGGCGACGTGCCAGGCGTCGGACGGGACCGGGATCTCGAAGACCCGGCGCTTCATCTGGGACGGCCAGTTGTCCTGGAGGCCGACGGCGGAGGACTCGCGCTCCTTGTCGAGGCCGCTGTCGCGGCTCTGTCCCGCGGAGATGACGAGATAGCCCGCCGGGACGCCGACGAGCAGCACGATGGTGAGCAGGGTGAGGAAGCGCCGGCGCAGCATGTGCCGCCGGTCCTCGGGGAGCCTCGCCTCCGGCGACGCGGTGGGGTGCGGGACGGTGGGACGGTCCTGCGGCGTCGGGTGCGGCGGATGGGGCGGGAGGGGCGCGGTCATGACGTCGGGTCCTGGGGCGTGGGGCGGGTGCTCTTGTCGGCGGCGGAGACTCCGCGCAGCGCCTGGGCGTAGCGGCCGTAGCGCTCGTAGCGCTCGACCCGGCGCCGGTTGGCCCGGCGGAAGCGGCGGGCGACGAGCCGGGCGAGGTCGGCGGCGCCGACCATGCCGGCCTCGGGGCCGAGCTGGGCGCGGGCGATCCGGGCCTCGGGGCGGTAGCCGCGGCCGGTGAGGTGGCGGCGGAAGGCGTCCCGGGCGGGGCCGATGAGCAGGTCATCGGCGGCGGAGACGCCGCCGCCGATGACGAAGCAGGAGGGGTCGAGGGCGGCGGCCAGGTTGGCGAGGCCGACGCCGAGCCACTGGCCGATGTCTTGGAGGAGCTCGACGCACATGGCGTCGCCCTCGCGGGCCAGCTCGGTGATGAGCGGGCCGGTGATGTCGGGGACGCTGCCCTTGACCCGTTCGATGATCTCGTGGGCGACCGGGGAGTCGGCGGCGGCGAGCTCGCGGGCCTCGCGGACCAGGGCGTTGCCGGAGCTGTACTGCTCCCAGCAGCCGCGGTTGCCGCAGGGGCAGCGGTGGCCGCCGGGGACGACCTGCATGTGGCCGAACTCGCCGGCGACCCCGTACTTGCCTCGTTTGACCTGGCCGTCCTCCAGGATCGCGCCGCCGATGCCGGTGCCGAGGGTGATCATGACGAGGTGGTCCTCGCCGCGTCCGGCGCCGAAGCGCCATTCGGCCCAGGCGGCCGTGTTGGCGTCGTTGTCCACCATGACGGGGACGGCGAGCCGGTCCTGGAGGGCGTCGCGCAGCGGCTCGTTGCGCCAGGCGAGGTGGGGGGCGAAGAGCACCCGGGCCCGGTCGGCGTCGACCCAGCCGGCCGCGCCGATGCCGACGGCGTGCACGTCGTGCCGGTCGGAGAGGTCCAGGACGAGCTCGACGATGGTGTCCTCGACGACCTTGGGGCTCTTGGACTTGTCGGGGGTCTCGGTGCGGACCTTCTCCAGGATGTTGCCGTCCGCGTCGACGACGCCGGCCATCACCTTCGTACCGCCGATGTCGATGCCGACGGTCGGCACCCGGGGCGCGGTCAGGTGCGAGCGCCGCTCTCGGGTGCCGACGGTCCGCAGGACCGTGCCGCGGGCGGAGCCGCGGTGCGTCAGGTCACGGTAGGTACTCATCGGCTCGATTCTGCCAGGCGAGGTGTGAGAGGCGCGTTACGAACCGGACGGCCGCTCCAGTTCGTGGCGCAGGTCCTCCAGCTCGCTGCCGCCGGCCATCTGGCGGGTCAACTCGTCCAGGGTGACGGAGTCCTTGGTGTGGGAGGCCGCCATGACGCCGCGCTTGAGGAGGACGAAACGATCTCCGACGAGGTAGGCGTGGTGCGGGTTGTGGGTGATGAGGACCACGCCGAGGCCCTGGTCACGTGCGGCGGCCACGTACTTCAGGACGACGCCGGACTGCTTGACGCCGAGGGCCGCGGTCGGCTCGTCGAGGACGAGGACCTTGGCGCCGAAGTGGACGGCGCGGGCGATGGCCACGCACTGGCGCTCGCCGCCGGACAGGGTGCCGATGGGCTGGTCGACGTCGCGCAGGTCGATGCCCATCCGCAGCAGCGCCGTACGGGTGGTCTCGCGCATCAGCTCGACGTCGAGGCGCCGGAAGGGGCCCTTGCCGCGGGTCGGCTCGGAGCCGAGGAAGAAGTTGCGCCAGACGGGCATCAGCGGGACGACGGCGAGGTCCTGGTAGACGGTGGCGATGCCCCGGTCGAGGGCCTCGCGCGGGCTGGCGAGGGCGACGTCCTCGCCCTCGACGCGGAAGCTGCCGGCGTCGTGCCGGTGCAGACCGGCGACGATCTTGATGAGGGTGGACTTGCCGGCGCCGTTGTCGCCGAGGACGCAGGAGATCTCGCCCGCGTTCACCTCCAGGCTGACGCCCTCGAGGGCCCGGATGTTGCCGTAGTACTTGCTGACGGCGTCGAGCTCGACGAGCGGCACGGTCTCGGTGGTCACTTGGTGGCCTCCACGCGCTTGCGGATCCAGGCGTTCAGCAGGGTCGCGAGCAGCAGCATCGCGCCCAGGAAGAACTTGAACCAGTCCGGGTTCCACTCCGCGAACACGATGCCTTTGCTGGTCATGCCGAAGATCAGGGCGCCCACCGCGGAGCCGATGGCCGACCCGTATCCGCCGGTGATCAGACAGCCGCCGATGACGGCCGCGATGATGTAGATCAGCTCGTTGCCGACGCCCTCGCCGGACTGGACGACGTCGAAGGAGAGCAGCAGGTGCTGGCCGGAGATCCAGGCGCAGAAGGCCACGCCCATGTAGAGGCCGATCTTGGTGCGGTAGACCGGGACGCCGACCGCGCGGGCGGCGTCGGCGCCGCCGCCGACGGCGAAGATCCAGTTGCCGAAGCGGGTGCGCAGCAGGATCCAGGTGGCGAGCGCGACCAGCGCGAGCCACCACAGGATGGTGACCTTGAGCTCGACGCCGCCGACGGTCCAGGTGGAGGCGAAGAGCTTGCGGGCGGACGGGAAGCCCTCCATGTCGGCGATCGACTTGGTGGAGACGGTGCCGCTGATCAGCTTGGTGAAGCCGAGGTTCAGACCGGTCAGCATCAGGAAGGTGCCGAGCGTGATGATGAAGCTGGGCAGCTTGGTGCGGGTCAGCATGAGGCCGTTGAACGCGCCGATGGCGAGGGTGACGAGCAGCGAGACGCCGACGCCCACCCATACGTTGGCCGTCATCTGGTAGCTGAACATCGAGGAGACCAGCGCCGAGGTGGTGACCAGGACGCCGGCCGACAGGTCGAACTCGCCGCCGATCATCAGCAGCGCCACCGGCACGGCCATGATGCCGAGGGTGGAGGCCGCGTAGAGCACGGTGCCGAGGCTGGAGGCGCGCAGGAAGCTGTCTGCGGCCAGTGCGAAGAAGACGAAGACGGCGAGTGCGCCGACGACCGAGCCGAGCTCGGGGCGGGCGAGCAGCTTCTTCAGCGGCGAGGTGCGCAGCAGCCGTTCGTCGACGTGGTCGAGGCCGTCCGAGGGCGGGGAGGCGGCGCTCATCGGGTGCCCCGCTCGGTGTAGTCCGCGAGCGCGCCGGCCTGGTCCTTGGTGATGATCTGCGGGCCGGTGAGGACCGGCTTGCCGCCGCCGAGGACGTCGGCGTTGTACTTGTACAGCCACAGCAGGTCGACGGCCTCGTAGCCCTGGAGATAGGGCTGCTGGTCGACGGCGAAGCCGAGGGTGCCGGCCTCCAGCGCGGAGGCGACCTTGGCGTTGAGGTCGAAGGTGTCGACCTCGGCCTTGCTGCCGGCGGACTTCCTGGCCTGGACGGCGGCGTCGGCGAACGGGGCGCCGAGGGTGACGACCGCGTCGATCGACGGGTCGGACTGGAGCTTGGCCAGGATGGAGGCCTGGACGTCGGGCATGTTGGTGCCGTCGACGTAGAGGTTCTGCAGCTCGCCGCCGAAGGTCTCCTTCGCGCCGGCGCAGCGCTGCTCGTGGCCGACGTTGCCCTGCTCGTGCAGCACGCACAGGGCCTTCTTGCGGCCGCGCCGGCCGAGCTCCTCGCCGACGGCCTGACCGGCGACGGTCTCGTCCTGGCCGATGTGGGTGAGGGCGCCGAAGGCCTTGGACTGGTCGGCGCCGGAGTTCACCGTGATCACCGGGATGCCGGCCTTGACGGCCTTCTCGACGGCGGTCTTCATCGCGTCGGGCTTGGCGAGGGTGACGATGATGCCGTCGACCTTCTTGGCCACGTAGGAGTCGATGAGCTGGGCCTGCTGCTGCGCCTCGTCGCTGTGGGCGTAGAGGAAGGTGACGTTGTCCTTGACGGCGGCCTGCTTGGCTCCGTTCTGGACGATGTCCCAGAAGGTGTCGCCGTCACCCGAGTGGGTGACCATGGCGAAGGTCCAGCGGGGGGTGTTCACGGCCGCCCGTCCCTGGGCGGCGGCCGCCTTGCGGGCGTCCTCCGCGCGCTTGCCGCCGGTGCTGCTGCATCCGGCGAGCGCGGCGGTCAGCGCCACCGCGAGCACGGCGCCGACGGCCGCGCGTACCCCTCCTGTGCGAACCCTGGTCACGAGGCCGTGCCCTCCTTTGTGTCCTTCTGCGTGCATTGCAGTATCGGTCATGGGGGTCGCGCCGATCTTCAGCGGGGCCTGTGGTGACCTACCCGCGGGCGAGCAGCTGGAACTCGAAGACGTGGCGGGAGGCCCGGTGGAGGTGGGAGCCGTGCCGGCGGCGCACGACGCGTCCCTTGTCGACGAGCGTCCGGATCGCCTGCCGCACGGTCGGGCGGGAGAGCCCGGGCCGCCGCGCGAGGTCGATCTCGTACGGGTGCGGACGCGGGTGGTCGTGGGGGTGCGGACGCGGGTGCGGGGCCGGCTCGGACACGGTCGGGAGGTTAGCCCCGGGCGCGGGAGACGGGAAGCGGTGGCGTCCGGTCGTCCTGACCTTTCCTTGACAGCGGGTGCGTTCCGAACCACCTTGGGGCCATGCGGATCGGACTGGTCGGGACGGGACGGATCGGGGCGTTCCACGCGGGCGTGCTCGCGCGGCATCCGGAGGTCGGGGCGCTGGTCCTCGCCGATGCCGACGGGGCGCGCGCCGCGCGGGTGGCCGGCGCGCTGGGCGCCGAGGCCGCGCCGACGGTCGAGGCGCTGTTCGGGCACGCGCTCGACGCGGTGGTGATCGCCTCGGCGACGGCCGCGCACGCGGAGCTGATCGGGCGGGCCGCGGCTGCCGGGCTTCCGGCCTTCTGCGAGAAGCCGATCGCCCTGGACGTGCCCGGGACGCTGGGCGCGCTGCGGGCGGTGGCCGAGGCTGGGACCGAGCTGCAGCTGGGGTTCATGCGGCGCTTCGACGCCGGTTACCGGGCCGCGCGGGAGGCCGTCGCGTCGGGGCGGCTCGGCCGGCTGCACACCGTACGGGCGGCGACCTCCGACCCGGCGCCGCCGCCGGCCGCGTACCTGCCGCTGTCGGGCGGGCTGTTCCGGGACTGCCTGGTGCACGACTTCGACATCGTGCGCTGGGTGACGGGGCGCGAGGTGGTGGAGGTGTACGCGACCGGTTCGGACGCCGGGCCGGCGATGTTCCGGGAGGCCGGCGACGTGGACACGGCCGCCGCGCTGCTGACGCTGGACGACGGCACGCTGGTGACGGCGACCGCGACGCGCTGCAACGGCGCCGGGTACGACGTACGGATGGAGCTGGCCGGCGAGCGGGCGCAGCTCGCCGTCGGTCTGGACGAGCGGACGCCGCTGGAGTCGGTCGAGCCGCAGGGCCCGCCGCCGCCCGGGAAGCCGTGGACCGGTTTCCTGGAGCGGTTCGGACCGGCGTACGAGGCGGAGCTGGACGCGTTCGTGGGGCTGGTGCGCGGGGAGCGGGCCAACGCGTGCGACGGGGTCGAGGCGCTGGCGGCGCTGCGGGTCGCGGAGGCGTGCGAGCGGTCACGGCGGGAGCGGCGGCCGGTGCGGGTGGCGGAGGTCCCCGGAGAGTAAGGGGTCAGCGGGTCACCAGACCACCGGGAGGTGGCGGGTGCCGCGGATGAGCATGCCGGGCAGCCATTCCAGCGGGCCGGCGTCGGGGTCGAGTTCCAGCCGCGGGAAGCGCCGCAGGAGTGTCTGGATCGCCGTCCTGCCCTCCAGGCGGGCCAGCGGGGCGCCGAGGCAGTAGTGGATGCCGTGTCCGAAGGCGAGGTGGCCGCGCGGGTCGCGCCGGATGTCGAAGCGGCCGGGGTCCGGGAAGCGGCCCGGGTCGTGGGCCGCGGCGGCGAGACCGACGAGGACGACCGCACGGGCGGGTATCTCGGTGCCGCCGAGGACGACCGGCTCCCGGGTGAAGCGGAAGGTGGCGTTCTCGACCGGTCCGTCGTAGCGCAGGCCCTCCTCGACGGCGCCGTCGATCAGTCCGAAGTCGGCCCGGAGCGCGGCGAGTTGCTCGGGATGGGCGAGCAGGGCCCGGACCGTGTTGGCGATCAGGTTGACGGTGGTCTCGTGCCCTGCGATGAGCAGCAGATAGGCCAGGGCGCGCAGTTCGGCGAGGGAGAGCCGGTCGCCGTCCTCGGCGCGGGTGGTGAGGAGGGCGGAGAGGAGGTCGTCGCCGGGCCCGGCGGCCCGCTTGTCCTCGATGAGCGCGTCGAGGTACGTGGCGAAGCCCTCGGCGGCCTCCTGCTCGGTCATGGCGCCGCTCGGGGCGACGAGTTCGTTGGACCAGGCGCGGAAGGAGTCGCGGTCGGCGGCCGGGACGCCGAGGAGTTCGCAGATGACGGTGATGGGCAGCGGGAAGGCGAAGGAGTCGACGAGGTCGGCGCGGCCGGCCGGCTCGATGGCGTCGAGGAGTTCGTCGGTGAGCTGCTGGATCCGCGGACGCAGCGCCTCGACGCGGCGGCCGGTGAACTCGCCGGCGACGAGCTTGCGCAGCCGGGTGTGGTCGGGCGCGTCGATGCTGAGCAGGTGCGGCCCCATGATCTCTTCCCGCACCAGGACGAGGTCGATGACGGAGGTGGACTTGGACAGCCGCTGGTCGGCGAGGGCCGCGCGGCCCTCCTCGTGGCCGACGACCAGCCAGGCCGGGATGCCGTCCGGTGTCAGGACCTCGTGGACCGGACCGGCCTCGCGGAGCTTCGCGTAATACGGGTACGGGTCCGCGGTGAAGTCCGCGCCGTACTCCCCCAGATCGATGACGGACATCGGCCCAGGCTACGTTCCGTCCTCACGCTCCGGGAGGTCGAGGAGCCCGGCGTCGTGGACCAGGAGCGCGATCTGGACACGGTTGTTGAGGCCGAGTTTGGCCAGAATCCGCGAGACATGGGTCTTGACGGTCGGGACGCTCAGGTAGAGGGCGGCGGCGATCTCGGCGTTGGAGCGGCCGTGGCCGACGGCGACGGCGACCTCCCGCTCGCGGTCGGCGAGCAGGGCGAGGCGCGCGCCGGCGGCGGCACGGCGGGGCGGCTCCTGCGAACTCCGTCTGCCCTGCGGGCCGTTCGGGTCCTGGGCGCCCTGCGGGCCGGTCACGACGTGGGTCATCAGCTGGCGGGTGACGGCCGGGGACAGGACGGGATCGCCGGCGGCCACCCGTCGTACGGCGGTGACGATCTCGGCCGGCGGGGTGTCCTTGAGGACGAAGCCGGCGGCGCCGGCCCGCAGCGCCCGCAGCACCTGCTCGTCGGCGTGGAAGGTGGTGAGCACGACGACCTCCGGCGCGCCGGGCCGGGCGCGCAGCTCCTCGGTGGCGGTCAGGCCGTCGACCGTCGGCATCCGGATGTCCATGAGGACCACGTCGGGAGCGTGCCGTGCGACGAGCGCGGGGACCTCGGAACCGTCGGCGCCCTCGCCGACGATCTCGATGTCCTCGGCGCCGCCGAGCATGAGGGCGAGGCCCGCGCGGACCAGGGGGTCGTCGTCGACGATCAGCAGCCGGATGGTCATGCGGGCCACGGTAGCCAGGCGTGGAGGGAGAAGCCGCCGTCGGGGTCGGGGCCGTGCTCCATCCGGCCACCGGCGAGCGTGGCGCGCTCGGTGAGTCCGATGAGGCCCTGGCCGGAGCCGGGCACCGGCGGGACCGGCCCGGCGGGCGCGGGATTGCGGACGTCGACGGTGAGCCCTTCGCCGGGGCGGCCGCGCAGGGTGACGGTCACCTCGGCGCCGGGCGCGTGCTTGCGGGCGTTGGTCAGGGCCTCCTGGGCGATCCGGTAGACGGTGCGGCCGGTGGCGGCGGGAACGGCGTCGGGATCGGTGACGGTGGTGTCGAGGACGACCTTCATACCGGCCTCCCGCACCTCGTCGACGAGGCTGTCGAGGGTGGCGAGGGTGGGCTGCGGGCGGTCCTCCGCGCCCTCGCCCGGGGACCTGAGCACGCCGATGATCTCGCGCAGGTCCTGGAGCGCCTCGTGGGCGCTGTCGCGGATGACGCCCGCGGCGCGGGCGACCTGCTCCGGCGGGGCGTCGGGCCGGAACTCCAGGGCGCCGGCGTGCACGCTGAGCAGGGTGAGCCGGTGGGCGAGCACGTCGTGCATCTCGCGCGCGATGGCCTCGCGGGCCAGCCGCTGCGCCTGCTCGGCCCGCAGCTCGGCCTCGGCCTCGGCGCGCAGGGCCCGGTCGCGCAGCGCCTCGACGAGCCGGCGGCGGGAGCGCACCAGCATGCCCCAGGCGGTCACGAGGAGGACGAGGACGACGCCGAGGGCGAGGGAGAGGACGACGTTGGTCGTGGGGTCGGGGCGGACGAAGACCTGGACGGTGGAGGCGGCCATGGCGAGCAGGCCGATCCAGGCGACCTGACGGAAGGGGCGGCGGACGGCCACGCCGAACAGCGCGGCGAGAACGGCGCCGCCCGCGGTCGGGGCGACGACGCTGACGAGGGAGAGGGCGACGGCGAGCCCGGCCGGCCAGCGGCGGCGCAGCCACAGCGCGCAGCAGGCGAGGCCGCCGACGATCTGGTCGACGAGGGCGACGGCCTCGCTGTTGTAGGTGGCGCTGGTCTCGGCGGCGATCAGCCCGACGAACGCGGCGAGCAGGAACAGGACGGTGTCGACCACCCAGTCCCGCACGGTCCGCCGCGGCCGCCGCCCCTCCGTCCGGTCGGGACCGCCGCCGCGGGCGGCCTCGACCAGGTGGGAGGGCAGCAGCCAGGTGCGGTTCATACCGGAAAATGTATGCGGGCGAGGGCCCTGGCGCGGTGGTGGAGCCGGCGGCCGATACCAAAGTCGCGCGGGTCGAGACTTCGGTCGTACGGGGCGGACGGCGACCGGATACCGACGGCCGACGCGGACCGGCCCGCCCGGCGATCATGCTCGGGGCATGAAGAGGTTTCTTGAGGTCACGGGTTTCCTGGTGATGGTCGTCGGCGTGTGCGGAGTGATCCGTGAGCTGACCGACGGGTGGTTCCGGCTGTTCGGCGTGACCCGTTTCCTGACGGAGGGCGTCCCGTTCCTCCAGGGCCACGAGCTGTTCGCGAACATCGTGATCGCGGCCCTGGGTTTCGTGCTGCTGGTGATCTCGGACCGGGTGAGGACCTGACCGGCCCTCGAGCCCGGGCGCGCGTCTAGGCGGCGTCCGTCCCGGTGACGAGGGCGGCCAGGCGGTCGGTCACCGAGCCGCGGACGTAGACGATCGCGCCGGCGACCGCGAAGGGCAGCGAGGCGCCGAGCAGGCCGAGGAGTTCGGGCCAGTCGCGCGTCTCGTAGCAGGCCTGGTCGTGCACGTAGTCGTCGGTGAGGACGGTGCCGCAGCCGTTGCCCGCACTCGTCTCGTACGGCGTCAGCAGGAGGACCGCGAACCAGACCCACAGCAGCGCGGCGACGGTCAGCAGGCCCAGGCCCCAGCCCTGGGCGCGGACGGCCCGGGCCCGGATCGCGGTGACGGACTGCGGGGCGGCGGGACGGATCTGGGGCGTGGTCATGACAGGGCAGCCTAGCGGGCGTCCTGGTCGGCGGCCCGGCGGCCCCAGCCCGTACCCGCGAGGACGAGGACCGCGCCCGCGAGTCCCAGGACGCCGGGCCGGTCGCCGGCCAGGGCGATGCCCGCGGCGGCCGCCCACAGCGGCTCGGTGCCGAGCAGCAGGCTGACCCGGGACGGGGAGGTGCGGCGCACCGCCCACATCTGCACGAAGAAGGCGAAGAGGGTGCAGAAGACGGACAGGAAGAGCAGGCCCGCCCACGCGCGCGGCCCGAAGCCGGCCGCCACCGACCAGGGCGTGGCCCCGGTCCCGGGCACCGCCGCGAGGACCGCGAAGACGGCGACGGCGGAGCCGAGTTGGACGGTGGTCAGGGACAGCGAGTCGGCGTCGCGGACGGCCTTGATCCGGGACATCGCGAGGACGTGCACGGTACGGGCGACGGCGGCGAGCAGCATCAGGAGGTCGCCGGCCGACGGCGCGGTGAAACCGCCACCCTGGGTGAGCAGGACCACGCCGGCGACGGAGAGCGCGGCGGCGGCGAGGAAGGACCGGGACGGGCGGACTCCGGTGAGCGCGGCCTCGGCGAGCGGCGTGAGGATCATGGTGAGGCTGATGATCAGGCCCGCGTTGGTGGCGGAGGTGTGGACGACTCCGTACGTCTCCAGGAGGAAGATCCCGGCGAGGATCAGTCCGAGGACGCCGGCCCCGCGCCACTGGGCGGCGTTCAGGGCGCGCAGCCGGCGCCGTCCGGCGACGGCGAGGACCGGCAGCACCACCGCGAAGCGCAGCACCAGGACGGCCAGGACGGTCTGGCCGGTGGTGATGCCCTTCGCCGCGAGATAGCTGGCGCCCCAGACGACGGCGACGAGCAGCACGGGCAGATCGGTGAGCCAGGCGCGGCGCGGTGCGCCGAGTGGTACGGGTACGGCGGCGGACGTCATCTGCGGGCGGTCTCCCACTCGAGGGGCGGGGTGGAGACTTCGGCGGCTCACACGCGGGAACGATCACCGTATCCGCAGCGGACGGTGGTGGCTACACCTTTCTTCGGCGGCCGCCGTGCGAGCGTTCCGGCGACCGGCAGGTCCTCAGAAGCTGCCGTACGTGGGGCGGCCCGCCAGCTCGTAGGTGTGGATGGCGACGCCCGTGCCGGTGGTGCGGGTGTCCGTGAGCCGGAAGGCGCTGGGTGTGACGCCCTCGGCGAAGAGACGGCGGCCCTTGCCGAGGACGACCGGGTAGACGAGCAGGTGGAGCGTGTCGATCAGGTCGTGCGCGAAGAGGGTGCGGGCGAGGCCGGCGCTGCCGTGCATCTGGATCTCGCCCTGCAGGCCGCCCTTGAGGTCCGCGACCTCCTGCGCGACGTCGCCGCCGAGGACGGTGGTGGTGGGCCAGTCGGCGTGGGTGAGCGTGGTGGAGGCGACGTACTTGGGCAGGCCGTTGAGCTTGCTCGCGACCGGGTCGTCCGGGTCGGTCTGCTGCGGCCAGTAGCCCGCGAAGATCTCGTAGGTGCGGCGGCCGAGGAGGAAGGCGGTGGGCCGCCGGAAGACCTCGGTCATGAAGCGGCCGAAGTCCTCGTCGTCGTACGGGACGGACCAGCCGCCCTGGTCGAAGCCGTCGCCGGTGTCCTCCTCGGGACCGCCGGGTGCCTGGTGGACGCCGTCGAGGGTGAGGAACTGGGTGAGGCTGAGCGTGGCCATGACTGCCCTTCTCTCCTCCGGATCTTCCGGGACTCCGGCTTCCGGTCCATCGTGTCTCACCGGTACCGACCGCGCCGCCCGGCGGCGCGCGCCGCGGTGATCACGTCGGCGTCCGATTCCCGCCAGCGCGCACACCGCCGCCCGCGTTTGATTGAACTCGCAACGACAACCGACGTACGAGGAGTTCGAGATGTCCAGCATGAGCGGCAAGGCGGTTCTGATCACCGGCGGCAGCCGGGGCATGGGCGCGGCGACGGCCGTCCGGCTCGCCCAGGAGGGCGCGGACGTGGCCTTCACCTACGTCCAGGGCGAGGAGCGGGCCCGCGAGGTCGCCGCCCGCATCGAGGCGGCCGGCGGCAAGGCGCTGGCGCTGCGCGCGGACGCCGGGGACGCGGGCGACGCGGCCGGCGCCGTGGACTGGGCCGCGGACGCGCTCGGCCGGCTCGACGTGCTGGTCAACAACGTGGGCGTCGGCGTCCTCGGCCCGCTGGAGTCCCTCACCCTCGCCGACGTGGACCGCGTACTCGCGGTGAACGTCCGCGCCGCGTTCCTGGCCTCGCAGGCGGCGGCCGCGCGCATGGAGGCGGGCAGCCGGATCATCACCGTCGGCACCTGCATGACCCAGCGGGTGCCCGGCCCCGGCGGCACGCTGTACGCGACGAGCAAGGCCGCGCTGGTCGGCCTGACCAAGGCGCTCGCGCGGGAGCTGGGCGGTCGCGGCATCACCGCGAACATCGTCCACCCGGGCCCCACGGACACCGACATGAACCCGGCGGACGGTCCCTACGCGGAGGGCCAGGCGTCGATGACGGCCCTGGGCCGTTTCGGCACCGCCGACGAGGTCGCCTCCATGATCGCCTTCCTCGCGGGCCCGAACGCGGCCTACGTGACGGGCGCCGAGTTCTCGGTGGACGGCGGCCACGCGGCGTAGCTCCACCCCGATCACCCGGCGAGTGAGCCAAAGGGCGCGCCGGGGGAACGGACCCGAGCGCGCGGAGCCTCCCCGGCGAGTGAGCCGAAGGGCGCGCCGGGGGAACGGTCCCGAGCGCGCGGAGCCTTCCGAGGAACGAGGGAGGCGAGCACGTACGGGGCCGTGAGCCCGGCCAAAAGCGCCCGGAGGCGAACCGAGCCGCAAAAAAAGGGGCGAGTGAGCCGAAGGGCGCGCCGGGGGAACGGTCCCGAGCGCGCGGAGCCTTCCGAGGAACGAGGGAGGCGAGCACGGTCGGGTCCGTGAGCCCGGCTCACAGCGCCCGGAGGCGAACCGAGCCCCAAAAGAAGGGGGGCGAGGGCGCACCGGTGCTGTCGGGTCGGTGCGCCCTCGTGTGCCGGGCGGGGTGTCGTGCCCGCCCAGTCGGTGGGGAGCGGGTGGCGTCAGCCGCCCAGCTCCTGGTGGCGGGCCGTCAGCCGCGCCCTGCCCGCCTCGGTGAGGGAGCCGAAGAGACGGAGGCGGGAGATGCCGCCGTCGGGGAAGATGTCGATCCGGACCCGGGAGCCGACCGCCGGCGTGTCGAGCACGAAGCGGTGGTTGGTGTCGGGCTGGAGGCGGGTGCGGGGCAGGATCTCGGTCCAGTCCTCGGAGCCTTCGGCGGCCACGGAGAGCGCGGCCCAGCCGGCGCTGTTGCCCTTGAGGTACGCGGTGTCGATCTCGACGGCGCGGATCTCGGACTCGGCGGCGAGGCTGTAGCGGATCCAGTCGTTGCCCTTGTCGCGGCGGCGGCGGGTCTCCCAGCCGTCGTCCATCTTGCGGGAGCGGCCGGGCTGGATGGTGTTGGTGGCCGGGGAGTAGAAGCGGTCGGAGGCGTCCTCGACCTGGCCGCCGTTCTCGAGGGCCGCGAGGTCGAAGGTGCCGAGCACGCCGAGCCACTTCGGGTCGGGGGCGACCTCGCCGTACACGCGCAGGCGGGCGATGCCGCCGTCGGGGTGCTGGTTGACGCGGAGGTGGGTGAAGCGCTGCTCGACGTCGACGGCGAAGCCGTTGGCGGCGTGGCCGCCGATGGCGGTGCGCGGGACGAGGGTGGTCCACTTCACGTCGTCGGCGAGGAGGTCCTCGGGCGAGGGCGAGCCGGCGACGGAGGTGGCCTCGACGGAGACGGCCTGCGGGTAGTTGCCGCGGAAGTGGGCGGTGTCGACGACGATGCCGCGGATCACGCCGGGCGCGCCGAGGCGTACGAGGGCCCAGTCGTGGTCGTCCTCGGTGGGGTGCGGCACGTCGGCGGAGACGCCGCGGCGGCGGCGGGTCTCCCAGCCGTCCATGATCTTGCCCTTGTGGCCGAAGTGCTCGGGGTCGAACTCGGCGGCCTCGGGCTTCAGCAGGTTCTCGCGCTCGGCGAAGAACTCGTCGTTGGCGGCGATCACGCCCGCGCCCAGGCGGCGGTCGGCGAGGTCCGCGTACTGGGTGAAGGGGAAGTCGGCGGTGCGGTAGTCGGCGTACGGGTCACCGCCGCCGTAGGGGCTGGCGTCGCCGGTGAAGGAGGGTATGCCGGTCACGGTTCAGTTGTTCCTTTCGAGGAGGCGGCCGGAGGGCTCGGCGAGGGTGCCGCGGTCGACGATGCGCTCTCCGCGCAGCCAGGTGGAGGTGACGACGCCGTGGAGGGTTCGTCCGGCGTAGGCGGTGACGCGGTTGCGGTGTTCGAGCCCGGCCGGGTCGACGGTGAAGGTGGCGTCCGGGTCGATGACGGCGAAGTCGGCGTCGCGTCCGGCTTCGATGGCGCCCTTGCGGGTGAGGCCGGCGAGGCGGGCGGGGGCCTCGGACATCCAGCGGGCGACGTCGGTGAGGTCGTGGCCGCGGCGGCGGGCTTCGGTCCAGATGGCGGGCAGGCCGAGCTGGAGGGAGGAGATGCCGCCCCAGGCGGTCGCGAAGTCCGGGGTCTTGAGGTCGGCGGTGGACGGCGAGTGGTCCGAGACGATGCAGTCGATGGTGCCGTCGGCGAGGCCTTCCCAGAGCAGGTCCTGGTTGGCGGCTTCGCGGATGGGCGGACAGCACTTGAATTCGGTGGCGCCGTCCGGGACCTCCTCGGCCGTGAGGGTGAGGAAGTGCGGGCAGGACTCGACGGTGATCTTCACGCCCTCGGCCTTGGCGGCGGCGATGAGCGGCAGCGCGTCGGAGGAGGACAGGTGCAGGACGTGGACGCGGGCGCTGAGCCGCCGGGCCTGGTTGATCAGGTTCTCGATGGCGGTGTTCTCGGCGACGCGGGGCCGGGAGGCGAGGAAGTCGGCGTACTTCTCGCCGGCCTTCTGGGGCGCCGCGGCCAGTTCGTGCGGGTCCTCGGCGTGCACGATCATCAGGCCGTCGAAGCCGGCGATCTCGGCCAGCGAGGCGGCCAGCTGGTCCTGGTCGAGCTGCGGGAACTCGTCGACGCCGGAGGGCGACAGGAAGCACTTGAAGCCGAAGACGCCGGCGTCGTGCAGCGGGCGGAGGTCCTTGACGTTGTCCGGGAGGGCGCCGCCCCAGAAGCCGACGTCGATGTGGGCCTTGCTGCGGGCGACGTCCTGCTTGGTCCGCAGGTTGTCGACGGTCGTGGTGGGCGGCAGCGAGTTGAGCGGCATGTCGACGAGGGTGGTGATGCCGCCGGCGGCCGCGGCGCGGGTGGCGGTCCAGAAGCCCTCCCACTCGGTGCGGCCGGGGTCGTTCACATGGACGTGGGTGTCGACGAGTCCGGGCAGGACGACGTCGTCGCCGACGTCTTCCAGCCGGGCGCCGGCCGGTACCTCGGCGTCGTACGGCAGCACGGCGGCGATCGTGCCGCCGGAGACGGCGATGGCCGCGGGCCGCGTCCCCTCGGGGGTGATGACGCGTGTCGAGCGCAGTACCAGGTTGACGTCCACCCGTACCCCTTCCAGCAGAAATTCAACGAACTGTTGAAGGAGTCTGCGGCCGAGACGACATGTCGTCAAGGGCACACTTCCAGCATGAGACGCCGCGCAACCCCGCTTGGACGTTTCCATGAAGTGGAATGAGAATTTCGTACAGTAGAACGTAGCTCCGCACATGCGGGGCGGACCAGGACCCCTCAGGACAGCCGCCGACACCGGACAAACACCCCCTGACCGGCCCGGACGTCACGACCTGGGCCGTGTGCCCGGCCGGACGGCCCGGTAGGCTGCAGCCTTGCCCGCCTGCCCCGAAAGGACCGTTGACGTGCCGACGTCCAGCGCCAGCACCACCGACGCCGCCAAGCCCGCCGCCGCGAGCGGAGGCGTCCAGTCCCTCGAGCGTGCCTTCGACCTCCTGGAGCGGATGGCCGACGCCGGCGGCGAGGTCGGGCTGAGCGAGCTCTCCGCCAGCAGCGGACTGCCGCTGCCCACCATCCACCGCCTGATGCGCACCCTCGTGGCCTGCGGCTACGTCCGCCAGCAGCCCAACCGACGGTACGCCCTCGGGCCCCGCCTGATCCGGCTCGGCGAGTCCGCGTCCCGGCTGCTCGGCACCTGGGCCCGGCCGTACCTGGCCCGGCTGGTCGAGGAGACCGGCGAGACGGCGAACATGGCGCTGCTCGACGGCGACGAGATCGTCTACGTCGCCCAGGTGCCCTCCAAGCATTCCATGCGCATGTTCACCGAGGTCGGCCGGCGGGTCCTGCCGCACTCCACCGGCGTCGGCAAGGCGCTGCTCGCGCACACCCCGGCCGACGAGGTACGCGCGCTGCTCGCCCGCACCGGCATGCCGGCCGCGACCGAGAAGACCATCACCACGCCCGAGGGCTTCCTGGACGCGCTCGCGGCGGTGCGCGAGACGGGCTACGCGGTCGACGACAACGAGCAGGAGATAGGAGTCCGCTGCCTCGCGGTGCCGGTCCCCAACTCCCCCACCGCGGCGGCGATCTCCATCTCCGGCCCGGCGGGCCGCGTGACGGAGGCGGCGACGGAGAAGATCGTCCCGATCCTCCACCAGGTCGCGGAGGAGCTCTCGGCGGCCCTGGCGAACACGGCGGCCAACGGCCAGGCCTGACGGCCGGCACGGCCGGCACGTACGCGAGAGGGCGCCCGGAACCAGGTTCCGGGCGCCCTCTCGCGTATGTCAGGCCCTGACACGGGGCCGGCGGACCGTCCCGCGCCAGACCGCCGAGGTCGACCGTCCCGCGCCAACCGCGACATCGGCCCCGTCCCGCGTCGCACCGCCACATCGGACCGCCGCGTCGGACCGCCACATCAGACCGTCGCGTCGAGTCGCCGCGTCAGACCGCCCCGTCGGCTGGGCCCCGCCCAGCCGCCGCTCAGACCCTCACGTCCTGCGTCAGCCGCCCGTCCGTCACCGTCGCCACGCGGGCCGCCCGGCCCACGTGCGTGCGGTCGTGGGTGACCAGGACCGTCGCCGTGCCCCGGTCCGCCGTCAGGCGGCCGAGCAGGTCCATGACCGCGGCGCCCCGCTCGTGGTCCAGGGCGCTGGTCGGCTCGTCGACCAGCAGGATCGACGGCTCGTTCATCAGGGCGCGGGCGATGTTGACGCGCTGGCGTTGGCCCCCGGACAGCTGGTGGGGCCGGCGGTGCGCCTGCTCGGCGAGGCCGACCGCGTCGAGCAGCGCCAGGGCCCGGTCCCGTACGGTACGCGGCCCGCGCCCGGACAGGTGCGCCATGACCTGGAGCTGTTCGACGGCGCTGAGCGAGGGCAGCAGGTTCGGCTGCTGGAAGACGATGCCGATCCGCTCCCGCCGCAGCCGGGCCTTGGCGGCCGCGGCGAGCGGGCCCGTGTCCGTGCCGGCCACCACCACCCGGCCCCGGTCCGGCGTCACGAGCGTCGCGGCCACCGCGAGGAGGCTGGACTTGCCGGAGCCGGACGGTCCGACGACGGCGGTGAGGCAGCCCGCGGGCACCTCGAGCGAGACGGCGTCGAGGGCGGTGAGACGGCCGTCGCCGTCCGGGTAGGTCAGGGTCACGTCGTCCAGGACGAGGCTCATCGCGCGCTCCCGAGGGCGGTCAGCGGGTCGACGGCGGTGATCCGCCGGATGGACAGGGCGGCGCCGAGCACGCCGAGCACGATCATCACGGCGGCCGGGCCGAGGACGGTCAGCGGCTGGAGCACGAAGGGCACGTCGCCGCCGCTGATCAGCACGCCGAAGCCGACCGCGAGCCCGGTGCCCAGCAGCGTGCCCGCCGCGAGCATGACCACGGCCTGGCCGAGCGCGTCCTTGAGCAGATACGGCGTGGAGGCGCCGAGCGCCTTGAGGACGGCCACGTCACCGCTGCGCTGGATGGTCCAGACGGTGAAGAAGGCTCCTATGACGAGCGCGGAGATGACGAACAGGAAACCGCGCATGAGCTGCAGCGATCCGTTCTCGGCCTGGTAGGACCCTATGGCGGTGAGGGCCTCGTCGGGTGTCTTCGACGCCGTGCGGGCCGCGGCGTCGCCGGCCGCCCAGTCCACGCCGCTGCCGCGCAGCGCGATCACGGTGGCCTGTGCCTCCCGGGTGGTGCCGCCGTGGCCGAGCTGCTGCCAGTCGTCGAGCGAGGTCCACACGACGGGCGTGTGGCTGTACGACGCGTCGCCGGCGACCGCCGCGACCGTCACGTCCAGGGTGCCGAGCCGCACCGTGTCCCCGGCCCCGACGCCCAGCTCCTCGGCCGCCGACCGGGCGAGGACCACCCGCCCGGGTCCGGGCCGGGTGCCTTCCGGTGCGAGTCCCGAGCCCGGTTCCGTGCCGAAGGCGGAGAGCGCGGCGGTGCGGTCGCCCGCGGAGGCGTTCAGGGTGCGGATGCCGAGCGGCGCCGCGGACGTCACGCCGGGCCGGGCCGCCCAGTCGCGCCACTGGGACTCGGCGACGGCCGAGTTGGTGAACGAGACCGACTGCCCGGCGGGCGGGGCCGCGAAGGCCAGCCGGTCCGCCGGAAGGCCGGTGATCGCCGAGATGTTCTCGCGCGCCAGCCCGGCGGTCAGTCCCGACAGCAGTCCGACGAGCAGGGTGATCAGGACGATCACCGTGCCCATCAGCGTGAATCGCCCCTTGGCGAATCTCAGGTCTCTCCATGCCACGAACATGGGGCCAAGCCTGCTGGCCGGGGGCCGCCCGGGGCATCGCGCCACGGATGGCTCCGTAATCAAACTTTCGGTTGAGTCCGGATTGTCCGTACCGGCCGCGGGCCCCGCCTACCCTGGATCCATCATGGATCCCCGCTCGCTGACCCCTGCCCTGCGCGTGCTGCGCCTCTGTCTCCATCTGCTGACGGCGGGCCTGCTCGTCCTCGCGGCGCTGCGCGCGCACACGCACGCGGGCGTCGCGGCGGCGGCCGTCACCGGCGCGGTGTACGCGGCCGGGTCCGTGCTCCGGCCGGTGCGGGAGTCGCAGCGGGCGGCGGCCTGGTGGCTCGGTGCGCTGTGTCTGTCCTGGCTGGTGCTGCTGTGGCTGACGCCCGAGGGCCTGTGGGTCGCCTTCCCGCTGTACTTCCTCCAGCTGCACCTGCTGCCGGCGCGCTGGTCGCTGCCGGCCGTGGCGCTCACGGCGTGCGCGGCGATCCTGTCGTACGTCCGGCACGGCGCGGCGCTCAATCCGGGTGTGTTCATCGGGCCGCTGCTCGGCGCGGCGGTCGCGGTGGCCACCGTGCTCGGCTACCAGGCGCTGTACCGCGAGAGCGAGCGGCGCCGGCGGATGGTCGAGGAGCTGATCGCCACCCGGGCGGAGCTGGCGGCGGCCGAGCGGCACGCCGGAACGCTCGCCGAGCGGGAGCGGCTCGCCCGGGAGATCCACGACACCCTGGCCCAGGGCCTGTCGTCGATCCAGCTGCTGCTGCGGGCCGCCGAACGGGCCCTGCCGGCGGGCTCGCCGGCCGCCGGGCACATCGACGAGGCCCGGCGGGCCGCGCAGGACAATCTGGCGGAGGCCCGGCGCTTCGTCCGGGCGCTCGCGCCGCCCGACCTGGAGCACGGGTCGCTCGCCGGAGCGCTGGAGCGGCTGTGCGGGACGGCGGGACCGGACGGTCCGCGGGTGCGGTGCTCGGTGAGCGGGACGCCGGCCGAGCTGCCCACACCGTACGAGGTGGCGCTGCTGCGGATCGCCCAGTCGGCGCTCGCGAACACCGTGCGGCACGCCGCGGCCTCGCGGGCCGAGATCACCCTGTCGTTCATCGGCGGCTCGGTGACGCTGGACGTGGTGGACGACGGCAAGGGCTTTGAACCGGCTTCCGTACGGCCCTCCTCGGAGGGCGGCTTCGGGCTCACGGCGATGCGCTCGCGGGCCGAGTCGCTGGGCGGCTCCTTCACCGTCGAGTCGGCGCCGGGCCAGGGCACGGCCGTCGCCGTGTCCCTCCCGCTGCCCCACCCCCACACCCTTCCCCATCCCCTCCCCCGCGCCGTTCCCCGTCCCGTTCCTCGTCCCGTTCCTCTTCCCGCCGGTCCCGCTGGAGCTGACGCATGACCATCCGACTCCTGCTCGCCGACGACCATCCGGTGGTACGGGCCGGGCTGCGGGCCGTGCTCGACACGGAGCCCGACTTCGCCGTGGTCGGCGAGGCGGCGACGGCCGAGCGGGCGGTGGAGCTGGCCGCCGCCGGAGGCATGGACGTGGTCCTGATGGACCTCCAGTTCGGCGCCGGGATGCACGGCTCGGAGGCGACGGCCGCGATCACCGCCGTACGGGGCGGGCCGCGGGTGCTCGTGCTGACCACCTACGACACGGACGCGGACATCCTCGCGGCGGTGGAGGCCGGGGCGTCGGGCTATCTCCTGAAGGACGCGCCGCCGGAGGAGCTGGCGGCGGCGGTGCGCACGGCCGCGGCCGGCCAGTCGGCGCTCGCGCCGGCGGTGGCGCACCGGCTGATGGACCGGATGCGGACGCCGGCGGAGGCGCTGACCAAGCGGGAGCTCGAGGTGCTCCAGCTGGTGGGCGAGGGCCTGTCGAACCAGCAGATCAGCAAGGCGCTGTTCCTGAGCCAGGCGACGGTGAAGTCCCATCTGGTGCACATCTTCGCCAAGCTGGGCGTCGACTCCCGCACGGCGGCGGTCGCGGCGGCGACGGCCCGCCGCCTGATCAGACGCTAGGTGCGTCGGCCCGCGGCGTCACGCCCGCTTGGCGGACGTGCGCTTGGTGGCGGTGCGCTTCGTCGCGGGGCGCTTCGGCTTGGCGGAGCTCACCTTCCGGCTCCGGGGCGCGGAGCGAGCCGCCGGCTCCTCGGCGGACTCGGGCTCGGACTCGGGCTCGGACTCGGGCTCGTCGGCGGTCCGGGCATGGGCGGCGGAGGTGCCGGGCCCGCCGCCGGTCCGCCACTTCAGCTCGATCTCCAGCTCGATCTCACCGTCACCGACCTCGACCTCCACCTCGGTGCGGAACTTGTCGGGGATCCGCAGGCTCAGCGTTCCCGCGCCCAGCGCGAGGTCGGCCTCGCCGCCCTCCCGGAACGCTTCCGCGAGCGCGGCCAGCTGGTCCGCGGCCTCGTCGCGGGTCAGTGAGCGCTTCTGTTCGAACTTCAGGTCCTTCACGGCTGCCTCCTGAGGACTGACCGGGCCCCGGGCCGGGGCCGGGGCCCGGATCGGGCCGGGACGGGCGCGGTCAGCGCAGGTCGCTCCGGCCGCCGGCGGTGTCGTCCCTCATCCAGTTGACGCACAGGGCCCAGATGATGAATCCGGACATCGCGATCATGATCACGGACCACACCGGGTAGTACGGCAGCGAGAGGAAGTTGGCGATGATCACCAAGGCGGCGATGGCCACGCCGGAGACCCGCGCCCAGGTCGCCGTCCGGAACAGTCCGATGCTGACGAGCACGGCGACCACACCCAGCGCCAGGTGGACCCAGCCCCACCCGGTCAGGTCGAACTGGAACACGTAGTTCGGCGTGGTGACGAAGACGTCGTCCTCGGCGATCGCCATGATGCCGCGGAAGATGGCGAGCAACCCCGCGAGGGCGAGCATGACCGCGGCGAAGGCCGTCAGTCCCTCGGCCCACGCGTACTTGGCCGAATGCATCCGGGGAGTGTGTGTGGCGGTCATCTCGGTTTTCCTTTCCCTGTCCTCCCGTGCTCAGCCACGGGAGGCGGCACCGGTGCCGGAGGCCCCGGCGGATCCGGCGGATCCGGCGGACGAGGCGGACGAGGCGGACGAGGCGGCCGCGGACGGGCCGCTGTCGCTCAGGACCAGCTGCTTGGCCCGCTGGAACTCCTCTTCGGTGATGTCGCCGCGGGACCGGAGCTCGGACAGCCTGGTGAGTTCGTCGGCGCGGCCGGCGCCGCCGCTGCCGCCCGCGGTCTCGCGGACGTAGGCGTCGAACGCCTCACGCTGCTTGCGCGCGTGGGTGATCTCCCGGTTTCCCATGGACTTGCCGCGCGCGATGACGTAGACGAACACACCGAGGAACGGCAGCACGATGACGAACACCAGCCAGCCGGCCTTGCCCCAGCCGCTCATGGTGTCGTCGCGGAAGATGTCGACGATGATCCGGAAGAGCAGGACGAGCCACAGGATCCACAGGAAGAACCACAGCATGCTCCAGAACGCGCTCAGCAGCGGGAAGTCGTAGGCGAGATTGGTGCCCATCTCTGTGCTCCGTTCCGGATCGGTTCGGTTCGGGTCCCGGGTACGGTTCCGGGCTCTCCTCAGCGTGCGCGGCCCGGGCGGGTCAGGCGTCACCCGGGACGGGTGAGCGCGGTCGCGTGCGGGGCGTGCCCGGGGCCGCGCGATCCGCTCACTCCGGCAGGCGCCGCAGTTCCACCACCTGCAGTCCGAGCGACTGGAAGCGGGCCAGCAGTCCGTAGAGGTGCGCCTCGTCCACGACGGGGCCGTACAGCACCGTCTGGCCGGAGATCACCACGTGTTCGAGCTCGGGGAAGGCGCTGGTCAGCGTCTCCGACATGTGCCCGTCGACACGGATCTCGTACTGCATGCTCCGATGGTCCTTCCCCGGAGCCCCGGTCGGCCTCACCCTTCCGGGGTGCCTGTGGCGGCGGCCGGGCTCGTGGCCGGCAGCCCGCGCGTCACCAGGAAGCTCGCCAGGGTGATGCCTCCGGTCGCGAGGACGGCCGCCTTCAGTCCGGCGAGCTGGGCCGAGGCGTAGGAGTCGGTGACGGCGTCCACCTCGGCCGGCGGGAGCCCGGCCCGCTCGGCCGCCGAGCGGACCTGGCCGGTGGAGACGAAGCTGACGCCGGATTCCAGGGCGATGCTCGTCTCCTGGCGTGCCTGCTCGGAGAGGCGCGGGTCCTGTTCGACCTGCGTGGTGAAGGCATGGGCGAGGGCGCCGATCAGGATCGACCCGATGAGGGCCGTGCCCAGCGCGGATCCCAGGTTCTGGGCGGTGAACTGCAGGCCGCCGACCTCGCTGCGCTCCTGCTCCCCCGCGCTCGACTGCACGACGTTGCCGAGCTGCGAGGCCAGCATCCCCATGCCCAGGCCGAGCAGCGCCATGGCCCCGAAGAACTGGGCGTCGTCGATCGTCGGGTCGATGGTGGCGAGCAGCCAGGCGATCGCCGCCACCAGCAGCACCAGGCCGGCGCGCACGACCCGGCGCGGGCCCGCCCGGCGGCCGAGCCGGGCGCCGCCCAGGGAGGCCACAAGCATGGTGACGGAGACCGGCAGCAGCCGCAGCCCCGTCTGGAAGGCGTCGAAGCCCTGCACCACCTGCAGATACAGCGGGATGGCGAAGAACAGTCCCAGCAGGATGAGGTTCTGGCTCAGCAGCGTCGTCAGCCCCGAACGCAGCGCGGGCCGGTGGAGCAGCGACAGGTGGACCAGGGGCTCCTCGCCGCGCTCCTCCCGCCGCCGCTGCCAGATCCGGAAGAGGCAGAGCAGGGCCACGCCGGCCGCGACGACGAACAGGGTCGGGGCGAAGCCGAACACCGTGAACGGGGGATCGCGGGGCGCCACCCAGCCCCAGGTGGTGCTCTGCAGCACTCCGAGGACGGAGACGCCCAGTCCGGCCGCCGACAGGACGGCGCCGACGGTGTCCAGGCCGGGGGGCCGGTCCGTCCGGGGGCGTTCGGTGATCGCCCGGCGGAAGAGCAGCACGCCGAGGACCACCACGACCTCGCCGGCGAAGACCAGCCGCCAGGTGAGGTACGTGGTCACCCAGCCGCCGAGCAGCGGCCCGACGGCGATGCCGGCGCCGGCGAGGCCGCCGATGACGCCGTACGCCACCGAGCGCTCCCGGCCGCGGTAGGACTCGGCGACGAGGGCCGCCATCGACGGCAGCACGAGGGCCGCGCCGAGCCCTTCGACGACCGACCAGCCCACGGCGAGGACCCACAGGACGGGCGCGGCGGCGGTCAGGGCCGAGCCGGTGCCGTAGACGACCATGCCGATCAGGAACGTGCGTCGGCGTCCCAGGATGTCCCCGATCCGGCCGCCGATGATCATGAAGGCGGCCATGACCAGGGCGTACAGGGTGATGACGGCCTGGATCGAGGTCACCTCGGTGTCGAAGTCCTCCACCAGCTGGCTGATGGAGACGTTCATGACGGCGGTGTCCAGGACCATCAGGAACTGGGCCGCTCCCAGGACGATCAGAGCCCGCCAGTGCTTCACCGTGTCCACCTCATCGGGTCCGCCTTCGCCGTGGCCGCAGGTCGCCCGTGGCCGCCTTCGCCGTGGCCGTCTCGCCGCTGCCATCGCATCCGAATCTCCGGCCGGCCGCCTCACCCGCCGAGGGTGAGCGGGCCATGACGGGGGCGCCGAGCGGTCCGAGCGGTCAGAGCGGTCCGAGCGGATGCCGAGCGGTCAGAGCAGATCCAGGTCGCGCGCCCGTCGCACGGCGTCGTTGCGCCGGTGGACGGACAGCTTCCGGTAGGCGCTCTTGAGGTGGGTCTTCACCGTGTTGACCGACAGGTAGAGATCGGCGGCGATCTCCTCCGTCGACATCATCGCGGCGAGCCGGCGCAGCACGTCGCGCTCCCGTTCGCTCAGCGGCTCGAGCAGCGGCCCGGCGTCGTCCCCGGCCCTGGCCCCGGCCCCGGCCCCGGCCGCGGCGACGCCCGCGCGCCGTGCCTCGGCGCGCGGCGCGGCCGCCGGAACGAGCCAGCCCTCGGCCAGCGTCCTCAGGGGCGCCGCCGTCAGGAAGGGACCGAGCCAGGGACCGGCCTCCAGGAAGGGCCGCCGCAGGCCCTCGGGCCCGGCCTCCCGCAGGGCCCGGTCGAGCAGCCGGTGTACGGCTATGAGGTCGCCCTCCAGTCTCGCGGCCTGGGCCCGCACCAGGGCGGCGCGCACGGTCACCGCCGGGCCGATCCGTCCGCGACCGGGAAGGCCGTCGAGCAGGACGAGGGCCGCGGCGCGGTCGCCGGCCGCCAGACGGGCCCGCGCCGCCCCGACCAGGCCCATCGGCTGGTCACCGGCCACCGCCTCCAGCAGCTCGGCGGCGGCCTCCGGGTGGCCTTCGGCCAGGCGGGCGGCCGAGGCGTCCAGGAAGGCGTGGCCGCGCGCCCACGGGGAGTCCTCGTCGGCGGGGATGTGCTGTTCGGCGGTGGCCAGAGCGGCGCGGTGACGGCCCCGGGCCAGGAGGAGCCGGGCGGTGGCGACGCGGCGTACGGCGGCCGTCACCGGGTCCGGCGCCGGGGTGTCCGGCAGCCGTTCGAGCAGGGACTCGGCGTGGTCCAGTTCGTCCCGCTCGACCGCGACCGCGGCGAGGACCGGCTGTCCGGGCCCGGGGCCGGCGGGGAGGGCGAGGCCGAAGCGTTCCGTCTCGTCCGTCGCCGCCCGGACCTTGCGTTCCGCCGCGCCGGGCCAGCCGTGGAGGTAGTCGATGAGGGCCAGGTGCTCCAGGGCCTCCCTGCGCGGCAGCGCCGTGGCCGCGAGGCCTTCGCCGTGGGTCACACCGATGAGGGCCTCCCGCGCCTCGTCGAAGAGTCCGGCCCACAGCCGGGCCGCGCCCAGATGGGTCCGCAGCAGGGCGACGAGTTCGGGATGCTCGTCGAGCAGCGGGGCGGGCAGCGCCCTCAGCTGTTCGGCGGCGGCCCGGGCGGCGTCTTCCGTCCGGTGCACGGAGCCGGCCAGGCGGCCCGCCAGCGCTTCGAGCAGCGCGCAGCTGGCCAGGGCCGCGGCGGAGTCCTGGGCGTCGGCGGGGTCGCGGGCGTCCGCGGTCAGCTGTTCCTCGGCGTGCCGGAGGTGGGCCAGGCCCCGCTCGAGGTCGTGCCGGGACAGGTCGCGCGCGGCGCGGACGAGGTCCTCCGCCGGGCTCGGCTCCGCCCGGTGGGCGGCCCGGTTCGGCGACTCCGCCCGGCGGGTGGGGCGGTTCGGCGACTCCGCCCGGCGGGTGGGGCGGTTCGGCGGCGCCGCCTCCAGGTCCGCGAAGAGCTCCCGCAGCGCCTCGGCGCGCGGGCCGGAGAACAGCTGTCCGATCGCCAGGTCGTCCACCAGGGCCCCGGCGGCGAAGGCCCGGTCGCCGGCGGCGGAACCGTGGGCCAGGGTCTCGTGCAGCGCCCCGGAGTGGCGCAGCCAGCGGGCCGCCCGCCGGTGCAGGTGCCGTTCCAGGCCGGGAGAGCGGCTGCGCAGATGGGTGCGGAGGATCTCGCGGAACAGCGGATGGAGCCGGTACCAGCCGTGCCCGAAGTCCTCCACGAACGCGTTGTCGCGGAGCAGTCCGGCCAGGATCGGTTCGGCGTCGTGCCGCCCGGTCAGGGCGTCGGCGAGCTCGGGCCGGAAGCGGTCGAGGACGCTGACCCGGAGCAGCAGGTCCCGGGTCCGGGGCGGCTGGCGCTCGAGCACCTCGGCGAGCAGGAAGTCGGCGACGGTGCTGCGGCCGGCCTCGAACTCCTTCAGAAAGACCTCCGGGTCGGGACTGCCCCGCGCGGCCATGGCGCACAGCCGGAGGCCCGCCGCCCATCCCCGGGTGCGCTCCACCAGGGCCCCGGCCGCCGCGGCGGACAGGTGCAGGCCGTGCAGCTCCAGGAGGGTGACCGCCTCCTCGACGGTGAAGGCCAGGTCGGCGTCCCGGATCTCGGTGGTCTCGCCGGCCACCCGGTAGCGGTGCAGCGGGAGGAGCGGCTCGGTGCGGGTGACCAGGACCAGGCGCAGTCCGGGCCCGCCGTGGTGCAGGACGAACTCCAGCTGCCGTGCGATCTGCGGGTCGGTCGTCCGGTCGAACTCGTCGATCACGACGGTCACCGGCCGGTCGCGGCCGGCGAGCTCCGCGGCGAGCCGGGCCGGCAGCGCGTGGTCGACCCGGCCCGCGCGGGCGGGCGCGCCGACCGCGGCGGGCATCGGCACGCCGCCGGCCCGCAGGGCCTGGAGGAAGTGCGACCAGAACATGCCGGGGCCCTGGATCGCCGCGTCGACGGTCAGCCAGGCGACGGGCCCGTCGAGGCGGGAGGCCCAGTCGGCCGCCAGCAGCGTCTTGCCGGCACCGGCGCATCCTTCGACCAGCGTCAGCGGGGTCCGCGGCGCCTGCCCGAGCCGCTCGGTCAGCCGCGCGCGCCGCAGGAAGGTCGCGGGCCTCGCGGGCGGGACGAAGCGGGTGCGCAGGAAGGGATCACCCAGCGGGTCGACGCCGGCGCCGGCCGGTCCGTGCGGAGGCTCACCGCGCACTGCCCTCACGCTCGCCACCACCCTCCGATCGGAACCCGGGGCGGAGTCCGTCCAGCTCCAGTCTCGCCGCAACCCGGCTCTCCGGCCCGCCGTCGGCCCGGAGGCCGGACAGGGCCGGGACCGGGACCGGGCCGGGGTCAGGACCGCGACGGGGCCGGGACCGGGGCTCGGACCTGGCCGGGACCGGGCCGGAAGCCGGGACCGGAACGGGGCGGCCTCGAACGGTGCTCCCGACGCTCAGGCGCCCGGGTGGACGTCGCGGGGCGGGTGGCCGGGGGCAGGGGGGCCGAAGAGTTCGACGGCGCGGCGGACCTCCGCGAGGCCGTCGGCGAGGGCGCTGACGGAGCCGACCGCGCCCGCGATCAGGAGCAGGGAGCGGCGCAGCCGCCGTACCTCGGGCGCGCCGCCGGCCACCATCGCGTCCAGCGCGGCCAGCTCGTCGTCGGCGATCCCGCGGTCGGTGAAGTCGGCGCGGTGCCCGGCCAGCTCGCGCCGGAGCCGGGACACGGCGGCCCTCAGTTCGACCACCCTGGGGTCCCCGCGGTCCACGCCCTCGCCGGTCACTCGCCTCTGCCCCACGCTTCGCAACATGGCTCCGCCCCCTCGCACGACACCGTGCCGACCCGTCGGACGTTGGTCGGGCGCCGTGAGTCGCGGGCCAGTTAACTCCTTCGCGCGCCCGGCGCGCCAGCGGCATGACGGAACTTCAGGCGTCCGTGTGGTCCGGGCCTGATGCGGTATGCAGTCCCCATGACTCATGAGACACAGGAACCCCTCGTCGCCGGGCTGCTGCTCGCCGCGGGCGGCGGGCGGCGCCTCGGCGGCCGCCCGAAGGCCCTGCTCCCGCACCGCGGCCGGCCGCTGGTCGAGCACGCCGTGCGGGTGCTGCGGGAGGGCGGCTGCGAGGTGGTGCACGTGGTGCTGGGCGCGGCGGCCGAGCGGGTGCGGGCGGAGGCGAGCCTGCCGGGCTGCGTGCTGGTGGACAACCCGGACTGGGCGGAGGGCATGGGCTCCTCGCTGCGGGCGGGTCTCGCCTCGCTGCGGGCGGAGGCGCTGCCGGTGGACGCGGCGCTGGTGTCGCTGGTGGACCAGCCGGGGATCGGGCCGGCGGCGGTGGCCCGGGTCCGGGCCGCGTACCGCTCGCGCGAGGCGCTCGCGGCGGCCTCGTACGACGGGGAGCGGGGCCATCCTGTGCTGTTCGGGGCGGACCGCTGGGCGGGGATCGCGGCGGCCGCGCTCGGGGACCAGGGTGCGCGCGCGTATCTGCGGGAGCACCGGGGTGCGATCACGCTCGTGGACTGTTCGGATGTGGCCGAGCCGTACGACATCGACACCGAGGCGGACCTGGTGCACCTGGAGTGAAGACGGTGGCACCCAGCGCCACGTTGTGTCGACCCGAAGAATCTCGACATCAACAAACCATTGAACTTCCACCATGAGGAAACTAGTATCCACTGTTCAGAAGCGCCGGAACCTTTGTGACGGCGCTCCCGGCCGTATCCCGGCGCCTGTGGCACTGCGTGCCACACGACGACGCCCGGCGGCCGGCAGGCACCGCCCGTGAAGTCCGCTGAAGGAAGTGACAGTTCATGTCCGCACCAGCGCCGTCCTCCCTGGTCGTCGTCGAAGCCGAGCCCCTGCCGCGCCAGGAGGAGGTGCTCACCGACGCGGCCCTCGCCTTCGTGGCCGAACTGCACCGCCGGTTCACCCCGCGCCGCGACGAGCTGCTCGCCCGCCGGGCCGAGCGCCGCGCCGAGATCGCCCGTACGTCCACCCTGGACTTCCTGCCCGAGACCGCGGCCGTCCGCGCCGACGACTCCTGGAAGGTCGCGCCCGCCCCGGCGGCCCTGAACGACCGGCGCGTGGAGATCACCGGCCCGACCGACCGCAAGATGACGATCAACGCGCTGAACTCCGGCGCGAAGGTCTGGCTCGCGGACTTCGAGGACGCCTCGGCGCCCACCTGGGAGAACGTGGTCCTCGGTCAGGTCAACCTGATCGACGCCTACACGCGGAACATCGACTTCACGGACCCGAAGTCGGGCAAGTCGTACGCCCTGAAGCCGGCCGAGCAGCTCGCCACGGTCGTCATGCGCCCGCGCGGCTGGCACCTGGAGGAACGTCACCTGACCGTCGAGGGCCGCCCGGTTCCCGGCGCGCTCGTCGACTTCGGCCTCTACTTCTTCCACAACGCCCAGCGTCTGATCGACCTCGGCAAGGGCCCGTACTTCTACCTCCCGAAGACCGAGTCGCACCTGGAGGCCCGCCTCTGGAACGACATCTTCGTCTTCGCCCAGGACTACGTCGGCATCCCGCAGGGCACCGTCCGCGCCACGGTCCTCATCGAGACCATCACGGCCGCGTACGAGATGGAGGAGATCCTCTACGAACTGCGCGACCACGCCGCCGGGTTGAACGCCGGCCGCTGGGACTACCTGTTCTCCATCGTCAAGAACTTCCGTGACGGCGGCGCCAAGTTCGTCCTGCCGGACCGCAACGCGGTCACGATGACGGCCCCGTTCATGCGCGCGTACACCGAACTCCTCGTCCGCACCTGCCACAAGCGCGGCGCGCACGCGATCGGCGGCATGGCGGCCTTCATCCCGTCCCGCAAGGACGCCGAGGTCAACAAGGTCGCGTTCGAGAAGGTCAAGGCCGACAAGGACCGCGAGGCCGGCGACGGCTTCGACGGCTCCTGGGTCGCCCACCCGGACCTGGTGCCGATCGCCATGGCCTCCTTCGACGCGGTCCTCGGCGACAGGCCGAACCAGAAGGACCGGCTGCGCGAGGACGTGCACGTCGCGGGCCCCGAGCTGATCGACATCGCCTCCCTCGACGCCCAGCCCACCTACGAGGGCCTGCGCAACGCGGTCCAGGTCGGCATCCGTTACATCGAGGCCTGGCTCCGCGGCCTCGGCGCCGTCGCCATCTTCAACCTGATGGAGGACGCGGCCACCGCCGAGATCTCGCGCTCGCAGATCTGGCAGTGGATCAACGCGGGCGTCGAGTTCGAGCACGACGGCGAGACCGTGAAGGCCACGCCCGAGCTCGCCCGCGCCGTGGCCGCCGAGGAGCTGGCCGCGATCCGCGAGGAGATCGGCGAGGAGGCCTTCGCGGCCGGGAAGTGGCAGCAGGCGCACGACCTCCTGCTGCACGTCTCCCTGGACGCCGACTACGCGGACTTCCTGACCCTCCCCGCGTACGACCAGCTGGTCGGCTGACCGCACAGCGGCCGAACAGCTCGCCCGACGAGGCCCCGCCCCCGGTGTTCGCACAGCACCGGGGGCGGGGCCGTTTGCTGTTCGCGGCCTTATTCGATCCATGGCGTTTCACAAGTTCCGTAGCGCAACCGAAATATGCAGCTACCTAGCGGTAACAAGCCACGGCGTGCGAGATTCCGCCATGCCACCGGCCGGCGGCCTGCCCCCACGTCCCCGCGTACACCGTCTCGTACGCACACCGCAGGAGCACAGCCATGCCTTCGTACCGCCACCGCGCGCTGCGCGGACTGCTCCCCCTGTGCCTGGCCGCCGGACTCGTCTCGCTGGCCCCCTCCCCCGCCGTCGCCTCCCCCGGCTCCGGCCCCACCGCCGTCGTCTCCCTGGGCGACAGCTACATCTCCGGAGAGGCCGGCCGCTGGCAGGGCAACAGCCTCACCACCACCGGCAGCCGCAACGGCACCGACCGGGCCTGGACCGGCAGCGTCTACGACCCGAGCCGGGTCTACGGCACCACGGAGGCCAACGGCTGCCACCGCTCGGACTCGGCGGAGGTCAGGAGCGCGGGCGGCATCGCCACCGAGCTGATCAACCTCGCCTGCTCCGGCGCGACCACGCAGAACGTCTTCCGCGCCTCGCGCGGCGGCGTGGCGTTCAAGGGCGAGGCACCGCAGGCCGACCAGCTCGCGGCCGTGGCCGCGAGCAAGGACGTGAAGCTGATCGCGCTGTCGATCGGCGGCAACGACCTCGGCTTCGCCGACATCATCAGCACCTGCGCGACGGACTACATCGTCTGGTACTCCTACTGCCACGACGACCAGCAGGCCGTCGTCGACGCGAAGATCGACGGCGTGATGGCGAACGTCGGCAAGGCCGTCGACGAGGTCCGCGCGGTGATGTCCTCGGCCGGCTACGCGGCCTCCGACTACCGGATCGTGCTCCAGTCGTATCCCTCGCCCATCCCCCGCTCCGCCGAGAACCGTTACGGCGAGAGCGGCTGGAGCCGTACGAACACGGGCGGCTGCCCCTTCTGGAACGCCGACTCCGACTGGGCCCGCGACTCGCTCGTGCCGCAGATCGCCGACCGGCTGAAGGCGGTGGCGGCGGCGAAGGGCACGCAGTTCATGGATCTGCGCGACATGCTGCAGGGCCGCGAGGTGTGCGCCAAGACCAGCAAGCTCGTCAGCTCGACGGTCCCGGCGTCGGCCACGAGCAGCGAGTGGGCCCGCTGGATCGACCAGAACGAGACCCAGGGCCCGCTCCAGGAGGACATGCACCCGAACTACTACGGCCAGCAGGCCCTCGGCCGCTGTCTCGCCCTGGTCAACGCGCGGCCGACCGGCAACGTCAGCTGCAAGAACACGGCGGGCACGGGCGCCTCGGGGATGTACCTCACGGCGACGAACTGAACCGGAGGAGCGGGTCGGACCGGACCGGCGGCTGCCCTGGCGGTCCGGGCGGTCCGGCTCGCTCGGCCGGTCACGGCCGTCCGGGCGGTTGCGGTCCGGGCGGTCCGGCTCGCTCAGCTGGTCCGGGCGGTCCGGATGGCCCGCCCGGACCGATGGCCCCGCCCGGTCCGGAGGGCACGGCCGGTCACGGCAGGTTGATGCCGAGCGGGCCGAGGATCCGTTCCGTCTCCTGCGGATCGGCGGCCGCCATCGCGGCGACCAGGGCGGCCGAGCCGCCGGGCCAGCCGGCCGCCGCCGCGTCGAAGGCGCTACGGCGGGACTCCAGCGGGCCCTTCTTGCCGGGCAGCCCGTCGAGCACCCGCAGGGCCCGGGCCGAACGCGGCACGAGGTCCGGGTCCACCGGCTCGCCGCGGGCCCGGAGCGCCTCCTCCGCCCGGGCGCCGGCCACCGGGTCGGTGAGGGCCCCGCGCAGGGCCTCGGCGGGCGCGGCCGACCAGTCCAGGAGGCCGAGCAGCCCGCGGCAGGCGGCGGCCTCGAAGCTGCCGCCGTAGGCGGTGCCGGCGTGGACCGCGCCGGGCGCGGCGAGCAGCCGGCCCCAGGCCTCGTCGCCGTCACCGTGCGCGCGCAGCCACTCGGCGAGCACCCGGGCGGCGACGGCCGGCGGCCAGCCCTGGGCGGCGGCCACCAGCGACGGCGCGTCCCAGGCCGCCGTGTCGGCGGCGTCGGGCACGGCGACCCCGCGGACCGCGAGGAGGTAGCGGACCACGGCGCAGCCGCGCGGCGTGAGTCCGAAGGCGTCGCCGTGGCGGAAGACCAGGGCGGTGGCGGCGAGCCGGTCGACGACGGCGGCGAGTTCGCGGGCGGGTTTGTCGAGCCGGGCCCGGTCGGCGTCGCCGATGCCGGGCGCGCCGAGCAGCCGGGCGAGTTCGGCGGCGGTCGGCGTGGTGTAGCCGGGCGGGGCGGGCGGCGGTACGCGCACGGGCGCGTCCTCCAGGGCCGGGTCGACCGTCCAGTCCTCGAACTCGGCGGCCCGGCGGGCGACGGACTCGGCCGAGCAGCCGCGCTGGTAGAGGGTGTAGAGGAGGTGGGCGGCCTCGCCTCCGTACGGCCCCTGCTCGGCGAGTTCGTCGACGACGGCGGCCAGCAGGTCGGCGTCCCGTTCCGCCTCGTCCTCGGCCGCCTCCGTCTCGGGCGGGGGCAGCGGGACGGAGGCGTCCCCGTAGTAGTCGAGGTGTTCGTCGAGCAGCGCGTCGGCGAGGACGAGATGCGGCAGGTCGTCCGGGCCGGGCGCCAGGTGCGCGTACGCGCCGGCGAGTCCCTCGGCGAGGCCGGCGGCGGTCCACCGGTCGAGCAGCGCGGCGGCGACGGTGCCGATGCCCTGCGCGACGTCGTGGTCGCTCAGGACCGGTCCGGCGGCCGGCCGCTGCTCGGCGTCGCGTACGTACGCCCTGGTCAGGGCCTCGGCGAGGAGCAGGTCGGCGACGGCGGTGCGGCCCACCAGGTCGGCTCGCCGCATCCCGTCGGGCACCGGCGGTCCGTCGAGGCGGGCGAGCCAGGCCCGTACGGCGGCGGGGTCGTCGGGGTCGGTGCCGTCGGCCCGCAGCAGCCGGGCGTACCAGCGGGGCCAGGTGAGGTTTCCGGGGTCCGCCATGGCCTGCTCGAAGTCGCGGGTGGCCTCCCCGATCGCCTCCTCGACGCGGGCCCGCCGTTCCCCGTCGCCGCAACGGCCGGCCAGCGCACGCAGCACCGCCGGGTACAGCTCCAGCTCCTCCGGCGCCGCCCACACGAAGGCGGGCAGGTCCTCCAGGAGCAGTCGGCGCGCCAGGCCCGGTGTCGGCTCCGGCGTCCCGGTCCTCCGGTCCGCCCCGCGCAACGCCAGCAGACTGAGCACGGCGTCCACGGCCCTGACCGCTCCCGGCCCCCTGAACTCGGGGCTTTCCGCCAGGAACGTCTCAAGACCGGTGTTGGTGAGCACGATCTCGGCCACGCTTCCCAGCGTAGTTCGGGGCGGTGAAGTACGCCGGGTCAGCGGCGGAGGTCAGACGGTCACCACGGTGCACGGCGCGGAGAAGTCGCCCCAGGTGCCGTCGGGGAGCCGGGCGCGGAGGGTGAGGGCGTAGGGGACGCCGGGCGTGGCGGGGACGGTGAGGGTGTAGGTGACCGGGCCGGGCGGTGGTTCGGCGCCCCAGACGATGGTGGTGGCGAAGGTGCCGTTGAGGTAGAGCTGGTGCTCCTTGACGGGTGTGGCGCCGGTGCGGGGCGGTGTCCAGGTGAGGGTGACCGAGCCTCTGGCGGCCTTGGCGGAGACGGCGGTGGGGGCGGTGGCGGGGCGGGCGCCGGGGGCGTTCGGGGTGGTGAGGGCGGCGGGGCCGCTGTCCGGGGAGGAGTTCTCGGCGGCGTCGCGGGCGCGGACGGTGAAGGAGTAGGCGGTGGCGGGGCGCAGGCCGGTGACGCGGGCGGTGGTGGCGGTGCCGGGGACGGTGTGGACGCGGGCTCCGGACTGGTAGACGTCGTAGGCGGTGACGCGGGTGTCGTCGCGGGCCGGGCGCCAGCTGAGGGTGGCGGCGTCGGGGCCGGCGGGCGCGGCGCGCAGGGCGGTGGGGCGGGTCGGCGGCGTGTGGTCCTCGGCGGTGGCGGCGGGTGTGGTGGCCGTGACGGCGGCGCTGTCCGGGGAGACGTTGCCGGCGGCGTCGCGGGCGCGGACGGTGAAGGTGTGGGCGGTGGCGGGGCCGAGGCCGGTGACGTCGGTCATGAGGGTGCCGGCGGGGAGATCCTTCACCGGGTGGCCGTGGCGGTAGACGGTGTAGCCGGTGACGGCCCGGTCGTCGGTGGCGGCGCTCCACATGACGTGGACGCTGGTGGCGCTGCCGGCGAGGGCGGTGACGCCGGTGGGCGGGGTGGGTGCGCGGGTGTCCCTGGCGGCTTCGGCGGTGCCGGAGCAGGCGGTGAGGACGAGGGCGGCGGCGGATAACAGGGCTGCGGCGAGAGGGCGTTGCACGGGGGTGCCTCCGTCCGGCCGGGATCCGGTGAAAGGTCCAGACCTATATGACACAGCGGGCCGGCCGGCGGCAAGAGGGCGACGGGAGGGTCGTTGTCAGTGGCGTGCGCTTCACTGATTTCATCACTCTCCGTAGTCGATATTGGGGGAATCGTGACGGACCGTACGACATATGTGTCACTGGCCGGGCTGCGTGGACGCGGCTGGACCGACGCCATGGTCAGCGAGTTGCTCGGCCAGGCCGACGTCCAGGGCCGCGACCCGAGGCGCTGGTCGCTCGCGCCGGTGCGGCTGTATCTCCTCGCGCGGGTCGAGGCGGTGGAGCGCAGCCCGGAGTTCGGCGCCTCGGCGGGCGCGGCCGCGGGACGGGTCGCCGCCGAGCGCCGCCGGCGCGCCGTGCTCGCCGCGATCCGGGCCGAACCGATCGACGTGCCCCGCCTCCCGTCCGCCGAGCTGGAGCGCCGCGCCGTCCGTCATCGGCACCTCCTCGGCGCCCGCGGACCGGGCGGCGTCGCCGCCGGCGCGATGGTGCGCTGGCAGGTGGGCTATCTCCGGCACGCCCTCTCCCGGTACGAGACCCTCCTCGACGCCCTGCACGGCGACACCGGCCGCGCCGAGGCCGAACGCCTCCTGCGTCACCGCCTGTACGAGGCGATCGCGGCGGCCTATCCGCACCTGGCCCACGAGTGCCGGCGGCGGATGGCGGTGGAGCGGTGAGCGGGCGTCACTCCGCCGCGCCCAGCAGGCGGGCCACCCGGCGGCAGGCCGCCGGGACGGGAGCGATGACGGGTACGGCGAGGCGGCTGCGCAGGGCCTCGGCCGCCTGCGCGAGCGGGCCGCCGCCGATGACGACGGCCTCGGCGCCGTCCCGCCGCACACAGGCGCGGGCGGCGGCCATGAGGGCGGCGAGCTGTGCCTCGGGACGGGCGGCGAGCTGCTCGGGAGCGCCGAGCGTGAAGCGGGCGCCGGTGTACCGGGCGGCGAGTCCGAGGCGCTCCACGTGGGCGGCGATCTCCTCGCCCAGCCGCGGCGTGGTGGTGGCGATCCCGAACCGCCGTCCGCCGTCCGCGGCCTCGAGCAGCGCGGCTTCACCGATCCCGACGACGGGCAGGGAGGAGGCGACACTCGCGCCGACGCGGCGCACGGGCGACGCACCGAGCGCGGGCACGACACCAGGCGCGGGCAACTCACCAAGTGCGGGCACGACACCAGGCGCGAGCGACGCACCAGGCGCGGGCGGCGCGCCGGGCGCGAATCCGCCGTACGGGGCGGCTCCGCCCGGCGCCGGCGGCACGGACGCGTCGGTTGCGTCGGGCGCGTCGGTCAGGTCGGTCGCGCCGGGCGTGAGCCACGCCCGCAGTTCCGGCAGGCCGGGGTCGCCGAACGCCGCGACGACGACGGCCGCGCAGTCGCCCGTCGCCAGGGCCTGCCGGGCGGCGGCCACGACGTGGGGGGCCGCGGCCCGCAGTGCGGCCGGGTCGGTGAGCATCGGCGGGCCGTGGGCGACGGTCACGCCCCGGACGCGCAGACCGGAGCCGGCCAGCGCGCGGCGGGCGGCCGTCGTCATCATGCGGGTCGTCGCCGTGGAGGTGTTGGGGTTGACGAGCACCACCGCCCCGGGGGCCGGGGCGGTGGTGGGAGGACGGTGCGGCAGCGGACGGTTCAGTGGACGTGCGCCGCCTTCGCCGCGCGGGTGTCGGAGATCTCCTCGCCCGGTTCCATCGGTGCGGTCACGGTGTCCTCGTCCCGGCCCCGGCCCAGGTGGTTGAAGACCACGTTCAGCAGGACGGCCGCGACGCAGCCGGTCGAGATGCCCGAGTCCAGGATGATCTGCGCCGTCTCGGGGAAGGCGTGGTAGAACTCCGGCTTGGTGATCGGGATGATGCCGACCGCCAGCGAGACGGCCACGATCAGCACGTTGTTGTCCTTCTCCAGGCCGGCCTTGACCAGGGTCTGGATGCCGCTGGCGGCGACCGAGCCGAAGAGGACGACGCCCGCGCCGCCGAGGACCGGCCGCGGCACGACCGAGATCAGCGAGGCGGCCACCGGCGAGAGGCCCATCAGGACCAGGAAGCCGCCGCCGCAGGCGACCACGAAGCGGCTGCGGATTCGGGTCATGGCCACGAGCCCGATGTTCTGGGCGAAGGCGCTGCACATGAAGCCGTTGAAGAGCGGGCTGAGCGCGGAGCCGAGGGTGTCGGCGCGCAGTCCGGCCGCGATGGTCTTCTCGTCGGCGGGCCGCTCGACGATCTCGCCGAGCGCCAGCATGTCGGCGGTCGACTCGGTCATCGAGACCAGCATGACCACGCACATGGAGATGATCGCGGCGACGGCGAACTGCGGCGCGCCGAAGTGGAACGGCGTCGGGAAGCCGACGATGTCGGCCTCCTTCACCGGGCTGAAGTCTGCCACGCCGAACGGGATCGCGATCAGCGTGCCGAGGACGAGACCGACCAGGACGGCGACCTGCTTGAGGAAGCCGCGGGTGAAGCGGCGCAGCAGCAGCACGATCGCGAGCGTGATGCCGGCCAGCGACAGATAGGTCGTCGAGCCGTAGTCGGCGACCTTCGGGTTGGGTCCTTGGGCCCAGCCGAAGGCGACCGGCAGCAGCGAGACGCCGATGAGGGTGATGACGGAGCCGGTCACGACCGGCGGGAAGAACCGCACGAGGCGGGAGAACCAGGGGGCGGCTATGAAGCCGAGGAGTCCGGCGACGATGATCGCGCCGAAGATGACGGGAAGGGCGTCGGCCTTGTCCTTCGTCGTGTCGACGATGGCCAGCATGGGCGCGACGCCGGCGAAGGTGACGCCGTTGACGAACGGCAGCCGGGCGCCGATCTTCCAGACGCCGAGGGTCTGGAGGAAGGTGGCGAGCCCCGCGGTGAAGAGGCTGGCACCGGTGAGGAACGTCAGTTCGGTGCCGGAGAGGCCCACGGCCGCTCCGACGATCAGCGGCGGGGCGACGACTCCCGCGTACATGGCGGCCACGTGCTGCAGGCCGCTGGTGAGCATCTTGAGTGGGGGCAGGGTCTCGTCCACCGGATGTGTGGTCCGGTCTTCGTCGGGGATAGAGCCTGCTTCTGGTGCATTGCGAACCTGGGGCTTGGCGGCCACGGCGGTTCCTCCGGTCGGTTACACGTCGGCGGCGACGAGGGGTTCAAGGAGGTGGTGCGATGCGATGCGAGGTGCAGGAGGTGCGGCTCGGTGCGAGGGCCGTACAGGGGATGGTGCGGGGCGCCGGAGGAAGGGGTGCGGCGCGGGGACGGGGCGTCCGGTGGGGGAAGCTGACGCGGGTTCACCGTCCCGGGGGGTGCGGTACGACATGCGGTACGCACCCCCCGGACCGGCTGCCGCGGACCCCGCTCGGGTCCGCGGCGACCGACCGAGGGCCGTCCCCCTCGGTCGGACTCCTTGGGGAGGATCAGGCCTGGGCCGCGATGCGGGCCAGGCGCTGGGCCTCCGTGCGCGCGTCGCGCGCGATCTGGTCCTCGTCGGCGGTGAGCAGTCGGTTGTTCTCGACGATCTGCTTGCCGTTGACGAAGGAGGCGGTGACCGGGGCCGCGGCGCCGAAGACGATGGCGGTGACCGGGTCGGCGATCGACGAGTGGCCGAGGCCGTCGATCTTCCAGAGCACGAAGTCGGCGAGCTTGCCCGGCTCGAGCGAGCCGATGCTGTCGGCGCGGCCGAGGACCTGCGCACCGCCGAAGGTGCCGAGGCGCAGGGCCTGGCGGGCGTTGAGCGCGGCCTCGCGGTGGGCACCGAGGCGGTTGATGAGCAGCGCGTTGCGCAGCTCGGTGTGCAGCTCGCCGGACTCGTTGGAGGCGGTGCCGTCGACGCCGAGGCCGACCGGCACGCCCGCCTTCAGCATGTCCGGTACGCGGGCGATGCCGGCGGCGAGGCGCGCGTTGGAGGAGGGGCAGTGCGCCACACCGGTCTTGGTGCGGGCGAAGGCCTCGATGTCGGAGTCGTTCATGTGGACGCAGTGCGCCATCCACACGTCCTCACCGAGGAAGCCGGTGGACTCGAAGTAGTCGGTCGGGCCCATGCCGAACAGCTCGTGGCAGAACTTCTCCTCCTCCACGGTCTCCGAGCCGTGGGTGTGCATCCGCACGCCGAGCCGGCGGCCGAGGGCGGCGCCCTCGCGCAGCAGCTCGGTGGAGATGGAGAAGGGCGAACACGGGGCGACGGCGACCTGGGTCATCGCGTCGAAGGAGGCGTCGTGGTACTTCTTCACCGTCTCCTCGGTCGCGCTGAGCGCGCCCTCGGTGGTCTCGACGGCGAAGTCCGGCGGCAGGCCGCCGTCCTTCTCGCTGCGGTCCATGGAGCCGCGGGCGAGGGTGAAGCGGACGCCCATGTCGCTGGCGGCACCGATGATGGCGCCGGACAGGTCGCCCGAGCCCTGCGGGTAGACGTAGTGGTGGTCCATCGCGGTGGTCACACCACCGCGGGCCATCATGGCGAGGGAGCCCTGGGCGGCGGCCCGGACCATCTGCTCGTCGATCCGCGCCCACGTCGGGTAGAGCGCGACCAGCCAGTTGAAGAGGTTGTGGTCGGTCGCGAGGCCCCGGGTGATCCACTGGTAGAAGTGGTGGTGGGTGTTGATCAGACCCGGCGTGATCAGATGGCCGGTGGCGTCGATCCGCCGTACGACGTTCTCGAGGCCCTCGGGGGCCTTGCCGGCACCGATGGACTCGATCTTGTTGTCGGCGACGACGAGGTAGCCGGTGGCGTACTCGGTGTCGTTCGCGTCCACGGTCGCGATCGCCGCGTTCTCGATGACGATGCGCTGGGCTGCCGAAGGTGCTGCCATGGCGGTGCTTCCTTCATTCCAAGGGGGATTGGTGGGCACGGCAGGACCCTAGGAGGATTTGAGTGCCGGCGCCGTGTGACGGCTCCGGGTGCCGAGATGATGGAAGAACAGGTTCAGCAGGACGGCGACGAGCGCGCCGGCGCTGATGCCGGAGCCGAGCACGGTCTGCGCCCAGGCGGGGAATCCGGCGTAGAAGGTGGGAGCGGCGAGCGGGATGATGCCCGCTCCGAGCGCGACGGCCACCAGGATGATGTTGGAGCTGTCGTCGAGGCCCGCTTCGGACAGGGTACGGATGCCGCTGACGGCGATCGAGCCGAAGAGGACGATGCCCGCGCCGCCGAGGACCGGCATGGGGACCATCGAGACGACCGCGCCGAGCACCGGGAAGGCGCCGAGGACCAGGAGGGCGCAGCCGGCGACGGCGACCACGTAGCGGCTGCGGACCCGGGTCAGCGAGACGACGCCGACGTTCTGGGCGAAGGCCGAGGTGGGGAAGCCGCCGAAGACGGGGCCGAGGAGGGTGGCGATGCCGTCGGTGCGCAGGCCGCGGGTGATGGTCTTCCCGTCGCTGCGCCGCTCGCAGATCTCGCCGAGGGCGAGCATGCCGGCGCTGGACTCGGTCATCAGGACCAGCATCACGATGCACAGGGAGAGGATCGCGGCGGGCTGGAACTCGGGAGCGCCGAAGGCGAAGGGCGCGGGCAGCGCGGCGACCGGCGCCTCGCGCAGGGCGGTGAAGTCCGCCATGCCGAAGGGGATCGCGGCGAGCGTGCCGATGAGGAGGCCGAGGAGCAGGGCGATCTGCTTGACGAAGCCCTTGCCGAAGCGCTGGAAGAGCAGGATGACGACGAGGGTGAAGGCGGCGAGGGCCAGGTACTTCATGGCGCCGAAGTCGGCCGCGTTCCGGTTGCCGCCCTGGGCCCAGCCGACGGGGACGGGCATCAGGGTGACGCCGATCAGGGTGATGACGACGCCGGTGACGAGCGGCGGGAAGAACCGCAGGAGCCGCCCGAAGAAGGGGCCGACGGCCAGGCAGAAGACGCCGGCGACCATGACCGCGCCGTAGATGGCGGGCAGTTGGTGGCCGGGGGCGCTGGTCTCGGCGATGGCGAGCATGGGCGCGATGCCGGCGGAGGAGGCGGCGTTGACGAACGGCAGCCGGTTTCCGGCGAAGCGGCCGATGCCGAGGGTCTGCAGGATGGTGGCGCAGCCGGCGATCAGCAGGCTGGCGGCGATCAGCCGGGTCATTCCGGCGGCGTCCAGGCCGACGGCCTGGCCGATGATGAGCGGAGGGGTGACGACGCCTGCGTACATGGCGGCGATGTGCTGGAGTGCCGCGGGGACGAGCCGCGAGGCGGGGAGCTTTTCGTCCACCGGGTGGCAGTCGGCCGTGGCCGGGGCGGTGGTGGACGACGGGGTGGGACACGGGCCTTCGGCGGTTGCCGGCCCCTTTGCGGGCTGTGCCATGGAAGTTCCCTCCGGTCTGGTGGGGCCCCCGCCCGGCTGCGGGGCGGGCGGGGGGCCACTCAGTGCCGCTTAGAGGTTGGTCATGTCGACCGGGATCTGCGCCGTGGCGCCGTCACGAAGGACGGTGGCCTCGATGAGGCCGTACATGCGGTCGGCGGCGTAGTAGACCTCGTTGTCGTTCTTCAGACCGAAGGGCTCGAGGTCGACCAGGAAGTGGTGCTTGTTCGGGAGCGAGAAGCGCACCTCGTCGATCTCCGCGCGGTGGTTGATGATCCGCGTGGCCATCTGGTACAGCGTCTGCTGCAGCGAGTACGAGTACGTCTCGGCGAAGGCCTCGAGCATGTGCTTCTTGGTCTGCTCGTAGGACCGCTCCCAGTTCGGCATGCGCTGCTCGTCGTCGGTCCAGTTGAACCGCCAGCGGCCCGACACCTGGGTGGCGAGGATCCGGTCGTACGCCTCCTGCAGGGTGGTGTACTGGTCCTTGATGTAGCCCCAGAACTCCGAATTGGTGGAGTTCATGACGACGAGGTCCTTGAGGCCGGAGATGACCTCCCACTTCTCGCCGTCGTAGGTGATCTGGCTGACGCGGGTCTCCTGGCCCTTGCGGACGAAGGAGTGGTTGACCTCGTCCGAGCCGATGAACTTGGAGTTGGCGTCGGAGCTGGCGATCCGCTCCCAGGCGTACTCCTCGATCCGGATCCGGGCCCGCTTGATGGGCTCCTGGCTCGTCACGAAGTGGCGGGCGAGGTGGATGCCGAACTGCTCGGCGGACTCGATGCCGTACTCCTTGGCGAACGCGAAGACGGTGTTCTTCGTCGTGTCGGTGGGGAGGCAGTTGGCGTTGGAGCCGGTGAGGTGGACGTCGTCGAGGTCACCGGACAGGGCGACGGAGACGTTCAGGTCCTTGATGTGGTGCGTGCCGCCGTCGCGCGTGATCTTGACGACGCGGTTCTCTGCTTTGCCGTACTGGTTCTGGCCGAGAATCGTGGGCATGTCTGCTAGCTCCCTCGGTAAACGGAGTAGCCGAACGGGTTGAGCAGCAGCGGTACGTGGTAGTGCTCGCCCGGCACGACGGCGAACGTGATCGCCACCTCCGGGAAGAACACACCGGTCGCACCACTGTCCCGATTCGCGGGGGCGTCCTGCTGCGCCTCGGCTTGCTTGTTCTGCTTGCTCAGGAAGTACGCCTCGGTCCGGAAGTCCAGGCGTACGTGGGTCGTGCCCTCCGGCAGGGCCGGGAGGTCCTTGCAGCGCCCGTCCGCGTCGGTGGCGGAGCCGCCCAGGGCGGTCCACTCGGCGTCGGAGCCGGCGCGGGCCGCGAGGGTGATGGCCACGCCCTCGGCCGGCCGGCCGATGCTGGTGTCCAGGATGTGGGTGGACACCGAGGCGGTGGTGTCGGTGCTCATGCGTTCTCTTCCTCGGTCTCGACGAGACGGGTCAGACGGATGCGGTTGATCTTGCCCAGTTCGGTGCGGACGATCTCCCGCTCCTGCTCGGGCGAGTTCTCGATCCGCTCGCGGACGGCGTCGCGCATCTGCTCGCCGGTCTTGCCGGTGGCGCAGATGAGGAAGACATGACCGAACTTGTCCTGGTAGGCCAGGTTGAGTTCGAGCATCTCGGACTTGAGCTCCGCGGAGGCGCCGGCCATCCCGCTCTGCTCGCGGGAGGAGGTCGGGTCCCCTGCCTTCGGACGACCGATCGGCGGGTGGCCCGCCATCGCCTCGGCCAGGTCCTCGGCGGTCAGCTCGGCCATGGCGGCGTCGCTGGCGAGGAAGAGGGCTTCGGCGGTGGCGTACGGGCGCTGGGCGACGATCTTGCTCCCCCACGCCAAACTCGAGCACACCTCGTGGAGTGCGGCGAGGGCGTCGCCCTCCGCCGAGGTGTTGAACCGGGCGAGGCCCGGTGTCGTACCTGAAGTCACGGGAAGCCTCCGTGGCTGTTTTTCGCTGTGCGTCGGACGGGCTGCGGATAGCTAACGCCCTCCGCAACACCACGTCAACACTTTGTTGAAAAGTCGGCCACACAAAAGCCGCCGTCCCGACATCTGGACGACGGCTTCCGGTGCAGTGGTGATCAACTAGCTGTTCTTGGGGGCCTTTTCCCTGTTCAGGGCGGTTTCCCTGTTGAGGTAGTTGTACACGGTGAAGCGGCTGACCCCAAGCGCTCCGGCCACCGTCTCCACTCCATGGCGCACCGAGAAGGCACCCCGTGCCTCCAGGACCCGCACCACTTCCTGCTTGCTCTTGCGGTCGAGCTCCGCGAGCGGCATCCCGTGCCGCCTTTCCATCGCGGCCAGGATGTGGTCCAGGGAATCGGACAGCTGCGGCAGCCGCACCGCCAGCACGTCCTCGCCCTCCCAGGCGAGGACGACGTCGTCGGTGCCCGCCTGCTCCGGGCCGAGCAGCTCGGCCCCCATCGCGTCGACCAGCGGTTTCACCGCCGTGACCAAGGGGTGCTCGGTCACTTCGCCCCCTCACCGATCGCGTCACCGATCACATTGACCTGGAGCGAGACGCGGGTGGCCCCGGCCGCGAGGGACTTGCGCAACAGCTCGTCCACCGCGGTGAGCACCGCGTCCGCACCGCCTTCCGCCGTGTTGCCGAAGGGACCCACGTCGACCGCGTCCAGCTCGGCCGACTGGATGACCTCCCGGGCCACGACCGCGTGCGCCGGCGCCTCGTCGAGGTCGAACGGCTCGGTCGTGAACTCCACTCTCAAACGCACCATGCCCCCACGCTACGGCCCGTCCGGGCCCCGCGGGAGCCCCGGACCTGCGACTACCTCTTGACAAGTTGGGCGCCCTGATAGCAACCTTCCACCAGACAGAAACTTACTTCCGCAATACGGAAGGAGCGCCGCCCCTCATGGGATACACGGACCAGCGCTTCGATGTGAACCTGTCGATCCTCTTCACGGAACTCCCGCTTCTGGAGCGTCCCGCGGCCGCCGCCGCGGCGGGCTTCACCGCGGTCGAGCTGTGGTGGCCCTGGATCGACACCGCCACCCCCGAGCAGAGCGAGCTCGACGCCCTCAAGAAGGCCCTTGAGGACGCCGGCACCCAGCTGGTGGGCCTGAACTTCTACGCCGGCCAGCTCCCCGGCCCGGACCGCGGCGCGGTCTCGGTGCCCGGCGAGGAGTCGGACCGCTTCCGGGCCAACATCGACGTCGCCGCGGACTTCGCCGCCTCGGTGGGCTGCAAGGCGCTCAACGCGCTCTACGGCAACCGCGTCGAGGGCGTGGACCCGGCCGTCCAGGACGAACTCGCCCTGGAGAACCTGGTCGTGGCCGCCCGCGCGGCCGACCGGGTCGGCGCGATCCTCCTGATCGAGACCCTCAACAAGCCGGAGTCCCCGCTCTACCCGCTGGTGAGCGCGCCCTCCGCGATCGAGGTCGTCGACAAGGTCAACGCGGCCACCGGTCTCGGGAACGCCAAGTTCCTGCTGGACATCTACCACCTGGCCATGAACGGCGAGGACGTCGGCGCGGTCATCGCACAGTACGCCGACAGGACCGGCCACGTGCAGATCGCCGACATGCCGGGCCGCGGCGCTCCGGGCACCGGCGAGCTGCCGCTGGAGCAGCTGCTCGACGAGCTGAAGAAGGCCGGCTACGACGGCTGGGTCGGCCTGGAGTACAAGGCCGCCGACGCCGCCGCGTCCTTCGAGTGGCTCCCGGCCGAGGCCCGCGCCGCCCGCTGACGCCCGCCGCCCGGCGTCCCCCTCCCCGTACCACCAGTTTTCGAGAGGCACCCTCACCATGAGCACTCTTCCCAAGATCGCGTGGATCGGTCTCGGCATCATGGGCTCCCCCATGTCCGAGAACCTGATCAAGGCCGGCTACTCGGTCACCGGCTTCACCCTGGAGCAGGACAAGCTGGACCGCCTGGCGGCCGCCGGCGGCACCGCGGCCGGCTCGATCGCCGAGGCCGTCAAGGACGCCGACGTGGTCATCACGATGGTGCCCGCCTCCCCGCAGGTCGAGGCCATCTCCTACGGCCCCGACGGCATCCTGGAGAACGCCAAGTCCGGCGCGCTGATCATCGACATGTCGTCGATCACCCCGCAGACCTCGGTCGACCTCGCCAAGAACGCCGCCGAGAAGAGCCTGCGCGTCCTCGACGCCCCGGTCTCCGGCGGCGAGGCCGGCGCCATCGAGGCCGTCCTGTCGATCATGGTGGGTGGCGAGCAGGCCGACTTCGACGCGGCGCTGCCGATCCTCGAGGCCCTCGGCAAGACCATCGTCCTGTGCGGCCCGCACGGCTCCGGCCAGACGGTGAAGGCCGCCAACCAGCTCATCGTCGCCGTCAACATCCAGGCGTGCGCCGAGGCCGTGGTCTTCCTGGAGAAGTCCGGCGTGAACCTGCAGGCCGCGCTCGACGTCCTCAACGGCGGTCTGGCCGGCTCCACGGTCCTGACCCGCAAGAAGGACAACTTCCTGAACCGGGACTTCAAGCCCGGCTTCCGGATCGACCTGCACCACAAGGACATGGGCATCGTCACCGACGCCGCCCGCAACGTCGGCGCGGCCCTCCCGGTCGGCGCCGTGGTCGCCCAGCTCGTCGCCTCCCTGCGCGCCCAGGGTGACGGCGGCCTGGACCACTCGGCCCTGCTGCGCGCCGTCGAGCGCCTCTCCGGCCAGCAGGTCTGACCCGGCTCCCCGTCTGACGGGGCCCAGATTTCCGGGCGGCGGCGGCGCTGACACCTGTCCTGTCGCGCCCAGGCGCCGCCGCCGTCCGGAACACCACTCTTCATTTTCAACAAACTGTTGACGTTGTTCGGCGGGCGTACTTACGCTCCAGAGCACTCCACCCAGCAGTGCAGCTCCCGTACGGAAGGTCACGATGTCGAAGCGCGTGCTTACGACCGAGTCCGGCGCCCCCGTCGCCGACAACCAGAACTCCGCCACCGCCGGCGTCGGTGGCCCCCTCCTCCTCCAGGACCAGCACCTGCTGGAGAAGCTCGCCCGCTTCAACCGTGAGCGCATTCCGGAGCGCGTCGTGCACGCCCGTGGTTCCGGCGCGTACGGCTACTTCGAGGTGACCGACGACGTCACCGCCTGGACGAAGGCCGCCTTCCTCTCCGAGGTCGGCAAGAAGACGGAGCTGTTCCTGCGCTTCTCCACCGTGGCCGACTCGCTCGGCGGCGCGGACGCGGTCCGCGACCCGCGCGGCTTCGCGGTGAAGTTCTACACCGAGGAGGGCAACTACGACCTCGTCGGCAACAACACCCCGGTGTTCTTCATCAAGGACCCGATCAAGTTCCCCGACTTCATCCACTCCCAGAAGCGCGACCCGTTCACGGGCAAGCAGGAGCCGGACAACGTCTGGGACTTCTGGGCCCACGCCCCCGAGGCGACCCACCAGGTGACCTGGCTCATGGGCGACCGCGGCATCCCGGCCTCCTACCGGCACATGAACGGCTACGGCTCGCACACCTACCAGTGGACCAACGAGGCGGGCGAGGCCTTCTTCGTCAAGTACCACTTCAAGACGAACCAGGGCATCCGCAGCCTCTCCGCCGAGCAGGCCGCCGAGCTCGTCGGCAAGGACGCCAACTCGCACCAGACCGACCTGCTGCAGTCCATCGAGCGCGGTGTGAACCCGTCCTGGACCCTCTACGTCCAGGTCATGCCGGCCGCCGAGGCCGCGGACTACCGCTTCAACCCGTTCGACCTCACCAAGGTGTGGCCGCACGCCGACTACCCGCTGCAGCGCGTGGGCCGCCTGGTCCTCGACCGCAACCCGGACAACGTCTTCGCCGAGGTCGAGCAGGCCGCGTTCTCCCCGAACAACTTCGTCCCGGGCATCGGCCCGTCGCCGGACAAGATGCTCCAGGGCCGCCTCTTCGCCTACGCCGACGCCCACCGCTACCGCCTCGGTGTGAACCACACCCAGCTGCCGGTCAACGCGCCGAAGGCGAGCACCGCCGACAACTACGGCCGCGACGGCTTCATGGCCACCCGCAACGGCTCGCGCCACGACAAGAACTACGAGCCCAACTCGTACTCCGGTCCGCGCCAGACCGACGTGCCGCTGTCCGCGCCGCTCGCCATCCACGGCTGGACCGGCACCCACGAGGCGCCGCAGCACACCAAGGACGACGACTTCTTCCAGGCCGGTGAGCTCTACCGCCTGATGTCCGAGGACGAGAAGGCCCGCCTGATCGCCAACATCGCCGGCGGCCTGTCCCAGGTCTCCCGCGAGGACATCATCGAGAAGAACATCGCCCACTTCGCCGCCGCCGACCCCGAGTACGGCCGGCGCGTCGAGGAGGCCGTCCACGCCCTGCGCGAGGACTGATCTCCGACACCCCGACTGCGTACGGCACCTGACGGGAGGTCAGTGCCGTACGCGGTCCGGATCGCCGGCCCGGATGAGGGGTGGCCGGTGAACCGGACAGCGTGAGGACCGCGGTGGCGCCGAGCCAGTGCGGTGGTAAGGGCCCGAGGGCTCCCCTTCTTGACCTGAAGGAAGGGGCCGGCCTCGGTGCCCGTCGGTGCCGCCGCGGTCCCAACGCACCCCCTTCTCGCACGGAAGGGGGCACAGATTCCGCCCGGCGGCGCGAACGTCCTGTCGCGCCAGCCTCGCACCGTCGGGCGGTCACCAGACAGAGCGCGGAACCAGGTTTACGGTCCCTGGTTCCGCGCTCTTCTCGCGTTCCCGCCTCACCCGGCGCCCACGGCCGCACGGGCGGGCGCGCCCGGTCCGCGCGCCGAGCCGAGGGCCAGGGCGGCGGTGACCGCGAGCGAGGCGAGGGCCAGCAGCGTCATCGCCGTGGCGGGCGAGGTGAGCTGGGCGAGCGCCCCGGCGAGGGCCGCGCACAGGCCCTGGAGCGCGAGCATGCCGGAGGCGTGCAGGCCGAGCGCGTGGCCGCTCAGCTCGTCCGGCACCAGGGCCGTCAGACGCTCCTGGTGCAGCAGGCTCGCCGCGTAGCCGACCGCCGACACCGTGATCGCGGCCGTGGCGAGCGGCAGCCCGGGCCGGAACACGAAGAGCAGGTACGGCGCCGCCAGGAGGGCCTGGAGGGGCGCGGCCAGCCTGCTCCGCCACCGCGCCGGCACGAAGCGCCCGACGGCGGTGTCGCCGGCCAGCATGCCGGCCGCGGCGCAGACGAAGAGGAGTCCGGCGTGCCCCGGGTCGTACGGCACGAAGAGCGACTCGCAGCCGACGATCAGGCCGTTGGGCACCCACAGCGCGAGGTAGACGAGCCGGCGCGGCCGTGAGGACCACAGCCGGGCGTTGGTCCGCCAGGTCTCGGCGGCCGAGGCCCGCCCGGCGGCCCGCGGCGCGCGACGGGACAGCCCGAGCCGGGCGAGCACGGCCCCGGCGAGGTAGAGGGCGGCGCCGGTCAGCAGCGTGCCGCGCGGCGAGAGCACCGCGGTCAGCACCCCGCCGGCCGCGAAGCCGGCGATCTGGCAGACCCCGACGGACATGTTGAACACCGACCGGCCGATCAGATACCGCTCGCGCGGCAGGATCTCGTTGAGCAGCCCGTAGCGCACTCCGCCGGCCACGGAGCCGGCCAGGCCCTGGAGGAACAGCAGCGCGAAGACGGCGCCCACCGGCAGGCCGGGGACCGCCTGGGCCGCCGTGCCGGCCGCGAAGACCAGCGGGACGGCGGTGAGCGCGGCCCGCGGCGGCAGCCGGTCGGCCGCCGACAGGAGCGTCGTGGCGCCGACGAGCTGGGCGAGGGCCTGGCCGAACATGGCCAGCGCGGCGAGCAGCGGCGAGGCGGTGGCCCGGAAGACGAGCACGGCGAGACCGAGGCCGGCGAGGGTCTGGGCGGCGACCTGGGCGGAGCCGCAGAGGAAGAGCGGAGTGAACTCGGGCGTGCGGAAGAGGTCGCGGTAGCGGGGCATGCGCGGAGTCTCGGGGAGGCCCGGGCGCTGCCGTTATTGTTTCGCGCGGCGGCGAAAGGACGGGCGGGACCCATGGGCTGGTGGCGGATCGGTACGGACTCGCTGGCGGGCAGCCGGTTCGTCGTCTCGCCGCTGGCCGAGACCGTCGCGGCCCTCAAGACCCTGCACCGGGCCTCCGGCGCGCATCCCGGCGAGCGGGCCTGGCTCACCGCGCACCTGCCCGCCTACCGCCGGCGGCTCGCCGCCGAGCCGGTCGACGCGCTGCTCGTACGGGCCGCCCTCGGGCCCACCTGGAACGCGGACTTCCTGACGCCGACACCGCTGGGCGAGGGTGAGCGGACCTTCGAGGAGGAGGTCGTGGCGGTGCGCGAGGCCGAACCGGCCGACGCGGTGCCGCAGTTGGAGGTCGCGGTCGGCGGGCCGGTGCCGGAGCCGCTGCGCCGCGCGCCCGATCTGCCGGCCCGGATGGCCGGCGTGCTGGAGTGGGTGTGGCGCGAGACGGTGCTGCCCGACTGGCCGCGGCGGCGCCGGGTCCTGGAGGCCGATGTGCTGGCGCGGACGGCCCGGCTGGCCCGGGACGGCTGGGCGGCGGCGCTCGACGAGCTGTCGCCGGGGCGGACGCGCTGGCTGGGCGACGGGCGCCTGCAGGTCAACTCCCGCGACTACCCGCCGCGTTCGGTGGACGGCGGGCTGCTGCTCTTCGTCCCGGTGACGCCGGCGACGAGCTGGGTGTCCTGGGAGGGCTCGGAGCGCTACGCGGTGGTGTACCCGTGCGCGGGCGCGCTGGCGGACGGGGCGCTGCGGGCGGCTCCCGAGGCGCTGTCCGCGCTGCTGGGCCGGGCCCGCGCCGGTGTCCTCGTACGCCTCGAGTCGCCCACGTCCACCAGCCAGTTGGTGGCGCTGACCGGGCAGGGGCTCGGGTCGGTGGGCCGGCATCTGAAGGTGCTGCTCGACGCCGGTCTGGTACGGCGCAGGCGGGCCGGTCGGTCGGTGCTGTACGACTGGACGGAGGCGGGCGCGGTCCTCGTACGGGCGCAGGGCGGGAACGCGAGCGGCCCCCACTCCGGTGCTCGGCGGAGTGGGGGCCCGGTCACGGCTCCCTGATCAGACCTTGAGGGCCTTGATCGCGGTGGGCGCGTGGCCCGGCTCGGTGGCCAGGTCCTCGAACTCGGTGACGTCGCTCATGTCGACCGTCTTGCTCATCGCGATGTTGGTGATGCGCTCCAGGATCGCCTCGACGACGACCGGGACCTGGTGCTCGACGGCCAGCTTCTTGGCCTGCTCCAGCGCCTCGCCCAGCTTCTCCGGGTCGGTGACGCGGATCGCCTTGACGCCCAGGCCCTCGGCGACCTTGACGTGGTCGACGCCGTAGGCGCCGATCTCGGGGGTGTTGATGTTCTCGAACTCGAGGTTGACCTCGAAGTTGATGCCGAGGCCGCCCTGCGCCTGACGGATCAGACCGAGGTAGGCGTTGTTCACGAGGACGTGGACGTAGGGGACCTTGTGCTGGGCGGCGACCGCCAGCTCCTCGATCATGAACTGGAAGTCGTAGTCGCCGGAGAGCGCGACGACCGGGACGTCCGGCTGCGCGGTGGCGGCGCCGATGGCGGCCGGGATGGTCCAGCCGAGCGGGCCGGCCTGGCCGCAGTTGATCCAGTGGCGCGGCTTGTAGACGTGCAGGAACTGCGCGGCCGCGATCTGGGAGAGACCGATGGTGGTGACGTAGCGGGTCTCCGGGCCGAAGGCCTTGTTCATCTCCTCGTAGACGCGCTGCGGCTTCATCGGGATGTTGTCGAAGTGCGTGCGGCGCTGGAGGGTGGCCTTGCGCTCCTGCGCGGAGGCGGCCCAGGCGGTGAAGTCCGGGAGCTTGCCCGCGGCCTTCCACTCCTTGGCGATCTCGATGAAGAGCTCGAGGGCGACCTTGGCGTCGGAGGCGATGCCGTAGTCCGGGGCGAAGATCTTGCCGAGCTGGGTGGGCTCGATGTCGACGTGGACGAACTTGCGGCCCTTGGTGTACGCCTCCAGGTTGTAGCCCGTGTGGCGGTTGGCCCAGCGGTTGCCGATGCCGATGACGGTGTCGGACTCCAGGAAGGTCGCGTTGCCGTAGCGGTGCGCGGTCTGGACGCCCACCATGCCGGCGGCGAGCTCGTGGTCGTCCGGGATGGTGCCCCAGCCCATGAGGGTGGAGATGACCGGGATGCCGGTCAGCTCGGCGAACTCGACCAGCAGGTCGGAGGCGTCGGCGTTGATGATGCCGCCGCCGGCGACGATCAGCGGGCGCTCGGCCTCCAGGAGGAAGCCGAGGGCCTTCTCGGCCTGGGCGCGGGTCGCGGACGGCTTGTAGACCGGCAGCGGCTCGTAGGTCTCCGGGTCGAACTCGATCTCGGTGAGCTGGACGTCGATCGGCAGGTCGATGAGGACCGGGCCGGGACGGCCGGAGCGCATCAGGTGGAAGGCCTGCTGGAAGACGCCGGGGACCTGCGCGGCCTCGAGGACGGTCGTGGCGGCCTTGGTGACGGGCTTGGCGATCGAGGCGATGTCGACGGCCTGGAAGTCCTCCTTGTGGAGCTTCGAGACCGGGGCCTGGCCGGTAATGCACAGGATCGGGATCGAGTCGGCGATCGCCGAGTACAGGCCGGTGATCATGTCGGTGCCGGCGGGGCCGGAGGTGCCGATGCAGACGCCGATGTTCCCGGCCTTGGCGCGGGTGTAGCCCTCGGCCATGTGGGAGGCGCCTTCGACGTGGCGGGCCAGCGTGTGGCTGATGCCGCCGACGTTCTTGAGCTCGCGGTAGAAGGGGTTGATCGCCGCGCCGGGCACACCGAACGCGTTGGTGACGCCTTCGCGCTTGAGGATCTCAACGGCCGCTGCGGCGGCGGTCATACGAGGCATGGGAGTGCTCCTGCTTCGGGGCCTTGACGGCTTGTTTCCATAATGCGGAAGTACTGTTCTGCTATACGGAAGCAATGTAGGTGGGGCGGTGGAGAGGCGTCAAGAGACAACCGGCCGGGTGCCCGCGCGGCGGGCGCGCGTCGCGTGCGGGTGGCGTGCGCGAGGCGTCGGCGGGGGCGGCGCGCGCGAGGCGTCGGCGGGGGCGTCGGCGGGCCGGCCCGGGAGCGGTGTGCGCGGGATGGCCGAAGTCGCTCCCCCGGGCGGCCGGATTGGTGGACGATGGGACAGCACGTGGCGGAGGGGGTTCGGTGTGGCTGAGTCGGTACAAGTGCGCTGTCCGGAGTGCCTTCGCACGCTGCGGTACGCGGCGCCCGCCTTCCCCTGTTCCTGCGGCACCCCGGTCGCGCCTCCGGTGGTCCCCGGCGCCGCCGCCGTGCCCGTCACCCACCGCAACTGGTCCGACGAATGGGTCACCGTCCACTGCCCGGCCTGCGCCCGGGCCTCGGACTGGCCCCACCCGGAGGTGGGCTGCCCGTGCGGGGCGGTGCTGCGGGTGGCGGTACGGGGCGCGGACGAGCCGGTCGGCGCGGGGACCGGGACGCCCGAGGCGGGCGGCGGCACGGCGCCGCGCGTGGTGAGGCAGCGGCCGGCGACCGATCTGGCGGCGGGACCGGCCACCGACCCCACCACCGACCCGGCCACGGCCCCGAGCACGGAGCCGACCACCGGCCTCGCCGCCGGACCGCGCGGCCCGGCGACCGGACCCACGGCTGGTCCCACGACTGGTCCCACGGTCGGCCCGGCGGCCGGGGCACGCCCCGGGAGCGGGCCGGCGCCGGCGTCCCCGGGCGAGAGCGACCACGGCGCCGGCCCGGCGCCGGGCCCGGACTCCGCCCCGTACACCTCCTTCGCCCGCCGCCATCCCGCCCACGCGCTCCCCGACCGGGCCGCCGCCCCGGCCTCCGGCCCGGCGCCGGACCGCTCGCCCTTCCGCCCGGTCACGATCCGGACCGCGCGGGACGCCGTCGCCGCGTCCGCCGGATATCTGCGGTGGCTCGGCTTCCGGGACGTCGTCCAGCCCGAGGAGCGCTCGGCCTCGGCCGTGGACCTGCGCGGGCCCGGACTCGTCGCGCAGGTGGACCCGAGCACCCGGCCGACCGGACTGCGGGCGGTCGAGTGCCTGTGGCTGAACGGGCTCAGCAGCTCGGCGGTGGGCGTCTACTTCTCCCTCGCCGGCTACACGCCCGAGGCCCACGAACGCGCCGAGGGCCTCGGCATCCCGCTCTTCGTGCTCGACCTCACCGGCACTCCGCAGCCCGTCAACAGCTCCGCCGCCGACCTCCTCGCCACCGGAGCGCCCTGACGGATTCGGCCATTCGCGACGTGACGATCGCCTCTCCCCCGGGCACAACACCTTCGGGGGGTGAACACCATGACGACGGCGATGTGGTGGTTCCTGGGGACGGCGTCCGCTCAACTCGTCGCGGCGGCGCTGCTGTTGCGTACGCGCAGCCAGGAGCGTTCCGAACTGCCGCCGCAGGCACTGGCGTTGCTGCGCGGCGGGCCGCGGGCCGCGGTGGTCGTGGCGCTGGTCGCGCTGCACCAGCGGGGCGCGGTGGCGGCGGGACGGCGGGGCACGATTCGCGCCAACGGCGGGGCCGGCCGCACCCGTGACCCGCTCCAGCTCGGCGTGCACCGCTCGCTCCAGCGGGCGCTCGCGCTGCGGGTCCTGGCCACCCGGCCGAAGGCCCGGCAGGCGCTCGACGCCCTCGGGGCGGAGCTGGGCAGGACCGGGCTGCTGCGCCCGCCCGGGCGGCTCAGGGCGGCCCGGGCGCTGCTCGTCTGCGTGCCGGTCACGGTCGGCGCCGGCCTCGTCGCGGCCGGCGTGTCGGGCCCGGCGCTGGCGCTCGGCGGCGGCCTGGCGCTGGCCGCCGGGGCCCTGCTCACCGTCCCGCCCACCACCCGCGCGGCCCGCCGCCTGCTGGCCACGCTGCGCGCCGGCCATCCTCTGCCCGCCCACCGCAGCTCGGTGACCGACGGCCGCGACGTCCTGCTGTACGTGGCCCTGTACGGCGACCCGGCGCTGCGCCTCTTCCTGCCCCGCTTCTCCCGCGACGGCGGCCTCCTCGCCCACCACACCGGCCATGACGACGCCTACGCCACCGGCCGCGGCCGGTACCCCGACAACGGCCCGGCGTGCACCGGCGGAACACCGGATTGACGCGGCGCATACGCGGGGCGCGCCATACTGGCGTATGCGCATCCGAGCGGCCGTGACGGCCGAGCTTTCGCTGCTCCAGGACATCGAGCGCGCCGCGGGTGAGGCCTTCAGGCCCCTCGGCATGGACGAGATCGCGGACGACGAGCCGCTGCCGCTGGACGTCCTGGAGGGTTATCGCGGCGCCGGGCGGGCGTGGGTGGCGGTGGACGGCGCGGACCGTCCCGTCGCGTATCTGCTCACGGACACCGTCGACGGCGCCGCCCACATCGAGCAGGTGTCGGTGCACCCGGACGCCGCCCGCCAGGGCGTCGGGCGGGCGCTGATCGAGCATCTGGCCGAGGCAGCCCGCGCGCAGGGCCTGACGGCGCTGACGCTGACGACCTTCGCCGAGGTCCCGTGGAACGCGCCCTACTACGCGCGGCTGGGCTTCCGCCGCCTCGACGAGGGCGATCCGGCGCTGTCGGCGGGGCTGCGGGCGATCAGCCGGGCCGAGGCGGCCCACGGTCTGGCCGCCTGGCCGCGGGTCTGCATGCGCCGTGAGCTGGCCACGGCCCCGGTGCCCGTCGCCGCGCCCGCGCCGCGTGTCAGCCCGCCCCGGCCCCGTACCGCTCCCGCAGTTCCACCTTCCGCACCTTCCCGCTGACCGTCATCGGGAACTCGGCGAGGATCTCCACCCGTCTGGGGATCTTGTAGTGCGCGAGCCGGTCCCGGCAGAAGTCCGTGATGTCGTCGAGCGTGGGCGGGTCGGCCGGGTCGCGCGGGATCACGCAGGCCAGGATCTCCTCGCCGTAGCGCTCGTCGGGCACGCCGACGACCTGCACGTCGGCGACCTTGGCGTGCCCGTACAGGAACTCCTCGATCTCGCGCGGGTAGACGTTCTCGCCGCCCCGGATGATCATGTCCTTGATGCGACCGACGATCTGCACGTAGCCGTCCTCGCGCATCACCGCGAGGTCTCCGGTGTGCATCCAGCGGCCCGGGTCGATCGCCTCGGCGGTCTTCTCGGGCTCGTCCCAGTAGCCGAGCATCACGCTGTAGCCGCGGGTGCACAGCTCGCCCGCCGCGCCGCGCGGCACGGTCAGACCGGTCGCCGGGTCGACGATCTTGACCTCGACGTGCGGCATGACGCGCCCGACCGTTCCGGTGCGCCGCTCCAGGTCGTCGTCGCGGCGGGTCTGGGTGGAGACGGGCGAGGTCTCCGTCATGCCGTAACAGATCGACACCTCGGCCATGTTCATCTCGGCGACCACCCGCTTCATCACCTCCACCGGGCACGGCGAGCCCGCCATGATCCCGGTGCGCAGCGTGGAGAGGTCGTACGAGGCGAAGTCGGGCAGGTTCAGCTCGGCGATGAACATCGTCGGCACCCCGTAGAGCGAGGTGCAGCGCTCCTCTTGCACGGCGCGCAGCGTCGCGGCCGGGTCGAAGGACGCGGCCGGGATCACCATGCAGGCGCCGTGCGAGGTGGCGGCGAGATTGCCCATCACCATGCCGAAGCAGTGGTAGAAGGGCACCGGGATGCAGATCCGGTCCTGCTCGCTGTAGGCGATCATCTCGCCCACGAAGTAACCGTTGTTGAGGATGTTGTGGTGGGAGAGCGTGGCGCCCTTCGGGAAGCCCGTGGTCCCCGAGGTGTACTGGATGTTGACCGGCTCGTCGCAGGACAGCGCGGCCGGCATCACACCCTCCGGCGCCTCGCGGGCGAGGAGTTCGTCCCAGGTCGGGTCGTCGAAGTAGACCGTCTCGCGCAACGCCGGGCACCTGCCGCGCACTTCCTCGACCATCGCCCGGTAGTCGCTCGTCTTGTGGGTGAGCGAGGCGAAGAGCAGCGAGACGCCCGCCTGCCGCAGCACGTACTCCAACTCGTGGGCGCGGTAGGCCGGGTTGATGTTGACCATGACGGCGCCGATGCGCGCGGTGGCGTACTGGACGAGCACCCACTCGGCGCGGTTGACCGCCCAGATGCCGACCCGGTCGCCCTTGACGACTCCGCTGCCGAGCAGCGCGTCCGCAAGCCGGTCGACGTCGGCGCCGAACCGGGCGTAGGTCCAGCGCCGTCCGGTGGGCACGTCCACCAGCGCCTCGCGCTCCGGCCAGGCGGCGACGGCCCGGTCGAGGTTGGCGCCGATGGTGTCGCCGAGGAGCGCCGTCTCGGACACTCCGTGCGCGTACGAGAGGCGGTGCGCGGGCTCGCTCATGCCAGGTCTCCCTCGGTGTACTCGGTGCCGGTGTCGCCCTCGGCGGTCAGCTTGCGCAGCTCGACCCGGCGGATCTTGCCGGAGACGGTCTTCGGCAGCTCGGCGAACTCGATCCTGCGGATCCGCTTGTACGGGGCGAGGACCTCGCGCGAGTGCGCGAACAGCGCCTTCGCGGTGTCGGCGGTCGGCTCCCAGCCGGCGGCGAGGACGACGTACGCCTTGGGGACGGCGAGCCGCAGCGGGTCGGGCGCGGGGACGACGGCGGCCTCGGCCACGGCCTCGTGCTCGAGCAGCGCGCTCTCCAGCTCGAAGGGCGAGATCTTGTAGTCGCTCGCCTTGAAGACGTCGTCGGCGCGCCCGATGTAGGTGATGTAGCCGTCGGCGTCGCGGGAGCCGATGTCGCCGGTGCGGTAGTAGCCGCCGGCCATCGCCTCGGCCGTGCGCTCCGGGTCGCCGTGGTAGCCGGTCATCAGGCCCACCGGCGCGGCGGCGAGGTCCAGACAGATCTCGCCCTCCTCGACGTCCGGAGTGCCGGACACCGGGTCGACCAGGGTTACCCGGAAGCCGGGGCTCGGCCGGCCCATCGAGCCCTCCTTGAGCCGCTGGCCGGGGCTGTTGGAGACCTGCACGGCGGTCTCGGTCTGGCCGAAGCCGTCGCGGATGGTGACGCCCCAGGCGCGCCGGACGGACTCGATGACCTCGGGGTTGAGCGGCTCGCCGGCGGCGACGACCTCGCGGGGAGGGGTGCCGAGCTGGGCGAGGTCGGCCTGGATCAGCATCCGCCACACGGTGGGCGGGGCGCAGAAGCTGGTGACGCCGTGCCGGTCCATCTCGGCCATCAGGCGGGCCGGGTCGAAGCGCGTGTAGTTGTGGATGAAGACGGTCGCCTCGGCGTTCCAGGGCGCGAAGAGGTTGGACCAGGCGTGCTTGGCCCAGCCGGGCGAGGAGATGTTGAGGTGGACGTCGCCGGGCTTGAGGCCGATCCAGTACATGGTGGCGAGGTGCCCGACGGGATACGAGGTGTGGGTGTGCTCGACGAGCTTGGGGCGCGCGGTGGTGCCGGAGGTGAAGTAGAGCATCAGGGTGTCGTCGGCGGAGGTGACACCGTCCGGCTCGAAGGCCGCGGACTGCTCGTAGGCCCGCTCGTAGCCGAGCCAGCCCGCGCCGACGCCGCCGACCGCGATCCGGGTGTAGTCGCCGGGCACGTCGTCGAACTTGGCCGTGTCCTCGGCGCGTACGAGCACGTGCCGGGCCCGGCCGCGGTCCACCCGGTCGCGCAGGTCGGCGGGGCCGAGCAACGGGGTGGCGGGGATGACGACGGCGCGCAGCTTCATCGCGGCGAGCATGGTCTCCCACAGCTCGGCCTGGTTGCCGAGCATGACGATCATCCGGTCGCCGGCCCGGACGCCCTGCGCGCGCAGCCAGTTCGCGACCTGGTTGGAGCGCTCGGACATCTCGGCGAAGCTCAGCTTCGTCTCGGAGCCGTCCTCCTCGACGATGTGGAGGGCGGTGCGGTCGTTGCCCGCGGCGATGACGTCGAACCATTCGAGCGCCCAGTTGAACCGTTCGGGCCGGGGCCAGGTGAAGCCCGCGTAGGCCGTCTCGTAGTCCTCCCGGTGCCGGAGCAGGAAGTCGCGGGCGGCCCGGAACCGCTCCGTCGCCTCCATCGGCTCCGCCGCGCTGGTTGCCGTCATGTGTCCTCCTCGTTGCGGGACCCGTCCCGCACATCGTGTAATCAGTGACCCAGGTCTCACTACCCCCGTTCGGGGGGAGACCGCCCGTGTCGAGGAGGACGCCCGGTGCCCGAGCAGGTCCAGGTCGAATCGGTGGAGCTGCGCGGCGCGCTGCTCCGGCTGCGGCGCACCACCGGACTCTCGGTGGTGTTCGGAGGGCTGCTCCACGAGGGAGACGGGGCGGGTCAGACGTACGGCGGTGGGGGCGGGCCGGCGAACGGGAGCGGCGGCGGGCCGGCGCGCGGGAGCGGCGGCGGGCAGGGGCTCGCGCTGCGGATCGGGGAGCTGGACGGGGCGGTGACGCCCGCGCTGCGCGGCCTGTCGATCTCCGCGGGCTCCGGTCTCGGCGGCAAGTGCCTCGCGCTCTCCCGGCCGTGCGCGGTCACGGACTATCCCTCCGCCCGGCACATCACGCACGAGTACGACGGCCCGGTCTCCGCGGAAGGGCTGCGCTCGGTCATCGCGGTGCCCGTCGTCGTACGCCGCCAGGTGCGCGGAGTCCTGTACGGCGCGCTGCGCGAGGCCCTCCCTATCGGCGAACGCGTCTTCGACGCGGCCGTCGCGGCGGCCCGCGACGTGGAACAGGCCCTCGCCGTACGCGACGAGGTGCGCCGCCTCACGGCGGAACGCGAGGAGATGCGCCGGGCGTACGGCGAGCTGCGCGAGCTCGCGCCCCAGGTGACCGACCCGGCGGTGCGGGACCGCCTGCTCGCGGTCTGCGGCCGGCTCGAGACGGCCTCCGGCCGGCCGGGCCCCGGCGCCGCCCCGGCGGTGGCCCTCACCCCGCGCGAGACGGACGTCCTCGCGGCGGTGGCGCTCGGCGCCACGAACGCGACCGCGGCACACCGCCTGGGCCTGCGCCCCGAGACGGTCAAGGGCTATCTGCGCTCGGCCATGCGCAAACTCGGCGCGCACACCCGCCTGGAGGCGGTGGTGGCGGCCCGCAGGGCGGGCGCGCTGCCTTAGAGGGCGTCCGTGTGGACGATCTCGTACGGAAGGCCGTCGGCGGTCGTCAGGCGCAGCGTGCGCTCGGCCTCCTCGTCGAGCGCTGCGCGCTCGGCCCGGGTGGTGCGCCGGAACGGCTCGACGGTCAGGACCGTGCGGTCCTTCGCCTCCTCCAGGCGCCAGAGGCCCGCGAGGAAGCCGTCCAGGAGGAACACGCGGTGGGCCTGGTTGCCGGTCCAGGTGCGGGAGCGGTCCTCGGCGGCGACGACGCGGCCGCGGTCGGCGTGGGACAGCAGGAGGTTGTCGAACTCGGGCAGGAAGCGCGGCGGCGCGGGCGTGTCCGGGTCGGGGCGCGGCGCGTCGGGCAGGTCGAACAGCTCGGTGCCGTGCTCGTCGCGGAAGACGAGGAGGCGGGGCCGCAGCCGCTCGAAGGCGGGCCGGAGCCGGGTGAGACCGCACCAGGTCTGCATGTCCTGGACGGAGGCGGGCCCGAAGGCGCCGAGGTAGCGCAGGACGGTGTCGTCGAGGTCGGCGGCGGCCTGCTCGGTGGTGTGCCCGAACCAGCTCGTGGCCGTGGTGAGGGCGACCTGCCCGCTGCTGCCCCACAGCCCGCGGGGCGTGACCTGGACCATCGGGAGGAGGCAGCGGGCGGCGACGAAGAGGGACTGCGGGTCGGCGTCGGGCCATTCCTCGAGGAGGCGTTCGCGCAGCTGCTTGGGCGTGCGGGGCCGTTCCTCGACATGGGCGGCGCAGAGGGCGACGAGCCGGTCGAGATCGACGCCGGCGAGCCCCTTGCGGAACATCCTGAGCTCGCGGTCGACGGCCCCGGCCTGGACGAGGCGACGCAGCGGGACGGCGTCGGCGGCGGTGTGGGTGTGGACGGTGGAGCGCATCGAGACGATGCGGGCGACCCGGCGGGACTCCATGAGGGCGGAGAGGTCCTCGGTGCGGAAGTCCTGGAGGCGGGCGGCGAGCGCGTAGTAGGGCGGCTTGGTGTTCTGCGCCTGGAGCCCGACGAGGTGGTGGACCGCCTGCTCGGCGGAGAGCGGGGCGCGGCGGAGCAGGAGCTGGCGGTCGAGGGTGGCACGGTTGAGGGCGCGGGTGGAGAGGAGCATGGTCCGCACGCTAGTGAGGGTTGCGGACAGCGAGGGACCGCAATGCGGGCGGGGTTTGCCGCAACCTCCGAACCGGCGGCCGAGGGCATGGCCGGATGTGACAGAACATGGTCATTGCGGCCGTCCCGGCGGGGCGACATGATCGGCGCATGCTTCCACCGCACAGAGTCGTCGTCGTGGCCTTCCCCGGCGTCGAACTGCTCAACGTCACCGGTCCGGCCGAGGTGTTCTCGGTCGCGACGCGGGTCGCGGGCCCCGGCCGGGCCGGCTACGACGTGCGCATCGCGACGGCGCGGGGCGAGCCGGTGACCACCTCCAGCGGGATCCGGCTGCTGGCCGACATGAGCCTGGACGAGGTGTACGGCGACGTGGACACGCTGCTCGTGTCGGGCGCCGTCCGGGTGCGCGACCAGGAGGTGGAGCCGGTGCTCGACCGCGGGATCGTCGACTGGCTGCGCGAAGGGGCCGACGGGACGCACCGGCTGGGGTCCGTCTGCTCGGGCGCGCATCTGCTGGCCGCGGCGGGCCTGCTGGACGGCCGTTCCGCCACGACCCACTGGCGGACGGCCGCGCGGCTGGCCGCCGACCACCCGCTGGTCACCGTCGATCCGGACCCGATCTTCATCCGGGAGGGCCGGCTGTGGACCTGCGCGGGCATCGCCTCCGGGATGGACATGGCCCTGGCCATGGTCACGGAGGACCACGGTCCCGAACGCGCCCTGGCCACCGCCCGGACGATGGTGATGTACGTCAAACGCGCCGGCGGTCAGAGCCAGTTCAGCGCCCCGCTCGCTCCGCCCGCCGCGCCCGGTGACCGGCTGGACGAGCTGCGGAGGTGGATCGGCGAGCACCTCACCGAGGACCTGTCCGCCGACGCGCTGGCCGGCCGGATGCACCTGAGCGTGCGCCACTTCTCCCGGCTGTTCCGCGAACGTACGGGCACGACACCGGCCGCGTACGTCGAATCCGTCCGGCTGGACGCCGCCCGCCGGCTGCTCCAGGACAGCAGCCACGGCCTGCCCGAGATCGCCGCCCTGAGCGGCCTCGGTTCCGTGGAGAGCCTGCACCGTTCCTTCCGGCGCCGTCTCGGCACCACTCCCGCCCAGTACCGGCGCCGTTTCCGCTGAACCACCCCACGTCCCGTCCTCCGACCGCCGCGCACCACCGCGCGGCGGAGGACCGTCATGCCCAAGGAGAGCACCATGTCCCGCACCAAGGTCGTCCCCCTCCCGGTCATGGGCCGGCACCACATCAACGCCTATCTGCTGCTCGGCCGCCGTCCCGTCGTCGTCGACGCGGGAACGCCCGGCAGCGGCCGGAGGATCTACGAGCAGATCGCCGCCCAGGGGGTGGACCCGGGCGACGTGTCGCTGATCGTGCTCACGCACGGCCACATCGACCACTTCGGCTCCGCCGCCGAACTGCGCCGCCTGACCGGGGCTCCCGTCGCCGGGCACGTCGCCGACCTCGGCCCCTACCGCACCGGCCGGGCCCGCGAGCCCTATCTGCCCACCGGACCCTTGGGCCGCCTGATGGCCAGGAACAGGAAGCTGCACGCCCGGGTGGAGGCCGTGGAGCCCGACGTGCTCGTGACCGGCGAGACCGGCCTGGAGGACTTCGGCGTCGCCGCACGCATCATGCCCACGCCCGGGCACACCGCCGGATCGGTCTCCGTCCTCACCGGCGAAGGCGACCTCGTCGCGGGCGATCTGATCGCCAACTCCCTCTTCGGTCTCGTACGGGGCCGGCCCGCCAACCCGCCCTTCCACGACGACCCGCGGGAGAACCTCGCCAGCCTGCGGGAGATGCTCGCCCTGGACCCGGTCGCCCTCCATGTCGGCCACGGCACCGCGCTGGAGCCCGACCGGGTCCGGCGCTGGGCCGACCGGGAGCACCGGCGGCTGTCCCGGCTCGAGGCGGCGGGCCGGCTGCCGGCCCGTACGGAGCACGGCACGGTCTGACCGGCCGGCACGGTCCGGGCACCGTCGGCGGGCGGTGCGTTCAGGCGCGGGCGTCGAGCGCGGCCAGGATGTCGGCGGGCTCCGCACGGGTGGTGTAGTCGGCGTGGACGAAGGCCCAGCGGATGATGCCGTCGCGGTCGATGACGTAGGTCGCCGGCAGCGGAAGGGTGCGCGGGTGGCCGCCGTTGACCCGCTGGAGGTCGAAGCCGAGCTTGTCGTAGACGGCCGCGAGGTCGTCGGGCAGGTCGAAGGCGAGTCCGTACTGCTTGGCGGTGTCGGATCCGATGTCGCTGAGGACGTCGAAGGCGAGGCCGTGCTTCTCGGTGAGGGACATCGACTCGTCGGGGATCTGCGGCGAGACGGCGACCAGGCGGGCGCCGCGGGCCGAGATGTCCGCGTGGTGCTGCTGGAGCGAGCGCAGGGCGATGTTGCAGTACGGGCACCAGGCGCCGCGGTAGAAGGTCAGGACGACGGGCCCGTCGGCGAGCAGCGCGTCGAGGGAGACGGCCTCGCCGGTCGCGGACGCGAGGGTGAAGCGCGGGGCCCGGTCTCCGACGGCGAGGGCCCGTTCGGCCTGTCCGGACGCGGCGAGCTCCTCGCCCGCGCGGTCCATCACGGCCCGCACCTCGGCGGGGATCTGCTGCCGGCGGGCTTCGTAGAAGCTGCGCAGCTCGGCGTTGAGGGTCATGGCTGGTTCCTCCTGGACGGGCCGGGAAATAACTCGGAACGATCGTTTCAAGATAGCGGCGTGCGAGGGCGTACGCCAGCCGCGCCACGGCAGTTGGGGCGTCAGAGGGTCGTGAAGGGTGTGTGGTCGGCGAGCGCGAGCGCCCGGATGAAGGCGCCGGCCCGGACCAGGTGGCGCGCGACGAAGCGGAGCACGGAGGGCCGGCTCGATCCGTAGGCGGTGACCCACAGCTTCGGTATCCGATTCATGCGGCACAGAGTGAGGGCCGCCGGTCACGGACGGTCGGACCGTGGACGAACCTGGACGGCGGCGCCGCCGGCCGCCTCGACGGTGGGCCCGACGGGGGCCCGACGGTCCGGCCGGGCCTATGCGCGGCCGACCGGTCCCCGCTATCTTGGAATTTCTATTACAAGATAGCGGGGTGGAACATGCCGGACATCAAGCACTTCGATCCGGACGCGGCCCTGGAGACCGTGGTGCGGCTCTTCTGGCGCCAGGGCATGGCGTCGACCGGAATCCAGGACATCGTGAACGCCACCGGAGTCAACCGCTCCAGCCTCTACTCCACCTTCGGCGACAAGCAGGCGCTCTACCTCGCGGCCCTGCGCCGCTACCTCGAGTACCGCTCCCAGCCGGTGTTCGAGCGCCTCGCCGAGGACGACCGAGGACTTCCGGCCGTCAGCGAGTTCTTCACGGGGCTCGTCGCGGCGCGCTGCTCGGGCGAGTACGCCCGGTGGGGCTGCATGGTCTCGAACGCGCACGCCGGCGCCGAGAACGCCGACCCGCAGGTCCGCGCCGTCCTCGACCAGCACCACCAGCGGCTGCGGGACGCGATGCACGCCGCCCTGGTGACCGCGGAGGCGCGCGGACAGCTCGCGCCCGGCGTCGACGTGGGCTCCTCCGCCGATCTGCTGGCCCTGCTCGCGTACGGGGTCAACCTGAGGTCCCGCGCCGGAGCGCCCGAGCAGGCTCTCACGCAGACCGTGCAGGCCGCGCTCGGGGCGCTGAGCGCGGCTCGGTGACGACGCCGGTGTCGCCGGCGTCGGCGGTGTAGTCCTCGGGCGAGGTCTCGTCGACACCGTCGGGCGTGCCCACCGCGCGCAGGACGAGGGTGAGGGCGACGGTGACGAGGACGTTGAGGACGAAGGCGGTGAGGCCGATGTAGCCGATCTCGCCGATGCCGGGGATCTCGGCGGAGGAGCCGCCGAAGTGCTTCTGGGTGGGGCCGGCGACGCCGTAGGCGGCGGCGGTGCCGTAGACCATGCCGACGGCCCAGCCGGCGATGAGGGCCCAGCGGTGCATCCAGCGGGTGAACAGGCCGCCGACGAGGGCGGGGAAGGTCTGCAGGATCCAGATGCCGCCGAGGAGCTGGAAGTTGATGGCGACGGTCTTGTCCATGGTGAGGACGAAGACGAGGGCGCCGACCTTGACCAGGAGCGAGACGAGCTTGGAGACCTTGGTCTCCTGGGCGGCGGTGGCGTCGGGCTTGATGAAGTCCTTGTAGATGTTGCGGGTGAAGAGGTTGGCGGCGGCGATGGACATGATGGCGGCTGGGACGAGGGCGCCGATGCCGATGGCGGCGAAGGCGACGCCGGCGAACCAGGCCGGGAACATGTTCTCGAACAGCTGCGGGATGGCGAGCTGGCCGTTGGTCACCTTCACACCGGCCGCGATCGCCATGAACCCGAGCAGCGCCAGCAGACCCAGCATCAGGGTGTAGAGCGGCATCACCGTGGTGTTGCGTCGGATCACCTCGCGGCTCTTGGAGGAGAGCGTCGCGGTGATCGAGTGCGGGTACATGAACATGGCCATGGCGGAACCGAGGGCGAGGGTCGCATACGTCCACTGCGCGGCCGAGCCGCTGACGAGAGCGCCCTGGGGCTTGCCCGTGACCGGGTTGACCGTGGCGTACTTCGCACCGGCCTGGGCGAAGATCTCGTCGAAGCCGCCCAGCCTGATCGGGATGTAGACGATCGCCACCGCGATGACGAGGTAGATCAGGGTGTCCTTGACGAAGGCGATCATGGCCGGCGCCCGCAGGCCGGACGAGTAGGTGTAGGCCGCCAGCACGCCGAAGGCGATGAGCAGCGGCAGGTCCTTGACGAACCAGTGGGTGTTCCCGCCGCCGCCGACGCCCATCACGTCCAGGACGGCCTGGATGCCGACCAGTTGGAGCGCGATGTACGGCATGGTGGCGAGGATGCCGGTGAAGGCCACGGCCAGCGACAGGCCCTTGGAGCCGAAGCGGCCGCGGACGAAGTCCGCCGTCGTCACGTAACCGTGCTTGTGCGACACCGACCACAGGCGGGGCAGGAAGGTGAAGATCAGCGGATAGACCAGGATGGTGTACGGCACGGCGAAGAAGCCGGCCGCGCCCGCCGCGTAAACGGCCGCCGGGACGGCGACGAAGGTGTACGCGGTGTAGACGTCGCCGCCCAGCAGGAACCAAGTGATCCAGGCGCCGAACGAGCGGCCGCCCAGGCCCCATTCGTCCAGGCTGTGCTCGTTCTCGGCCTTCCGCCAGCGGGCGGCCCGGAAGCCCATGACCGTGACGGCCAGGAAGAAGAGGACGAAGACGCCGAGCGCGACGCCGTTCACGCCGTCGGTCATCTCGGTGTCCCTTCGCTGCGGGATACGGTGGTCTCGGCCATGGGGCGGCTCCAGGAACGCTGTGAGGTACGGATCCCTGCCGGGTGGACACGCGCGGCGTGTCCACCCGGCAGGGCGGGGAGAGGGAGGGGACGCGGGAGTCAGGCGCGGACGGGCTCGCGCTCCGCGGCCTGCTGCGCCGGGGCCGTCGCCGCCACCGGAGGGACGTCCAGCATCTGCTGCTCCATGCGGTCGGGGATCGCCCACCGGTAGAGCGGCACCGCGGCGGCCGTGGTGAGGACGGCGACCAGGACGAGCATCGAGAAGACCTCGGGCGTGATCATGCCCTGCGCGAGGCCGATGTTGATGAAGATGAGGATCATCAGCCCGCGGGCGTTCATCAGGCCGCCGACGGCCCACGACTCGCGCCAGGAGAAGCCGACGGTGCGCATCGCCGCCGCGCAGCCCAGGTACTTGCCGACGAAGCCGGCCACGAGGATCACCAGGAAGGGAAGGATCATCCCCCAGCCGGCGAGGCCGCCCAGCTCGGTGTTGAGCCCCGAGAAGGCGAAGAAGATGGGCAGCAGCAGGACACAGACGAGGTCCATCATCCGGCCGTGCAGGGCCGCCCGGAACGCCGGGTTCTCGGGCATGGCGAGTCCGGCGATGAAGCCTCCGAACACCGAGTAGATGCCGATGTAGTCGGTGAACAGGCCGGCGAGGAGCACGATGCCGACCACGACGTACATCTCCTCGAAGCCGAAGGACCCGGTGCGCTGGACCCGGTCGCCCAGCGGGCGCAGCAGCTTCTTGACGCCGAAGAGCATCACGGCGGCGAACACCGCGGTGAGCCCGATCGTCTTGAACACCTGCATGACGCCGGAGCCGGTGTGCATGGCGGAGAGAACGGCCAGGAAGCACCAGGCGGCGGCGTCGTCGATGGAGGCGCCGAGGAGCGTCATGCGGCCGAGGCGGGTGTTCTCCAGGCGCCGCTCGTAGAGGATGCGGGCGAGCATCGGGAAGGCGGTGATGGACAGCGCGCCGCCGGTGAAGAGGGCGAACTCGAAGGGCGTGACGTCGGGCTTGGAGAGCCGGTCGTAGAGGAGATAGCCCGCGCCGGCGCCGAGGAGCAGCGAGGGCAGGATGCCGGAGACGGCGAGGACCGCGGCGTTGCGGGTGTCGTTCGTGCCGCCGTCGGACCGGTGGTCGAGCCCGGCGCCGACGAGGAACATGAAGACGGTCAGGCCGATGGTGCTCAGGACGTAGAGGATCGGCTTCACCTCGGGCGCGAAGACCGCCTTCTGGGCCTCGGGGAAGAGGGCGCCGAACAGGGTCGGGCCGAGCAGGACGCCGGCGACCATCTCGCCCAGGACCCGCGGCTGCTTCACGAGGATCGCCAGCCGTCCGCACAGGGCGGAGACGGCGAGGATGACGACGATCGCCGGGAGCACCTTCAGGACGAGCTCGAGGTTCTTGTCGGTGGTGCCGGCGGCCAGTTGGTGGAGGGTGTGGTGCACAGCGACTCCCGTGGTCGTCAGGATCGTGCGGGGACGGTGGGGGCGGAACCGAGATCCGGTCCGGCCGCGCGCCCGGGCCGCCGGCGGCGGCTGTCCAGGGCGAGGACCGAGGGCCAGCGGGCGTCGTCGGGTGCGACGACGAGGCGCCGGGCGTACCAGCTGTCGAAGAACGACAGGACGAACATGGGCAGCAGGGTCCAGATCGCGACCTGCTCCAGCGGCCCGTTGCCGGTGAGGGCGGCGATGACGACGACCACGAAGATGTTGGGGTAGGTCATGGCGGTGTAGTCGTCGAGGGTCTGGACGTGGCCGCGGCGCTTGAACAGCGCGGCGACGAGCCGCAGTCCGACGGCGATGCCGAGCGCGGTGGGCGCGTACGCGGCGGCGTCGGCCAGGTCGAGCTCGAGCGTGACCAGGACGAGGAACGCGGTGAGCAGCAGGACGGCGACGTAGCCGTTGCGCTCGCCGTACTTGGCGGTGCGGATCGGCGAGCGCCGCCGGAGCTGCCGGACCAGGAGGTAGGCCGCCGCGACCACACCGGAGGAGGTGGCCGCGCTGATCGCGACGGCCGGCGCCACGTCCTCGTGGAGGGTGACGGCGAGGACCGCGGAGAAGGAGACCGCGGCGGCCAGCGACGACAGCAGCACCTGGGCGAAGGTCGGCATGATCATCCCGCCCAGGCAGCGGCTGACGGTCATCGCCACGACCGAACTCGGCGTGGCCAGGAAGATCGCGGCGAAGGCGACCGTGCCGGTGTCACCGACGTCCCACCAGCGCAGTGCCAGGGCCAGGGCCAGGGGCAGCGCGAGGTAGCGCAGGGCGACGGACCGCAGGATGCCCCGGTCGGTGACGAACGCCCGCGCGTTCTCGAGCTCGATGCGGCACATGGTGATCACGCTCGCCAGCACCAGGAGCAGCAGCAGGAGGTACGGCGAGGTGGTGAGGCGCAGGCCCGCGAGGTTCCCGAGGAGGCCGGCGGCGAGGCCGGCGCAGAAGACCGTCGGATGGTGGACGACGATCCAGTCGTAGACCATGTTCATGGTCTCGTTCTCGTTCTTGACGTACGAAGCGATGCGGTCGCCCCGCAGCATCTCGGAGTTCGGCAGCCGCAGGTCGTACGACTCGTCGGAGGGCCGGTCGAGGATGAAGCGGCAGATCAGCTCGACCACGTACTTGTGGGAGACGACGCAGACCGTCTCGCCCCGGCGCAGGGCCGGGAGCAGTTCCTGCTCGTAGAAGGCGCGGACCCGTTCCGTGAACCTGGCCGCGGTCTCGCCGCCCCGCATCGTGGGGCTGTCGGCGTTCATGGCGCGCTCGTACTCGGCGATGCCGTGGCGGCGCTGGAGGACGGACTTGCTCTCCAGCGTGTAGCTGCCGAAGTCGCGTTCCATGAGCCGGTCGTCGACCACGACCCGCGGCCCCGCCTCGCCGCGGTCGCCCAGGATGATGCCGGCGGTGTCGTGAGCCCGGCTGAGCGGGGAGACGAAGACGCGGTCGAACTCCTGGCCGCGGTGGCGCGCCGCGACCTTCTCGGCCTGGATGCGGCCGAGGAGGGTCAGCGGGGCGTCGCGCTGGCCGGCGATGCGGTGCACGGAGTTACACGTGGACTCACCGTGCCGCACCATGAAGAGTCTGCCGAGGAGTGCGCGCCGGTCCTCCTGCTCGGGTATGCCGCTCCTCATCAGTGGCCCTTCCTGGGCGCGTGCTTGACCTGGCCGGCGTAGTCGGAGTCCCAGGGCGCGAGCCGGGTGATGTCGCAGAGGTTGTGCACGGCGTGCTTCTCCACCAGCGTGGTCAGCATGGCCACCGTCCGCCGGGCCTGCTCGGCGGTGAGTCCGAACTCCCGGGCGAGGGCAGCGCCGAAGTCGGCCGTGTCGTCGGTGAGGAGGGTGCGGTACTTGTCGCGCTCGGGCCGGTCCTCGGCCCGCAGGTACGTCATGGTGTTCGGGTAGGCCGTGTCCCTGGCGTAGGCCAGCAGACGCTCGCGCAGGCGGGAGGTGTCCGGCTCGCCGGCGTCGAGACCGAGGTCGGCGACGATCCAGTCGCTGCTGCGGGCCAGGCAGTGGTGGATCCCGTCCGGAACGTTCATCGCTTCCCCGCTGCTCTCGCGGCCGGCCTGGCGCAGCACCTCCATGGCGGTGTCGAAGCACTGGTTGCGCAGGGTCCCGATGCTGAACACGAACGCGCCGAGCCGGCCCCGGCGGGTGGTCTCGTCGCCCTGGCGCATCGGCCCGACGGCGAACAGGTTCCTCGCCGTCTCGCCGTCGGCGGCCACGAGCTGTCCGTGCGGACCGACCTCGATGCCGCGGTGGGTCCTGGTCTGCGGCCGCGCGGCGCCCAGCCCGTGGACGAGACCGTGCCACAGCGGGTGGCCGGTGCGCTCGTAGTCGGTGCTGTTGCCGAGGCAGTTGACGACGCGGTCGACGACGACGTCCTCGCGGTCGGCGAAGACGACGCGGATCTTCGTGCCGTCCTCGGCCGGCCGCATGTCCTGGACGGTGGCGGCGATCACCTCGACGGTCCTCGGGGCTCCGTTGTAGCCCCGCATCCGGTCGCGGACCACGCCGCCGATCTCCCGCACGGTGCTGGTGCGGTGGGTGACGATGAGGCTCTTGTAGCGGTCGAGCAGCATCCGGACGTCGCCGGGATCCATCCGGGAGACGGCCTCGACGACGTACGGTTCCCACGCCTTCATGACGCGTTCGGCGAAGATGGCGTCGGGCGTGTCCGCGCCGTGCTCGGCGAGCAGGTGGGCGTACTCCGCCTTGACTCCCTCGACGACGGTGTCCGCGGTGAGCGTCTCGGCGTCCAGGAAGGGCGGCCTGCGCGCCTGCCAGATGTCGTGCTCGTGATCCGTCGGATAGGTGCCGTGCAGGTGTCCGCCGCGGGAGCAGATGAGGATCCGGCCCTTGTGGCCGGCATGGACGAGGGAGACGACGGTGTCGAAGGCGGACAGCGCGGATCCGGTCACGAGGACGGTCTCGTCGGGGCCGACCGCGCGGAAGCGTTCGTGCGCCCCGGGCGCGTACGGGTCGCCGATGAAGCGGTCGGAGGTACGGACGCGGTGGTAGAACGGCGCCTGCGCGGGAGCGAGGTGGCCGGTGGCGAGGACCACCTGGTCGGAGCGCAGCTCGTGGACGCCTCCGTCCGGGCCGGGAACGGCGTACTTGACGACGTGACCGTCGCCGTGCGGGCGTACGTCGATGGTCTCGCCGGTCAGTTCGCGCAGCGTCACGTCGGGGTGCGCGTCGGCGGCGACCCGGCGCAGCCGCTCGGCGAGGTACTGGCGGAAGACGAGGCGGGGCACGACGCAGGCGACACCGAAGGAGTGGTAGCGCCACCGGGCCGGCCAGTCGGTGCGGTCGGCCTCCTCGTTCGCCCACTCCAGGAAGTCCTCCGGGCGTTCGCGGCGCAGCGTGACGCGCCCCGCCTGGATGTTGAGCATGTGCTCCCAGTGCGTGGACGCCTCGCCGAAGGCGAGGCCGCCGTAGCGGTATCCCTCCTCCCGCTCCATCAGACATATCTCCAAGGGCGTCGTGGCGAATTGGAGCAGCCGGATGGCGGTGAGGGTGCCGGAGAAGCCGGCGCCGACGATCGTGACGCGCCGGAAGGATCCGGCGCGGTTCCCGGGGGACTCCTTCATGGCGTGGGCCGGGGCGGTGTCCCGCACGGCCTGGCGCACGGCGCCGTGCGGGACGCCCTGCGTGAGGCCCTGCGCTGCTTCCTGCATGTCCACGGTCCTTCTCCTTCGGTTCGTCAGAGCAAGGTGGGCGCTCGGCGGGCGGGCCGGGGCCGGGGCGCGGTCAGGCGTGCGGGCCGCCGGCCCACCGGAGCGGCATCAGCATCGAGAGCGGCCGGTCCGCCGCGGCGCGTTCGTGGACGATCCTGGACGCGACTGCGTCACTCCTCTCGACGCTTGGAATGCGCTTGACAGCGGGGAGTACCGAGGGACTAACTTGAAACGATCGTTCCGAGTTAGCGTTGTCCAGACCAGTCGTCCTTGGGGGAGGATGTTCGTGCCGCAGCTACTCGATCCGGGCCGGGCTCGCACGATGGACGAATTCATCGGGCAGCTCCGCATGTTGAAGGCCTGGGCCGGTCATCCCTCGATCACCGAGATCACCCGCCGGGTCCACACCACCTGGCGGCGCGCCGGACGCCCTCGGAGCGAATGGCCCGCGAGGTCCACGGTCGGGAACTGCTTCCAGGTGGGCCGCCGCCGCCCGAACACCGACCTGCTGCTCGCCGTCGTCCACGCGCTGGTCGACGGCGACACCGCGGCGCTCTCCGTGTGGCGGCAGGCCCTGCGTACCGTTCTCGGCGAGGTCGAGGCGTCCGGCCGCGTCACGGCGTACGACCGGCTGCCGCCCGCTCCCTCGCCGCTCGTCGGCCGGGACGACCTCCAGGAGCTGGCGCAGGCATGGCTCCGCGCGCAGGGCGCCGAAGGCGTCAGCCCCGTGGTCGCGTTCGAGGGAATGGCCGGTACGGGCAAGACCGCCCTCGCCGTCGCCGTCGCCCACCGGCTGCGGACCAAGGGCCGGTCCGAACGCCCGGTCCTCTTCGCCCATCTGCGGGGCGCCGGCGCCGGCGAACCACCGGTGGATCCCTCCGCGGTCCTGGAATGCTTCCTGCGGCTCCTCGGCGTGGCGGGCGAGCGCATTCCGCACAGCCTCGACGCCCGGGTCCAGCTCTATCGCCAGACCCTCGCCGGCACCTCGACCCTGGTCGTGCTCGACGACGCCGCCGACGAGGAACAGGCCCTTCCGCTGTTACCCGAGGCGCCCACCTGCCGCGCGGTGATCACCAGCCGCTCCGCCCTGCCCTGCCTCAAGGAGGCCAGACGACTGCCCGTCAGCTCCCTGGACACGGACGGAGCCGTCGAGCTGCTCCACCGTACGGCCGGCCGGGAACGCTTCGCGCCCGACGCCTCGGCGGCCCGCCGGATCGCCGGACTCCTCGGCCACCACCCGCAGGCGCTGACCATCATCGGCCGCCACCTGCGCGACCACCCCAACTGGGACCTCGCCGACTACTACCGCGAATCCCTCACCGTCCTCGCCATGGAGGGCGGTGTGCGCGCGTCCCTGGCGGCCTCCGACACCTCACTGCCCGCCGGGGCGCGGCGACTGCTGCGGCTGCTCGCCCTCCCGCCCCTCGACGACCTGGACACGCGCGCGATCGCCGCGCTGGCCGACGAGTCCGCCGACCGCGTCCGCACCCACCTGCGCGCCCTCGTCGCGGCCCACCTCGTCCAGGAGGTGGCACCGGACCGCTACCGCCTCCCGGACCTCGTCCACGCCTACGCCGAGGAACGCCTCTCGATCGACGAGCCGGCGAGCCGCATCCGCCAGGCCCTCGGCCGGGTCCTCGCGCACTACCGGACACGTGACGACGGCCCCGGCCGGAACAGGCCCGGCAGGCCCGGCGGAGCCACCGCGCGCACGCGCTTCCCGCACGCGGACGCCTGGGAGGAGATCACCCGCCCGCTCACCCGGGAGACGGCCGGCTCCGCCGCGGCATAGAGCCGCCGGTCTCAGCGCAGGGCGAGCGCGACGAACTGGGTGACCGCCTCCTGGTCGAAGTTGTCGTCGCTGACCAGGATCAGCGAGCGCTCGCCGGAGGGCAGGACCGGGCCCCAGGTCATGCCCTCGGTGTTGTCGACGGTGGACAGGCCGAGGGTGTGGAAGTCCGCGACGAGCCGCTTCCGCATCGGCACCACGGGCCGGTCGGCGAGGGAGTCCACGGCCCGTACGTCGGTGGCGCCGCGCGTGGTGGTGTCGTAGAGCCGGATCTTGTAGCCGGAGCCGGCGACCCAGGTGCGCTCGAGCACGAGGTAGCGCTCGGGGTCGTCCGGGAAGGCGAGGATCGACGGCACGCCGGTGTCGGGGCCCCACGGGCTGCTCGGGTCGGACTCGGCGAAGATCTTCTCGATCGGGTACGCGAACTGGCCGAGCACCCGCCCGTCGCGGGTCTGCCGCGTGACCCGCACGAGCGCGCCCTGGTGCACGTCCGGCACCGGGCCGTCCTGGACCAGCGGCCCCTCGACCGCGCTGGTCACCACGGTGCCGCGGGCGCCGAAGGTGAGCGCCTCGACGGCCTGGTTGCGGCGCGGACCACGGTCGGGCGTGATCGCGTAGTTCTCCGGGAGGCGGAACCGGCCGCGGTGCGCGCCGTCGGGGTCCGCGATCTCCACGGACGGCTGGATGACCGGCGCACCGGCGACGGCGGGCCGGTCGCCCTCCTGGCCCCACCAGTAACGGCACCTGAGCGGATCCACGCGGATCTCCTCCGGGTCGATCGCCTTGCCGTCGCCGAGGGCGGGCGACGGATAGACCGAGCCGTCCGGCTGGAGCAGCGGCCGGGTGCCGGTGAAGTCCACGGCGTGCACACCGCCGGCGTCGACGTCGAGCCGCGCGGTGTAGAAGCGCGCGGGCTGGAGGAAGGAGCGGTCGTCGCTGATGAGGACGTACTCGCCGGTGCACCGGTCGCGGTCGATGCCGGACAGACCGCCGACGGTCGTCCCCTGGAACGCGAGCTTGTACGGGACGGTCTTCTCGCCGAGCAGGCGGGCCTGAACGGCACGCCTCGGCTCCGGCCCGGGCGCGCCGGGCGGGGCCGCGGCGACGGCGGAGACCGCGGCGGGTGCGAGCGTGGAGGTGACGAGCAGGGCGACGGCGCAGGCGCGGCGGATCAGGGAGGAACTCATGCCGATGATCATGGCCTGAGGGACCTGCGCCGCAGCGGACATTCGCCGCGCAGTCACCCGTGTGGGTAAGCCGCTCCCCCGCTTCAGGGCGTGGTGCGGGCGGGAGTCCGGGCGTGCCTGAGGTTGACGGCCGCGGCCTTGGCCAGGGCCAGGGGGTTCAGGAACCGCAGCGGGCCGATCAGGCGGGAGACGAACAGGTACATGTGGCGCGCCATCGACGCGTCGCGCGCCGCCGCCGAGAAGACCAGGCGCTCGCCGGGGTTGAAGGGGCGGGCCTTGGCGAAGTCGGCGGCCAGGATCTGGTGGCCGCGCAGGCGGCGCCGGTGGGTGCGGGCGTAGGCCGCCAGTGCCGCATCGAGGTCGCCCCGGCCCGCGGCGGCCGGGGCGACCGCCTCGGCGAGCCAGTGCGCGGACTGCAGGGCCCAGCCGCAGCCCACGCCCCACAGGGGATCGCCGGTCATCGCGGCGTCGCCGACGAGGGCGAGGCCCGGTGCGGTCGGCTCGCGGCTGACGAGCGGGTAGTCGACCGTGCCGATGATCTTCGAGACGCGCTCGGCGGAGTCGACGGGCGGCGCCTCGGGCAGGGCGCGGACGAAGTCGAGGAAGCTGCCCTCCAGGTCCTCCCGGAAGGCCGGCAGCCGCTTCTTGTCCGGGAGCACCGCGAGGACCGTCACCCCGTCGTCGTTCGGGAACGCGTACGCCATGTCGGGCTCGAGGAACCAGGTCTGGCCGATCCCGCCGTGCAGCGGCAGGCCGCGGAAGTGCGCGAGATAGCCGAAGCGCGTGTTCTCGTGCCGCCGGGTGGGCACCTCGGCGAACGTCGCGACCGCCGAGTCCTTGCCGTCGGCGCCGACCACCAGGCGCGCCCGGATCTCCCGCTCGCCCTCGGGCGTCGACGCGCGCACCCCGACCGTGCGCCCGGCCTGCCTGACCAGCCCGGTCACCCGGTGCCCGAGGAGCAGGTCGACGCCGGGCGTGCCGGCCGCGTGGGACCTGATCAGCGGATCGAGGGTGCTGCGCCGGACGTTGTACGCGTACGGCAGCTCGGGTCCTCCGGGCGCGGCCCTCGGCTCGATCCAGCCCCAGCGGGTGTACCAGCGGGCCTCGTTGCGGACGGCTCCGGCCTTCTCCAGGGCGGGTACGAGGCCGAGTTCGTCGAGCACCGGGTAGGCGTTGGCGGTGAGGGCGTGGGTGCACAGCACCTTGTACGCGTCGGGGTCCGAGCGGCGTTCCAGCAGCGCGACGCGGACACCGCGCCGCGCCAGCAGGATCGCCGCGGCGCAGCCGGCGAGGCTGGCTCCGCTGATGACGACGTCGTAGTCGTGCTCCGTGCTCTCAGGCCTGGTCATGCGCTGATCGCCCCCGTGGTAGGTGTGCTGCCGCTCGTGGCAGTGGTGCAGAGCAACTGCAGTCAGGAGGCGGGCTGTTGTCAAGAGCCGGGGAGCGGGTGACCGGATCGGGCCGCGGGCGCGGCCGCCGTCCGCGGGTGGCCGGGACGACTGCCGCTCCGCGCGCCCGCGCCGTACCGCCTAGACGGGCTCGGGAGCCGGGTGCGGGTGGCCGAGGTAGGGGAAGTCGTCCAACAGGTCGGTGTGCGGGCCGATGTGGTCGCTGGTGATCTTCCCGCCGGAGATCATGTTCAGGCGGGCGGAGGTGACGTCGTCGGTGAGCGTGCGCCCGTTGGGATACGCGGCCGGCCGGGAGCGGTCGTAGCGCAGGATGTCCGGCAGGACGGTGCGCAGGGCCTCCTTCGCGGCCTCGGCGTCGTAGCCGCCCGTGTGGGCGAGGACAGCGGTCCAGGGCTCCAGGTAGGTGTCCCAGTCCTGCGCCGGTTCGCCCGCGTTGTACGCGTCCTTGGCGTCCTCCTGGTTGAAGTAGGCCGTCAGCGACGGGTGCGCGCCGCGGTCCACGGACGTGAGCTGTCCGTCCTGGCGCAGGCTGACCCGGCCCCACACGCCGATGACCGAGTCCGCGTCCGGGCCCAGCGCCGAGGACGGCATGTCGAGGACGATCCCGAAGACGTTCTTGTCCGCGCCCCAGTCGACGCCCGTCCACCGGAAGTCCTTGACGATCCCTTCCAGGTCGACGAAGAACGGGTCGCTGCGCAGTCCGGCCGACAGACGGTACGGCCCGGCCGTGACGACCTCGGGTTCGTTCGCGAAGGAAACGGGCGCGTCGTTGACGATCCGCTCCCCGCCCACGTCGTGCGAGCGCGCCTCCGGGCCGTCCGCCCGGTACACGCTCACGGTCTGCCGGCCGTCCCTGGGCTGGGAGAAGACGAAGCTGAAGGCGACGTCGGCCTGGTGGTCGCCGTCGGTGTCCACGTTGATGCGGTAGACGGCGTCGGGGTGGAAGGCGTCGCCGCCGGTCGGGGCGACGGGGTTCACGTCGAGGATGAGGACCGTGCGGTCGCCGGCGCCCGTGAAGGCGAAGAGGTCGGTCATGTCCAGCCGGGCGTCGCCCATCGGGGAGCGGAGGTCGGGTCCGCTGAGGTGGTGTGACATGGCCTCAGCCTCGGGCCGGCGGCCGGGCCGGGAACGGCGACACCGCAGCACGGCGGGCGAGAATCACCCGCCGAGCGGGACGGAGTCTTCCTGCCGGGCGGGGCGGTGAGCCGCCGTCGGCCGTTGTTCGCGCGCTCTCCACGAATCCCCACAGGAGCGCCACACCGGCTACGCACAGCCTTTCGAAACCTTCGTTAGCGTTGCAGGTCGCTCGAATCGTTCGCGGATGCGATCGAGCCGCGGCCCCACCGGGTCGACGGCATGTCAACTCAGGAAGACCGGAGATGGACTACTGCTCGTCGTGCCGCCGGCATCTCAACGGTGCCCTGGTGTGCCCCGGATGCGGCGCCTACGCCCCGGACATCGCTCCCACCACCGCCGACGGGCGGATCGTCCCGGCCACCGGTACGACCACGGGCCCGGCTACGGGTACGGCCACGGGTACGGGCACGGACCCGGCCGCGACCGTGACGGCGTTCGGAGCCGGGTTCGAGGACGGCCCGTACGGCGACTCGTCCGTGGAGGTCGTGGACGTCGTGGACGTCGCGGGTGCTCCGACGGCCCCCGACGGACGGGCGGCGCGGCGCCGGCAGCGTGCGCGGTGGAAGAAGAACCAGCGCCGTGCCGTGGTCGCCACCGCCGTCGCACTGGTCGGCGGCGGTCTGGCCATGAGCGCGACGGACCGGCAGGGCGGCGACCGGGCGATGGCGGCCACGGCGCCGGAGGACCCGGGCCCGGGCGCCGTGGAGGACCCGGCGTCGCAGGACGTCCGCCCGACCGTACGGCCCGAGCCCGCGCACTCCTCGGCCCCGCCGAAGACCGCATCGCCCGGCGCCGAGCCCGCGGCCGACCTGTCGCACCGGCAGTCCACGGCCGCCTCCCACCACGCCGCGGCGCCGGCCACCCGGTCGTACGCCGTCACATCGCAGCACCGGACGGTGGCGCCGGCCACGCGGACGACGAACACCTCGCCGGCCTCCTCGGGCACGGCGGGCTCGCCCGGCACGACCGGCACCACGGGCACGGCGGGCACCTCCCGTCCGGCGACGCCGCAGGACACGGCTCCCGCGCCGGCCCCTGCTCCGGCCCCGGGCTCGTCGCGGACGGACACCACGCCGACCAGCACCACGACCGCGCCGTCCGAGCTCTGCCTGCTGGTGGTGTGCCTGCCGCTCTCCTGACCGGCGCCCGGGCGTCGCGTGGCCGGCGCCCCGGGTACGTTCGCCCGCATCGCCGCGCGGGAACCTTCGCCCGCGTCGGTACGTTCTACAGGGTCGTAGAAGTAAGCAGACGTCACCGACCTCGGGAGAACCGCGACATGGCCCTGTGGGACCGCATCAAGGAGTCCGCATCGACGATGCAGACCCAGCTGCTCGCCAAGAAGAACGACCTCAAGAGCGGCGCCTTCCGCGACGCGAGCATGGCGATGTGCGCGCTCGTCGCCGCTGCCGACGGCACCGTCGACCCGTCCGAGCGGCGCCGGGTCGCCCAGCTCATCGCCACCAACGAAGTGCTGCAGAACTTCGACGCGACCGACCTCCAGCGCCGCTTCGACGCCAACCTCGACAAGCTCGCCGCCGACTTCGACTTCGGCAAGGTGAGCGTGCTCCAGGAGGTCGCCAAGGCCAAGAAGAAGCCGGCCGAGGCGCGGGCGGTCGTCCAGATCGGCATCGTCATCGGCGGCGCGGACGGCGACTTCGACAAGACCGAGCAGGCGGTCGTGCGGGAGGCGTGCTTCACGCTCGACCTGCCGCCGCACGAGTTCGACCTGTAGGCGACCGCGGCGCCCCGGCGCTACATCGGGGTGGCCGCGCGCAGGATCGCGAAGAGCGTGACGGCGGAGTTCGCGGAGGACAGCGCCGACACGGTCGCGCCCGCCGCGGCGCCCCACACCGCGAGCCCCACCGTCGTGAACGCCGACGGCCACGCGCGTCCCGCCGGGGCCGGCCGCAGCAGCGCCGCCACGCGGCGGGGCACCGGCCCGGCCGCGGCCAGGGCCGGCAGGGTGGCCGCGGCCGGTCCTCCGCGGGAGATCAGCGCCGCCTTGCCGATCGCCCGGGCGACCGTGCGGCGGCTGCCGGTCACGGCCGCCGCCTCCTCGTCCGCCCACCGCTCCGCGGTGTACGTCACGGCGGTGGTGAGCGGGCGCAGGAACGGATTGGCGCGGGCGGCGAGGTGCACCACCAGGAGATGCCGGTGGTGACGGGCGTTCAGATGGGCGCGCTCATGGGCGAACAGGGCCCGGCGTTCGGCGGACGTCAGACCCGCGAGCATCCCGGTGCTCGCCACGACCCGGTCACGGCGGCCGGGCAGGGCGTAGGCGTACGGCTCGGGGTCGGGCAGCACCGCCACCGAGGTGACCGGCAGGCCGGCGAGGGCGGCCAGCGCCCGGCGCCGCACCTGGACGTGCCGCCAGGCGGCCCGGCCGCACGAGACGAGGACCGCGAGCAGCGCCGGGATGGCCGCCCGGCCCGCGATCTCGTCGTACGGGAGGGCCGCCCGCACCTCGGGATCCGACCACCCGTCGGGCAGCGGGTTGCCGGGCAGCTGCGCGGTGCCCACGATCATCAGCAGTCCGAGGCAGAGCGTGCTGCACACGGCGAGGACGCCGGCGAAGGCGGTGAGCAGCCGGGTCGCGGTGCTCGGGTGCAGACGCTGCTCGGCGAGCCGCGCCACCGGCCACGCGGTCAGCGGAAGAACCAGCGGAAGGAAGACGAACACCCCCATGACGGTCAGTCTTCCCTCTCCTCCGGGGCCTCCTCCACCAGGCCGGTGAGGAGTTCACGCAGGAGTCGCTCGTCGTTCGGCGGGAGCGCGGTGACGAAGCTGGCGAGCACCGCCTCGCGGTCGGCCTCGGCGTCGAGGACCTTGCGCATCCGCAGCGCGGCGAGCCCGGCCTCGTCCGCGACCGCGGTCCAGACGAAGGACCGCCCGGCGCGCTCGCGGGTGACGGCGCCCTTCCCGTACAGCCTCGTCAGGATGGTGATGACAGTGGTGTACGCGAGGTCGCCGCCGAGCCGCTCCTGCACCCACGCCACGGGCACCGGCCCGGGCGCGTCCTTCAGGACGGCGAGCACCTGGCCCTCCAGCTCGCCCTGCCCGCGCCTGCGGGAGGCGGGCTCCGCCTCGCGCCTGTTCCGGTCCACCACGCCGTGCCCTCCCGTTCACCTGGCCTTCCGCCCACTTCTACAACATTGTAGATTGTCAACTTCGTACGGATGTCCCCGCGGACGTCCGTGCGGACGGGCCGTACGTACGGGATGTACGGACGAGCTGTACGGACGAGGAGAGGAATCGGCATGGGTGTGAGTCTGGCCAAGGGCGGCAACGTCTCGCTGAGCAAGGAGGCCCCGGGCCTGACCGCGGTCCTCGTCGGCCTGGGCTGGGACGTCCGCACCACCACCGGCGCCGACTACGACCTCGATGCCAGCGCGCTGCTCCTGTCCGACACCGGCAAGGTGCTCTCCGACCAGCACTTCGTCTTCTACAACAACCTCACGAGCCCCGACGGCTCCGTGGAGCACACCGGCGACAACCTCACCGGCGAGGGCGAAGGCGACGACGAGAGCATCAAGGTGAACCTGGCCGCCGTCCCGGCCGAGGTCGCCCGCATCGTCTTCCCGGTCTCCATCCACGACGCCGACAACCGCGGCCAGAGCTTCGGCCAGGTCCGCAACGCCTTCATCCGCGTGGTGAACCAGGCCAACGACGTCGAGCTCGCCCGCTACGACCTCTCCGAGGACGCCGCCACCGAGACCGCGATGATCTTCGGCGAGCTGTACCGGCACGGCGGCGAGTGGAAGTTCCGGGCGGTCGGCCAGGGGTACGCCTCGGGCCTGGCCGGCATCGCCGCCGACTTCGGCGTGAACGTCTGACGCCACCGCGCCCGACCGCCACCCTCACCATCGCCACCACCGTCGCCACCGACATCAGTTGCAGGGAGAACGGACCGTGTTCGGTATCAGCGAGATCGCGATCATCCTGATCGTCCTCATCCTGGTCCTCGGCGCCAAGAAGCTGCCCGAGCTGGCCCGCAGCGCGGGCAAGTCGGCCCGCATCCTCAAGAGCGAGGCGAAGGCGATGAAGGCCGACGACGCGCCGGAGCCCCGGGCGACGTACGAGGTCAAGCAGACCGCCGACGCCAGGCGGACCACGCCGGACGAGGACGGCGCCGCACGGTAGCGCGCCGCCGCGCCTCGTTCGCGCCTCGTTCGCGCCTCGCCGCGCCTCGCCGCGCCTCGCCGTGCCGATCGCGCCGGCGCACCGCAGGATGGTCGGGTGCCCACCGCGACCACGAGGAGGCCTCGGTGCCGGAAGGCGAGCGGAACCACGAAAGGAAGGGCGAGGAGACGCGGGGCGGCCTGAGCGAAGCCGTCCTGGACGCGGTGTTCACCCAGTCGGCCGTCGGGCTGCACGTCCTGGACACCGAGCTGCGGGTGGTGCGGGTCAATCCGGTGGCCCCCGGCCTGCGCGGCATGCCCGAAGGCAGCATCGTGGGGCGGCCGGCGGCGGAGGCGTACGCGCCGCTGGGCGTACGGATCGACGAGGACATGCTGCGTGACGTGCTGGCGACCGGGCGGCCGGTCAGGGACGTCCTCGTCCGCAGTCATCCGCTCGCCGACCCGAGCCACGAACACGTCATCTCCGTGTCGGTGTACCGCATGCACGACGAGGAGGCGGGCCGGGTCGCCGGCCTCGTGGCCACCACGGTGGACGTGACCGAACGGGAGCGCGCCAACGCCCGGCTGCGCCTGCTCCACGAGGCCCGGGAACGGATCGGCGGCACCCTGGACGTCGAGCGCACCGCCCGCGAGCTGGTCGACGTCGCGCTCGACGGCTTCGCCGACGTCGTCGTCGTGGCGCTCACGGACGCCGTGCTGCAGGGCAAGGCGCCGGAACTCGACCGCGGCGAGGGCATGGTGTTGCGCTGCGCCGCCGTCGGCGCGAGACCTCCCGAGGACGCCGACCGGTGCGGCGAGACCGCCGACGCCGGCAACACCGGCAGCGCCGGGGACGCCGACACCGCGAAGGACGAGAGAGCCGCCGGGAACGCGGGCGACGTCACGAACGCCGAGAGGTCCGGCGACGACGCGTGGCAGGTGCCGGCGGCCGGCTGTCTGCTGCTGCCGGATGTCTTCGGGTCGCCGCTGCCGGAGTCGCCGGCCCTGACGCCCTCGGAGCAGGGCGTACGGATGGTGGCGCCGCTGTCCGTGCGCGGCCAGGTCTTCGGGGCCGTGTCCTTCGAGCGCCGGCCCGGCTCGGAGCCGTATCTCCCCGCCGATCTCGACCTGGTCCAGGGCATCACGACGCGCGCCGCCGCGAGCCTGGAGAACGCCCTGCGCTTCACCCGCGAGCACATCGTCATGACGGCCCTGCAGAGCTGGCCGCTCCGGCAGGAGCGGGCGACCCAGCGGGCCGCCGGCATCGCCCAGCGGCGCCGGGCGGGCGGCACCGGGGCCGGGTCGTGGTTCGACGCGCTGCCGCTGCCCGGGGCGCGGGTGGCGCTGGTGGTGGGCCAGGTGGAGCACCCGGGGCTGAGCGCGGTCGCCACGATGAGCCGGCTGCGGACCGCCGTCCACAGCCTCACCACCCTCGACCTCGATCCGCACGAGCTGCTCGCCCGGCTGCACTCCACGGTGCTGCGGCTCGCCCGGGAGCAGGGCGACGCGGAGGGTCTGGACGAGCCGACGGCGCACTGCACCTTCGCCGTGCACGATCCCGTCGGCGGACGGCTCGACATCGCGCGGGCCGGGACCTCGCTCCTCGCGGTCGTCCGGCCGGACGGCTCGGTGGACACCGCGCCGCTGCCGGACGGCCCGCTGCTCGGCGAGGACGGGCCGCCGTTCGCCAGCACGAGCCTCGTGCTGCCCGAGGGCAGCACGATCTGCCTCGCCTCGCCCGCCGCGGCGCCGGACGAGGGACCGACGGCCGCGGAACTGGTGGCCGCGCTCGGCGGCGCCGACCGGAGCCCGGAGGAGATCGCCGACGACGTCGAACGGCTCCTCTCCGCCGACCGTGTCCTCCTCGTCGCCCGCACCCGGCGGCTGCCCGCCGCCGACCTGGCCGAATGGACGGTGCCCGCCGAGCTCCGGGCCGTCGGCCCCGCTCGCCGGCATGCCGGGGAACGCGTACGGGAATGGGGCCTCCCGGTCGACCCGTTCGCCGCGGAGCTCGTGGTCAGCGAACTGGTCACCAACGCCGTCCGCTACGGCGCCGCGCCGATCACCCTGCGCCTGATCCGCGGCGACACGGGCCTGATCTGCGAGGTGGACGACGCCGCCCTCACCGCGCCCCACCCGCGCCACGCCAAGGCCGGCGACGAGGGCGGCCGCGGCCTGCACATCTGCGCGACGCTCGCCACGGACTGGGGCGTGCGCTACCGGGAGGACGGCAAGACCGTGTGGGCCGAACTGGACCCGTAGCGCGGCGCCGCGGAGCCGGTCAGTCCACGGGCTGCCGGCCGAGGAGGCGCGGACGGCCTCGTCGGCGCGCGTGTCACCGACGTGGACGACTCACCGCCGGCCGGAGAACCGCAGTGTCAGTCCCTCATGCCATGCTTTCTAGGCCACGGCCGAGAGCCGACGCGCCCGGCACGACTCCGTAGCTGCCCCCGGGGCGCACAAGGCCGCCGTTCTCTCCCTGGTACGCCACGCCAAGGCAGGGTTCACGCGAGTGACGGCCACCGAGCGGCGGCCCACTCCGGCTATCCCGGCCAGCCGGGAGGCGGGCCTGCGATCTCATGGCCGGCGAGTGCGGTGCGCGAGCCAGGCGGCGATGCGCTTCTGCAGCTCCTTGTCGGCGAGGGGATAGTCCCACTGTGCGTACCACTCCAGGTACTGCAGGACGTTCTCGGAGCGGGCCGGGTGGGCCACCGCGCTCACGTCGACGCCGAGTTCGCCGGTCGAGCAGCTGATGTACACGCTGCTGTCGAGCGCCATCATGCCGAAGCCCGGGTGGCCCGCCCGTAGGCCGAGGAACGCCGTTGCCGCACCCCGGCCCATGACGTCCCAGCGGTCCAGGAGTCTCACCCGGGTCCAGACCGCGGGTGCGGGGCGGCGGCCGTAGGGCTGGCTCCGCTTCCGCAGGTCGGCTTGGTGCGTGTGGGTGCCGTGGGGAAGCAGGACGAGGAACTCGCGGCGGTGGTCGAGAAGGCCGGAGGAGACCGCCAGGTCGTACCAGTCCTCGTTGAGACGCTCGACGAGCCGTGGAGTTTCGTACCGGTGGGAGAAGCCGGCGGCAATGTCCTCGCGACCGTATCCGAGGACGACCGGCATCGTGCCGTCCGGCACGGCGTCCGGGATCACCTCGAGGCCGGCCCGCCGAAGCGGCCGGTACATCTTGCGCTCGCGCTCCTGGATGCCCATCGGTCACTTTTTACCAAGGCCGGCGCGCCGAGGATCAGCGGGTCCAGTACGACGCGAGCGCGCCCTCCTGGTACGGGGACGGGCTCACGCTGAGGTCGCCGGCGAAGGGGCGGTCGAGGACGAAGACGAGGAGCAGGCTGAAGCCGACCAGCGCCGCGACGGAGGCGACGAAGAGGAGCTGGATGCGCAGCTTGCGCATGCCGTAGAGGAAGGTGAGCGGGATCAGGACGACCGCGCCGCCGATGGCCAGGACCTGGAGGAGCGGCGGCAGTTCCTGCTGGGCCATGGTCAGGCGGGCCCGGCGCTGGGCGGCGACGTCGTTGAGGTGGCCGACGGCCTCCTCGTAGAAGACCTCTTCGCGCGGGCCCTTCGGGTCGTACGCCTGCAGGACCGTGAAGGCGTCCCGCAGGTGCGCCTCGGTGGCCCCGTAGGTCGGGTTTCCGGCGCGCATGCGGGGCCATTGGTCCTCGACGACCGCGTGGACGTAGCCGCTGAGGGCCGCGTCGAGGTCGGCGCGGACGGCGGGCGGGAAGGCGGCGGCGTCGCGGGCGATGAGGGCGGTGTCGGTGGCCTCGGTCGCGACGATGGTCTGGGTGTTGTCCAGCTGGGTCCAGAGGGTGACGATGACGAAGGCGAGGATGATCCCGTAGATCGCGCCGAACATCCCGAGCGTCACCCCGACCATGTCGTTGTGCTCACCTCGGGCCACCGACGGGTACCTGCGCCGGAGCAGCACGCTGCCGGCCACGGCGACGAGGACGGTCCCGCCGACGGTGATCACGGCCAGGGTGAAGGTGCTGAAGTGATTGAGCAGCCAGAGCGACATGTGCGGGGAGTCTAGGCAGCGAACGCGCCCCTCTCGCGCCCCGCGGACGCTCCAGGAGCGCCCCCGGGGCGCAAGTCCACCCCAACGAGTGAGCGGACGCCCGCGCCGATGACCGCGCCGGTGACGACCACGGTCCGTGCGGCCGTACGGAGGTCAGGCGGCGTCCAGCAGTGAGGCGAAGGCGGCGGGCAGCTCCTTCCAGGACTCGGGGCCGGACTGGTACTCGGCGTCCGTCAACAGGCAGGAGTCCAGGAGCTGTTCGAGTGCCTCCCGGTTCAGGCCGGGCGAGGTGAAGACGAGGTGCTGGCAGCGGTCGCCGTGGTCGGGGTGCCAGTCGAGGGCGGCCGCCGCCCGGCGCGCGGGCGGCACCAGCTCCCAGGCGGCGTCGGGCAGTGACGCCAGCCAGGGCCCCGCGCTCTCCACGCACAGCGCTCCGCCGGCCGCGTCCCAGGCGTACAGCGTGTCGGGCCGCTCGGCGAGCCAGAAGCGGCCGCGGCTGCGGGCGGCGGCGCAGCACAGGTCCTCGAGCGCACGGTGGAGGCGTTCGGGGTGGAAGGGGCGACGGCGGCGCCAGACGAAGGTGGTGACGCCGGACTCCTCGGCGTCCTGCGGCAGCAGGGCGCAGGCCGGGTGCTGGGCGGCCGCGGCGGCCTCGACGTCGAAGCCGGCGAACGCGGCCCGGGCGAGTTCGACGGATCCGGCCGGCACCTGACGGGCCGTCGGGTGCAGCTGGGCGAGCAGAGCCCGGTCCTCGTCGTCGGCGTCCGCGCTGTCGACGACGGCGAGGACGGGCGCGTACTCGAGCTGGCGGGCCCAGGTGTCGCCGACGGTCCGCCGGTCGGTGGGCGCCGCGGCGAGGCCGGCGTCGGCGAGGTCGTCGCCGTTGCCGAGGCAGGGCAGCACGAGCGCGGGATCGACGGCGGTGATGACGCCGGTCAGGGCGATGCGGGCGCCGCCGTGGGTGGCGACGACCTCGGCCATGGTCTTCGGTTCGACCGAGTCCCACAGTTCGACGACGGCGAGCCGGGTCAGGCCGCCGTCGGCCTGCCGTTCCAGTTCGGGCACCAGGTCTTCGCGCAGGGCGCAGCAGGCGCAGTCGTCGACGAGGGGCGTCTCGCCGCGGGAGATCTCGCCGGAGGCGTCGCGGACGGTGCGGAGCACGGTGCCGTTCGGCGCTCCGGCGAGGTCGTGGTGGAGGGCGACGCTGCCGCCGACGGTCCTCAGGAGGCGTTCGACGACCTCCTTGCGGGCGTCGGCGTGCAGTCCGGCGACGATCACGACCGGGAGCTGGTGGTCCTGGCTCATCGGCTGGCTCCGTTGCGGCGGTCGAAGGGCCCGATGCGGTCGACGGAGGCGCGGGAGGGAGGGATCGCGGGCTTCACGGCGGGAGCCTTTCGGTGGTGGTGGCAGGGGCTGCGGGTCTCGGCGGGGCGGCGGTCAGCGCTCTTCGCGGAAGTCGACGTGCCGGCCGGCGACGGGGTCGTACTTGCGCAGCACCAGCCGGTCGGGATCGTTGCGCCGGTTCTTGCGGGTGACGTAGGTGAACCCGGTGCCCGCGGTGGAGCGGAGCTTGATGACCGGGCGGATCTCGTTGCGTGCCATGGGGCTAGTATATGACAACGGTTTTCATTACCGACAAGCCGGGGCCACTCTGCCCAGGGAAGGACCACCCATGTCTGCTCACTGCCAACTCACCGGCTCCAAGCCGGGATTCGGCAACTCCGTCTCCCACTCGCACCGGCGCACCTCGCGGCGCTTCGACCCGAACATCCAGCGCAAGCGCTACTGGCTGCCCAGCGAGGGCCGGCACGTCCGCCTGACCCTGAGCGCCCGGGCCGTCAAAACCGTGGACGCGATCGGCATCGAGGCCGCGGTCGCGCGGATCCGCGCACGAAGAGGAAAGGTCTGATGGCGAAGAAGAGCAAGATCGCGCGGAACGAGCACCGCAAGCGGATCGTCGAGCGATACGCCGCCCGGCGGGCCGAGCTCAAGGAGATCATCCGCCGTCCGTCCTCCACCGAGGCCGAGCGGGTGGCGGCCGTCACGGAGCTGCGCCGGCAGCCGCGTGACGCGAGCGCCACCCGGGTCCGCAACCGCGACAGCGTGGACGGCCGCCCGCGCGGCCACGTACGGAAGTTCGGCCTGTCCCGGGTCCGGACGCGGCAGCAGGCACACGCGGGATTCCTGCCGGGCGTCACCAAGGCGTCCTGGTAGCCGCGGCCCGCCACTCTGTTTGATCATCAACGCGCCTGCTGCCAGGATCACCTGACGATGCGACAGCCCGTCGCGTCGACCACACGCAGGGGGAGCGGAGAATGCGCTTGAGGTACGGCAGGTCCGGCAGCTCCGGCAGGTCCGGCAGGTCCGGCAGGTCCGGCAGGTTGTTCGGTACGGCTTCGACGGCGGCGGTGCTCGTCGTGGTGGCCGCCCTGACCGCCGGGTGCGGCTCAGGCGCCGGCTCGGACGCCTCCGGCGGCACCGGCGGCACCAGCGGTGGAAAAGCACCGGCCACGGGCTCCGGGACCGCGTCCGGGTCCAGCTCCGGCTCCGGGACCGCGTCCGGCTCCGGGTCCGGCTCCGGTGAGGCGGCGGGCGGCGGGGCCGGGGACTTCGGCACCGTGTTCAAGACCGAGCAGCGGATCGAGCAGGGGCTTCCCGACCCGGCGTCGATGAAGGGCTGGACGCCGAAGAACGGCAGCGCGGAGGTCGAGGAGCAGCCCAAGTCGGCGGCGGAGTGCGCCGGATCGGCCGCCGACTGGGACTGCACGGCGATCGCGGACGGCTCGGCCGACTTCGACGCCTTCGGCGAGAACGCCGACTTCGACCTCACCGCCTTCGCCGACAAGGCCGCCGCCCGGGCCGCGTGCGCCAAGGAGAAGGCCTGGTTCGCCAAGTACACCAAGGCGCAGGTGGCCGCCGTACCGGGCGCGGAGAGTCACGCGTACTACCGCAACCACGGTGGTCTGGACGGTCTCAACGTGACGCTGTGCCTGGGCACGGTCGTCGCCCGGGTGCGGCTGGAGGGAGAGGGCAGCTCGCTGGACCCGGGCACCGCCCACACCCTGTCGCGGGTGTTCGTCGACCGCATCCAGAAGGCCGCCGCGGCCTCCTGAACCACGCGCGCCGACGCGCTCGCCGCGCGTCTGCTCGCCGCGCGCTCGCGCGCCCCGCGGCCGACCGGCTCAGGGGCTGATGCGGACCGGGAAGCTGAAGGTGTGGCCCTGCTCCTTGAGCCAGGGCAGCACCTGCTCGAGCGCCGCGGCCGTCTGGGCGCGGTCGCCGCCGCCGTCGTGGAAGAGGATCGTCGGGCCGTTGGACAGCTCGTGCTTGACGGTGTTGACGATGGCGGCGCTGCCCGGCCGCTCGAAGTCCTTGGTGTCGACGTTCCAGCCCAGCGGCCGCATGCCCGCCTCGGCGGCGATGCGCCGGCTCTGCGGGGTGAAGGCGCCGCCGGGCGCGCGGTAGTACTCGACCTTCGCTCCGCCGGCCGCGTCCTCGATCATCCTCTTCGCGTCGAGGATCTGCTGGCGCTGGTACGCGACGGACTTCTTGTCCATCGTCGTGTCGTGGGTCACGGTGTGGTCGCACAGCCGGTGGCCGTCGGCGACGATCCGCTTGACCAGGTCCGGGAACTCCTTGGCCCGCGGTCCCACCATGCAGAACACGGCCTTGACGTCGTTCTGCTTGAGGATGTCGAGGATCCGGGGCGTCCAGCGCGGGTCGGGGCCGTCGTCGATGGTGATGTTCACGGCCGTGCCGCCGGCCTCGGCGGCGTGCGCGATGCTCTCGGGCACCTTCACCGGCTTCACCTGCGCGGGTTCCTTCGCCTGGCCGCCCGCGCCCGCCGAGCCGCCGGCGCCGCCCGACTGCTGTCCCGCGCTCGCGCCGGAGTCCGCCCGGGCGGCGGCTTCGCCGTTCGTCAGCACGGTGGCGCCCCACGCCGCCAGACTGAGTGCGACCGCCGAAGCCGCCACGGCTATGTGCGCGGTGTACTTGCCCTGCAGCCCCATGAATGCCTTCTCCCCGCCGAGTCCCGATCATCTCCCGCAGGAGAGGACGGTCCAGACGCCGGGGAGGTTTCACCCAATTTCACTGACGGGTCGTCGGCAGGTCACCGAGCAGCTCCAGCGCCTCCTCCCAGCGGAAGTCTTCCGGCTCCCGGGCCCCGATCTGGACGCCCATCTGCCGCAGCCGGTAGAGGCTGCGGTCGTAGGCGGGATGGGCGGCCATGGCCGCGTTCACGCAGGGCAGGACGGCGGTCGGGATGCCGAGGCCGTACGCCTCGCAGAGGATGCCGAGGGCCAGGGTGTCGGCGATGCCGGCGGCCCACTTGTTGACGGTGTTGAAGGTGGCGGGTGCGACGGCGATGGCGTCGGCGGGCGGCAGCGGACGCGGCTCGCCGGGGCTGCGCCAGGCCGAGCGGATCGGGTAGCCGGTCTGCTGGACGATCGCCTCGGTGTCGAGGAAGCCGAGGGCCTGCGGCGTGGCGACGACACCGACGTCCCAGCCCCGCTCCTGCGCCACGGTGACCAGCTTGCCGGCGTCGCGTGCGATGCCGGCGGCACAGACGACGACGTACAGGAACGGCTTGGCCGGTGACGTGCCCGGCGTCCCGCTCGGCGGCGTGCTCATTCCGTCGGTCACTGCCCGATCCCCCTCAAGGCTCCCGATGCTCCGGCGTTCGATGCCTGGCGTTCGTTGCTCCGGTCTTCGTTGCTCCGGTGTTCGAACATAGCCGCTCCGGGAGAACTCCGAAGGGCTTCCGGACGGCCAGCACGGATCAACCGTCCTGATCAAGGGAACCTTGGAGAGGTCAAGGTCACAGCTGATCGCACTGCTGCTCCTTTGTGCCCTTGACCTAGCATCCGGGCATGACTGTGCTGCCTGACGACGGCCTCTCACTGGCCGCCGAGTTCCCCGCAGCGACCCATGCGCAGTGGCAGCGCCTCGTGGCGGGCGTGCTGAGCAGGTCGGGCAAGGACATCCCTGACACCGAGGCCGAGGACGCCCTGTCCACCGTGCTGGAGGACGGCCTGCGGGCCCGCCCCCTCTACACGGCGGACACCGCCGGCACCGCCGGCGACGGCGTACCCGATCCCGGTCTTCCCGGTTTCGCCCCGTTCGTCCGGTCCGGCCGGGCCGAGGGCAACACCGCCGGCGGATGGGACGTCCGCCAGCGGCACCGCTCGGCCGATCCCGAGGCGGTCCTGACGGACCTGGAGAACGGCGTCACCTCGCTGTGGCTGGCCGTGGGACCGGGCGGCATCCCGGTCGCGGAGCTCGACCGGGTCCTCGACGGCGTGTACCTCGACCTGGCCCCGGTCGTCCTGGACGCCGGGTCCGAGACCGCGGCCGCCGCGCAGGAGCTGCTCTCCCTGTACGCGCGCCGCGGCGTCGCTCCCGAGGCGGCCCGCGGCAACCTCGGCGCCGACCCGCTCGGCACCGAGGCCCGTACCGGCTCGGCCTACGACGGCGACGCCTTCGCCGCGACGGTCGCACTGGCGCGGCTGTGCGCCGAGTCGTACCCGGGACTGCGGGCCCTGACCGTGGACGCGCTGCCCTACCACGAGGCCGGCGGCTCGGCCGCGCAGGAGCTCGGCGCCTCGCTCGCCACCGGCGTCGCCTATCTGCGGGCGCTCGTCGACGGCGGCCTCTCGCTCGAACAGGCCCTGGGTCAGCTGGAGTTCCGCTACGCGGCCACCGCCGACCAGTTCCTGACCATCGCCAAGCTGCGCGCCGCGCGCCGGCTGTGGGCGCGGGTCGCCGAGGCGTCCGGCGCGCCCGCCGCCGGCGCCCAGGTCCAGCACGCGGTGACCTCGCCGGTGATGATGAGCGCCCGCGACCCGTGGGTGAACATGCTGCGCGCCACGGTCGCCACGCTCGCGGCCGGCGTGGGCGGCGCCGAGTCGGTCACCGTCCATCCCTTCGACCACTCGCTCGGCCTGCCGGACGCCTTCGCCCGCCGGATCGCCCGCAACACCTCCACGATCCTCGTCGAGGAGTCGCACCTGGCCCGGGTGATCGACCCGGCCGGCGGCTCCTGGTACGTGGAGCAGCTCACCGACGAACTCGCCCACGCCGCCTGGGACTTCTTCCAGCAGATCGAGCGGACGGGCGGCCAGACGGCCTGCCTGCGCTCCGGCTGGGTCGAGGAGCGGCTCTCCGCGACCTGGGCCGAGCGCTCCAAGGCCCTCGCCAAGCGCCGCGAACCGGTCACCGGTGTCAGCGAGTTCCCGCACCTGGCGGAGAAGCCGGTGGTCCGCGAGCCGGCGCCGGCCGAGCCCGGCGGCGGCCTGCCGCGGGTGCGGCGCGACGAGGCGTACGAGGCGCTGCGCGCCCGCTCCGACGCCCACCTGGCGGCGACCGGCGCCCGGCCGCGCGTCTATCTGGCGGCCCTCGGGCCCGCCGCCGCGCACACGGCCCGGCTCACCTTCGCCGCGAACCTCTTCCAGGCGGGCGGCATCGAGCCCGTCACCGAGGGCTCCTTCGAGGACAGCGGCGCCACCGAGGCGTGCCTGTGCTCCAGCGACGCCCTGTACGAGGAGCGGGCCGAGGCCGAGGCCGCCGCACTGCGCGCCGCCGGGGCCGCGCACGTCACGCTGGCCGGCCGGCCCGCCTCGTACGACGGCGTCGACGCGTACGTCTTCGCGGGGTGCGACGCCGTCGCCGTCCTCTCCGCCACCCTCGACCGTATGGGAGTGTCGTGATGGGTATCCCCGACTTCACCGGGATCGACCTCGGGTCCCCCACCCCGGCCGGCAGCGCCGAGGAGTGGCGCGCCGCCGTGAAGCGGGCCTCCGGCGGGGACGACCTGCTGTGGGAGACGCCGGAGGGCATCGCGGTCAAGCCGCTGTACACCGGCCGTGACCTGGAGGACCTCGACTTCCTCGGCACGTACCCGGGCATCGCGCCCTACCTGCGCGGCCCGTACCCGACGATGTACGTCAACCAGCCGTGGACGATCCGGCAGTACGCGGGCTTCTCCACCGCCGAGGAGTCCAACGCCTTCTACCGGCGCAACCTCGCGGCCGGACAGAAGGGCCTGTCGGTCGCCTTCGACCTGCCCACCCACCGCGGCTACGACAGCGACCACCCGCGGGTGACCGGCGACGTCGGCATGGCGGGCGTGGCCATCGACTCCATCTACGACATGCGGCAGCTGTTCGACGGCATCCCGCTGGACAAGATGTCGGTGTCGATGACGATGAACGGCGCGGTGCTGCCCGTGCTCGCGCTCTACATCGTCGCGGCCGAGGAGCAGGGCGTGCCGGCCGAGAAGCTGGCGGGGACCATCCAGAACGACATCCTCAAGGAGTTCATGGTCCGCAACACCTACATCTACCCGCCGAAGCCGTCGATGCGGATCATCTCCGACATCTTCGCCTTCACCTCGCGGAACATGCCCCGCTACAACTCCATCTCCATCTCCGGCTACCACATCCAGGAGGCGGGCGCGACGGCCGACCTGGAGCTGGCGTACACGCTCGCGGACGGCGTGGAGTACCTGCGGGCCGGCCGGGAGGCGGGCCTGGACGTGGACGCGTTCGCGCCGCGCCTGTCGTTCTTCTGGGCGATCGGCATGAACTTCTTCATGGAGATCGCCAAGCTGCGCGCGGCCCGCCTGCTGTGGGCCAAGCTGGTCAAGCAGTTCGACCCGAAGAACGCCAAGTCGCTGTCGCTGCGCACCCATTCGCAGACCTCCGGCTGGTCGCTCACCGCCCAGGACGTCTTCAACAACGTGACGCGCACCTGCGTCGAGGCCATGGCGGCGACCCAGGGCCACACCCAGTCGCTGCACACCAACGCCCTCGACGAGGCCCTCGCGCTGCCGACCGACTTCTCGGCGCGCATCGCCCGCAACACCCAGCTGCTCATCCAGCAGGAGTCGGGCACCACCCGGGTCATCGACCCGTGGGGCGGCAGCGCGTACGTGGAGCGGCTCACCTACGACCTGGCGCGCCGGGCGTGGCAGCACATCCAGGAGGTCGAGGCGGCCGGCGGCATGGCGCAGGCCATCGACGCCGGCATCCCGAAGCTGCGCGTCGAGGAGGCCGCGGCCCGTACCCAGGCGCGGATCGACTCCGGCCGGCAGCCGGTGATCGGCGTCAACAAGTACCGGGTCGACGGCGACGAGCAGATCGAGGTGCTCAAGGTCGACAACTCCTCCGTGCGCGCCCAGCAGATCGACAAGCTGCGGCGGCTGCGGGCGGAGCGGGACGAGCGGGCCTGCCAGGACGCGCTCGAGGACCTCACCCGGGCCGCCGGCGGCGAGGGCAACCTGCTCGAACTCGCCGTGCGCGCGGCCCGCGCCAAGGCCACCGTCGGCGAGATCTCGGACGCCCTGGAGAAGGTGTACGGGCGGCACGCGGGCCAGATCCGTACGATCTCCGGCGTGTACCGCAACGAAGCAGGCGAGTCCCCGTCCGTCGACAGCACGCGCGCGCTCGTGGACTCCTTCGAGGAGGCCGAGGGCCGGCGTCCGCGCATCCTGGTCGCCAAGATGGGCCAGGACGGGCACGACCGCGGCCAGAAGGTGATCGCCACCGCCTTCGCCGACCTGGGCTTCGACGTCGACGTCGGCCCGCTCTTCCAGACGCCGGCCGAGGTGGCCCGGCAGGCCGTCGAGGCGGACGTCCACATCGTGGGCGTCTCGTCCCTCGCGGCCGGTCACCTCACGCTCGTCCCGGCGCTGCGGGACGAGCTGGCGGCGGAGGGCCGCGAGGACATCATGATCGTGGTCGGCGGTGTCATCCCGCCCCAGGACGTGCCCACGCTCCTGGAGATGGGCGCCGCCGCGGTCTTCCCGCCGGGCACGGTCATCCCGGACGCGGCCGCGGACCTGGTCCGGCGGCTGGCCGGCGACCTGGGACACGACGCCTGATCCCATGGCCATCGACATCGACACGTACGAGAAGGGTGTACGGGACGGCAGGCGCGCCCTCGTGGCGCGCGCCATCACCCTCGTCGAGTCCACCAGGCCGGCGCACCGGGTGCTGGCGCAGGAGCTGCTGACGCGGCTGCTGCCGCACAGCGGCCGGGCCCGGCGGATCGGCATCAGCGGCGTGCCCGGCGTGGGCAAGTCGACCTTCATCGACGCCTTCGGCACGATGCTCACCGGGCTCGGGCACCGGGTGGCGGTGCTCGCCGTCGACCCGTCCTCGCAGCGCACCGGCGGCTCGATCCTCGGCGACAAGACGCGCATGGAACGCCTCGCGGTGGACCCGGCCGCCTTCGTGCGGCCGTCGCCCAGCGCCGGGACCCTCGGCGGCGTCGCGAAGGCGACCCGCGAGTCGATGGTGGTCATGGAGGCCGCCGGCTACGACGTGGTGCTGGTGGAGACGGTCGGCGTCGGGCAGTCGGAGACGGCCGTGGCCAACATGGTCGACTCCTTCCTGCTGCTCACCCTGGCCCGCACCGGTGACCAGCTCCAGGGCATCAAGAAGGGCGTCCTGGAGCTGGCGGACGTGGTGGCGGTGAACAAGGCGGACGGCGCGCACGCGCCCGACGCCCGCGCCGCCGCCCGCGAGCTGGCCGGCGCGCTGCGCCTGATGCACGGCAAGGAGGCCTTCTGGACGCCTCCGGTGCTGAGCTGCAGCGCACGCGAGTCGACCGGGCTCGACGAGGTGTGGGAGCGCCTCGAGAAGCACCGCTCGCTGCTCGACGCGACCGGGCGCCTGGACGCCCGGCGCCGCGAGCAGCAGGTCGACTGGGCGTGGACCATGGTCCGCGAGGAGCTGCTCGGCCGGCTGCGCTCGGATCCGGCGGTCAGGGCGCTCGCCCCGGACGTCGAACGGCAGGTGCGGGACGGGGAGTTGACGGCGACGCTCGCGGCCGAGCGGATCCTCGGCGCGTTCGGCGACGGGCGCCGCGCGGGCTCCTGAGCGGCGCGGAGGACGGGAAAAGAGAGAAGCGAGAAGTGATACCCACTCCTCGCCACTCTCAACATATAGCGCATGGGGGGCCTTGCCGCAAGGCCCCCTTCGTGCCGCACAATCGCCGCCATGAACCCCCTCACCACCAGCGCGTTCGCCCTGCCCGACAGCCTTTCCGCGAAGGCCGACCCGGCTCTCATCGCGGCCGACGAGAAGCATTTCGCGGCGATCGAGGAGAGCCTGCGGGAGGCGATCGACGAGCTGTCCGAGCGGCTCGACACCCTGCGCAGGGCGCCCGGCGGCCTCGGCCGGGAGGCGATGGACCGGGACACGGAGATCCACCGGCTCACCGGCCGGCTGCGGGCCCTGCGCCGCTTCGGCCTCGACCTGTGCCTCGGCCGGGTGGTCGGCGCCGACGACGCCGAGCCGGTGTACATCGGCCGGCTCGGGCTCACCGACAGCACCGGGCGCCGGCTGCTCGTCGACTGGCGCGCGCCGGCCGCCGAGCCGTTCTTCGCCGCGACCCACGCCCACCCCATGGGCCTGGCCAGCCGGCGCAGGTACCGCTGGACCGGCGGCCGGATCGGCGACTACTGGGACGAGGTGTTCACCGCCGACGCCCTCGACGGGCACGCCGCGCTCGACGACCAGTCCGCGTTCATCGCCAGCCTCGGCGGCAAGCGCTCGGCGCGCATGCGGAACGTGCTGTCCACGATCCAGGCCGACCAGGACGCCGTCATCCGGGCCGGCTCGCGCGGCGCGCTGGTCGTCGACGGCGGCCCCGGTACGGGCAAGACCGTCGTCGCCCTGCACCGCTCGGCGTATCTGCTCTACTCCGACCCGCGGCTCGGCCAGCGGCGCGGCGGCGTGCTGTTCGTCGGCCCGCACCAGCCCTACCTGGCGTACGTCGCGGACGTGCTGCCCAGCCTCGGCGAGGAGGGCGTACGGACCTGCACCGTGCGGGACCTGGTGGCGGAGGGCGCCACGGCCGGTGAGGAGACCGATCCGGAGGTGGCCCGGCTGAAGTCGGACGCGCGGATGGTGCACGCGATCGAGCCGGCCGTGCGCTTCTACGAGGAGCCGCCGACCGACGCGCTGACCGTCTCCACGCCGTGGGGCGACGCGCGGCTGAGCGCCGACGACTGGGCCGAGGCGTTCGACGCGGCGGGTCCTGGCACGCCTCACAACGAGGCGCGCGACCAGATCTGGGAGGAGCTGGTGTCGATGCTCCTGGACCGGGTGGTCGAGGGCGGCGCCGAGGACGTGCCCGAGAACCTGTTCCGCAGGGCGCTGCTGCACGACAAGGAGCTGGTCGGCGCCCTCGACCGGGCCTGGCCGCTGCTGGAGGCGGCCGACCTGGTCGGCGACCTGTGGACGGTGCCCGCCTATCTGCGGCTGTGCGCGCCGTGGCTCGACGCCGAGGACGTCAGGCGGCTGCGGCGCTCGGAGGCCGGCGCGCAGGCCTGGACGGTGTCCGACCTGCCGCTCCTCGACGCGGCGCGGCAGCGGCTCGGCGACCCGAAGGCGGCGCTGCGCAAGCGCCGGCAGGAGGCGGCGCTCGCCGCCCAGCGCGAGCAGATGCAGAAGGTCGTCGACAACCTGATCCACGCCGTGGCCGACTCCGGCGCCGACGGTGACGACGGCGAGGGCCTGGTGACCATGCTGCGCGGCGAGGACGCGAAGGTCAGCCTGGTCGACGAGAGCCAGCTGCCGAGCGCCGAACGCGACCTGTTCGCCGGCCCGTTCGCGCACATCGTGGTCGACGAGGCGCAGGAACTCACCGACGCGGAGTGGCAGATGCTGCTGCTGCGCTGTCCGTCCCGCAGCTTCACCGTGGTCGGCGACCGCGCCCAGGCGCGGCACGGCTTCACCGAGTCGTGGCGGGAGCGCCTGGAGCGGCTCGGCTTCGACCGGATCGAGGTGGCGTCCCTGAGCATCAACTACCGGACGCCGGAGGAGGTCATGGCGGAGGCCGAGCCGGCCATCCGGGCCGCGCTGCCGGACGCCAACGTGCCGACGTCGGTGCGCAGCAGCGGCATCCCGGTCGCGCACGGCCCGGTCGCCGACCTGGAGACGGTGCTCGACGGCTGGCTCGCGGAGCACGCGGAGGGCGTGGCGTGCGTCATCGGCGACGAGGCGTTCGTGGCGGCGTACGACGCGACGTACGGGGAGCGGGCGCGGGTGCGGGCGCTGACGCCGAGCCTTTCCAAGGGCCTGGAGTTCGACCTCGTCGTCCTGGTGGATCCCGAGGGCTTCGGCACCGGCGTCGAGGGCGCGGTCGACCGCTACGTCGCGATGACGCGGGCGACGCAGCGGCTCGTCGTGCTGACGAACGGCTGACCTGGGATCGGCCGGGCCCGGGCCCGGGGCCAGGCTCGGGGCCCGGCTACGGGCCCGGCTCCAGGCCCGGCCGTTCGTGGGGGTGGTTACGGGGCGGAGGGCGCCCACACCGTGCCCCGGGCCTCGTACTCCAGCATGGCCTCCAGGTCGGTCGCGGTCTGCGGGCCGAGTTCGCGGCGGACGAGCCAGAGCGCGAGTTCGAGGCCGGAGGTGACGCCGCCGGCGGTGACGAGGTCGCCGTCGTCGACGACGCGGGCGCTCTTGACGAGGCCGCCCTGCCGTTCGAGGTCCGGCTTGGCCTTGTGGTGGGTGGTGCATGGACGGCCCCGGGTGAGGCCGGCGGCGGACAGGAGCATCACGCCGGTGCAGAGCGCGGCGACGGTGAGGCCCGGGCGGGGCGCGGCGGCGAGCGCCCGGGGCAGGGCGCCGCGGTCGATCTCGGCCCACACGCCCGGGCTGTCGCGCCGGGCGTAGCCGCCGCCGGGCACGACGAGCAGGTCCGCCTCGTCCGGGGCCCACGGGCGGACGCCGCGGACGTTGGTGCCGTAGGCGGCGGTGACGGAGCGGGCGCCGGTGGCGGAGACGTAACGGACCTCGACCGGGCGCGTGGTGAAGAAGCCGGACGCGGAGAAGACCTCGTAGGGCGCGGCGAAGTCGAGTTCCTCGACGCCGTCGAAGAGCACGACGTGCACGCGGAGCGGGCGGGCGGCGGCCCCGGTGGCCGCACCGGCCGGCGCGGCGGCCGTGGCCGTGGTGGCCGTCGCCGTGCCGGCGAGCGCGCCGGTGGCGCCGAGGGCGGTGGAAGCGCGGAGTAACTGCCTGCGGTTCATGTGGGGCTCCTGGGGCGAAAGTGCCAGTCGGGTCGGTTGGGTCGTGTAGGTCGTCTAGGTCGGGTGGGGTGGCTGGGGCGGTCAGGTCACGTGGGCCGGGCGGACCGACAGGTCTCTTGGGCCGGCCGGGTCGGTCGGATCGCGTGCGTCGGCGGGTCGGTCGGATCGCGTGCGCCGGCCGGGCCCGGTGGGCCGCGAGCGCTGACCGGGGGTTGTGTGCGCCGGCCGGGTCGGCCGGGCCGCGTGCGTCGGCCGGGACAGGTCGGTCTCAGGATGTCGGCCGGGACGGGTGGGTCTCGGGGGGGGCGGCCGGGACAGGTCGGTCTCAGGATGTCGGCCGGGACGGGTGGGTCTCGGGGCGTCAGCAGGGACGGGCGCGTCTCGTGGTGTCGGCCAGGGAGTCGGACGGCGGCGGCGATCGGTTCCCGGCCGGGCCGGCCGGCGATCGGCGGGAACCCGCCGGGCCCGCCGTCCGACTCCTCTCCCGCACGGGCACGGCGGCGGCGAAGGGCGGCAGGATGGGCGGACTGGACATACGCATGCGCTCGGTCGCCTGCCGGCACGGCCGCAACGAGGCCGTGGCGGGTGTGGACCTGGAGATCGCCGCCGGTGAGCGCGTCGCCCTGACCGGCACGAACGGGTCCGGCAAGACGACGCTGCTGCGGGCCGTCCTCGGATTGCACGGGCGCACCAGCGGCACGATCGAGGTCGGCGGGCGGGCGGCGCGCTCGGCCGCCGAGTGGGCGTGGCGCCGCCGGTCGTGCGCGTGGATCCCGCAGAAGCCGGCCGCCGGGCGCTTCCCGCTGCGCGGCGACGAGCTGCTGGCGAGCAGCGGGGCGCCGGCCGAGGCGGCCGGCGCCGCCGAGCGGCTCGGTGTCGGCGCGCTGACCCGCCGGCCCGTGCACACGCTGTCCGGCGGGCAGTTGCAGCGGATGTACCTGGCCCGGGCGATCGGCTGCGTGGCCGCGGGCGCCCAGGTGCTGCTCGCCGACGAGCCGACCGCGGCGCTCGACTTCGCCGGCCAGGAGGAGGCGGCCGACGTGCTGGCCGCGCTGCCGGTGACGCTCGTCGTCGTCACCCACGACCGGGCGCTCGCCGAACGCTGCGACCGGGTCCTGGAGATGGCCGCCGGGCGGCTGCGGGAGGTGCGGTGAGCGCCCTCGCGACCGCCGACCTCGGCGCGATGCTCCAGCTGGTGCCCGTGCAGCGGGCGGGCGTGGCGCTGCTCCTCGCGGCCGTCGGCCTTCCCGTCATCGGTGTGGTGATCGTCGGGCTCGACATCATGCCGGTGCGGTTCGCGATGATGCACGTGGCCCTGCTCGGCATCGCCGTCGGCCTGCTGACCGGGCTCGACCCGATGCTGTGCGCGCTGGTCGCGTGCGCCTTGGCGGGCGCCGGAGTGGCGCCGCTGGCCCGTACGCCGGACGGACTGTCGGGCGCGATGGGCCTGTTGATGAGCCTGGCCGTCGCCGCCGCCCTGCTGGTGCTCGCCGTCTCCGGCGTCAACGCCTCCGGCGCCTTCGCCCTCCTGTGGGGCTCGATCCTCTCGGTCGGCACCGCCGACCTCGTGGTCCTCGCCGTCCTGGCCGTGGTGGTGCCGTCCCTGTTCTGGTGGCGGCGCCGGCAGGTGGCGCTGCTGCTGTACGACCGGGAGCTCGCCCAGTGCTCGGGCGTACCGGTCCGGTTCCTCACCGCGGCGCTGCTCGTGCTGGTCGCGGTGGCCGTCGCGGGGGCCATCAAGCTGACCGGCGCGCTGCTGGTCGACGCCCTGACGCTGCTGCCCGCACTGGCCGCGCGGCGGCTCGGCCGGTCGCTGTGGTCGATCACCCTCTGGGCGGTCGGGACCGGCGTCGCGGTGAACCTGACCGGTTTCCTGCTGGCCCTGTGGCTGGACTGGCCTCCCGGCCCGGTCCTCGTCCTGACGGCGGGGACGGTCGTCCTCGCCGCGCATCTCGTCCCCGAACGGAGAGACAGCTCATGGCGCGCACCCGCGTCCGCACCACCGTCCGTATCGCTCCCCTCGTCGCACTGAGCGCGGCGCTCCCGCTCCTCACCGGGTGCGGGAGCGAGGACGCCGGCCCGGCCGGCCCGTCCGGCCACGACCACGGGGCGGCCGGGCACAAGCCGGTGGTGGTCGCGACGACCACCTGGGAGGGCGCCTTCGCCAAGGCGGCGGGCGCCGAGGACGTCACGGTGATCGTGCCGCGATCGGTGCACCACGCGCCGGACTACGACCCGAAGCCCTCGGACCTGGCGGCGGTGGCGAAGGCCGACTTCGTGCTGTACGCGCCGTTCGAGCCGTACGCCGCGAAGATCAAGGAGGCGGCCGGCTCGAAGGCGAAGCTGGTGGAGGTGAACCTCGACAACGACCCGGCGAAGGCCGGTGCCGAAGTCGTGCGCCTGGGCGGCCTGTTCGGCACGAAGGAGGACGCCGGCCGCTGGAAGGCCCGTCTCGACGGCGAGGTCACGAAGCTCAACGGCGAGCTGAGGTCCGCCTGGCCGGGCGGCCGGAGCCCGGCCGTCGTCACCCAGGTCTTCACCGGCTGGGCGGCGGGCCTGGCCGGGGCCACCACGGTCGGCACGTACGGCCCCGAGCCGGTCACCCCGGCCCAGCTGGCCGCGCTCTCGGCGAAGAAGCCCGCCTTCGTCCTGGACAACGCGCACATGTCGACGGGCACGGTGCTGCCCGGCTCGGGCGCGAAGCAGGTGGCGATCGTCAACTATCCGGGCGACGACATGGACCTGCTGGCGGTGTACCGCGGCGCGGCGGCCGAGCTGAAGAAGGCCATGGGCGGGTCCTGAGGGCCGGCGGTACGGGGAAGGGGGCCGGGCGCCAGTTCGCGCGGCCCCCTCGCCATCACGCCCCCTCTCCCCGTCACGCCGTCACAGGCGCGGTGGTCCGTTCGGCGGCCTGTTCGGTGGTCCGTTCGGCGGTCCGTTCGGCGGCCTGTTCGGCGGTGCCCTCGGTGCCCTCGGTGGCCTTCCGGTCGGCGAGGACCCGGCTCCGCAGCGCCGCGCGGTCCGGTTTGCCGGCGGCGGTGAGCGGCAGCGCGTCGAGGACCAGCAGGAGTTCGGGGTGCTTGTGCCGGTCGAGTCCGCGCGAGGTCAGGTACGCGCCGAGCTCGGCCGTCGTCGGGGCGGGCGCGGAGCCCCTGGTCACCAGGCAGGCGGCGAGCCGCTCGCCCATCAGCGGGTCCGGCACGCCGACGCAGACGACGTCGCGCACCCGTGGGTGGCGCACGAGTTCGCGTTCGACCTCGGCCGGGCTGATGTTGGCGCCGCCGCGTATCACGATGTCCTTGAGGCGGCCGACGACGTGCAGGACGCCGTCGCCGTCGAGGAAGCCGAGGTCGCCCGTGCGCACCCAGCCCTCCGGTGTGCGGTGCCGGGCGTCGAGCTCCGGCGCCGCCACGTAGCAGAGCGGTGTCATGGGCCCGCGCGACACGATCTCGCCGATCCGCCCGTCGGGCAGCGGTTCGTGGGTGGCCGGGTCGGCGATGCGGATCTCGGCGACGCGCGGATCGGGGCGGCCGGCGACGACACCGGTGCGGTCGGTGGGCGGCACGGTGTGCTGGAGTCCGGTGTGGCAGTTGACGCCGTCGGCAGACCCGTACAGGTTGACGACCGGACAGCCGAAGACCTCGGCCGCCGCCCTGGCGGTGGGCTCGTCGAGCGGTGCGCCGCCCACGACAAGTGCGGTCGGGGCCGGCAGTGGCTCCGCCGGGCCCTCGGCGGTCTTCTCGCGGGCCTCCAGCATCATGCGGATCATGGTGGGCACGCCGAGGACGTGGGTCGGTGCGTGGGCGCGTACGGCGGCGAGCGCGGCCTGCGGCGTGAAGTGGTCGAGGAGCACGAGGGTGCCGCCGTGCCGGGCGAGTGTGACGGCCGTGCCGCTGGAGCCGAAGGCCGAGGCGAGCGGGACGAGGAAGAGGCAGCGGGGCCGGGTGTCGTCGGGCATGAGGGAGGCGAGGAAGTTGCCGCGGCCGCCGGCGAGGGCGTTGTGGGAGTACGCCACCATCTTCGGCTCCGCCTCCGAGCCGGAGGAGACGAGGATGCGCGCCGCGCTGTCGGGGTCGGGGCGGGCGGGCACGAACGCGGCCGGGTCGGAACGCATCAGCTGCGCGAGCGGAATCGTTCCTTCGGGAACGGCTCCCGGCCCGGCGGCGATCACGTGCTCCAGGGCGGGCAGCGCGGAGGAGAGGACCTGGAGGTCGGCCGCGGGCGTCCGGCCGCGGTGTTCCGCGGCGGCGAGGACCGCCACGGCCTCGGACCGGCGCAGCAGGCACTCGGCCTCGACGGCGCCGCGGCCCACGGGGAAGGGCAGGGCGACGGCGCCCAGGGCGGCGAGTGCCAGGTCGGCGACGACCGCGCCCCGGCCGTCGGGCAGCTGGACGGCGACGACGTCCCCGGCGCCGACGCCGAGCCCGCGCAGGCCCTCGGCCAGACATCGGACCTTGCGGTCCAGGGCCGTGTAGCAGAGCGCGCCCTTGGCGTCGACGACGGCCGTGCGGTGCGGGTCGGCGATCTGTCTGGCCCGGAAGAGGCTGTAGAGGTCGAGGTCGGGGCAGGTGCCGTCGACCGCCCAGGAGCGGCGCAGCCGGGCGGGCAGCAGATCGGTCAGGGTCACGGTCACGCGAGGCTCCAGGGGTCGGGAACGGCGGGGGCACCGTGCGCGTCCCGGCCGATCGGGCCGGACAGGCGCGGGTCGTGCGGCAGCGCGGAGAGGTCGGTGGTGACGGCGGTGGCCGTCAGGCCGTGGCAGCGCAGCTGGTCCAGGGCGTCCTCGGTGCACATCCCGCGCAGGTCGTACGCGGCGGCCGCCCGCGCGCAGGTGTCGCTCGGCGCGATCCAGCCGTCGGAGGTGGGCAGCGGGTGGCGGAACCCGGCGGGCCGGCGCGGGTCGGCGCCGGCGGCGGCCCGGCGCAGGGCGGGAGCGAGGAGCGTGTCGGCCGCGCCGAGCAGCGAGGAGTCGACGCGTACGCCGTGCCCGGTGCGCTCGCGCAGGAGCAGTCCGGCGAGGACGGCCTCGGCGCCGTGCAGACCGCCGAGCACGTCGAGGAGCGTCATCAGGGACGGTACGGGCGGCTCGCCGGCCGGGTGGACGGCCTCGCCCACGCCGGTGCGGGCCTGCGCCATGAAGTCGGTGCCCATGGGCGCGTCGGCGATCCGGTCCGCCCAGCCACCGGTGTAGGCGTAGACGAGCGCGGGGTTCACGGCGCTCAGGTGCCCGGCGTCGAGGGACAGCTCGGCGGCCTTGCCCGGGGCCCAGTTGTGCAGGAACACGTCGGCCTCGGCGGCGAGTTCGCGCAGAGCGCGCCGGCCGGCCGGGGACTTGATGTCGATCTCGACGGCGTCCTTGCCGCGGTTGAGCGCCAGCCAGCGGGCGGAGACGCCGGAACACGCGGGCGGCATTCCGCGCAGCGGGTCGCCGCCGGGCGGCTCGACGCGGATCACCCGGGCGCCGAGCAGGCCGAGGAGGTGCGCGGCGAGCGGCGCCTGGATGCGGCGGCCGGCTTCGAGGACGGTGAGACCGGCGAGTGGACGGCGCGGGTCGTCACCGCCGGGTGCGGCCGGTCCGGCCGGTGCGGCCGGTCCAGCCGGGAGACGGTGACCGGCGGTCGGGGCGCCTGGTGTGGTCGGGGCCGCATGGGTGCCTGGCGCGGTCGGTGTCAGCCGCCAGGGGTCGGCCGTGTGGTCCTCGCCGGCGCGCTCGGCGAGCGTGCGCAGGCGGCAGACGTCGGCGCCGGACCGCGCGGCCGCCTGCCGGATCCGTTCCCACGGGTGGCGCCGGGTCACGGCGTGCAGGGCGGCCGGGAAGGGCGCGACGGCGGTGGCGTACCGGAACTGGAAGGGCCGCCAGCCCGCCCGTAGCGCGTCACCGGGCGCGTCGAGGGAGCGCCAGAACGCGGCCCACGTGCCGGGGTCCAGGGTCTCCAGCTCGAAGAGGAGTCCCTCGGAGGAGGCGAACGGCGGTCCGCCCGGGGCGACTTCGACGGCCTCCGGCTCGTCGGCGCCGGCGGCCGCGAGGTACTGGGAGACGACGAGCAGACCGGTGCGGTCGGCCGTCGTGGTCACGTGTGACGCCGCACCGCCGCCCCGGGCCTGGCCGACCAGGGCGGCGAGCAGGCCCTGGACGGTGAGCACTCCGGTGGCGGTGGCGAGGTAGTCGACGCCGAGGCCGCGCGGGCCTCCGTGGCGACGGCCGTGGACGGCCATCACACCGGTGGCGGCCTGGGCGGTCGCCTCGTCCTCGATGCCGGAGCCGGGAGCGCCCCAGGCGATGCGGGCCGTGACGGGCGCGAAGTCGCCTCTCTCCAGGCGGACTTCGCCGACGTCCGTCGGCTCGTCGCGCCGTCCGCGCGCCGCGTGCCGCTCTCCGTGTCCGGCTCCGTACTCGTGCGGCCGCGCGCCGAGCCGCCGCAGATGGTCGGCGACGACTCCGGTCAGGGCCGCGGGGCCGGTGAGGTCGCAGCGCAGCGCGTCGAGCGGCCGGACGGCGACCGGCGCGCTGCTTGAGGTGTGCGCGGTGCGTGCTGTGCGTGCGGTGTGCGTGGTGCCCGCGGTGTGTGTGGTGCCTGCGGTGTCCGTGGTGCTCGCGGTGTGTGTGGTGCCTGCGGTGTCCGTGGTGCCCGCGGTGTGCGTGGTGCCTGCGGTGTCCGTGGTGCCTGCGGTGCCCGCGGTGTGCGTGGTGTGCGTGGTCGCTGGTGACGCCATGCCTCTCCTCGGTCGTGAGTCCCCGGTCGCGAAGGGAGTGCGGGAACCGGCGGACCGGTGGGCCCGACCACTTCCACGGGCAGACAGTCGGACGCGTGTTCTGTCGAGTTCCCGAGACGGAGGAAACAGTGACGGATCATGACGTAACGGATCGCCCGGCGACCGGTCGCGAGGTGGCCCTGCTGCGGAAGCGGGTGGCCGTCTTCGTCCACGACCGCGTGGTTCCGTACGAGTCCCGGCTCGACGAGGGCGGCCCGGCGGCCCGGGAGATCCGCGCCCGGCTCCGGACGGAGGCGCGGGCCGCCGGCCTGTGGGCGCTGCCGCTGCCCTCCGAACTCGGCGGCGGCGGGCTCCCGTTGACGGCATACGCGCAGGTCGCCGAGGCCGAGGGCGGCTGCGACCACGGCCCGGCCGCCCTCGGCTCCGCGTCCCTGCTCGACGTGACGATGCTGGCGCGGCACGCGTCGGAGCGGGTGCGTGCCGCGTATCTGCCCGGCCTGGTCTCGGGCGAGCAGCGCTCTTGTTACGCGATGACCGAGCCGGACACGCCGGGCACCGAGCCCGCGCTCACCGCCACCCGGGCCGAGCGCGCGCCGGGCGGCGGGTGGGTCGTCACCGGGCGCAAGCACTTCGTGTCCTCGGCGGCGGACGCCGACCTGGTGACCGTCCTCGCCCGCACGAGCGGCGCTCCGGGCGACCGTGACGGCCTGTCCCTGCTCCTGGTGCCCACCGGCTCGCCCGGTTTCCGGGTCGTGCGGGAACTGCCGGTGTTCGGTGCGACCGGACAGTACGAGATCGCCTTCGACCGGGTCGCCGTGCCCGCCGACCATCTCGTCGGCGAGGCGGGCGCGGCGCTCGCCGTGGCCGGCGAGCGCCTTCAACTCGGACGGGCACTGCGGGCGTTGCGGTGGGTGGGTCAAGCACAGCGGGCCTTCGACCTCATGTGCGAGCGCGCGGTGGGCCGGCAGGGCGCGCGGGGCCCGCTGGCCGACCGGCCGCTGGTGCGGCAGCACGTCTTCGAGGCGCTGCTCGCGCTGCGGACCACCAGGCCGCTCGTGTACGAGGCGATGGAGCGGGTGGCGGCCGGGCTCGACGCGCACGTGGAGGTCGGCCTCGCCAAGACGGCCGCGGCGCGCACCCTTCAGGACGTCGCCGACCGCGCCATCCAGGTCTTCGGCGCGGCGGGCCTCGGGCCGGACACGCCGCTGCCGGCGCTGTTCCGCACGGGACGGACGGCGAGGATCCTCGACGGCCCCGACGAGCTGCACGTCGCCTCGGTCGCCGGCCGGGTGCTGCGGAACCGGACGGCGGTCACACCCGGGTGAGGTCGGCCTGGCCGAGGAGCGCGGCGAGGCCGAGCGCCAGGAAGAAGTCGCCCCAGACGAGTTCGTGCCGGACGGCGGTGCCGGCGTGCGCGTCGTAGCAGCCGTCGAGCAGCATCCCGGGCGGGCCCGGACCGCCCGGGCGGGTGAGGTGGGCCCGCGCGAGGTGGCGTAGCACCGTCTCCGCGCGGTCGGTGTAGCCCAGTTTGAGCAGGGCGACAGCGCCGATGGCGGCGGCCGAGGTGTCCACAGGGCCGTCGGGACGGTCGGCGTGCGCGGACGGGACGGGCGGGCCGGTCAGGAAGCCGCCCTGGTGGAGCAGGACTTCGGCGGCTTCGGCGAGCCGCTTGGGGCGCCAGACCGGTGTACGGGCCCGGAGCAGGCCGTCGGCGACGGCGAGCAGCAACCACGCCTCGCCCCTGGCCCAGCCGGGTGCCGGGTCGTCGTCCGCCGCCCACTGCCTGGCGACGGCGTCGAACCGCCAGGCGGGCACGGGGCGTTCGGCGGCGTCCGGCAGGCACAGGTCGAGGTGGCGGTGCAGGTGGGCGGCCGCGGCCCGCTCGCCGTCCGGCCCGGCGGAGGCCAGCAACGGCACCGTCCCGGGCGCCCCGTCGGCCCGCACTCGCATGCGCGCTCCGCCGAGCGCCGCGCCCCAGGGCACGACGCCGGCGCCGGGCTCCCACGCGTCGAGCACGGCCCGCGCCGCCCGCTCCCGGAGCCGGCCGGCCGCGGGCTCGCCGTCGGCGAGCGCCGTCCCGTACCAGAGGATGAGCCCGCGAACGACGGTGTCGGCCTCGACCCAGGGCGCCAGCCGTGCGGTGACGGCGCGGGCGGAGTCGTAGGCGGAGTCGTAGGCGAAGTCGGCGCCGGTGGCGGAGTCGGAGTCGGAGTCGGCGCCGGTTTCGGGCGCGCGGGCGGAGTCGTAGGCGAAGTCGGCGCCGGTGGCGGAGTCGGAGTCGGCGCCGGTTTCGGGCGCGCGGGCGGAGCCGGCGGCGGTGGCGGCGGACTCGGGCGCGGTGGCGGAGTCGGCGGCGGTGGCGCCGGATACGGGCGCGGTGGCGGAGTCGGCGGCCGTGGCGGACTCGGCGGTGGCGGCGCCGGCTGCGGTGGCGGTTGTCCGGCGGGCGTGGAGCCAGAGGAGACCGGCCCAGAAGCCGCCGGTCCAGGAGCCGCGGGAGGTGGTGGTCCAGTGTCCGGTGCGGGGATCGGCGTGGAGCGGGAAGCGCGGGCCGACCTCGGCGTCGGTGCGGGCGACCCGGTCGAGGAGCAGGGTCAGGGCCTCCTCGGCCCAGTCGGAGGTGCTCACGGGCGCCGGTCCCGGGAGGCCCAGGTGACGGCGACCAGGGCCGCGAGCGCGAACTCCGCCGCGACCAGGAGCCAGCCGGGACCGTACCGGCCGCTCTCCGCGAGCGCGCCGAACAGCGGCGGCCCGACGGCGAACCCGGCGAAGAAGCCCGCGGCCACCAGCGCCGAGTCACGACCGGCCCGGCCGGGCGCGGACCGCTGCATCACGAGGACCATGGACACGGCGTTGCCGGCCACGGCGAAGATCCCGACCGCGACGGCCCCCGCCCACACGAGCGCCTCGATCCGCAGGGCGGCGGCCAGCAGCACCGCCGCGCCCACCGCCCCGGCCGCGAGGAGACCCGGCAGCCACGGCGCGCGGGCGGGCGTGGCGGCCCGGGACCACCCGATCCGCCCGCCGATCCCGGCGACACCGAGGACGGCGACCAGCGCGCCCGCCACCGTCGGCCCCATGCCGAGGCGTTGGGCGCCGAAGAGGGCGAGGTAGGTGTTGACGGACGCGATGCCGGCACCGAGGAAGAGCGAGAAGGCCGCAAGCCAGGGCACGGGATCACCGGAGCGGGAGGGCGGTGGGCCGGGCGCCGGACCGGTGACCGCGGTCTTCGCAGGTGCGGGTGGCGGCGCGGTGGCCGGGAGGGCGCGGTGGGCCCAGAGGCCGGCGAGGAGCGCCGCGCCGGCGGCCAGCCAGACCGCACCGCGCCAGCCGATCGCGCCCGCCGCCGCGGCCAGCGGCAGGCCGGCCGCGAAGGCGCCGAGCTGGACCCCGGACTGTTTGGTGCCGGTCACGGCGCCTCGCCCGGGCGGCGGGACGGCGGCCAGGATCGCCTTGTTCGTGGCCGGGTTGGCGAGCGCCTGCGGGACGCCGCCGAGCGCGACCGCGGCGAGGAGCACGGCGGGGCCGGGCGCCGCGCCGATCAGGCCGAGGGCGGCCGCGGACAGCGCGAGCAGCGCCACCAGCGCCCGGCGGGGCCCGATCCGGTCCACGATCCGCCCGCCGACGGGCGAGAGCACGGCCGCGGTGCCGAATCCCACGGTGGTGGTCAGGCCCAACTCCGTCTCGGTCACGCCGAGTCGGCCGACGATGCGCGGGCCGAGCGCCCCGAGCAGGAAGAGCTGCATCATCGAGAAGGCCATGGCGGTCGTCAGGAGCGCGGTCAGCCCGCGCGGCGGCCCTCCTCCGGTCCTCACCTGACGCCTCCTTCCGGCGCGCCGGGCCCGCCCCGGTCCCGCGCGCCTCAGGAGTCGTCCCGCACAACCGTCCAGTTCCCGAGGTGCTCTTGTGCGTGGTGCGGTTTGTCGCGTAGGCATGTTCCGCACAGGTCGAGGGGGCGGCCTCCAGCGGCCGCGCCCGCCCGCGACCCGCTCGGAGAGGGGTGCAAGGATGGCCGGGCCATGACACCAGGCCGAGGGGCGCGAGGGTTACGGGCCGCGATGTTCGCGGCCGTCTGCGTGCTGCTCTCGGCCACCGGCCACATCCTGATGGCGGGGCGCGGGGTGGCCGGCTGGGCGCTGGGCCTCGCGTTCGCCGGAACGTGTGCCACCGCCTGGGTCCTGGCGGACCGTGAGCGCGGCCTGGCGGCCGTGACCACGGCGGCCGTGGCCGTGCAGACGGTCCTGCACACCGTCTTCTCCTGGTCCGCGACGGGCATGGTGGGCACGACAGCCGGCGTCGGTCCGGCCCCGACGAGCCCCACGGACCACCTGGCGTCCATGGCGGACATGGCGCATATGGCGCACATGGACCACACGGCTCACATGAGCCACATGGGCCACCTGGGCCACTCCCCCATGGACATGGCCACCGACATGGGCCTGAGCATGGGTATGAGCGCGGGCATGGGCATGCCCGGGATGCCGGAGGCCGCCGTCGGCCACCACGTCATGACCGACACCTCCACCGGCCTCGGCATGCTCGCCGCCCACCTCCTGGCCGCGCTCCTCAGCGGCCTGTGGCTCGCGTACGGCGAGCGCGCGGCGTTCCGCGTCCTGCGCGCCCTGCCCGCCGCCCGCTTCTCTCCCGCGCGGTTCCTGCGCCTGCTCCTCGCCCTCGTCGCCGTACCGCCCGTGCCGGACCGGCCGCGCCCGCGGCCCGCCCGCGCCGCCGACGAACGGGCGCCGCGACGGCTCCTGTTCGCCCACGCCGTCATCTCCCGAGGTCCGCCACCGGCCCTCGCTGTCACCTGATCGGTCCGACAGCCGGCTCACGACCTCTCACCGGCGCCGTGCCGCGCCGCGGCTTCCGCGCGCGCTCCGCCGGATTCCCTTGCCTATGTCTTGTGAGGACCTGTGGCGATGACTCCTGCCCGCGAACTCCCCCACCAGCCCCAGCACCAGCTCCCGCTCCCGCACCTGCATCCCCTTCCCCGTCAACGCCCGCTTCCGGACGACGCCGACGCCGTGGCGACCCGGCTGGCGCTGGCCGCCCGCGACGGCGACCGGGCCAAGGCCGATCTCTTCGTCCGCGCGCTGCACCGCGACGTGTGGCGGTACGTGGCCCATCTCAGCGCCGACCGCCAGGCCGCCGACGACCTCACCCAGGAGGTGTTCCTGCGCGCGCTCGCCGCGCTGCCGCGTTTCGAAGGGCGGTCCTCCGCCCGTACCTGGCTGCTGTCCATAGCCCGCCGCACCGTCGTCGACAGCCTGCGGCACGCCGCCGCCCGGCCACGGCTCTCCGACCGCGACGACTGGCAGACGGCCGCCGAACGCGCCCAGCCCAGAGGACTGCCCGGCTTCGAGGACGGCATCGCGCTCGCCGAGATCATGGCCGCGATCCCCGCCGAACGGCGCGACGCCTTCGTCCTGACCCAACTCCTGGGCCTGCCCTACGCGGAGGCGGCGGCGGCCGTCGGCTGTCCCGTCGGCACCATCCGCTCCCGCGTGGCGCGCGCCCGTACGTCCCTGATCGCGCTGCTGCACGGCGACGAGCCGCTCCACCGGGCACCCGCCCTCGCCTGACGCGACGCGCACCCGCGCGCCCGCGCGTTTCCGCCGGACAGGCTCCCGCGTCCTGTCCGGCGGTGCGGCCATGCCAGGCGGACGCCAGGCGGACACACGGCAGACATGCGGCAGGCATACGGGCCGCGGATCGGGGCAATCGCCAGTCGGAGGTGGCTCATGATTTCCGCGCAGTTCGTCCCGCGGTCGCGCACGGTCACCGGGCCGCGCACGTACCGGGCCGCCTCGGGGACGGCACGGGTGGTGCGCGAGCCCGGGCCGGAGGGCGGCACGGTCGTGCTCGCGGCGATCGGAGAGTTCGACGTGGAGACGGTCGGCTGTCTGGCCCGGGCGCTGGCCGAGGCCCGGCACGAGGGCTGCCGGCGGACCGTTCTCGACGTCTCGCGGGTCGAATTCGGGGACTCCTCCTTCCTGCACGTCCTGGTGACCGCCCACTTCGCGGGCCGTCCGTTCGTGCTCATGGGGCCGGTGCCTCGGCAGTTGCGTCAGCTGTTCGCCATGACGGGAACGCTGCGCCTGTTCACGTTCACCGAGGACCGCGCCGGTCCCGGCTTCGCCTGATCATGGAGCACAGCACGAGAGGAGGGCCCGACCAGATGGGTGCGACGGAGGCGGCGGAGGACTTCGCCGGACGTCTCGATGTCCAGGTACGACAAGGGGCGCCGGACGGGACGGTGGTCCTGGCGGTGACGGGTGAGCTCGACCACGACACGGCGTCCCCGCTCAAGGAGGCGCTACGGGAGACGGCGCCGGACGAGCGGGTGGTGGTGGACTGCTCGGACCTGCGGTTCTGCGACTCGACGGGACTGAACGTGCTGCTCAGGGCAAGGCTGCGGTTGCTGGAGGGCGGCGGCCGGCTGGATCTGGCGGGACTTCGGCCGCCGGTGGACCGGATGTTCGAGATCACCGGGGCGCGGACGGTCTTCCGCGTGTACGAGGACGCCGGGGCGGCACTCGCGGACGCGTCCCCGGCGGAGGAGTCATGACCGGCCGGGGGGCCGAGGGCCCGCAGGACGTCGGAGCCGAGTCGGCGCGGCGGCAGGGGCCGGCCGATCCGCAGCAGGTGGAGACGCGGCCCGCGGGCGCGTGGGAGGCGCGGGAGATGGAAGAACAGCCGCAGGCGCAGGCGCAGGTCAGGCGACTGCCGCTGCGGGGCTCGGCGGGCGCCGTGACGCGGTGCCGTGACTTCACCAAGGCAGCCCTCGTCGACTGGGGCTGGCTGCCGGCCCGGACGACGGAGGGCCGGGAACGGGCGGAGGACGTGCTGCTGCTGGTCTCGGAGGTCGTCACCAACGCGTGCCTGCACGCCGGCGGACCGCAGGAGCTGGTCCTGCGGCAGTCCGGCTCGGACGGGCGGCTGCGGATCGAGGTGTCCGACGGGAGTCCCGACCGGCCCCGCGCGCACAGCCCCCGTTCGCCCGCGCAGCCCGGTGGCCACGGCCTGATGGTGCTGGACCGGCTGGCCGGCGCCTGGGGCTCGGCGGAGAAGAGCGACGGAAGCCCCGGAAAGGTGGTGTGGGTGGAGGTCGCCCGACCCTCCCGAGGCCCGTGGCTACGCCACCAGCGCCCCGGCACGCCCTGACGCCCGCCGCCCACGGGACGGCCGCCCCGCCCGGGCCCCCACCGGGGGCCCAAGCGCCGGGGCCACCCGCCCTGGGCCCCACCTGCCCGGGCTGTCCCGCCGAGGCCACCCACGCGGACCGCCACCTCGGGCGCACCCCGCCAGGGGCCATCCGCCCGGGCGGTCGCGCCGGGGGCCACCCCCCTGGGCCCCGCCCGATCGGGCGGACCCGCCGGGGACCACCCGCCCGGGCGCACCGACCTCAGCCACTCGCCCGCACCGCCCCGGGCACAGCCGCCAGGGGCCATCCGCCCTGGGCCCCTCCAGCCCGGGCGGACCCGCCAAGGGCAACCCGCCCGGACCGTCAACCGGGCGCACCCACCGGGGCCATCCGCCTCAGCCACTCGCCCGGCCTGCCCGCCGGGCCACCCGCCAGGGGCCACCCACGCGGACCGCCACCCCGGACGCCCCCGGGGCCACTCGCCTAGGCGGACCCGCCGAGGGCAACCCGCCCGGACCGCCAGCCGGGCGTTCCCGCCGGGGCTATCCGTCTGACCCACCTTCTAGGACCACAGCCCCGGGCGGACCCGCCTCAGCCACTCGCCCCGGCCTGCCCACCGGGCGTTCCCGCAAGCGGCCTCCGCCCGGAGTGCCACCCCGGACGCCCCCCGGGGCCGCCAACGCTGGGCCGCACCCGCCCGGGCGGACCCGCTGGGGACCACCCGTCCGGACCGCCACCCCGAACGCCCGCTCCGGGGGGCCGCCCACCCTGGGCCCCACTCGCGCAGGCGAACCCGCCGAGGGCCACCCGCCCGGGCAGCCAGCCGGGCGCACTCGCCGGGCCATCCGTCTGAGCCTGAGCCACCTGCTCGGACCACAACCGGGCGGACCCGCCTCAGCCACTCGCCCGGCCCGTGAGCCGGGCGCATCCGCCTCGGCCACTCGCCCGGACTGGCAGCCGGGGCCGCCACCTCGGACGCACCCGCCAGGGGCCACCCACGCGGACTGCCACTCCGAACGCCCCCGGGGCCGCCCACGCTGGGGCCCGCCCGTCCAGGCGGACCCCGCCCGGCCTGCCAGCCGGGGCCGCCGCCCCGGACGCGCCCGCCCGGAACCACCCACCCTGGGCCCACCCGCCTGCCCGGGCGGACCCGCCGGCAGCCACCCGCCTGAGCCCGCCCGCCCGGCGCCCCCTCCGCCGCGCGCCTCGCCGGCTCCGGCTCGCCCTCCTGGCCGCCGCCTCCCATGCGGGCGCCGCTCCGGCGCCGGCGTGCGCCTGCCCCGCGCCACCGGCCCCACGCACCGCCGCCCCGCCCGCCCGGACAGCACCCCGGGCGCACCCGCCTCAGACCTAGCCCACCCGCCCGGCGTCCCCCCGCCTCGCCCTCCCCGCCGCCGCCTCCCAGGCGGGCGCCGCTCCGGCGCGGGCCCTCCCGACGCGGGCGTGGCCTGCCGGCCACCGCACCGCCGGCCCGCGCGCCGCCGGCCCGCCCGCCGCCCGCGTGCGCCTGCCCTCGCGCCACCGGCACCCGCCCCACCAGCCCCACGACCCGCACCCTCGCCCCGCAAAGTCGCTCGTTTGCCCGGCGGCCGGAAAGGTAAGACGCCGTCCATGGCCGAGACGGGGAAGGAGAACACGGCGATCGACCACGCCCGGCGGTACGAGCTGACGACGGGCCCCGGGGTGGTGGCCGAGAGTCGCGTTCTCACGCTGAGAGCGTTGCGCGCCTGGTTCGGCGCGGCCGGCGCGCCGGACCGCGTGCCCGTGCAGGACGCGCTGCTGCTCGTGTCGGAGATCGTCACCAACGCCGGCAGGCACGGCGGGGTGCCGTACGAGCTGCGTCTGGAGCGCGACGAAAGGTCGCTGCGGGTGCAGGTCAGCGACACCAGCCCGACGCGGCCGCGCGCGGACGGCCCGCACCGGCCCGACCGGGCGTCCGGGCACGGCCTGTTCCTGCTGCAGCGGCTCGCGGCCCGTTGGGGCTGGGTGCCGCGGGGCCGTACGGGCAAGACGGTGTGGTTCGAGGTGGAGATGCTCCCGGAGGCCGCCGCACGGGGCCGGTCCTACAGTGGATCTGGAACGTGAAGCCGGAACGTGAAGCCGGTCGCCAGGAGTCCGTGCCCGTCTGAGCCCGCGTACGAGGTCCTACATGGCACAACGCCGAACTGCACCCCGCATCGCGGCGGTCCCGCCCGGTGAGGGCGGTCTGCGGCGGCTGCTGGCCGGACTCACCGCCGTACGGGACGGGGATCTGTCGGTCCGGCTGCCCGAGGGCCCCGGTGGCGTCCTCGGCGAGATCGCCACGGTCTACAACGACATGGTCGACCAGCTGTCCCTGCTCACCTCCGAGGTGACCCGCGTCGCCGGCGAGGTCGGCGGGCAGGGCCTGCTCGGCGGCCGGGTGCGCGAGCCGCGGGCGCGCGGGGTGTGGCAGGAGCTCACGACCGGCGTCAACACGATGGCCGACAACCTCACCTCGCAGGTCCGCTCCATCGCCCAGGTCGCGACCGCCGTCGCCCGCGGCGACCTCACCCAGAAGATCCGGGTGGACGCGCGCGGCGAGATCCTGGGCCTGAAGGAGACCATCAACACGATGGTCGACCGGCTGTCCTCGTTCGCCGAGGAGGTCACCCGGGTGGCCCGCGAGGTCGGTACGGAGGGCAAGCTGGGCGGCCAGGCCACGGTGCACGGCGTGTCCGGCACCTGGAAGGACCTCACCGACAACGTCAACTCCATGGCCGACAACCTGACCAACCAGGTGCGCAACATCGCCCAGGTCACCACCTCCGTGGCGCAGGGCGACCTGACCAGCCGGATCGACGTGTCGGCCCGCGGCGAGATCCTCGAACTCAAGACCACGATCAACACGATGGTCGACCAGCTGTCGTCCTTCGCGGCCGAGGTGACCCGGGTGGCCCGGGAAGTGGGCACGGAGGGCAAGCTGGGCGGCCAAGCCGAGGTCGAGGGCGTGTCCGGCACGTGGGCGCGGCTGACGGAGAACGTCAACGAACTGGCCGGGAACCTGACCCGGCAGGTGCGGGCGATCGCCGAGGTCACCAGCGCCGTCGCGGAGGGCGACCTCACCCGCTCGATCACCGTGGACGCGCCGGGCGAGGTCGGCGAGCTGCGCGACAACATCAACTCGATGGTCGAGTCGCTGCGGGCCACCACCCGGGCCAACGAGGAGCAGGACTGGCTGCAGACGAACCTGGCCCGGATCACGGCGCTGCTCCAGGGCACCCGCGGGGTGTCCGAGATCGCCGAGCTGATCATGGTGGAGGTGCCGCCGCTGGTCTCGGCGCAGTACGGCGCGTTCTTCGTGGTCGAGGAGGACGTCACGGGTCCCGTCCTGGTGCGGGCCGCCTCGTACGGCCTGCCGGTGGCGCTGGACGACGCCGCCGTGAGCGAGCCGACGCGGGTCGAGCCGACCGGTCCGCCGCGCCGCTTCGGGCTCGGCGAGGGCCTGGTCGGGCAGGCGGCCCGGGACCGGCGCACCCTGCTCGTGGACCCGGTGCCGGCCGGCTACGCCACGATCTCCTCGGCCGTGGGCACCGGCGACCCGGCCGCGCTGATCGTCCTGCCGATCGTGGTCGAGGACCAGGTCCTCGGCGCGGTCGAACTCGCCTCGCTCCAGCCGTTCGGCGCCCTGCAGCGCGACTTCCTCGACCGCTTCGTCACCAGCGCCGGCGCCGTGCTCAGCTCGCTGCTGGCCAATCTGCGCACCGACGACCTGCTCGCCCAGTCCCGCAGTCTCGCCGACGAACTGCGCTCGCGCACGCAGGAGTTGCAGGCCCGGCAGCGCGAGCTCCAGCGCTCCAACGCCGAACTCCAGGAGAAGGCGGCGCTGCTGGCCGAGCGCAACAAGGACATCGAGTCGAAGAACCGGGTCATCGAGCAGGCCCGGCAGGAACTGGAGGCGCGGGCCCAGCAGTTGTCGCGTACCTCCATGTACAAGTCCGAGTTCCTCGCCAACATGAGCCACGAGCTGCGCACTCCGCTCAACAGTCTGCTCATCCTGGCCCGGCTGCTCGCCCAGAACGCCGAGGGGAATCTGACGGAGAAGCAGGTCGACTACGCGGAGGTCATCCACTCGGCCGGATCCGACCTGCTCCAGCTGATCAACGACATCCTCGACCTGTCGAAGGTGGAGGCGGGCAAGATGGAGGTGCGGCGCGAGCCGTTCGCGCTGTCGCAGCTCCTGGAGTATCTGGACGCCACCTTCGGCCCGGTCGCCGACGAGCGGGGCCTGGACTTCACGGTCACGGTGGCCCCGGACGTACCGGCGTATCTCACCACCGACGAGGGCCGCCTGCGGCAGGTGCTGCGCAATCTGCTGTCGAACGCGCTGAAGTTCACCGGGCAGGGCGGGGTGACGCTGACGGTCGAGCACACACCGCAGGACGAGGTCCCGGCCACGCTGCGGGACGGCCGGCCCGTGCTCGCCTTCCGGGTCGCCGACACCGGTGTCGGCATCGCGGCCGACCGGCTGCGGAACATCTTCGACGCGTTCCAGCAGGGCGACGGCACCACCGCGCGCGAATACGGCGGCACCGGCCTCGGCCTGTCCATCAGCCGCGAGGTGGCCTCGCTCCTGGGCGGCACCATCGAGGTCCAGAGCACACCGGGCGAGGGCAGCCGCTTCACGTTCCTGCTGCCCGAACGGCCGACGCCGCGCGACGAGTCCGACGGCAGGACGACGGCCGAGAGAGCGGCGGACCTGGCGGCCGGGGAGGACGAGGCCGCCGGAGCGGGAGCGGGAGCCGGGGTGGTAGTGGGTACGGGCGCGGGCACCGGGGCGGTCGTGGAGGCGTCGTCCTACGGCGAGCCCGCCGCCGGGGCGCCGCGGCCGCCCACCACGGTCCTGGTCGTGGACGACGACGACCGGAACGTCTACGCCCTCACCGAGGTCCTGGAGAGCCACGGACTGCGGGTCCTGACGGCCGACGGCGGCAGCCGCGCCATCGAACTGCTCACCAGCCGCGACGACATCGGCCTCGTCCTGATGGACGTGATGATGGCGGGCATGGACGGCTACGCCACGATCGAGGAGATCCGGCGGCTGCCGGGCCTCGCCGCCCTGCCGGTGGTCGTCGTCACCGCGAAGGCCATGCCGGGCGACCGGGACCGGGCACTCGAGGCGGGCGCCGACGACTACCTCGCCAAGCCGGTGGACGAGAGGGAGCTCATGGTCAAGGTCCTCCGCAGACTGGCCAGTTGACCAAGACCGCTCCGGCCTCTCCACCTCTCCGACCCCTCCGGGCTCCGGCCACGCGCCGGGGGCCGGCCTGCGCCCCGGGGAAGTTGCCGGGCGCAGGCCGCGGGGCCGGTGCTCGTCGCCGCGGGGCCGCTGCTCGGCACCGACATGCGAGCCGGTCGCGGCACCGCACCGCCGCCCGGCGCAGGACGCGTCCTCGGCTCAGGCGTCCGGCCCGGCACCCGCTCCCTCGGAGCCCTCGGAGCCGGTCTCCGCGGCGTCCGCCCGTACCGGGTCGACGCGGACCGCCACGAGGCTCGTGTCGTCGTCCGTGTCGCCCATCGCCGTACCGAGCAGTCCGTCCACGAGCCGCTCCGGGCTCCCGGACCAGGCGAGCCGCCCCGCGGCCTCGACGAGCCGGGCGAGCCCCGCGCCCAGGCCCTCGTGGCGCCGCTCCACCAGGCCGTCGGTGTAGAGCAACAGCGTGTCACCCGGCCGGAGTTCGGTGCGCCGCTCCTCGTACGTGTACGAGGGCACCGCGCCGAGCAGCACGTCCTGCGGCGGTTCGAGCAGCCGGCCGCGGCCGTTGCGGATCAGCAGCAGCGGCAGGTGGCCGGCGCTCGACCAGACCAGCTCGCCGTTCCCGGGGTCGTACAACGCGCAGACGGCGGTGGCGGTGGACCCGCCGCCGGTGCGCAGGGTCACCTCGTTGAGCCAGCTCATCAGCTGCCGGGGCGGGCGTCCGGTGAAGGCGAGCGCCCGCTGCGCGTTGCGCAGGGCGACCATGCCGGTGACGGAGTCGATGCCGTGCCCGGCGATGTCGCCGACGGCCACCAGGACCTTGCCGCTCGGCAGCGGCAGCACGTCGTACCAGTCGCCGCCGACCTGGTACACCTCGGCCGCCGGCCGGTAGCGGGCGGCCACGGTGAGGCCGCCGGGCAGCTCGCGCAGGGCCGTCACCTCGGGGACGATGGCCTGCTGGAGCTGGAGGGCGGTCTGGTGGTGCAGCTGCGCCTGGCCCTGGATCGCGGTGAGGTGGTCGAAGGTCGCGGTCAGCGCGAGTTCGGTGCGCCGGGTCGCGGACACGTCCTGGTAGACACCGGCCAGGCCGGTGACCGTGTCTCCTTCGAGCAGCGGCTCGGCGGCCACCCGCACATGGCGCACGGACCCGTCGGGAAGCACGGTCCGCAGCACCGTCTGGGCGCCGCGCCGGCGTTCGGTGAGCGTCATCAGCAGCTCGGTCAGGGCCTCGCCGTCCTCCCGGTGGATCCGGCCGCGCAGCGCGAGCAGCGGGACCGGCGGCTCGTCGCGCGGCACACCGAAGATCCCGTACGCCTGCTCCGACCAGACCGTGTCGCCGCCGGTCAGGCTGTCCTGGAAGGTGGCGACGCTCTGGAGGCGTGAGACGGCGCGGGCGGCGGCGACGACGGGATCGCCGGTGGTGTGCCACAGGACCACGGCCCGGTCCGCTCCGGCGGGCACGACGCGTACGTCGAGGAGCGGCCCGGGCTCGCCGGCGGGCGGGCCGGTCGGCAGCCGGGCGGCGTGCTGCGGGTGATGGGTGTGCCGGGCGCGCCGTACGAGACGGGTGAGCTCCGCGTGGACGTGCGGGAAGACCCGGTGCAGGGACCGGTCCTCGGCGGGCAGGGCGCCGCCGAGGGCCGCGACGGCGGCCTCGTTGGCGTGTTCCAGGACCGGGGTGCCGGAGACGTGACTGGTGCGCAGCAGGGCCGCGGGATGGGCGAGCGCGTCTAGGACGTCGACGAGGACGGGCACGCCGGGCTCCTCGGCGTCCGGCAGGTCGAGGACCGCGACGGCCACCTCCGTCAGGCCGGCGACGGCGCGGCGCAGGACGAGGTCGAACTCCACGGGGCCGGGCCAGCCGACCAGCGCCACGCCGATCGTCCCGCCGCGCCGCCGCAGCGGCAGCACCGCGCGGGCGGCGCCGGGCCGGGAGCCCGGCAGTGACTCGGGGTCCTCCGGGCCGGCGCCCAGCCACACCGGGCCGTCGCCGTTCCGGGCCCCGCGGAGCGGCTCCGGGGCGCCCGGCGGGATCGACCACCAGGCCGCGGCCTCCGCCGCTCCGACGCCGGCGTGCCCGGCGAGGCGCAGACATCCGGCGTCGGCGCGCCGCCACAGCCACAGGCTGTCCGCGCCGAGCGGCGCGAGCCCGCCCTCCAGGAGCGTGCGGGCCGCCTCGCCCACGTCGTCCGCGGTCTCGGCGGCGGCGGCCGTACGGCGCAGCCGGCGGTCCAGGGCTGGCGCGAAGGCGTTCGTGGCGGCGGGAGCGGCGGGCGGGACCTGGTAGAGGGTGCCGTTGCGGTGGTTCTCGTACGGGATGTCGTCGCGGGCCGTGTCGGCGGCGTCGCCCGGTGAGAGGAACGGGTCGCCGGGCGTGACGATCGCGTTCACGACGTCGGCCGCGAGGTCCTCCTGGGACAGGCCGGTCGCCCGCGCGAGGGCGGTGAGGTGCTCGCTCGCGTCGGCGGTGGAGACGCCCAGCTGGGCGGCGAGCACACCGGTGGCGAGGTCGAGCAGATGCCGGCGGGCGAACTCGGCCCGCAGCCGTCTGTTCTCGGCCGCGAGCCCCGCGAATCCGGACTCGGGCCAGGCGGCGCCCACGGCGGACGTCTCTGCGGTGGCCTCGTTCGAAGACCCGGCGGGCGGACCGGCACGCGCGCCCGAGGGCTCTGCAGAACCGCTCAAGACGACCTCCGACCTCCGCCAGAACGCGGCCCCCGCCCCCACCGAATTTTACTCGCGCGCCTGCCCTGCGGCCCGGCACGCGACGGGGGCCGGCGGGAGGCCGGCGCTCCGGCCGGGGGCGCCGGGAGCGCCCGGGAACCGCGTGCATGGTGGTCGGCTTGCGGGCACGCGGTGGGCGTCGGCGGGGCGCTGGCCCGCGCGCCCAGGGCGCCGGGCGGGCCCGGGAAGCGCGTGCGTGGTGGTCCGCCTTGCGGGCACCCTGCGGGGGCGCCGGCGAGGCGCCGGCCCTCCCGCCAGGGGGCGCCGGGAGGGCCCAGGAATTGCGTACGTGGTGGACCACCCTGCGGGCAGCCGGCGGGGGCTGGCGGGGCGCTGGGAGCGCCCGGGAACCGCGGCCGTGGGGGTCCGCCCTGCGGGCACGCGGTGGGCGCCGGCGGGGCGCCGACCCTCCCGCCCGGGGGCGCCGGGAGGGCCCGGGAACCGCCCCCCGTGGGGGCGCGCTTCGCGGGCACGCGGTGGGCGCCGGCGGGGCGCCGGCCCTCCCGCCCGGGGGCGCCGGGAGAGCCCGGGTACCGCGTGCGTGGTGGTCCGCCCTGCGGGCACGCGGCCGGCGCCGGCGGGGCGCCGGCCCTCCCGCCCGGAGGCCCGGAGCGCCTGGGCCCCGCGGGCGGTGACGGTCCGCCCTTGCGGGCACGCCGCCGTGTCGCGGCGCCCAGGCGCGGAAGCGCCGTGAACGGGCCGCGCACTGTCGGGCTCGCCCGCGTCCGGCCCAGCCGCGGCACACCGGGCACCGCGCCGACTCGTCCACACCGGGCACGGCCCGGCCCCGCTACCGCGGGGGCGCAATCGGCCCGCCCGGCCGGCGCGCCAACCAGCCCCCGTCGCAGGTCGGCGATGGGGTCCACCGCCGACCCGCGACGGGGCTGGGTGCTGTCTGGGCGGCGAGCCCCCGGGGCTCGGCCATCGGCGCCCGGCCCGGGCGGCGCGGCCTTGCGCTGGCCGCAGCGCGCTGCCCGTCAGGTGCCGGCCGGCGCACGGCGGCGCGTGGAGGACACGCGTTGGCGCGTCCCTCGGCCAGATCGTACGGATCCGCCGGTCCGGTCGATGTGCCACCCGCGGTTCACCTGGACGGCTTCCGGGCGCCATCCGTGTCTCATCCAGGGCGATCAGCATCCCGGCCATGACCACCGCCACCGCCACCGCCCCTCGCGCGTTCCGCGCCGCGTCCGCCGCCTCGGCGGCCGTCGCCCTCGCCGCCTCCGTCGTGCTCCTCGCCCATGCCACGCCCGCGGTCGCGGCCGGCAACGCCGTCCCGACGTACGAGGTGAAGATCAACCTCACCTCGGCGGCCCTGGACGCCGGCCACGCGCCGAGCGCGGCCGTCCGCTCGGCGTTCGGCATCACCGGGTCGGCCAAGCCGCGCGCGTACGGCTTCTACGACACCGACGCGCGGGCGCTCGACGCCGAGGGCTGGAGCGTGCGGCTGCGGCACAAGGACGGCTCCTCGTTCGAGGAGACGTACAAGAAGCGCTTCCCCGTGGCGAACGGGGACATCGACGCGGCCCTGGACGCCGCCAACGACGCCGGCTTCGACAGCGGCGACACCAACTACGACGCCGAGGTCGACTGGGGCTACGCCAAGCAGACCCTCAGCTTCAGCAACGAGAAGAGCCACAGCTCCAAGGGCTACTCCGGCACCGCGATGCCGACGAGCGGCACCGGCCGCACCTGGCTGGTCAACGACGTGCCCGGCAAGCTGGCGGACTGGGGCTCCGCGGGCTGGGGCAGGAGCACGCTCCAGGCCTCGCGCCTGCACGGGCCGGTCAACGCCTCGGTGTACGGCGGCGCTTGGGGTGCCTCCGATGACGCGAGCATCGAGGTGCTGCCGGTCGTCGGTGCGGGCGGCACGGGCACCGAGTACGTGGTCGAGCTGTCCTTCAAGACCGACTCGTACGCGGACGCCGCCGACCTGCACCAGGACGCCGTCGCCGTCGCCGAGGCCAACGGCTGGCTGTACCACGGCGACATCCTCAAGACCCAGCTGATCCTCGACCGCTACTGACCGACGAACCGCCGGCGACCGAGCCCCGACCGCCCCCCGACAACGACCACCCCGCACCGCCGACCTCCCCAACCTGCTCTTCCCTCCCTGGAGTTCTCATGAACCCGCGCCTGTTCCGGCGCCCGGCCGCCGTCGTCCTGCCGCTGTCCGCCGCGCTCGCCCTGACCGCCGCCGCCTGGCCGGCGTCCGGCGCGCCCGCGCCCTCGCACGGCACCACACCCTCGCACGGCACCGCGCCCGGCCACTCCCCCACCCGCGTGGTCTCCACGGCCACCCTGCCCGACATCCCGCTCGCCGCGTTCAGCAACCGGCTGCTGCCGGGCAGCGTCGCCGACGACCGCGGGGTCGACCTGGGCGGCATCGGCAGCGACCTGTACCCGGCCGAGCGGCCCGGCGAGTACTGGACCGTCACCGACCGCGGCCCCAACGGCCAGATCGCCGTCGGCAAGGACAAGCGCCGCACCTTCCCCGTGCCCGGCTTCGACCCGGCGATCGTGAAGATCCGTGCCGTCGGCGGCCGCCTCGAGGTCCTCGACGCCGTTCCGATCACCACCGCCTCCGGCGCTCCGGTGACCGGGCTGCCCAACCAGCCGGGCCGCGACGAGGCCCCGTACACCTACGACGCCGCGACCCCGCTCCCGTACGATCCCAACGGCCTGGACACCGAGGGCCTGGTGCGCGACCGCGACGGCAGCTTCTGGCTCGTGGACGAGTACGGGCCGTCGCTGGTGCACGTCTCCGCGCGCGGCCGGGTGCTCGCCCGGCACGTGCCGAAGGGGCTGGGCCTGACCGGCGCCGACTATCCGGTGGTCGAGTCGCTGCCGGCGCTCTACCTCAAGCGGAAGGTCAACCGCGGCTTCGAGGGACTCGCGCTGCTGCCCGACGGCGACCTCGTCATGGCGCTGCAGAGCCCGCTGCTCCATCCCGACAAGCAGAGCGGCGAGGAGTCCCGTACCACCCGCCTGCTGCGTTTCTCGCCGCGCGCGGGGCGGGTGACCGCCGAGTACGCGTACCGCTTCGACCCGGTCGGTGTCGTCGAGCCGGGCCAGACGAAGACCTCCGAGCTGAAGATCTCGGCGCTCGTCGCGCTGGGCGGCGACCGGCTGCTCGTGGAGGAGCGCACCGACAAGGCGGCCCGGCTCTACGAGATCCGGCTGCGCCGCGGCTCGGACATCCTGGGCTCCGCCTGGGGCGACCCGGCCACGACTCCGTCCCTGGAGCAGCTGGCGGATCCGGCGGCCGCGGGCGTCCCGGTGCCGGCGAAGCGGCTGGTGGTCGACCTGGGCGCGGTCGAGGGCGTGCCCGGGAAGATCGAGGGCGTGACGGTCGAGGGCCGGCGGACCCTGGTGCTGCTCAACGACAACGACTTCGGGATGACCGACGGCAGCGGCGCCTTCGACGCGAGCGGCCGGCTCGTGGACAGCGGCATCGAGACCCGGCTGGTCCGGGTCCGTCTGGACCGTCCGGTGCGCTGACGGAAACCCGGCGGGTGAGGTGCGCGACGGCGCTCCGCCGCGCACCCTTCCCCTACCACCGGTAACTTCCTTGCTCGCCGCGGCCATTGACCGGCGCGGCGCTTGGGCCTACCTTCCTCGACAGTCCAGAAAGGACTATGGAGGGAAGCGGGGGCCGCCATGGGGCGCGCGACAGGAGCACGGACGCGGTGGGGCCGGATCGCCGCCGTCACCGTCACGGTGGTGGTCTGCCTCGGCTACGCCCCGATCGCGATGACCGAGCTGTGGCCGTACGCCCGCCCCGGCGCGCCGGCGCTCGGCGAGTGGCTGCTCGGCCGGGCGGTGTCGCCGGAGTTCGTGGCCGACGCCGTCCGCGACCGGACGGGACCGTACACCCGCAGCCTCGTCCCGCTGATCGTGCACTCGGTGCTCGGCGGGCTGCTGATGCTGCTCGGGCCGGCGCAGCTGCTGTCCGCGGTCCGGCGGAGGATCCGGCTGCACCGCGCCGCCGGGATCGCGTACGCCGCCGTCGTGTACGTGTCGATGGCCGGCGCCGCGGTCTATCTGGCCCGCACCCCGCCCGGCGAGGCCTTCAGCGGCGCCGCGTTCTGGATCGTTCTCGCCACCATCCTCACCGGCACCGTCCTCGCCGTGACCTTCGGCATCCTCACCGCCGTCACCGGCCTGCCCGACCTGCACCAGCGGTGGATGCTGCTCGGCTACGGCTACCTCATGACCGCGCCACTGCTGCGCCTCGAATGGGGCGCGCTGCCCGCCCTCTACCCGGGACTCGACCTCCAGGCCGTCAACCGGGTCGCCCTCATGCACCTCGGCGCCCTCGTCGTCCTCGGCGCGCTGCTCGCCTCCCGCGCCCTCGACCGGCGGGCCGACCACCCCTTCGTGACCGGCGGCTGGTGCCCGGCCCCGGTCCTGGCCGGCGCGCATCTCGCCGCCGTCGCGGGCCTCCTCTGGCTGGGCCGCGGCTTCCTGGAGCACGGCCCCGAGGGGCGCCGGCTGCTGCTCGCCCACCTCGTCCCGTACGTCGTGATCGCGGCCGTCCTGCACCTCGGCGCCGCGCGGGCGGCGCGGCGCGGCGCCGGCTGGGCGCGCGAGGAGTGGCGCACGCACCTGGTGGCGCTGTGCCTGGCGCCCGCGCTCGCGGCCGGCACGGAGGTGGTGTGCGAACGCGCCCTGGGCCTCGACCCGCTGACGGCGCTGGTCGCCGGGGCGGGCATCAGCTCCGGCTTCCTGGCCTTCGCCGCGAACGTCGTCCTCAGCCTGCGGGTGCTGCACGGGCGGGAGGCGGCGCGCCGCAGGTCGGCCCCGGCCGTCGCGACGACGAGCTCGACGGCCACCACCGCCGCTTCGACCGCCACCACCGCCCCGTAGCGATGCGTAGACCTGCGTAGACCTGCGTAGAGAGGGAGCCCTCATGGAGAGCACACCGGCCCCGGCCCCGGCTGGCGGCGGGCGCGAACTCGCCGCCGGCGTGGTCGTGTTGAGCACGGCCGTGGCCCTGATCAGCGTCGGCGTCGGCGCCCTGCTCGTGATCGCCGCCGTCACCGGCCACGCCGCCGGCCCCTGGGTCTCGCCGGAGGCGCTGAGCCCCGGCCTGCTCGGCGCGGCGATGGCCGGCACGGCGCCCGCGCTGCTCACCGTGGGCCGGGCCGGGACCTGGGAGGAGGTCCGCTCCCTGGTCTGGCCGCTCGTCGTGGTCCTCGTCGGGTTGTTCACGGTGTCGCTGGTCAACGGCGGCGAACTGCGGATCGCGACCGGCGGGCCGATCTTCCTCGTCCTGTTCAGCCTGGGCTGGGTGGCGACGCTCGGACTGCTGGCGGCCGGGGCGGTGGTGTGCGTGGCGCTGCAGTACCGCCGGCCGGCCGGGCCACGCACCGACGCGGGAGCCGGAGTCGCAGCGGGGGCGGGAACGGGGGCCGGTCCCGGAGCCGGGGCGGGCCCCAGGGCCGGAGTCGGAGCGGCGGCCGGAGTCGGGGCCGTCGGGCGCACGGCGCCGCTGCCCGGCTGGGCGAAGCCCCTCCTCGCGCTGCTCGGCGCGGGCTGGTTCGGCGTCGGCGCGGGACTGCTGGCCGCCCCGGACTTCTGGGGCCCGCTCGTGCCGTGGGAGGTGAGCCGGGCCGACGCGCAGGGCCTCGGCGTATGGGCGCTCGCCCTGGGCGTCGGCGTCCTCGGCGCGCTCGCCGAGGACGACCTGGCCCGGATCCGGCCCGCACTGCTCGCCGTACCGGTGGTCTCGCTCGCCGTCGCCGTCCTCCTCGCCGTCCACGCCTCGGCCGTCGACTGGTCCTCCGGACCAGCGCTGTGCCTGGTCGGGCTCGTCACCGGACTCCTGGCGACCGGCGTCTCGGGCCGGCTCCTGTGGGCCCGGCACCGCTCCGCGGCGGCCGCCGCCGACGCGTCATGAGGGGCTGACGATCAGCCCCACCGCCGCCAGGACGCCCGCCGCCAAGGACAGCAGCGCCATCCGTCGCATGTTGCGCAGGTAGCTCTTGCGGCGCCGGAGCTCCTTGCGGACGGTCGCCAGCGTCCCCATGTGCACGCGCCGGGTGTTCTCGGGGTCGTGGACCAGCGGATACCGGTGGCCGACCACATGGGCCGGGCCCCGTATCGCCCCCTTCTCATGCCGGGCGATCCCGCCGCCCGGCGTCGTGAACTCGTACGCCACATGCGCGTAGCCCCGGTTGCCGAACGGCACCAGCGTCACCAGCCGCGCCTGCACCTCGACGCCGGATTCACTCAGCTCCTTCATCTCCTTCAGTCCACGCCGGTCACCGGACATCAGCATCAGGCCGAAGAGGCAGCCGGGCACGGACGCGAGGAGGAAACAGACGAGCACTGCGGTCACCAGATTCACAGGCGGACGGTACGACACCGCCCGCCCCGGCCGAAACCCCATGGCCCCTTCACACACCTGAAGTTCACGCCTTACGATCACGCGCATGCCGATCCCTTCGCCCGTACCTGTCCTCCAGGGTGAACGGGGCACCGAACTCCGCTCCACCGGCGAGGAACTGCTGCTGCGCCGCCCGGATGCCGAGCTGCGCATCCCGTACGCCGCGATCGCGCGCGTCCACGCGGAGCGGCGTCGCGTCTCGGTCGAGCTGACCGCCCCGGCGGCGGCCCGGCCGACCGTGTACCGGATCGCGGACGTGAGCGCGGCCGCCGCCGTGGTCTTCGCCGACGCCGTGAACGCCGAGCTGCCCGAGCGCGCCGCGGGCGAGACGGTGGACGGCGCCACGCTCGTCGTCACCCGGAATCTGGTCGTCGATGACGACGCGGCTGAGGAAACGGACAACGAGGACGACGTACCCGTCGGACTGCCGTCCTGGAACGCGGGGCCGACATACGCCTGCTACGGCGTGGTTGCCGCCCTTGCCGTCGTCGTCGGGCTGGCCGACGGCAACTGGGCCCGGGGCATCGCGACGCTGCTGCTCGGAGAGTTCGGCGTGGGTGCCACCCTGTTCGCCCTGGCGCTGGCCGTCCTGGTGGGGAAAGACCTGTACCTGCCCCGCTACGGCATCGTCGTCGCCGCGCAGCAGGTCTTCCGGGACGGCGACACCACCAACGCCTTCACTGCCACCGACGGCGTGACCCGTCACATCATCGGCCACGACAAGGGCAGGCCCGTCCGCGTCGCCTATCATCCGCGGAACCCGATGAACGCCGTCGTCCTCAGCACCGGAACGCGCGGCAAGGTGGGCGAAGTGGTGCTTCTCGTGGTCGTGTTGGCCCTCACGGGGCTGGTCGACTACGGGGTGTACCGGCTCGCGGTCCCCGCGTTCCTCTGACGGCGTTCCCGGCACTCACCCAGGCGTACGCGCTGCCCCTGGCGTGTACGGTCGCGGCATGTCTGAAGTCCGGTTGACCACGCCCTCGTTCCTGGTGCTCGGCATCATCGGCACACTGGGCGAGGCCAGTCCGTACGACGTGAAGGTCGAGGCGGCCCGTACCGTCGCGCCGTTCTGGTCGATGCCGCACGCCCAGGTGTACGCGCAGTGCGACCGGCTCCTGGAGGCCGGTCTGCTGGCCGAGGTGCGGCGCGAGGGCGGCCGCGGCCGGCGGCTCCTACGGGTCACGGAGGAGGGCTCGCGGGCGCTGCGCGGCTGGCTGGAGGATCCCGCCTTCGTGCCCGTCGAGGCCCGCGAACGCAGCATCCTCAAGCTCTGGTTCGGCGCCAGCCCCGGCGTCCACGCGCCGGTCCAGATCGCCGAGCACGGCCGCACCCTGGAGGAGTACGAGGGCCTCGCGGCCACGGTCGGCGAACTCCTCACCCGCGGCCAGCGCGAGGCGCTGGAGTTCGGCATCCGCTACGAGCGGATGATGGTCGACTTCTGGCGGTGGGTGGCCGAGCGGGAGCCGGACGGGACGCGCGAGGGCGCCTGACGAACCGGGCCGGTCGGGTCCGGTCCCGTCCGGTCAGGTCCGGTCCGGTCCGGTCAGGTGCTGTCCGTGAGGTGGCCGGACGGCGCGGGAGACATAACCGTTCGACAGCGCGCCCCGGCACCGGCAGAGTGGCCGACGTGACGAGCAGTGAGTTGTGGAGCCGCGCGACCGCCGACCGCTACGACGCCGAGGAGACCGAGATGTCCTCGGCCGCCGTCCTCGGGCCGACCCTCGCCTTCCTCGCCGAGCTCGCCGGAGACGGCCGGGCCCTGGAGTTCGCCGTCGGGACCGGGCGCGTGGGCGTCCCGCTCCGGGAGCGCGGCGTGCCGGTCGTGGGCATCGAACTGTCCGAGCACATGGCAGCCGTGCTGCGGCGTAAGGTCGACGCGCACACACTGCCCGTGACCATCGGGGACATGGCCACCACCGTCGTCCCCGGCGCCTTCAGCCTGGTCTATCTCGTCTACAACACGCTCTCGAACCTGCTCACGCAGGACGAGCAGGTCGAGTGCTTCCGCAACGCCGCGCGCCACCTGGAGCCCGGTGGCCGGTTCGTCGTCGAGCTGGGCGTGCCGCCGCTGCGGTTCCTGCCGCCCGGCCAGGTCGCGGTGCCGTTCGACGTCTCCGAGCGGCATCTCGGCTTCGACACCTTCGACCTCGTCGAGCAGATCCTCGTCTCCCACCACCTGACCCGCGACGGGGACGGCACCGGCGACGCCCACACCGATGCCGGCCGCTACCGCCGGACCTGCTCCCGGCACCGGTACGCCTGGCCGGCCGAACTCGACCTGATGGCACGGATCGCCGGCCTCGAGCTCGAGCGCCGGGTCGCGGACTGGGACGGGACGCCGTTCACCGAGGACTCCGGCAAGCACATCTCCGTGTGGCGCAAGCCGGCCTGAGCCGCAGCCGTCCGCCCGCCGTCCGCCCCGACCCCCGGCCGTCGAGCCGTCGAGCCGTCGGAACTCCGGTCTCAGGCGCCGGCCGCCGCCTCGGCCAGGACGCGGGCGAGTGCGCGGGGCCGCGTGCTCATCGGCCAATGGCCCGAGTCGAGGTCCACGTAGTCGAGGTGCTTCGCCCGGGCGAGCTCCGGGCTCTCGCCGCCTGCGATCCACTCCTTCGCCTGGGCCGGTGTGAACTCCGGGCACACGAGCAGCACGGGGACGTCGAAGCGGCGCTCGTCGGTCAGCCGTACGGTCCCCCGGGCGACGCCCTCCGGGACCGCGATCGCGGCGGAGGCGAAGCGCTGACGGGCCTCCTCGTCCAGGTCCGCGGCGTCCGGGCCCTCGAACGGGCCCCAGCCCGGGAAGGGCATGACGCCGTCCTCGATCGCGAAGAAGTCGGCGTAGGCGCGCCCGTCGTGCGCCGGGAAACCGCCGACCAGCGCCACACCGGCGACCTTCTCGGGCCGGGCGTCGGCGGCCAGCCAGGCCAGCGTGGCCGCGGCGGAGTGCCCGACGACGAGCGTCCGGCCGGGCGCCGCGTCCACGGCCTCGAGCACGGCCTTCACCTGGTCGTCGAGGGTGGCGGAGACGTCTCCGTCGCCCTGACCTGGGAGGGCGACCGGCACGGGCCGGTGGCCGAGGGAACGGAGTTCAGTCCCGACGTCGTCCCACGCGGACGCGTCGAGCCACAGCCCGGCGATGAGCAGGATGTCCACGGTCGGTCCTCCCGGAGATGGTGCGAGGTGGTGTCCAGGCTCACGCACGCTATCGGGAGGGTCTGACAACGGCCGCCCGCCGCCCGGGCGTCGAAGGGCGCGGGCGCGCCACGGCGGTTCAGCGGCCGGTGCGGCGGCTGAGCGGCCGGCGCGGGCGGTGCGGCGCCCGGCGGGTCGGTTCAGGCGCCGGCCGCCCTCGCCGCGGCGACGAAGGCGCGGACACGCTCGTGGTCCTTGACTCCGGGCGCCGACTCGACGCCGCTGGAGACGTCGACGCCCCAGGGCCTGGCCTGTTCGACGGCCTCGGCGACGTTGTCGGGAGCGAGGCCGCCGGCGAGGAGCCACTTCCCGTCGGGGCGGGCCGCGTCGAGCAGGGACAGGTCCCAGCGGGCACCCGAGCCCGCACGCGGCGAGTCGAGGAGCAGGACCTCCTCGCCGTGGGCACCGACGCGGGTGTCGGGACGCTCCTTGAGGGAGGTGGCCCGCCACAGGCGCGGAAAGACGCGGGCGGCGGCGGCGAACTCGGCCGCCCCGTAGGCGCCGCCGTGCAGCTGGAGCGCGTCGACGTCCAGATCACGGGCGAGCGCGGCGGCCTCGGCTGCCGGGGTGTCGTTGACGACGAGGACCGACAGCACGTGGGCGGGCGTGTGGGCGCGGGCGTGGGCGGCGAGCCGTACGGCCACGTCCCGGTCGAGACCGCGGACGCTGGTCCCGCTGACGACCAGGCCGACCGCGTCGGCCCCGGCCTGGGCGGCCACGTCGATGTCGGCGGGCGTGGCGAGCCCACACACCTTGACGAACACTGTCTCTCCTCGCCTCTCCTCGGGCCCCGGCTCACCCGGCCGTCCGACCGCTGCTCCCCTGGTCCCCGTGCTGCCGTGGGCCCCGTCGACCCCGTGGTCCTGGCCCCGTGGTCCTGGCCTGATCCTATGCGGCGGCGCACGTAGGCTGTCCGGATGCGTGGATTGCTGTCGCGCCTGTCCGAACTGGACGCGGGCATGGGTGACGCCGTGCGGATCATCGCCTTCTTCGACGAGCTGGTGAGCCGCGGGGCCTCGCCCGACATGCTCGTACGGTCCGCGGCGGCGCTCGCCGAGTGTCCCGTCGGGCTTGTGGACCTGCGCGGCGGGCCACGGCTGCGGTACGGGCCGGACGGCGAGGTTCCGCCGGAGGACGACCGGCCCGATCCGGCGCCGACCGGACTGCCGGCGGCATCGGCGGTGTGCGTGGACGGCCGGCTGGTCGGGCCGGTGCTGCGGGACGGCGCCGTGACGGGGCTGGTCTGGCTGGAGCGCACGGCGATGAGCGCGGGCACGGGCGAGGACGCGGGCTGGAACGGGGACGCGGGCGGGAACGGAGGCGCGGGCGGGGACGCGTACGGTCCGGACGAGGAGCTGCTCGTGGAGCGGCTCGCCCACGCCGCCGCCGTCGTCCTGGAACGCGTACGGCCCCGGACGGCTGCTCCTGCCGGGCCCGCGTCCCTGGCGGCGCTGGTCGCGCGGAGCACCGGCGACGAGGAGCGGGCGACGACCCTGCGCGGGCTCGGTCTTGCCGCGGAGCGCACGGTGACGCTGCTCGCGGTGCGGTCGGCGGGGCCGCTGCCCGAGACCCTGACCCGCCTGGCCGGGCCGGGCGGCCTGGCCGGTTCGTCGGCGCCGTGTCGTAGCACCGTCCTGGGAGACGTGGGCCTGCTGCTCGTCACCGGCGCCGCCCCGGCCGGCCTCGGGCCCGACGCGGATCCGGGCTGCGTCGATCCGGCCTTGGCCGGCGTACGGATCGGGGTCGGGCCGGCGGTCCCGGCCCTGCGGGCGCACGAGTCGTGGGCGGCGGCCCGGCTCGCGCTGCGGTTCGCGGGCCCGCCGGAGGCGTCGGGTCCCCCGGTCGTCGTGCGTCACGACGGCCTGGGGGCGCTGGCGCTGCTGGCCAGGGTCCCGGCCGGGCTCGTGGCGGCGGACGCGGACGTCGCGGCGGTGGCCCGGCTCGCGGACACGGCGGGCGCGCCGAGCGATCTGACCGTGCTCGCGGCGGTGTGCGGGGCGGCTTCACTGCGGGAGGCGGCGGCCGGGCTGCATCTGCACCACAGTTCGGTCGCGCACCGCGTCCGGCGGATCGAGCGGTCCCTCGGTTACGCGCTCGACTCCCCCGACGGCCGCACCCGGGCGCGGGTGGCCCTGCTGCTGCACCGGCTGCACGGGACCTCCTGAGCGGCCGGGCCGCCCACCCGCCAGGTGGCGGACGGCGGGCCCGGATTCCGCGACGGCGGGCGGATGACGGCCCGCCGGGACCCCGGTGATGATCGACGGGCACGAAGAACCCGGGGCCGCGCGCCCCGACCGAAGAGAGCGACACCGTATGTACATGGACCCGGAACTCGCCGCCGTGGCGACCCTGTTGAGCGATCCGGCGGACCTGGCCGCACCCGAGAAGCGCCGCCGTCTGATGCGGGAGAAGCTGGCCGGTCTCGCGCCCTCCCCGCTGCTCGACCGGGTGTCGGTCGGCGAGCACGGCGCGCCCGGCTTCGCCGGCGGTCCCGACGTGCTGCTGCGGGTCTACCGGCCGAAGGCGGCCGAGGAGCCGCTGCCGGTGCTGCTGTGGTTCCACGACGGGGCGTTCATCGTGGGCGGGGTGGCGTACGAGGACGCGCTGGCCGCCCGGCTCGCCCTGGAGGCGGAGTGCGTGGTGGTGGCCGTGGAGTACCGGCTGGCGCCCGAACACCCGTATCCGGCCGCGGTGCACGACGGCTGGGCGGCGCTGCTGTGGACCCGCGCCCACGCGGACGCCCTGGGCGGCGATCCGGAGCGGATCGGGGTGGGCGGCACGAGCGCCGGCGGCTGCCTGGCGGCGGTGACGGCGCTGCGGGCGCGGCGGCTCGGCGGGCCGCGGCTGGTCCATCAGTTCCTGATCACACCGGTGGTGGACGACCGCCGGGAGACCGGGTCGATGCGGCGGTTCACGGACACGCCGGTCTTCACCGGGCCGGCGGCCGACATCATGTGGGCGAGCTATCTGCCGGAAGGCGCGGACGACGGCTCGGAGGACGTCGCTCCGGCGCGGGCCGAGGACCTGAGCGGGCTGCCGCCGGCGTTCGTCCTGACCGCCGAGCTCGATCCGCTGCGCGACGAGGCGCTCGCGTACGGGCTTCGGCTGCTGCGGGCGGGAGTGAGCACGGAGCTGCACCAAGTGCCGGGCGTCTACCACGCGTTCGACATGGCGGCCCCGCACAGCGCGGTCGCGCGGCGGGCGAGCGGCAATTACGTCGCGGCGCTGAGGGCCGGCCTGCGCGCGTGCCCGGGCGGGGTGCCGGCCTCGTAGGCGTCGTAGGCGTCGTAGTCCTCCTCGGCTGTAGGCCTCCGCGTCCTCTTCGGGGCGTCGGACTAGTCGGCAGCGTCGGTCAGTTCAGGAGGTTTCGGGCGAGGACGTCGAGGGCGGCGGTGACCTCGCGGAGGCGGGCGGGGTCGTCGGCGCCGAGGGCGGCGGCGAGGGCCTGCTCGATGCTCGTGGCGCGGACCTCCGCGACGCGGGCGGACACCTCACCGGCCTGTCGTACGAGGGTGCGGCGGCGGTCGGCCGGGTCCGGGGCGGTCACGACGGAGCCGGCCTCCTTGAGGCGGGCGACCGCGGTGGACACCTGGCTCTGCGGGAGGCCGGTGCGGGCCGCGATCTCGCCGACGGTGGTGTCGGGATGGGCCGCGACGTCACTGGCGACGACCAGGACGAGGCGGGTACCGCCGGCCTGGCGGCCCGCGTCGCCGGGCGGCTCGGGCAGCGCGTCCTCGCCGAGTTTCATCAGCGCGCGGCCCAGCAGGAACAGTTCGACTCCGTTCATGGCGGGAGCATAGACCGAGTCCCATCGAGTCAGATACATCGCAGCCAATGCATCTCGCTCGATACATTTTCTTCGATGCATCTAGACAGATGCATCGGATTGGATGCATCATAGATGTGCAAGGGATCGGCGGAGGGACCGCCGGTCACATCGCGAGGGGGAATCGCCATGTCCGTCACCACCCGTGCCCACGCCCTGACCGTTCCGGGCGCCGTCCTGCACTACCAGGTCAGCGGCTCCGGCCCGCTGCTCCTCGTGTCGCAGAGCGGCGAGGGCGACGCCGACCGCGGCGTCGACCTGGTGGAGCGGCTGACCGACAGCTACACCGTCGTCACCTACGACCGGCGCGGGCTCTCCCGCAGCCGTCTCACCGATCCCGGGCGCGGTGCGAGCATGGCCGATCACGCCGACGACGTGGCCCGGCTGCTCGCCGAACTCACCGACGCGCCGGCCCTGATGCTCGGCTGCAGCATCGGCGCCGTCATCGGCCTGCACACGGCCGTGCGGCACCCCGGGGCCGTCGGCACCCTGATCGCCCACGAGCCGGTCGCTCCCCGTCTGCTGGCGCCCGCCGAGCGGGCTCTCCACCAGGCCGAACTCACGGACATCCAGGAGCTGTACGGCCGCGAGGGCCTGCGCGTCGCGCTGCCGGAGATCGCCCGCTCGCTCGGTATCGACACCTCCGGCCGGAACAGCGAGCCGGATCTGACGCCGGAGCCCTTCGACGCCCGACGCGTGGCCAACTTCGACCGGTTCATACGCCACGACCTCACCGCCCTGGTCGAGGACACCCTCGACCCGGCCGGCCTGCGCGACACCGCCACCCGCATCCTGCCGGCCGTGGGCGGCACCACCCCGCCCGGCGTCTTCGACGTGCGGTGCGCGCACGCGCTCGCCGGCCTCCTCGGCACCGGGACGTACGCCATGCCGGGCGGCCACAACGGCAACACCAGCCACCCTCGCGCCTGGGCCGCCCGCCTGCGCGAACTCCTCGCCGACGCCTAGCGGATGCGCCGCGGAGGTCTCGCCCCGGATGCCCCGCGCGCGGTCTGCGGACGCCCCGCGGGCGCCTCGCGCCGGGCGCGACGCCGGCCGGTTCAGCGGCAGACGACCGTCCGGCGGTCGATCCGCGCCAGCTTCTCCGGGTTGCGGACGACGTAGAGGCCGGTGACGAGGCCGTCGTCGACCCGGAGGGCGAGGACGGAGTCGACCACGCCGTCGAGCCGGACGAGGAGGGCGGGGCGGCCGTTGGCCTCGGCCGGGTGGAGGGTCGCGGTGGCGGCGATGCGGCCGAGGACCTCGGCGACGCGCTCGGCGCCGACGACCGGTTCGAGCGCGGCCCGGACGACACCGCCGCCGTCCGTCAGCAGGACGACGTCCGGTGCGATCAGGTCGAGCAGCCGACGCAGGTCGCCCGTCTCGACGGCCTGCCGGAAGGCCTCCAGGACGTAGCGGGTCTCGGCCGGAGTCACCGACCCGCGCGGGCGGCGGGCGGCGACGTGGGCCCGGGCGCGGTGGGCGATCTGACGGACGGCGGCAGGGCTCTTGCCGACGGCCTCGGCGATCTCGTCGTAGTCCACGGCGAACACCTCGCGCAGCACGAACACCGCCCGCTCGGTGGGCGCGAGGGTCTCCAGGACCAGCATCATCGCCATCGAGACGCTGTCCGCGAGTTCGACGTCCTCCGCGACGTCGGGCGCGGTGAGCAGCGGCTCGGGCAGCCACGGGCCCACATAGGCCTCCTTGCGCCGGGCCAGTGTGCGCAGCCGGGTCAGGGCCTGCCGGGTGGTGATCCGCACCAGATAGGCGCGGGGTTCGCGGACGGCGGCGTGGTCGGAGCCCACCCAGCGCAGCCAGGTCTCCTGGAGCACGTCCTCCGCGTCGGCGGCCGAACCCAGCATCTCGTAGGCGACGGTGAACAGCAGATTGCGATGGGCGACGAACGCCTCGGTCGCCGCCTCGGTGTCCTCTGCCCGCTCTCGGCGTTCGCCGGTCATGGCCCGCTCCTGACTCTTCGCTCCCGGTCGTGTCACGCGCACAGGACACCGCCCGGGCCCGGGGTGTGACAGTCGCGGCCGGTGGTCCTCGTCACACGGGTCCGGCTGTCACGGGAGCCGGGGCGGCGGCGTCTCGTGGTCGTCAGACGCCGGGGGAACGGCCGGGAAGGCCCGGGCGGCGGCGTGCCGGGCTCCGGCCCGGTCCCACCACACAGCTGAGGACACTGTCATGGCATCCCGTTTCAACCTGATGGAGAACGAGCTCGGTGCCCGGTTCGGCAAGCGGTTCGGGGCGGCCTCCATGGTCATCCTGCAGTCGTCGCTGCCGAAGGTCACCCAGGAGCTGGTGTCCCTGCGCGCCAGCCAGATCAACGGCTGCGGCTTCTGCACCGACCTGCACGTCAAGGAGCTGCTGACGGCCGGCGAGACGCCGGAGCGCGTGGGTCTGGTCGCGGCCTGGCGCGAGACCACGGTGTTCACCGCCGCGGAGCGGGCGGCGCTGGCACTGTCCGAGGAGGGCACCCGGCTCGCCGACGCCCACCAGGGCGTGTCGGACGAGACCTGGGCCGAGGTGCGCGAGCACTACGCCGACGACGAGGTCGCCGCGCTGGTCGGCCTGGTCGCCCAGATCAACGCCGCCAACCGGCTGGGCGTGATCCTGCGCAGCCAGGGCGGCTCGTACCGGCCGGGCGTGCACGGCGACCTGTCCGAGTGACGGAGGGCCGCTCGCCAGGCGCCGGCCCCGGGCGTCGCGGGCCCGGCGAGATCGGCGGGTCCTAGGCGCCCTCGGTCTCCTCGGTCTCCTCGGTGAAGTCCGGGGTCCGCTCGTCGTCGAAGGAGTCGGCGGCGTACGGGTGGACGTAGCCGTCGCCGGTGGACGGCGTGAACCAGGTGCCGAAGGCGGGCGCCGCGGTCTCCGTTCCTCGGTCCTCGCCGGTGTCGTCGCCGATGTCGTCGACCGGCGCCCCGCGGACGTGGGCGAGGAAGCGGTCCAGGGCCGCCGAGACGTCGGCGCTCAGGAGTCCGTAGAGGTCGAGGGCCACGTGGGCCTGCTCCATCAGGAAGCGGAGCACGAGGTCCTCGGCCGGGCAGCCGAGCCGGCGGAAGCCACCGTCGGTGAAGCGGGTGGTGAGCGCCACGGCGGTCACCAGGAAGCGGCGGGCGAAGAGTTCGTCGTAGCGGGTGGCGTGGCGGGCGGGGAGCCGGTCGAGGTGCCAGAGGTGGCTCTGGCAGGCGGCGACGTCGGTGTCCTCCTCGGCGAGCGCCTGCACGTCGTCGTACAGCTCGTCGATGAGCACCTCGGAGGCGTGCACGAGGGCGCCGGCGGCGAGTTCGGCGGTGTCGGCGTCCGTGCCGAACACGGCCGGGTCGAAGGAGCGCAGACGTGCGGCCATCGCCCGGATCTCGGCCTCCGGGTCCGGCGCCTCCTCGACGACTCCGGCCGGCAGCTCCCCGGCCGCGCCGTCGGGTCCCCCGTCCGCGCCGCCGCCGGCGCCGGGGCCGGCGGCGTGCCGGGCACGGCGGGCCGCCGGGTCGCTGGGCGGGACGTCCGGCCCGTCGGCGGCGGCCAGGCTCTCCCGGGCGAGGTCGGTGTGGAGTCTGACCTCGCTGCTGAGCACGGTCCATTCGGCGAGGGCGGGCGTCCGGTCCAGGACTTCCTGGGTTACGGCGCCCACCGCGTCCTCGGCGACCTCCAGGGCGGGCGCCGCCACGCTCACCGTCAGTTCGGCGCCGCGCCGGCGGGCGGAGACGGCCACGTCGAAGACGTCGACCTCCACACCGTCGGGCCCTTCGACCCCGGCCACGGAGCCGAAGCCCCGTTCCAGCAGGACGACGGCCCCGACCCGGCCCAGCTCGTCGAGGTCGGGGGCGCCGTCGGGTATGCACGTTTCCACGGTCACGACGTACGTCACGACGGCAAGGGTGCCAGGCCGGGCGGGACGGTTCGAAGGGATTGGGGAATCCGGCGCGTGCGGGCGGCGCCGACCGATCGCATCGCGTCAAGTCCCTGTCAGAGGCGCGTCAGGGGCCTCCCGGGCCGGGCGACGGCGGGCTTAGCGTCGACGACGGCCCCGGCGCGAACGGCGCCGGGCGCGTGTTCCCGGGAGGAACCCATGAACCCCACGCCTTACGGAGACGATCCCGAGCCCTGCGAACAGGTGCCGGCCGGACGGCTCTGCGTGCCCGTCCGGCCGGTCGCCCACGGCTTCGCGGCCCGGCTGTTCCGTACTCCGGTGGGCGGCCGCACGGCGGTCGCCTTCACCACGCCCGAGCGGCTCAGGGCCGTCCTGGGCGCCGACCAGGCCTGGACGGCGCTCGCCGAACCCGCGCTGCGGGCCCTGGTCCACCCGCTGGGCGTCCGGCTGCTCACCGTCGACCCGGCCCTGACCGCCGTGCCGCCGGCACCCGGCCGGCGCCCGCCGCTCCCGCCGAGCCGCCCGCGGCCGGCCACGCTCACCGCCGCCGCGCGGTGACGGGAGCCGCCGCGATGACCGTCTCACCGATCCGGCCGGTCCCGCCCGCCGCCTCCACCGCCGCCCCCAGCGGCTCCTTGTCCGAGGACGGCCCGTCCGTCTGGCCCGCCTCCGCCGTCGAGCGGTCCCGCGGACGGCTGTTCGTCGGCGGCGTCGCCCTCGACGAGCTCGCCGAACGCCACGGCACCCCGCTGTACGTCCTCGACGAGGACGAGGTCCGCCGGCGCTGCCGCGCGTACCGCGAGGCCTTTCCCGGGGCCGAGGTGCACTACGCGGCCAAGGCGTTCCTGTGCCGCGCCCTCGCCCGCTGGGTCGAGGAGGAGGGACTCGGCCTGGACGTGTGCTCGGCCGGCGAGCTGGAGCTCGCCGTCACCACCGGTTTCCCGCCCGAGCGGATCCTGCTGCACGGCAACGCCAAGTCGCCCGAGGACCTGCGGGCCGCGCTGCGGCTCGGCGTCGGCCGGATCGTCATCGACAGTCCGGCCGAGATCGCCCGGATCGCGGCGGCCGTCGGCCCCGGCGCGCAGCAGAAGGTGATGCTGCGGGTCACTCCCGGCATCGGCGCGGGCGGCCACGCCAAGATCCGCACCGGTTCGGACGACCAGAAGTTCGGGCTCTCGCTGCGCGACGGGCACGCCCAGCACGCCCTCGCCCGCATCCTGGACCAGCCACGGCTGCGGCTCACCGGACTGCACTGCCACCTGGGCTCGCAGATCACCGATGTGAAGCCCTATCTGGTGGCGGTGCGCCGGCTGGTCGGGCTGATTGCCCGCACCCGTGACGCGCACGGCGTGGTGCTGACCGAGCTCGACCTGGGCGGCGGCCACGGCATCGCCTACCGGCCCGGCGACCCGGCCCTCGACCCGGCCGTGCTGGCCCGCCGGGTGCGCGCCGAGCTGGCCGAGAGCTGCGCCGGTGCCGGGCTTCCGGTGCCGCGTCTGATCGTGGAACCGGGCCGGGCGGTCGTCGGCCCGGCCGGGATCGCCGTCTATCGCGTCCTCGCGGTCAAGACCACGCCGGAGCGGGTGTTCGTCGCCGTCGACGGCGGCATGAGCGACAACCCGCGCCCGGCGCTGTACGGGGTGCGGTACGCGCCCCGGCTCGTCGGCCGTCACTCCACGGCGGCGCCGATGCGGGCGACGGTCGTGGGCCGTCACTGCGAGGCCGGCGACGTCCTCACCGAGGACGCCCCGCTCCCTTCCGACGTCCGTCCCGGCGACCTGCTCGCCCTGCCGGCCGCCGGCGCCTACCACCTGTCGATGGCCTCCACCTACAACCTGGTCGGCCGGCCTCCGGTCGTCGCCGTCCGCGCCGGTACGAGCCGGGTGCTGGTGCGCCGGGAGACGTTGGACGACCTGCGGGCGCGGGACGTGGGGCTCTGACGGAGGGCCGCGGTCCGGGCCCGGCCCGGCCCGGACCGCCGGTGCGTCAGTGCCTCACTGCCTCCGCGCCTCAGTGCCTCAGTGCCTCAGTGCGTCATGATCTCGGCCGTGCCGCCGAGTTCGACGCGCGGAGCCGGGCCGGGAGTCGTCGTGGCCGTGACGGTGGCCGGGCTGCCGAGGCTGTCGCCCATGTCGACGGCGAGCGAGGTCAGGCCCCGGCCGGCCAGGTGGGCGGCGAGGCAGGCCGTGCTGTTGGCGTTGGCGATGTCCTCGGGCACGCCGATCGACGGGGCGAACATCCGGGCTGCCAGGGCCCCTTCGGGCGACGGCGCGGAGTGGACGTACGCGCCGAGCAGACCGAACCGGTCGCAGGCCGCCCGGAGCCGGGCGAGGTCCGGGGCCAGGGCGGCGAGCGCCGCCCGGGTGGGCACGGGCACGAGCGCGCGTTCCCGCCCCACCCCGGCGATCCGCACGTCCAGCCCTGCCCCGTCCGGCCCGGCGGACCCGGCCACCCCCGGCCCGTAAGTCCCCGGTGAGAGGCCGAGGGCCGGGAGGATCAGGGCGCGTTCCTCGGCGGTCGGGGCGCGCAGGGTGACCGGGCCGGGGTCGAAGGCGACGGTGAACAGCTCTCCGTACCGCTCGGCGCGGCCGGCGAAGACGCGCCGTCCGGTGCGCAGGGTGGCCCGATAGGGCCCGGCGGCGCCGGTGCGCGCGGCGAGCAGGGCGAGGGCGGCGACGGTGCCGTGTCCGCAGGCCGGCAGTTCGCCTTCGGCGGTGAAGAAGCGCAGGGCGACGGTGCCGTCGCCGTCCCGCCGTACGTACACGGCGTGCGAGGTGCCCCGCTCGAGCGGCACGCGCCGCCGCTGTTCGTCCGAGAGCGGCGGCCGCCCCGCCTCGCCGTCGTCCTCGACGACGACGGCCGTGGGACTGCCGCCCGCCCCGTCCCGGAGGCAGGCCCGGACCAGCGTCACGTCCATCTCAGCCGCCCAGGAAGGCGAGCACGCCCTGGCCGACGCCCGCGTCGCCGAGCAGGGCGTTGTGGTCGAGGCAGCCGGCCGGGTGGTTGGCGGCGCCGGTGAGCGGGACGCTGTCGTCGGGGTTGACGACCTCGTCGCAGTTCGACCAGAAGGTGGCGTAGGCGACGGTGCCCGGCGTTTCGTCGCCCTCGGCGAGTTTCCGCTGCACGTAGCTGCCGGGCGTCATGTCGCGGCAGGCCTGGTCCCACAGGGCGCAGGCCCAGGCGACGCTCGTGCCGTGGTTCGGGCCGGCCAGCGAGATCCAGTGGGCTACGGTGGAGGCGCCGCCGCCGTACTTCACGTACCAGCGGGTGGGCAGGCTGCCGAAGGAGTGGCCGACGATGTCGACCTTGGTGGCGCCGGTCTGCCGGCGGACGTCGTCGACGTAGGCGGCGAAGCGGCCGGCGAGCACCTCGTTGACCGACTGGTGGGTGTCGTAGCCCCAGCGGAAGATCTCGCCGTCGCCGTAGCCGGCGGCCCGCAGGCGGGCGTCGAGGCCGCCCCAGACGCCCGGGTCGGCGTTGTAGCCGTGGACGAGGATCACGGGGCGGTGGCCGGTCGCCGTCCGGGCCTCGGCCGGTCCGGCCGCGGGGCCCGCGAGGACGGCGGCCAGGGCGGCGAGGACCGCGAGGAAGGCGAGCGGGGCGTGCGGTCGAGCGGCGGGGCGAACCATCGGCGGGCCTCCCGGGCGTGTGACGGACTGTCAGATGTCCGCCGGGATGTTACCGCCGGAAACCCGCCACCACACCCCCGTGTCGGGAACCACACGAGGGCCCCCTGCCGACCGCCCGAGCGGTCGGGTTAGCATATGAGCACTGCCTAGCTCGAAAGATGCACTGTGACTGTCAACGAGGACTCGTTCACAAACTGGAAGAACCGCGAGGAAATCGCGGAGTCCATGATTCCGATCATCGGGAAGCTGCACCGAGAGCAGGACGTCACGGTCCTCGTTCACAGCCGCTCCCTGGTGAACAAGTCGGTGGTCAGCATTCTCAAGACCCACCGATTCGCCCGCCAGATCGTCGGCGAGGAGCTCTCGGTCACCGAGACCCTGCCGTTCCTGCAGGCACTGACGACGCTCGACCTGGGTCCGTCCCAGATCGACATCGGCCTCCTGGCCGAGTCGTTCCGGACCGACGACCGCGGCCTGTCGGTGGCGGAGTTCACCGCCGAGGCCGTCGCCGGTGCCACCGGGGCCAACAAGATCGAGCGCCGTGACGGCCGCGACGTCGTCCTGTACGGCTTCGGCCGCATCGGCCGGCTCGTCGCCCGCCTGCTCATCGAGAAGGCCGGCTCCGGCAACGGTCTGCGGCTGCGTGCCATCGTCGTCCGCGGCGGCGGCGACCAGGACCTGGTGAAGCGCGCCTCGCTGCTGCGCCGTGACTCCATCCACGGCCAGTTCCAGGGCACCATCACCGTGGACGAGGCGAACAGCACCATCGTCGCCAACGGCAACTCGATCCGCGTGATCTACGCCAACGACCCGTCCGAGGTCGACTACACGGCGTACGGCATCGACAACGCCATCCTGATCGACAACACCGGCAAGTGGCGCGACCGCGAGGGTCTGTCGAAGCACCTGCGTCCGGGCATCGACAAGGTCGTCCTGACCGCGCCCGGCAAGGGCGACGTGCCGAACATCGTGCACGGCGTCAACCACGACACGATCAAGCCGGACGAGCAGATCCTGTCCTGCGCGTCCTGCACCACGAACGCGATCGTGCCGCCGCTGAAGGCCATGGACGACGAGTACGGCGTCCTGCGCGGTCACGTGGAGACCGTCCACTCGTTCACGAACGACCAGAACCTGCTGGACAACTACCACAAGGCCGACCGCCGTGGCCGGTCCGCGCCGCTCAACATGGTCATCACGGAGACGGGTGCCGCCTCCGCCGTGGCCAAGGCGCTGCCCGACCTGAAGGCGCCGATCACCGGCAGCTCGATCCGCGTCCCCGTCCCGGACGTCTCGATCGCCATCCTGAGCCTGCGCCTGGGCCGCGAGACCACCCGCGACGAGGTCCTCGAGTACCTCCGCGACGTCTCGCTGCACTCGCCGCTGAAGCGCCAGATCGACTTCACCACGGCACCCGACGCCGTCTCCATGGACTTCGTCGGTTCGCGCCACGCCTCGATCGTCGACGCCGGCGCGACCAAGGTCGACGGCGACAACGCGATCCTGTACCTGTGGTACGACAACGAGTTCGGCTACTCCTGCCAGGTCATCCGGGTCGTCCAGCACGTCTCGGGCGTCGAGTACCCGACCTTCCCGGCCCCGGCGGCCTGACCGACGCCGAGCCGCTGAGGTTCACGCACGACACCGGACGGCGGTGGGGCAAGTGCCCTGCCGCCGTTCGGCGTTGTGCTTGACTGACGCCGACAAGTCTGCCGCTCACACGGAGGAGCGAAGTGCCGGAGTCAGCCGCACCCCGTACGCACCCCACCGCCACGGACGCCTCCGCGGCACCCGACGCCCCGGCCGCGCCGCCCGCGCTGAAGGTCGGCCAGGTGCTGCGCGCCCGGCGCACGATCACCGACGAGGACATCGTGGCCTTCGCCGAACTCGCCGGGGACCGCGGCCGGCACCATCTGCCCGAGCACGGACGGCCGATGGCGCACGGACTGCTCACGGCGTCGCTCGCGACCGAGATCGGCGGCCGCTTCCACTTCATCGCCCGGCGCATGTCCTGGGAGTTCCTGCGGCCGGTCTGGTCCGGCGACACCATCACCGCCGAGGTGACCGTGCGCGCGCTCGGCGAGACCCGCTCGGGCACCGCCGTGGAGCTGGACGTCGAGATCGACAACCAGGACGGCGAGACGGTGCTGCGCGGCGAGAGCACGGGCGTGATCCGCCACTGAGGGCCCAGGACTCCTCTCTTGGGGCGGTGCCGCAACGGGCGTACCGCTTCGGTCATCAGCTGACGCGGCTAGGGTCGGCCGGATAGTCGGGCAGTGCCACGGTGCTGCTGACTTTCTCGCCCAGCTTGAGCATGCCGTTCAGCAACAGGCGCCGGGACAGCAGGGTGTTGCGGAGACGAATGCCGGTGGCGGTGGCGGGGGCCAGGAACTTCCCGGTGCGGTCGCCGCCTGCCTGGCAGCCCTCGGCGTACGCGCGGACCCTGCTCTCGTAGCGGGCGAAGGCCGCCCGGTGATCGCCCTGGGCCCGCGCGAGTTCGCCGGCCAGGACGTACGCGGCGACCACCGCGGTTCCGGTGCCCATGCCGCCGATGGTGGCCCCGCAGGCGGCGTCGCCGACGAGGCACACGCGCCCGGTGGACCAGGTGTCCACGTCCGCTCGGCTGATCGAGTCGAAGTACAGGTCGGGTGCCTGGTGCAGCGAGTCGAGCAGGCGGGGCACCTCCCAGCCGAGGCCGGAGAACGCGCCTGCGATCAGACGCTTCTGCTGTTCCGGGTCGTGGCGGTCGTACGACAGCTCCGGCGCGGCGAAGACGAAGAACGCCCCCGCCCGTGCCGGGTCCCGGTGGTCGGCGCCTACGGACGCCAGCCGCCCCGGCACGTTGTACCCGACCGAACCCTTTCCCACTCCCAGGTCGTTCGCCAGCTGCCAGGTCGCGGCGTAGTAGCCGAGGTGGCGCACGTAGTCCTCCTCCGGCCCGAACGCGAGGCGACGGACCTGGGAGTGCAGCCCGTCCGCACCGATGACCAGGTCGAAGTCGCGCGAGATTCCGCTTCGGAAGTCGGCCCGCACGCCGGACGAGGTCTCGGCGAGGCTGACGATCGAGTCGCCGAAGATGTACTCGGTGCAGGGGGCGCTGTGCTCGTGGAGCACGCGCGCCAGGTCTCCGCGGAGCACCTCTATCTCACCGCCGGCGAACTCGGCCGGCAGGTCCAGCAGCGTGCGGCCGCGCTCGTCGACGAAGCGCATCGGGCTGCCGCCGGTCTGGATGCGGCGCAGTTCGGGAAGCAGGCCCATGCGTTCCAGCACGGTCAGATGCGCCTCTCCACGGAAGTCGACGGCCTGACCGCCCTGGCGCAGCGCCGGGGCCAGTTCGACGACGGTGGGCCGGAAGCCGTGGCGTCCCAGCCAGTAGGCCAGCGCGGGGCCGGCGATGCTCGCGCCGGAGATGAGGACGTTCCTGTTCACGGGGCTTCCCTCCGCTCGAAAACTGTGTCCTGTGGACACTGTTATTTACTGTGTACCGTAGACACAGTTGATTCGGCAAGGCAGGGCAGGACAGGACAGGACTGGAGGGCGACGGACATGGGTGGCGAGCACGCCGAGGTGGTGCGACTGCTGTGGGGTCCGCACCCCAAGCCCGCGCGAGGCCCCAGGCCGGCACTCGACCTGGACCGCATCGCGCGGGCCGGGATCGAGATCGCCGACGCGGAGGGGCTGGCCGGTGTGTCCATGCAGCGGGTCGCCGCGCAACTGGATGTGACCAAGATGGCGCTGTACCGGTACGTGCCGGGCAAAGCCGAGCTGGTGGCCCTGATGGTGGACACCGCGATCGGCCCCTGCCCGGCGACGAAGGCGCGACATGGCGGCTGGCGTGAGCAGCTGGAGGAATGGGCCGGCCGGCTGCTCGACGTCTTTCGTCAGCACCCCTGGGCACTGGACGCCACGGTCGGGCCGCGGGTCATGGGGCCTGGGGAGCTGTCCTGGCTGGAGCATGCCGTGTCGGCCCTGGACAGCACCGGTTTGAGCGGTGCCGAGCGGATGGACGCGGCTGTCCTGCTGGTCGGTCACGTACGCGGCATCACCCAGCAGACCCGTGCGGCAGGCCCGGCAGGCAACCCCGAAGCCCAACTGGGCTCCATCCTCGGCGACCTGATGCAGGCGCACGGCGAGCGGTTCCCCGCGCTCACCGCGGCCCTCGCTTCAGCCGCCCGGTCCGACGAGCAGGATCAGGCATGGGACTTCGGCCTGCAGCGGATCCTGGACGGCTTGGCCGTACTCGTCGACCAGCGCCGCTGAGGGCGCGCCGGACATGACGGAAGGTGCCACGGCGCACCCGTCGTCTCTGTGGGCCCGGTCGGGGGTGTGGGTCCGGGGAGAGACGGATGTGCCGTGGCACCGGTCTGGGGAGGCGGGACAGCCCGCCGCCGTGGTCGGCTCAGCGCCGTCGTCGGCCGGCTCGCGGCCGTCGTGGGCTTCAGTGCCGTCGTCAGCTCACGGCCGCGGTCGGCCGGCGCACCGCCGTGGTCAGCTCACCGCCGCCGTCAGCTCACCGCCGTCGCGTCGGCGCCCGCGCCCTCGCGGCCGCCCTGCGGGACGGCGCAGGCCAGGGCGGTGGCCTGGCGCAGGGTCTCGGTGAGGTTCTCCCAGTCGATGGCGGGGCGGTCGTCGCCGCGCGCGGAGACGAGGGAGGCGTTCCAGCGCATCCGGGGCACGCCCGGCAGCGGGCGCAGTCCGGTGGCCTCGTTCGGGGAGGCGGCGAGGGCCATCGGCAGCATGGCGCAGCCGAGTCCGGACTGGGCGGCGGCGCGGACGCCGGCCATGGAGCCGAGTTCGTGGATCTCGGGCGGCCCGTCGGAGCGGAGCCGGAGGAATTCGGGCAGCCAGCGCTGCGAGGGACAGTCGGGGTCGGCGATGACGACCTGGCGTCCGGCGGCCGGTCCGCGCGGCCGGGAGACGCCGGTGACGGGCACGAACTCGACCTCCTGGAGGCGGGTTTCGTGCAGGTCGTCGGGCCGGTCGGCGGCGCGCAGCGGGTCGGGCAGGGAGCCGGGCAGTACGGCCGGGTCGTCGGCGTCGACGACGGTGAGCACCAGGGCGCCGTCGATGCTGCCGGCCCGGAAGGCGTCGTGGATCTCGGCGGTGCCCATGACCCGCAGGGCGAGCTGGACTCCGGAGAGCAGCCGGCGCCCGATGTGGGTGAGCCGGGCGAGCTGCTGGCCGTACGCGAGGGCCGGCACGACGCCCACGGTCATCCGCGGCGGGTTGGCGGCCGGGCGGCGCAGGGCGACCTCCATCTCGCCGACGAGCGTGAGGATCTGACGGGCGTACTCGCACAGCACGGTCCCCGTCCGGGTGAGCCGTACGCCGCTGGGCAGCCGCTCGAAGACCGGCTCGCCCACCTGCCGTTCCAGGGCCCGCATCTGCGCCGTGACGCTGGACTGCGAGTACCCGAGGCGGCGGGCCGCCTGCGTGAAGGACCCGGTGAGGGTCACCTCGCGGAAGGTTCTCAGGGTTCTTGCGTCGATGTCCACGTGTTCAACCCCCTTGCCGCCCCCCGGCGGCGGATGGCACTCGGGCAGCTGGTCGCGCCGCCCGCTCGATCGCCCCACTCGGTCTGTCACACCACAGGGGTGCCGGACGCTCCTCTCGCACCCGGCACCCCTGGTCGGCCGCGAAGGACTCTACTCGGCGAGCTGCGCGGGAACCAACGGAAAGTCCAGTTCCGGTTGCGCAACGTGATTGAAGAAGTTCGACAGCACGTTGAGCGCCACATGACCGACGATTTCGGCCAGTTCGCCGTCGGTGACGCCGGCGGCGCGGGCGTCGGCGAGGGCGGCGTCGGTCACCCGGCCACCGCTCTCCATGATCGCGCCGGTGATGCGGAGGACCTGGTCCATGTGCGGGTCGCCGTGGTCCTGGCCGTGGCGGGTGTCGAGCAGTTCCTGCTCGCTGAGGCCGACCTTGCCGCCGCGCAGGGTGTGCGCGGAGACGCAGTAGGTGCAGTCGTTGCGCTGGGCGATGTAGAGCGCCAGCTGCTCGCGCTGCCGGGCGCTGAAGCTGCCGCCGACCAGGGCCTCGCGCATGGCGAGGTAACCGCGCAGGGCGGCGGGGCCGTTGGCGAGGGCGGCGTAGAGGTTGGGCAGCTTGCCGAGCTGCTTGAGGGTGCCTTCGAGCAGCTCGCGCTGCTCCTCGTTGGCGGTCTCGACGGTCAGTTGGGGCAGGCGGGACATGGAGCTCTCCTTGAGCCGGACCAAAAGATGGAACTGATCGGTACCACCCAGACGGTACTGATCGGTTCCGTCTGGCGCAACGGGAGGGGCACACTCCGTTCCGGCGATCGGAACCGAGTGGTACCGTTTGGTATGGCCACGAACGCGAAAGAACGACTCCTCACCGCCGCGGAGCGTCTTTTCTACGAAGAGGGCATCCGGGCCGTCGGCATCGAGCGCATCCTGTCCGAGTCCGGAGTGGGCCGCGCCTCCTTCTACCGGCACTTCCCCAGCAAGGACGACGTGGTCGTCGAGGTGCTGCGGCGCCGCGACGGCATGTGGCGGGCCTGGCTGGAGAGCCGGATCGAGGCGAGCGACCGCGCCCCGGAGGAACTGCCGCTCGCCCTCTTCGACGGACTCGCCGAGCGCTTCGCCGCGGCGGACTTCCGCGGCTGCGCCTTCATCAACACCATGGTGGAGACCGCCGATCCCGAGAGTCCGGCGCACCACGTGGCCGCCGAGCACAAGGAAAAGGTCATCGCCCGCCTCGACAGCCTGCTCACCGAGGGCGGCTACCACGACCACGAGACCCTCGCCCGCCAGCTCGCCCTGCTCGGCGACGGCGCCATCGTCACGGCCCTGCGCGAGGGCACCACGGAGGCGGCGGTCCGCGCCCGCGCGGTGGCGACGGTGCTGCTGCGGACCGCCGAGCGCGAGCCGGCGCCGGCCGCCCGGGCGGCACGGACGCCGCAGACCGCCCAGGCGTCGTAGCCGACGCAGGCAGCCCAGGCGTCACGGACGGCTCTGTCCGTACGAGCGCGCTGACGGGCACGGAAGACGCGAAGGGGGACGGCGTGAGCGCCGTCCCCCTCTTCCCGGACCTCCTCCGAAACCGACCGCGAGCCGCCCTAAGGGCGCGCGCCGGGCCGGAGTTCGCCGCGGCGGACCTTGCCCGAGCGGGTGCGCGGCAGACGGGCGACCAGGTCGACACCGCGCGGCACGAACACCGGCGCGAGACGCCGCTCCGCCAGGGCGATCAACTCCCGTACGAGCAGCTCCGGTTCACCCGGACCGGCGTGGGTCTCGACCACGGCGTACGGGGCGAGGCCGCCCTGCTCGTCGGGGCACGGGATCACGGCGGCGTCGGCGACCGCCGGATGGGTGCGCAGCACGGCCTCGATCTCCATCGGCGAGACCCGGTGGCCGTACGACTTGAAGACCTCGTCCATCCGGCCGAGCAGTCGGATCGACCCGTCGGCGCACCGCTCGCCCCGGTCCCCGGTCCGGTAGAGGCCGTCCGCGAAGGCCTCCGCGGTGCGGTCCGGCCGGTCGGCGTAGCCGCGCATGAGGCCCGGCGGGCGCTCCGTCAGGTCGACGCACACCTCGCCGGCGTCGCCGAGCTCACCGGTCTCCGGGTCGCGCAGCACGATCCGGTATCCCGGCAGCGGGTGTCCCAGCGGCGACAGCGCGGCCGGCGTGTCGGGCGCCCGGCCGATCAGGGCGGTGGCCTCGGTCTGGCCGTAGCCGTCGCGGACCCGTACGCCCCAGGCCGCCTCGATGCGGTCCGTCACCTCCGCCGTCAGCGGCTCCCCGGCCGCCGTCGCCTCCCGCAGCCGCGGTACGCCCCGGCCCGCGGCCCCGTCACCCGTCACGTACGGCAGCATCGCCCGCCACGCGCTCGGCGGCGCGCAGAGGCTGGTGATCCGCTGCGCGGCCAGCACGCCGGGCAGCAGCTCGGCCGGCAGACCGCCGTCGGGCGGCGCGACGACCGTGGCGCCGGCCGTCCAGGGCACGAAGAAGCTGGACCAGGAGTGCTTGGCCCAGCCCGGCGCGGACAGGTTGAGGTGCCGGTCGCCGGGCCGCAGTCCGCTCCAGTACAGGCTGGAGAGGTGGCCGACGGCGTAGCCGGCGTGCGTGTGCTCGACGAGCTTGGGCAGCGAGGTGGTGCCCGAGGTGAAGTAGCAGAAGGACGGGTCCGCGGCGCGCGTCGGCCCGGCCGGCACGAACGGCCGGCGCCGCCCGGTGTCGCGGGTGTCCGGGTACGGCAGCCAGCCGGGCAGGTCCGTGGCGCCGGGCGCCATGCGGACACCCGGCACGCCCGACTCGCCGAGCAGGCCGACGAGTTCGGGCGCGCACACGACGTGCCGGATGCCGCCGCGGCCGATCCGGTCGGCGGCCTCGTCGCGGGTGAGGTCCTGATAGCCCGGGACCACCACCGCGCCGAGCTTGATGCAGCCGAGGAGGGTCTCCCACAGTTCGGCGCGGGTGCCGAGCAGGATGAGCACCCGGTCGCCGGGCGCCACCCCGGCCTCGGCGAGACTGACCGCCAACTCGTCCGACCGGGCGGCGAGTTCGGCGAAGGTGACCCGGTCCACGACCGGCACCGTGCCGTCCTCGCCGGGGCGGCCGAGGATCTCCAGGGCGGTCCGTTCGTTGCCCTCGGCCACCACGTCGAACCACTCCAGGGCCCAGTTGAAGTGCCGGGCCCGCGGCCACCGGAAGGCGGCCGTGGCCGCCTCCCGGTCGCCGCGCAGCCGCAGCAGCAGGTCCCGGGCGGCCCGGTACTCCTCGTGCGCGGCGGTGACCCGGTGCTCCGCGTGTCCCGGCGGCCGCCGGTGCGCGTGCGCCGCCGCGGTCATCCGGTGCCTCCCGCGGCCAGTGCCTCGGCGATCGCGTCGGCGTCGCGGGTGAACGAGCCCCACGGGCCCGGCCGGCCGCTGCCGACCTGGGTGAACCAGCGGGTGTGCTCGCTCGGGATGCCGATGACGTGCGCCGTCACGTCCGGCGTGCCGTCCGCCCCGATCGGGTGGAACGGCGCGTCGGTGCAGTCCACGCCTCCGGTCCTGAACTCCCCCACGCCGTCAGCGGTGTTCGCCGTGTTCACGAAGGGCCGCACCCTTCCGTCGGCGAGCAGACCGCGGATCAGCGGATCGCGGTCCACGGTCACGTCCGTGGTCGGCTGCCGGGCGTCCACGAGGACGTCGAGCGCCGTCCAGGAGTTCTCCACCTGCGCCGACTCGACCGTGAACCGGCCCTCGACCGGGTCCGTGCCGAACCGGGCGCCGGGGCCCACCGGCTCGAGCACACCGGCGGCCAGCAGCGCGAGGAACTGCTCGGAGCGCAGCTGCGGCGGCCCGGTCGACACCAGCGCGGCCAGCGGGCCGAACTCGGCGAGGAACCAGCGGTGCGAGTCCGGCGTGAGGCCGGCGAAGTCGACCACGTTCCGGATGGTCTGCCGCACGTCCCGTAAGACGTCCGCGGCGGCCTTCATCGGCCCTTCCGCGTTGCCGAGCCGGGCGTCGCCGAGGTCCGCGCGCAGCCACTCGGTGAGCACCTTGTGGAACTCGGCCGGCGAACCGAAGCGCCGGCCGTCGAACGGCCGCGCCAGGGTGGCGAGTCCGGTCAGCGGGCGCGGGTCGATCCGGTATCCGGCGGCCAGGCCCTGGAGCACGTCGAGGTCGGGGTCGAGCGCCAGCGCCTCCTCGGCCCGCTCGGTGAACTCCGTCGCCGCGTCGGGGCCGTGAACCTGGCGGATCCGGGTCGCGAGCAGCACGAGGTTGATCTCGGCGAGCAGCCAGGGCTGCACCGTCCGCTCGAAGTCGAGCGGTGCGTGCTCCTCGCGCAGCCGGGCCATCCGGGCGGGCGTGAACAGCACCGGCCGGTAGCGGTGCTCGGGGCCCTTCTGGTTGACGCCGCGGGTCAGCAGCGGCACCCCGCCGCGCGAGGCCGGCAGGATCCGGGGCTCCTTGCCGCTCGGCAGGTAGAGCAGCCCGTCGCCGCCCTCGGTGAAGCTGCCGCCGCGCCCGAGGGTGAGCTCGGCGAGCACGTCGTAGAAGGTCAGGCCCATGCCGATGACGCCGACGCGGGCCCCGGCCGGGATGTCGGACAGCGGCATCTCGTTGGCCGAGCCGCCCGCCACGTACTTCAGCGGCCGGGCCGGGGTGGAGTTGGCGCGGGCGAAGCGCCGCCACTCCTCCTGCTGCCGGTCGAGCTCGTTCACCGGGTGGCCGGTGGCCAGCACCAGCCGGTCCGCGGTGAGCACGTCACCGCGGTCCAGGCGCAGCCGGTACGGGGCCTCGCGGTCGGCGCGGTCGGCGCAGATGACCCGCGCGCCGATCCGGTGCACGGTCAGGCACGGCGGCAGCGTCTCCTCGATGCGCTCCATCACGTAGGAGAGGTACCGGCCGTAGACCACGCGCGGGGCGTAGCCGCCCGGGTCGGCGTGGGCCGGGTCGTGCTCCGCCCACCACTCGCCGAGCGTGGGCCCGGCGCCGGGCCGGTGCGGCCCGTCGTCGGCCGGCCCGGAGAACATGGTGACCTCCTGGGCCGGGGTGTTCATCAGGAACAGCGGCGACTGGTCCGTACGCCAGATCCGACCGGCCCCCGCCTCGTACGGATCGATCGCGTACACCTCCAGCCGGCGTGCCGGCGGCTGCTCGGCGCAGCGGGCCGCGAGCCGCTCCAGGACGGACAGGCCGCGCGGGCCCATGCCGGCGAAGGCGATCCGCAGCGGCTCGGCGACCGGGTCGGCCAGGCACTGCGGGGTGGACAGCGGTGCCGGTTCCGGCGGCGGAGCGGTCTCCGCCGCCAGGTCGTGCTCGCGGGCGACCCGGCCGAGCATGCCGGCGAGCTGACGCGAGGTCATCGGGGTGGTCCTCCGGCTGGTGGTGAGCAGCGGCAGCGAGCCCAGATCGGTCCACTGCAGGCGGCCGTCGGGCGCCACCGTGGACCGGACCTCGCCCCGGTTGTCCGGATGCAGACAGAACGGCACGTCGAGCAGGCCCCGGTCGAACGCCTTCAGGAGCGCGGTGCCGAGGTCGTCCGAGAGCGCGAGGACGGCGCCGACCAGGGCGCGGGCCTCGGCCAGGATCTCCTCGGTGTCGCCGGCCGGCGAGCCCGCCGGGCGCGGCCTGGCACGGGCCGAACGGGCCGCGTCGGCGGCCACGCTCAGCGCCGTCAGGTTCTCCGCCACCGTCGGGATGCGGTGCGCCTCGGTCTCGGTCTTCACGATGAGCCGCTGCGCACCGCCGCGGACCGCGAGCTCGGCGCTGCGGCGCAGCAGCAGGCGGGCGCCGAGCACGGTCCGCGGATAGACGCCCATGTACGTGTAGAGCACGATGTGCCGGTCCACGCCGGCCGGCAGCAGCTCGTCGGCGAGCGTGCGCAGTGCGGCGAGCGCGCCGGCGTCCTGCGCGGCGTGGGTCTGCTGGGCGTAGGACAGGGACACGCTGGTGGCGCCGTTCTGCACGAAGAACAGGCACTCGAGGAGCGAGACGGCGACCAGCATGGAGGGCGGGCAGAGCTGGCCGAGCAGACATCCGCCGAACGACTCCAGATGGGCGCGGCGGCCGTGGGACCGGCTCTCCTCGGTGAGGAACTGGACGGAGTCCCGCCAGGCGGCGACGGACTCGGCGAGCGGTGTACGGCCGTAGGGCAGGCAGTACGAGACGGGGCCGCCCTCGCTGGCGGACAGGCCGGCGGCGGTCATGGTGCGGAAGATGGCCATCGGGTCGGCGGAACCGTGCCGGACCTGGACCGGAGTGCGTCGCCCGGCGGCCGCGGCCACCCGGGCGGCGGTCTTCGGCCCGTGGCTCACGATCGGGAAGCCGTTGAGGGGCCGGCCGGTGCGCAGGGCGGCGGTGGCGGCGGCGTGGTCGCCGACGCGGGTGTAGCTGTCGATGGTGAGGGTGGAGACGGTGCGCTCGGGCAGGGCGGCGACGGCGGCGACGCCGGCGGCCATCTCCTCCGGGGCGACCATGCCCATCCGGGGCTGGACGACGAGCTCGCCGGCCGCGGCGGACTCCTGGACGAACGCGCCGAGGTCGCCCGCGGGCTGGTGCGGGTGCGGCGGATGCGAGTGCGGGTGCGGGTGCGGGGACTGGCCGGGAAGGGTCACGCCGCGGCCCGCCCGGTACACACGTCTCTCATCTCCTCGCGTTCGCCGAGCCGGCCGAGCTGCTCCAGGAGCGCGGTGGGCGCGGTGCCGTCCGTGTACACCTCGGCGTACCCGGCGGCGAGCAGTTCGGCGCGCCGCTCCTCGGCGCCCTCGGGCGAGATGCCGAGCAGTCCGCCGATCACCATCGGGATCCCGCGGGTGTCCTCGTCCTCCCGCAGCGCGCGGGCGGCCCGCAGCCCGTCCTGGTGTCCGTGCCCGTTGACGGAGGACAGCACGACGAGGTCCGGGCTGGTCATCCTGGCGGTGTCCACGAGCAGCCGCTCCGGCACGCACGGCCCGAGGTTGAGCACCGAGTGGCCGTGCTCCTCCAGGAACAGCTGAAGGTGCACCAGGTTCCAGGTGTGCGCGTCCGACGACCCGGTGGTGAGCAGCACCCGACGGGACGGCTCGGTACTGTGCAAGGTTGGCATGGCGTGTCTCCAGTGACGGTGCGGATGCGGAGGCGGTCGCGGCGAGCCGCACGGGGCCGCGGTGCCGGCGGCCCGGTGCGGACGGTGCGGCCGCGGCCGCGGTGGGCCCGGCGGGTCCCTGTGCCGCTCCGAGGCCCTGGACCCGCCGGGTGTTCATGGCCGGGCGCGAAGGCCGACGGCGGCGTGCGACACCGGACGAACCGCGCGGGACGGCGGTCCTTCCGGGTGAGCGCCCCGGGGGTGATCCCGGGGTCGGGTGCGGGGGCCGCGCGCGGCCCGGAGACCGGGTCGCGCCCGGAGGTCGGGCGCGACCCGGGGACCCGGGCGAGCGCGGCCGTCGGGCCGGGTGCGGCCCAGGGTCTGGTGCGGCCCTGGGCCCGGGTGCGGCCCGGGGTCTGGTACGGCCCTGGGCCCGGGTGCGTCCTCAGGCCGGGTGCGGCTCGGGGGCGGCCCCGGGGCCGGGTACGGCCCTCGGGGCGAAGGCCGGGAAGGAGGGGCCGGCGCCCGGTTTCCGCAGCGGCGCCCCGTGGTCGGGGCGAGGACCGGGCCCCGGGCCGGGGCGCGGGGACCGGCCCCGGGCCGAGGTCGGGACCGGGTCCGGTCGGCCGCCGAGCCCGCGGCGCCCGCCGGGCGGCCGAGGTCCCGGCGGGTCAGGCCGCGCCGGCGCCGACGCCTGTGGTGATCTCGCCCTCGTGCGGAGTACGCGGAGAGGCCGGGCGGGCGCGGACGGCGAGGACCGTGCAGCCGGTGGCGCTGGACATCTGGTGGCGGGTGCCCGGCTCCTCGATCACCAGGTCGCCGCGCTCGAAGCGGCGCCCGTCGCTGTGGTCGAGGGTTCCGTCGAGGACCAGCATCAGCTCGTGGCCGAGGTGCTCGTGGAAGTCGCCGTGGGCGCCGGGCGGGAAGCGCAGGAGGAGGGACGCCGAGTCCTCCTCGCCCGCGTGGCCCGGGCCCCACAGGACGACGAACTCGACGCCCTCGCGGCCCGGTTCGGTCCACGGGACCCACGGCAGGTCGGTCTGGTCGAATCCGTTGCGCAGCACATCGCGGTAGACGGTGACGTCAGGCACGGGCGGTGACCTCCGGGGCGGAAGGGGACGGGGCCGCGGTGCGCTGCGGCACGACGGACGGGATGGGATCGGGGCCCCACTGCTGCGGGCCCTTGACGATCGGCGCGCCGATGAGGGAGCCGAACTCCCGCCAGGCGCCGTCGTAGTTGCGGACGTCGGTCATGCCGAGCAGCTCGTGCAGCACGAACCAGCTGTGCGCCGAACGCCAGCCGACCCGGCAGTAGACGACGGTCGGGACCTCGGTGTTCAGGCCGCCGTACGCGGCCTTCAGCTCCGCGTCGTCGCGGAACGTGCCGTCCGCGTGGATGGCGGTGTGCCACGGGATGTGCTCGGCGGACAGCGCGTGTCCGCAGCGGACGCCGAGGTCGTCGGGAACACCGGGCGGCGTGTTGGTGTGGCCGAGGTACTCCTCGATCGACCGGACGTCCAGGAGCGTGCGGTAGCCGATGTGGTCGAGCATGTCCTCGCGCCGGGCCCGGATCGACTCGTCCACCGCGGGCACCGGGTAGACGACCTCCTCCCGCTGCGGCGCCTCGGCGGTCAGCGCCCCGCCGATCGCCTCCCAGCGGGCGCGCCCGCCGTCGAGGAGGCGCAGCTCGCGGTGGCCGTAGAGGCGGAACTGCCAGTAGCCCGCCGCCGCCCACCAGTTGTTGTTGCCGCTGTAGAAGACGACGGTGTCGTCGGCGGAGATGCCGTGCCGGCCGAGGAGCGCCGCGAAGGCCTCCGGGCCGATGACGTCCCGGCGTACCGCGTCCTGGAGGTCTCCGCTCCAGTCGAGGCGTACGGCTCCGGGGATGCGGCCGGGCCGGCCGCCGCCGTCGTTGCCGCCGTCGGTGATCTCGACGAGGACCAGGCCGTCGTCGCCGCTCGCGAGCCGGCGCTGCAGCTCGTCCGTGCTGACGAGCAGGGAGTGTCGGGTCATCGGGTTCACCACCAGTACGTCGGGTATTTGGCGATCACGCCGAGCTTCGAGGCGACGATGCCCACGAGGACGAGCAGCGCGCTGCCGATGGCCAGCAGGACGAGGAAGCGGACCGGCTGCGGGTCCTGGAGGACCGCGAGGACGGCGGTGGCGGCGGCCGGGGCGTGCACGGCCCGCAGCAGCAGCATGAGTCCGACGCTCAGGCCGGCGGCGACGGCCGCGACCCACAGCGAGTGGCCGAGGAGGGCCACGGCGGCGAGGCCGAGGACGCCGGAGCCGATCTGGCCGAGGACCACGCCGCGGGGCTGGGCGGGCGGCAGGGCCGGCGTGCTGCAGATGATCATCGCGGTGGCGGCGAGCGGGGCGATCATCAGCAGATGGCCGGTGGCCTCGCCGAGTGCCACGAGGATCACCAGGGACACGACGGTGGCGAGGGTGCCGAGGACGGCCGGCTTGGCCCCGGGGAAGGGCGGTGCTCCGCTGCCCGTCTTGGGCGCGTTCCGCGCCGGGGTCTGGGTCTGGTTGCTCACGGGTCGGCTCCTCAGTGCGCGCCGTTGAAGTAACACATGGCCTTGCGGTAGACGACCTGGCCGATCTGGTGGCCCATCTCGATGCCGGGCTCGTTGTCGAAGCTCCAGTGCATGCCGCCGTAGACGCGGGAGATGCCCGCCTGGTGGGCGGCGTCGCTGAAGGTGGGCCAGGTGAGGACGACGTCGGTGCGCGGGGTGAGGCCCGGCTCGACGGTGGACGTGCCGGCCTTGAAGCGGAAGGAGTCGCCGAACTGGTCGCTGCCGGTGAAGCGGCGCAGGAACTCGGAGGCCGCGCCGGAGAAGGTGCTGTGGCCGGAGACGGTGGCCGGGAACGGCGGCACCGCCACGTACGCCTGCCAGTTGACGCCGTCCATGGTGACGGTGCCCTTGCCGGGGCCGCCCCAGGAGGTGACCTGCTGGCCGCGGCGGTCGTACGGGATGAGCGTGGACGGGCGGGCGAAGTCGTACTGGAGCTTGACCGCCCAGGAGCCGATCGCCGCGTCGCACTCGGCCATGTTGAGGCCGAAGAACAGCTTGGCGTCCTCGTCGACGCCGTGGCCGTCGCGGGCGGAGACGAAACGGCCCCACATCTGCTGGGCGCCGGGCGGGGTGACGTCGTCGTTGAGCCAGAACTCGGCGATCGACTTCTGCTCGTCCGTCAGACGGGCGCTGATGTCGAGGAGTTCCTCGATGGCGGCGGTCATGCGGACGGAGGGGTACGCGGGCGGGGCGGGGATCGTGAACTGGTCGGGGCGGCTGAGCGCGAACGGCTTCATCACCGCGAACTGCGGCGTGAGGTACTTCTGCAGCTTGCCGCCGACGATCAGCGGGGTCCAGTGCTCGGGCGCGACGACGACGGACGGGTCGAAGGCGCCGGCGGTCTGCGGCGGGTTCTTCGGCTGGTAGCCGGTCGTGTCCGCGTACGGCGGGGTGGCGAGCTGGTTGGCGCCGTCGCCGTGACGGTAGTCGAGGACGGCCTGGGCGGTGCGCAGACCTATCCAGGCGGGGCTGTAGCGGCGCGGGTCGGTGAGCTCGGGGTCGTAGCCGAGGCTGCTCAGCATCGAGTCGATGGCGACCTTGTACTCGGGGAAGAAGTCGAGCAGCGCGTGGTGGGCGGCGTAGCTGATGGCCTCGTTCTTGTTGTCGAGGGTGCGCTCGGAGCGGGGGCGGCGCAGGGCGCCGCCGAAGCGGGTGCCGGAGGCGACCCGGTCGTAGCAGGCCCAGGCGTCGTAGATGCAGTTGTGGACGATCGCGAGGATGCGGGCGTTGACCGTGGCGGGGCCGAAGCGGTTGCCGGCGGCCTGGTAGCGGCCGAGGATCGCGTCCATGGTGGCCTGGTTCCAGCGGACCACGACGGTGGGCTCGGTGAGCAGGCCGGGAGCCCGGCGGCCGGTGCGGGTCTCCGCCTCGAACCGCTCGACCGGGGCGGCCCAGGCCGTACCGCCGGTGGCCAGCGCGAAGGCGCCGGCCGCGGCGGCGGAGGCGGTGAGCACCCGGCGCCGGGTGAGCGGTGCCGGGGTGGTGGGGGCGGTGGACACGGGTCGCTGAGACATCCCTGGGTTTCCTTCGCGTGTGGTGCCTGGCGGGATCGGATCAAACACAAGCTCGAACTGCCCTCACACTGGCGAGAATTGATCGCGCGGGGCAACGGCCGATCGGCTTCTTCCATCGGAGGCATGCAAGGAAGCGATGGGCATCGCCGTCGCCCCGGCGAGTGGCTAGCGTGGGACGGCGCCAGGCGTTGTCGGCCCCACCGTCGGACGGGTACGCCGTGCCCTCCGGGGACGGCACCCGGTCCCGGCCCCCGGGGCGGCGGCACGCCCTCGGGGGCCGCGTGCCGTGACCGAATCCGGCCCCGGGACGGCGCGGCGGTCCGCCTCGTCCGGCACCGCACCTCCCGACCCGGAGCTCCGGGTCCACCCGGTCATCCCGGCCACCCCGGTCGTCGTCCCGTTCACGGGCGCGAGCGCCGCGGGCCGCCGGCCGCCGGACCGCCCGCCCGGACGCGAGACCGGAATCGGCCCGCGGCCGGACCGGCCCGAGGCGCCGGCGCCCCGGCGCCCCTCGTCCGCCAAGAACTCGACCGATCCCGCACCGATCCGTTTGGAGTGGCCGCGCATGACCGTTTCCTCGCAGCTGAGAGCGCCGACGCGTACGAACTCGAACCCGACCTCGCCGGGGCCCGGGCAGCGCCCCGGGCGCGCGCGCCTCCTCGACCGGCTCTTCGACCGGCTGGCGCCGCGCCTGCACCGCTACGGCATGCGGATGCTGCGCGGCGGGCTCGGCGGGGTCTTCGTGTGGTTCGGCGTCCTGAAGATGATCGGGCTCAGCCCGGCGGCGCAGCTCGTCGTGGACGTGATGCCGTTCGACACGGGCGACTGGTTCGTCCCGGCCCTGGGCTGGGCCGAGGTCGCGCTCGGCGTGTGGCTCCTCACCGGCCGGGCCCAGCGCCTCCTCCTGCCGATCCTCGGCGGGCATCTGCTCGGCACGTTCGCGGTGCTGCTTCTGACGCCGGGGGCGGCGTTCGACCACGCGAATCCGCTGCTGCTGACGATGACGGGCGAGTTCGTGGTCAAGAACGTGGTGCTCCTCGCGGCCGCGGTCGTCCTCACGACGACCCCCCACCACCCGGACCCCTCCGCCTGATCCCCGGGCCCGGGCCCGGCCCCGCGCGGGCTGCCCCCCTCACCGGGACGGCACCCGTCGCCCCGCCCGCGCGGGCTGCCCTTCGCCGGGACGGCAACCTCCGCCGCCGCACCCGCGCGGGCTGCCGCTCGCCAGGACGGCAACCTCCGTCGTCCCGCCGCCCGCGCGTGCTGCGCGTACGGCCCGGTGGGACGGTCCGCCCTACCGGCCGAAACCTCCGCCCCGACGGGGGCTTCGCCCTCCCGCGCCCGCACCCCCGGGGCCTTCGCCCCACCTCGTGCGGGTGGCGCCTGCTCGCGCGGCGCCACCCGCCACCTCCGTGTGGGCCCGCGCCCGCTTCCGTGCGGGCTTCGCCCCGCGCCCGTGTGGGTGGCGCCTGCTTGCGCGGCGCGCCTTGTCACCTCCGTGTGGGCATTCGTCCCGCTGGGGCGGGACGGGTGGGCACACGGGACGGCGCCCTTGCGGGCGCGTTCCGCACCTGCGCCTGAACCCGCACCACGACCGCGCCGCACCAGTGGTGCGGGTCAAGGCCCGGAAGCCTAGGCCCGGCAAAGGGCGCCGTCCGTTGTGCCCACCCGTTCCGCCCCAGCGGAACGAATGCCCACAACGGAGGTGGCGACGGGCGCCAGCCCGGGGGCGGGTGGGCACCGCACCAGCGGGACGAAGGCCCACCACGCGGTGGGCGGCGGGCGACACCCCGGCGGGACAACGGCCACAACGCGGGCGGCGACGGGCGCCGGCCCGTCGAGGGGGGCGCCACACCGGCGGGACGAAGGGTCGCACCGGAGGGGGCGGAGGGCGCCGGCCCCGTGAGGAGGCGCGCAACGACAGCGGCGAGCGGGCAGCTGGACCGCGGGTTCGGCGTGCCAGGGGCCTGGCGGAGGGCCGGGAGGGCACTGCACGGCGCCGTGCGCGGGGGGCTTCGGGACCATGGGCGGGCCCTAGCTACTAGCATCGTGGCACTGAGTGTGTTTTGCTGAGGGTACTCAGTGCCAGGACAGTGCCACACGTGCCACAAGCATTGCTAGGGGAGCCCCAGACCATGGCCAAGGACGCCCAGGAATTCGACCTGTATCGCCCGTCGGAGGAGCACGAGATGCTCCGGGAGACGGTCCGTGCGCTGGCGGAGGCGAAGATCACGCCGTTCGCCGCGGCGGT